>NZ_JAUANU010000008.1:0-240222 GCF_032190535.1 Cupriavidus sp. SZY C1
CTTTGTCATGTCGTCCTTTCCTCGTCGATCGTGATTTTCCACCTATCGACCTGTCTGAGGAAATTGGACCACTACAGAGACAACCACGAGCTTGACGACCGCCTTCGGTGTGCTCCCCTCTCCCGCTTGCGGGAGAGGGGTTGGGGGTGAGGGCCAGCGCCCCAACCCCCAACTACGCCCATCCAATCACCCCCCCGGCTTCACCACCTCCCACGCCCCGATCGTCTCCCGCACCTGTGCCGGGATCGCCGCCGACTTCTGGGTCTTCGGGTCGGCGCACACATAGACGATCTCGCCGGTGATCAGGTGTTCCTCGCCGCGATACATCTCCACGCGGAACAGCATGCTGGAGCGGCCCAGGCGTGCCATGCGGCCGCGGATGTCGAGCATGTCGTCGAAGCGGGCCGACGCGTGGTATTCCAGCGTCGACTTGACCACGAAGATGTCCACGCCGTGGGCGTGCAGCACGTCCTCGGGATAGCGGATGCCCACCGCGCGCCAGTATTCGGTCACGCAGATGTCGCAATACGTCAGGTAGTGGGCGTTGAAGACGATTGACTGCGGGTCCACCTCGGCCCAGCGCACGCGCAGCGGCATGCTGTGGCGGAAATCCTCTTTTGCCATGCGGCCCCCCAAAAGCAAAACGGGGCGCTCCGTGGAACGCCCCGCTGGTTCATTGCGGCTTACTGCGGCTTGGCCAGCCCCAGCTTCTCGATGATTGCCCGCTCGCGCTTGACCGTGTCGGCGGCAAACGCGGCGTACTGGGCGCTGCCCATGTAGTACGGCTCCATGTCGAACTTGGCCAGCGACTCGCGGTAGTTCGGCATCTCCATGGCCTGCTTGAACGCGTCATGCAGCTTCTTGACGATGGCCGGGTCCGTGCCCTTGGGCGCCACCAGGCCGAACGGCGACGTCTGCACGATGCCCATGCCCAGTTCCTTGAGCGTCGGCACGTTCGGGAAGCGGGCCGAGCGCTTGTCGCCCCACGTCGACAGCAGGCGCAGCTTGCCCTGCTCCACGTACTGGGCCCAGGCCGGCGTGTCGGCCACCGACATCACGTGGCCGCCCAGCAGCGCCTGCATCGATTCCGAATTGCCCTTGTACGGAATGTGCGAGAACTGCACGCCCTGGCGCATGGCCAGGTCTTCCATGGTCAGGTGCAGCGTGGTCATCGACCCCGGCGAGCCGTAGGTGAGCTTGCCCGGGTTGGCCTTCGCGTAGGCGATGTACTCCTGCATCGTCTTGATCGGCGAATCGGCCGGCACGACCAGGCCGAACGAGTAGCCGGCCAGGTTGATGACGTAGCTCAGGTCCTTGACCGGGTCCCAGTTGATCTTGGTGGTGTACGGCAGGCGGTAGACGGGCATGGCCACCTGGGCCAGCGTGTAGCCGTCCGGCGCGGTGGACTGCATCATCTGCGCGGGCAGCACGCCGCCGGCGCCGGGCTTGTTCTCGACGATCACGGGCTGGCCCAGGATCTTCGAGGCGTTTTCCGCGAGCACGCGGAACGGGATGTCGGTGGAACCGCCGGCGGTGTAGCCGATCACGAGGCGGATCGGGCGGTTCGGAAACTTGTCCGCCTGGGCGTGGGCCGGCATGGCGGCCAGTCCGACAGCGGCCGAAGCGGCGAGCAGGCCCACCTGGGCCAGGAAGTGGCGGCGTTGCATGAGTAGTGTCTCCTTCTGCTGCAAAAATGCACTGTTGCGACTTCGATAAAGCGTGAAACAGGTGCTGGCCCGCCCCCGGTTCTGGTGGGGGGTCGGGCCGGAATGCGTCGTGCTACGTCCCGGGCGCCGCCCCAAAGGCTTGGCGCAGGGCGGCCACGGCGTCGGCATGGGCGCCGGCCACCGCGTGGATGAAGCGCCCGAGCTTGAAGAAATCGTGAATCATCGTCGGATAGTCGGCCAGCGTTGCCGCAACGCCCGCCGCCCGGAGCTTGGCCGCGTAGGCCACGCCCTCGTCGTGCAGCGGGTCGTAGCCGGCCACGGCAAGCCAGGCCGGGCAGACGCCGCGCACGTCGGCCCCCTGCCCGCCGCCATCGAGCGGCGCAAAGCGCCAGTCGTCGCGGCTGGCGTCGCGGTCCAGGTACTGCGCGAAGAACCACTGAATCATGTCGGCCGTCAGCAGGTAGCCGTCGGCCAGCGCGCGGTGCGAGGGCGTGTCCTGCCGCGCGCTGGTGCCCGGATAGACCAGCATCTGCAGCACCGGCGCCAGGCCGGTATCGCGGGCCTCGATGGCGCAGGCCGCGGCCAGCGTGCCGCCGGCGCTGTCGCCGCCCAGGGCGATGCGCGCCGGGTCGGCGCCCAGGCGGGCCGCTTCGGCGAACACCCAGTGCAGCACGTCGAATGCATCGTTGGCGGCGGTCGGGAATTTCCAGTCCGGGCCGAGCCGGTAGTCCACCGACAGCACCAGGCAGTCCGCGCCGTTGCAGAACACGCGGCACAGCGAATCGTGCGAGTTGACGCTGCCGACCGTGAAACCGCCGCCATGGAAATAGACCAGCAGTGGCAGCGGATCGGCCCAGCTGGCCTCGCGCGGCGCGTACAGCCGCACCGGAATGGCAAACCCGTCGCGCGCCGGCACCGTGAAATCCTCCACGCCGTGCACCGGGGCCGGCGACAGATCCAGGATCGGCGCGCTTTTCTCGTAGCCGATCTTGGCGTCGGCCGGGTCTATCGTATGGATGGCCGGACGCCTGGCGCGCGCAATCAGCTCCAGCAACTGCGCGACCTGGGGGTCGAGCGGCTGGGCAGGCAGGCCGGGAACGGACGGGGCGGGCTGGGCGGACATGGTGACAGGCGGTGTCGGGCGGTCGGTCAGTGTAGACCGGCCCCGACCGGGGGCGTTCGGGTGACGGAGGTTCGAATTGTGAACGGTCGTTCGATTTCCGTATATTGCCAGCGTTTGACCCGCCCGGCAGTCCGAAATAACCCTCGACATTGCCTTTGCTGCACCTTTTGCGCGATCACCGGCCATGCTGCCAGCGGCACGTTTGCCGCCTATGCTGGAGGGGTGCCGCGCCGGGCATGACGCCCGCGGCACCGGCAGCCCCATCGAACCAGGAGACACCATGACAGGCGAACACTTGCAGGTTGTGCACGGGGATATCACGCGGATGGAGGTCGATGCCATCGTCAATGCCGCCAACAGCGGGCTGCTGGGCGGCGGCGGCGTGGACGGCGCGATCCATGGCGCGGGCGGGCCGGCCATCATGGCCGCGTGCCGGGCCATCCGCGACGCGCAGGGCGGCTGCCCGGCCGGCGAGGCGGTCATCACCACGGGCGGCCTGCTGCCCGCGCCGTACGTGATTCATGCCGTGGGGCCGGTCTGGCACGGCGGCAGCCAGAACGAGGACGCGCTGCTGGCCGGCGCCTACCGCAACAGCATCCGGCTGGCCGCGGAGCACAACCTGCGCACCGTGGCGTTTCCGAACATCAGCACCGGCATCTATGGATTTCCGCGCGAGCGGGCGGTGGACATCGCCATCGGCGCCGTGCGCGAGGCGCTGGCCCGCGCGCCCAGCATCGAGCAGGTGACGTTCGTCTGCTACGACGACGAGAACTACCGGCTCTACCGGCAGCGGCTGGCCTGAGCCGCCCCGCCCGGTCGGCCGGGCTGGCAGCGATCAGGGCAGCGCGCTGCGGATCAGCAGGTTCACCCGTTCGGGTTGCTCGTGGATGATCCAGTGCGTGCCTTCGGGAATGCGCTCCAGCCGCAAGTCGGGCACGAAGTCGCCCAGCCCGTCGACCAGCGTCTTGGGCAGCGCGCGGTCGTTCTCGCCCCAGATCACGAGCGTGGGAACGCGCACGACGAACATGGCCGGGTCCAGCCGCGAAATGTCCGGCGCGGTCTCGCCCTGGGCCGGCGGGTGCATCGGCGTGGCCCGGTAGTAGTTCACGCCGCCGGTCAGCGGATGCGAGCCGTCGTCGCCCGGCTCCGACCACGCGCCGTGATAGCGGCTGCGCGTCTCGCCGGTGAACCAGGCCGGCAGCGCGCCGGCTTCGCCAGTCAGCATCTTTTCCAGCAGCGCAAAGTCGTTGGCGGCCAGCGCCTGCTCGGCGCCGGGCTTGCGCAGCCAGTTCATGTAGGCCGACGCCTGCTGCTGCGCCGGGTCGGCCGACAGCGCGCGGGCGAACAGGTACGGGTGGGGCGAGTTGATGATGACCAGCCGCTCCACCAGGTCGGGCCGCTGCGCGGCCAGGTTCCAGCAGACGGCGCCGCCCCAGTCGTGCGCCACGATCACGCAGCGTTCGTAGCCGAGCACGCGGATGAACTGCACCAGGTCCTCGACCAGCAGCTTCGGCTTGTAGGCATCCGGGCTGGCCGGCTTGCTCGACAGGTTGAAGCCGCGCAGGTCGGGTGCCACCGCGAAGTGGGTCTGGCCAAAATCGGCAAGCTGGCGCTCCCAGGCGTACCAGAACTCCGGAAAGCCGTGCACGAACAGGATCAGCGGCTTGCCCTGCTCGCCCGCGCTGCCGTAATGCAGCCGCGTGCCGTTGGGCAGGTTGGCGAACTGCAGGTGGTGAATCACGGCGGGTGCGGTCATCATGGTCTCCCTGGCCATCTCTGCCATCACTGGTCTCCCGTTCGACGATGCAAGAATGTGGCCAGGTCAGCCGCGCAGCGCGGCCACCAGGCCGGCGCGCACCTCGGGCTTGTCGCCAAACGCATCGCCGGGGTTCTGCTGGCGGACGATGTGTTCCATGCGGGACTGCACCGTCGCCAGGGCCTGCGGGTGCGAATAAATATAGAAGCTTTCATCGCGGATGGCGTCGAATGTCAGCCGCGCCACGTCGGCGGCGGTGACCTTGCCCGAGCTGACCGCCTTGTCCGACAACGCCTGCGACACCATCTGCGAGCGCGTGGGCGGCGCCTCGTTGGCCAGCCCGGCGGGCCGGTTGCGGTGCGACTGGCTGATGCCGGTTGGCACGAAGTACGGGCACAGTACCGAACAGCGCACCTGTTCGGTGACCAGCCCCAGGTCGTGATACAGCGTCTCGGTCAGCGAGACCACGGCGTGCTTGGACACGTTGTAGACGCCCATCGCCGGCGGGTTCAGCAGCCCGGCCATCGACGCGGTGTTGACGATGTGGCCCTGGAAGGACGGGTCCTTCCTGGCGGCGTCCAGCATCAGCGGCGTGAAGATGCGTACGCCGTGGATCACCCCGTACAGGTTGACCCCGAGCACCCATTCCCAGTCCTTCTCGGTGTTTTCCCAGACAAAGCCGCCCGCGCCGACGCCGGCATTGTTGAACACCAGGTTGACTTCGCCAAACGCGGTCATCGCCGCGTCGGCCAGCGCCTGTACCTCTTCGGCCTTCGACACGTCGGTGCGCAGGCCGATGACCTGGGCGCCCTGGCCCTTGAACTCGGCCACGGTGGCGTCTAGCGCGTCTTCCTGGACGTCCGCCAGCACCAGCCGCATGCCCATCTGCGCGCCCATCCGCGCAAACTCCTTGCCGAATCCCGACGCCCCGCCGGTAATCACGGCAACCTTGTTCTCGAATTGCTTCATGGGTGTCTCCTCGATGTTGTCTTTGGTCTTTGCTCCCCTCTCCCGCACGCGGGAGAGGGGAAACACCGTTGGCTCACCGCACAGGCAGTCAGCCGGCCGCCTGCACGTGGTAGTTCTGGCGCGGGAAATGGACGTTGACGGCGCCGGCGCGGGCGTCCTGGCGGCGGATCGTCACCACGTGCTCGGTCAGCGTCAGCAGCAGGCCGGACACGGGGTCCTTGGCGTAGTCGGTGGGCGTGACGGTCACCGCGTCGCCGGCGGCAAAGCCGGCGCCGGGAATGATCGTCGGGTCATGCGGCAGCGGATCGTGGTCGTAGGCGTCGGCCAGCGCCGATTCGGACGGGATCACGCGCAGCTTGCCGTGCCCGTACGCCTGCATGCGCGCGTACCACGTCTTGACCAGCGGATAGCCGTCCAGCAGCGCCGCCAGCGCCGTGGCGCGGCGGACGAACCAGAGGCAGTGGAACAGCGAGAAATCGGCAATCGACAGCTCCGGGCCGGCCACGTGCTGCACGCCCGCCGCGAACTGCTGCTGCAGCGACCCGAGCGTTTCGTGCAGCATGGCGGCGGCCTCGGGCAGCGGCATGCGCAGCGCGTTGGTGTCGCCGCGCATGGCCTTGCGGTCGGCCATGAACGCCTGTACCTGCGCCGGCGACAGGTGCGCCAGCATCGACTGCACGCCCGCCGGCTGCATGGCGTAGGTGACAGCGGCCGTGAACAGTGCGCTGTCCAGCCACGCGGCCATGATCCGCGACTGGGCCGCCTGGAAGGCCGGATACAGCGGCGGGTTCGGCGCCATCCGGTCCAGTACGGCGCAGATCAGCGCGGTATCGCAGTAGATGTCGGCGCCGATCTGCATCACCGGCGTGCGGCGGTAGCCGCCGGTCAGCGCCGTCACGTCGGGCTTGGGCATGATCGGCGGGATTTCCACCGCGCACCAGGACAAGCCCTTGGCGCCCAGCACGAGCCGGACTTTCTCCGAGAACGGCGAGGTTGCGTATTGATGAAGGATGATGTCGGGCATCTTGGCCTTTCCAGCGGTTCGAGGTCGATCGACCCCGTCTTAATCGAGCAGATCCGGCTGTTCTTTCACGATGCGGGCGTAGAGCGGCTGGAACTGGAACCAGCCGGCCTGGGCCGTGCCGACGATCGAGTACGACTGGCGCGCCGCGGCGTCGCTGATCAGCTTCGGCGCCTGGCCGGTACGCGCCGCCGCCGATTCGGCCAGGATCTGCACCTGGCACGACCGCTCCATCGTGATGAACCACCACGCGGCCTCGTCCACGGTCTTGCCCACGGTCAGCAGGCCGTGGTTCTGCAGGATGGCCGCCTTGTTCGGCCCCAGCGCGTTGGCAATGCGCTGGCCCTCGTCCAGCTCCACCACCACCCCGCCAAAGTCATCGTACAGCGCATGGTCGTTGTAGAACGCGCAGACATCCTGCGTCAGCGGGTCGAGCTTGCGGCCCAGCGTGGACCACGCCCGCCCGTAGGTGCTGTGCGAATGCGCGGCGGCCACGGCGTCCTCGCGTGTCTGGTGGATGCGCGAGTGGATGGCAAAGGCGGCCGCGTTGACCGGATAGTCGCCCTCCACCACGTTGCCATGGTGGTCGCAGCGGATCAGGTTCGACACGTTCACCTGGCTGAAATGCACGCCGAACGGATTGACCCAGAACGTGTCCGTGAACTCGGGGTCACGGGCCGTGATGTGGCCGGCCACGCCCTCGTCGAACCCGAATTTGGAGAACAGCCGGAACGCCGCCGCCAGCCGCTGCTTGCGGTGCAGCCGCTCCTGCGCAGGCGTGTCGAACCGGGGCGGGCGCGGCAGCACGCGGTAGCGGGCCTTGATCTCCTCGGACAGGCCGGCGGCCATCTCGTCCTTGTCGACAGCGGTTTGCGGGGCGTTCATGGGCGGTCTCCTGTGCTTTTGTGGGGATGGGGCGCCGGTCAGGCCAGCTTGACGAGCTGCTTGCCGAAGTTCTTGCCCTTGAGCAGGCCCATGAAGGCTTCCGGCGCGCTGGCCAGGCCCTCGGCGATGCTCTCGCGGAACTTCAGCTTGCCCTGCGCCACGTAGCCGCCCAGTTCCTTGAGCGCCTGCGGCCAGACGTCCATGTGCTCGGACACGATGAAGCCCTCGATCCGGCAGCGCGACACCAGGATGGCGCGCGGGTTGCGCAGCGGCATGTCCTGGCCGTCGTAGCCGGCGATCAGGCCGCAGACGGCGATGCGGGCGAACGGGTTCAGGCGGGCCAGCACCACGTCCAGGATGTCGCCGCCCACGTTCTCGAAATAGCCGTCGATACCGTTCGGCGTCACGGCCTTGACCATCGCGTAGAGTTCCTTGGCGTCCTTGGCGGCCTTGTAGTCGACGCAGGCGTCAAAGCCCAGCTCGCCGGTCACGTAGTCGCACTTTTCCTTGCCGCCGGCCACGCCCACCACATGGCAGCCGGCCAGCTTGGCCAGTTGGCCAACCACGCTGCCCACCGCGCCCGACGCGGCGCTGACGACGATGGTCTCGCCCGCCTTCGGCCCGATGATCTTGTTCAGGCCGTACCAGGCGGTCACGCCGGGCATGCCCACCGAGCCCAGGTAGGCCGACAGCGGGATGTGGGTGGTGTCCACCTTCTGCATGCCGCCGCCGTCGGTGATGCCCATTTCCTGCCAGCCGAACATGCCGACGACCTTGTCGCCAACGTTCCACTTCGGGTTCTTGCTGGCGACGACCTCGCCCACGGTGCCGCCGATCATCACCTCGCCCAGCGGCTGCGGGTCGGCGTACGACTTGCCTTCGCTCATGCGGCCGCGCATGTACGGGTCCAGGGACAGGAAATGGTTGCGCACCAGCACCTGGCCGTCGGCCAGCTCCGGCACGGGCACTTCCTCCAGACGGAAGTTGTCCGGCGTGACGGCCGCCGTGGGGCGCGAGGCCAGGACGATGCGCTTGTAGGTTTGCTTCGACATGATCGTTTCCTTCGCTTCGGGGATAGAGGGTGAAAGGAGGATGGCTGGCGCGACGGGATCAGCCGTCGGCGCCGGAATCGGCCGCGCCGGTGTCCCGTTTCGGCGGCATCCGCTTGATGTACTTGAACGTGCCGGACGCCCTGGACACGATCTTGCCGTCGGCGTCGACGATCTCGCCTTCGCAGAACACCATTGTCGACGTCCGGTGCACGGTCTGGCCGCGCGCGGTCAGCTTGCCGCGCCCGGGCGCCATGAAGCTGGTCTTCATCTCGATGGTGACCACGCCGCGGCCGTCGGTGTCGGCCGAACGGCCGGCGATGGCCATGGCCACGTCCAGCAGCGTCATGATGACGCCGCCGTGGGCCATGTCCCAGCTATTCTGGTGGCGCTGCTGCAGGTCGAGCTCGATCTCGCTGCGGCCGCCCTCCATGTAGTTGCAGAGCACGCCGAGATCGGCCAGGAACGGAATGTTGAGGGGGCGCTGGGTCATGTTGGGGGCGGGTGGAAATGCGTGGCGTGATTATGCGCCGATGGACTAGACCGCGCTCACCCCGCCATCCACCGCCAGCACCTGACCCGTGATGTGCTTGCCGGCGTCCGACGCGAACAGCAGCGCGGCGCCCTTCAGGTCTTCGTCGTCGCCCAGCCGGCGCAGCGGCACGCCTTCGCACATCTTGTCCACGCCCAGCCGCTCCAGCGAGCCCTTGGTCATCTTGGACGGGAAGAACCCCGGCGCCAGCGCGTTGACCGTGATGTTGTGCTCGCCCCATTCGGCCGCCAGCGTGCGCGTGAAGTTGACCACGGCGCCCTTGGACGTGTTGTAGGCGATGGTCTCCATCGTCCCCGGCGGGTTGCCGGCCAGCCCGGCGATTGACGCCACGTTGATGATGCGGCCGTGGCGGCGCGGGATCATCGACAGCTTGCCGATCCGCTGCGACAGCAGGAACAGCCCGCGGATGTTCAGGTTCATCACCTTGTCCCACGCCTCCACCGGGTGGTCCTCGGCCGGTGCGCCCCAGGTGGCGCCGGCGTTGTTGACCAGGATGTCGACGTGGCCAAGCCGGGCCAGCGCCGCGTCGGCCAGGCGGGCGATCTCGTCGTCGCGCGCCGCGTCGGCGGCAATCCAGTCGGCCTCGATGCCGCGCGCCTTGAGGTGCGCCTGGGCCGAAGCCAGCTCGTCGGCCTTGCGCGCCGACAGCACCAGCCGCGCGCCCTGCTCGCCCAGCGCCTCGGCAATCTGCAGCCCCAGTCCGCGCGAGCCGCCCGTGATGAGCGCCGTGCGGCCCTTCAGATCGAACAGTTGCCCGATGGTCTTCATGTATGTCTCCTTGTGTACTCGGTACTTGTGTACTTGTCAGCGTTCCGGCGCGGTTGGCGGCTCAGAACCAGCTGTCCTGCATGTCGAGCGTGGTGCGATCCAGCGACGCCAGCAGGTCAAGCTGCGGGTAGACCTTCGGCAGCTCGAACCGGAAGAAGTACGCCGCCGCGGCCAGCTTGCCGCGATAGAAGTCGGCTTCCTCTCCCGCGGCGCCGTCCAGCGCCTGCCGGGCCACCAGGGCCTGTTCGAGCCAGATCCACGCCACCACCACGTGGCCGAACGCTTCGAGATAGACCGATGCATTGGCCAGCGTCACGTTCGGATCGCCGGCCGCCCACAGCGTGCGCGTGACCTCGGCCAGCCGCGCGGCGGCCTTGCCCAGCGCGGCGGCCTGCTCGCCCAGCGTGGCGTCGCCGCTGCCGGCCGCGCGCGCGCAGGTGGCCTGCACGCGCTGACCGAGCAACTGGAACGCCGCGCCGTCCTGCATCACGACCTTGCGGCCCAGCAGGTCCAGCCCCTGGATGCCGTGCGTGCCCTCGTGGATCGGGTTCAGGCGGTTGTCGCGGTAGAACTGCTCGACGTTGTATTCGCGCGTGTAGCCGTAGCCGCCGTGCACCTGGATCGCCAGGCTGTTGGCCTCCAGGCACCATTGCGACGGCCAGCTCTTGGCGATCGGGGTCAGGATGTCCAGCAGCAGCGACAGGTCGCGCTGCGTGGCCGCGTGGCCGGCCGCGCGGGCGGCATGTTCGTCGTCCACCAGGCGCGCGCAGTACAGATTCAGCGCCAGGCCGCCTTCGACGTAGCTCTTCTGCGCCAGCAGCATGCGGCGCACGTCGGCATGTTCGACGAGCCTCACCTGCGGGCTGGCGGGGTCCTTGCCCTGCGGCCCCACCGGCCGGCCCTGCGGACGGTTGCGAGCGTAGTCCAGCGCGTGCAGGTAGCCCGTGTAGCCCAGCGCCACCGCGCCCAGGCCCACGCCGATGCGCGCCTCGTTCATCATGTGGAACATGCAGGCCAGGCCCTTGTGCGGCTCGCCCACCAGGTAGCCGATGGCGCCGGCCTTGCCGCCGGGCCGGTACTTCATGCCTTCGCCAAAGTTCAGCAGGCAGTTGGTGGTGCCGCGATAGCCCATCTTGTGGTTCAGGCCGGCCAGCACCACGTCGTTATGCTCGCCCAGCGAGCCATCCTCGTTGACCAGGTACTTCGGGACGATGAACAGCGAGATGCCCTTGACGCCGGGGATCAGCTTGCCGTCCGGCCCCGGAATCTTGGCCAGCACCAGGTGGACGATGTTGTCCGACAGTTCGTGCTCGCCGGCGGAAATCCACATCTTGTTGCCGCGCAGCCGGTACTGCTGGCCCAGCGGCGATTCGCCCTCGTAGTCGGCGCGCGTGGCCACGTCGGACAGCGACGATCCGGCCTGCGGCTCGGACAGGCACATCGTGCCGAAGAAGCGCCCTTCCAGCTCCGGCCGCACGAACGTGTCGATCTGGGCCGGCGTGCCGTGCGTCAGCAGCAGGTTGGCGTTGCCGATGGTCAGGAACGGGTACGAACTCGTGCCGACGTTGGCGGCCTTGAACCACGCGAACGCCGCCTTCTCCAGCGTGACCGGCAGTTGCATGCCGCCGTACGCGTAATCCTGGCCGGCGGCCATCAGGCCGGCCTCGCAGAACGCCTTCAGCGCGGCCTTGACCTCGGGGATGATGGTGACCGTCTCGCCATCGAAGTGCGGTTCGTTGGCGTCGCTCTTCTTGTTGTGCGGCGCGAACAGGTCCGTGGCGATCTTCTCGCAGGTATCCATCGCCGCGTCGAAGGTCTCGCGCGAATGGTCGGCAAAGCGGGGAATCTGGGTCAGTGTCTCGGCCTGGAGCCATTCGTACAGCACGAAGTTGAGATCACGACGGGAAAGAATCAGCGACATGGAATGCGGGGCTCCGGGCTGAGACGACTGGAAGTCGATGGGGAAGGTTGTTGCTCCCCTCTCGCGCGAGCGGGAGAGGGGTTGGGGCAGAGGGCAAGCGGCTCAGGACACGACAGGTCGCGTGATGGAGCCGCCCCACCCTCTACCCCGGCCCCTCTCCCACAGGGAGAGGGGAAAACATCGGCCGAACGACGCGCCTTACAGCACCTCGAACAGCCCGGCAGCGCCCTGGCCGCCGCCGATGCACATCGTCACCACGACGTACTTGACGCCGCGGCGCTTGCCTTCGATCAGCGCGTGGCCGACCAGGCGAGCGCCCGACACGCCGTACGGGTGGCCCACCGCGATGGCGCCGCCGTTGACGTTGAGGCGGTCCATCGGGATGCCGAGCTTGTCGGCGCAGTACAGCACCTGCACGGCAAACGCCTCGTTCAGCTCCCACAGGCCGATGTCCTCGACCTTCAGGCCGGTCTTCTTGAGCAGCTTGGGCACCGCGAACACCGGGCCGATGCCCATTTCGTCAGGCTCGCAGCCGGCCACGGCAAAGCCGCGGAACACGCCCAGCGGCTGCAGGCCCTTGGCGGCCGCCACGCGGGCGTTCATGACCACGGCAGCCGACGCGCCGTCCGAGAACTGCGACGCATTGCCGGCCGTGATCACGCCGCCGGGCATGGCGGTGCGGATCTTCGACACGCCTTCCAGCGTGGTGTCGGCGCGAATGCCCTCGTCGGCGTCGATCGTCACTTCCCTGGTCATCAACTGGCCGGTGGCCTTGTCGGCGACGCCGGCGAGCACCGTCATCGGCACGATCTCGTCCTTGAACTTGCCGGCTTCCAGGGCGGCGGCCGCGCGCAACTGGCTCTGCACGCCGTACTCGTCCTGGCGCTCCTTCGAGATGTTGTAGCGCTTGGCCACGTTCTCGGCGGTCTGCAGCATGCTCCAGTAGATTTCCGGCTTGTTCTTGTTGAGCCAGCTTTCCTGGATCATGTGGCGGTTCATCTCCTGCTGGACGCACGAGATGGACTCCACGCCGCCCGCCACGAAGATGTCGCCTTCATCGGCAATCACGCGCTGCGCGGCCATGGCGATGGTCTGCAGGCCCGACGAGCAGAAGCGGTTGACGGTGGCACCCGGCACGGTGACCGGGCAGCCGGCGCGCAGGGCAATCTGGCGCGCGATGTTGGCGCCGGTGGCGCCTTCGGGGTTGGCACAGCCCATCAGCACGTCTTCCACTTCGCCGGCCTCGATCTTGGCGCGCGCGATGGCATGCTGCACCGCATGGCCGCCCAGCGTGGCGCCATGGGTCATGTTGAAAGCGCCCTTCCAGCTCTTGGCCAGCCCGGTGCGGGCCGTGGATACGATGACTGCCTCGTTCATGTGTTGCTCCTCGGTATCTTGGTGTCTCCGCCTGCCGCGGAGGAATGTTCGGTGTGTTGGGTAGCGCTCGGGGCGGACGGGTCGCGGATCAGGATTCGGGCAGCCACGGGTTGTGCGGGCCGCTGGTGCTGACGAGCAACGCCTGCGACGTCGTGCGCTGGACGCCGGCCCGGGCCAGGTCCTGCCACGCCCGTGCCAGCGACCCGTCGAGGTCGATGGCACGGCACGCATCCTCGACGACCACCGCCTCGAAGCCGGCGGCGCGCGCATCGAGCGCACTCCAGGCCACGCAGTAGTCGGTCGCCAGGCCCACACAGACCACGCGCCGCACGCCCTGCTCGCGCAGGTAGCCGGCCAGGCCGGTGCGCGTGGCGCGGTCCGCTTCCAGGAAGGCGCTGTAGCTGTCCACGCCAGCCTGGTGGCCCTTGCGGATCACCAGCCGCGCATGCGGCACGTCGAGCCCGGCATGCAGCGCCGCGCCCGGCGTGTCCTGCACGCAGTGGTCGGGCCACAGCACCTGCTCGCCATAGGCAAGCCTGGTGGTCTGGAACGGCGCGTGGCCGGCGTGCGACGTGGCAAACGACGCGTGGCCGGCCGGATGCCAGTCCTGCGTCAGCACCACATGCTCGAACGCCCGCGCCAGCCGGTTGATGACGGGCACCACCTCGTCGCCCTGCGGCACGGCCAGCGCGCCCCCGGGCATGAAGTCGTTCTGCACGTCGATCACCAGCAGGCAGTCCTGCGCGCCGTAGGCCATGGTTGCGGTCTCCCTGTCCGTTTCCGTCCGGGCCGGTCAGCCGTTGAAGCCCTTGCCTTCGTCGGCCAGCTTCTGCAGCAGCGGCGCCACGGTCCAGGCTTCGCCGTGGTAGCCCTTGGCATAGCGCTTCATCGACTGGGCGACGTTGAACAGGCCCACCTGGTCCGCGTACAGCATCGGGCCGCCGCGGAACAGCGGGAAGCCGTAGCCGGTCAGGTAGACCATGTCGATGTCCGACGCCTTCGAGGCAATGCCCTCTTCCAGGATCTTGGCGCCCTCGTTGACCAGCGCGAACACCAGGCGCTCGACGATTTCCTCGTCGGAGATCTTGCGGCGCGTGATACCGAGTTCCTTCGAATGCTCGACGATCATCTCGTTGACCTGCTGGTTCGGGTACGGCTTGCGGTCGCCCGCCTTGTAGTCGTACCAGCCCGCGCCGGTCTTCTGGCCAAAGCGGCCCAGTTCGCAGAGCTTGTCGGCGGTCTTCGAGTACTGGATGTCCGGCTTGTCCACGGCGCGGCGCTTGCGGATGGCCCAGCCGATGTCGTTGCCGGCCAGGTCGCCCATGCGAAACGGGCCCATGGCAAAGCCGAACTTCTCGATGGCCTTGTCCACCTGCTCGGGCAGCGCGCCTTCGTCCAGCAGGTAGCCGGCCTGGCGGCTGTACTGCTCGATCATGCGGTTGCCGATGAAGCCGTCGCAGACGCCCGACACCACGGCCGTCTTGCGGATCTTCTTGGCGATCTGCATCACGGTGGCCAGCACGTCCTTGCCGGTCTTGTCGCCGCGCACCACTTCCAGCAGCTTCATCACGTTGGCCGGGCTGAAGAAGTGCATGCCCACCACGTCCTGCGGACGCTTGGTGAACGACGCGATCTTGTTGACGTCCAGCGTCGACGTGTTCGACGCCAGGATGGCGCCGTCCTTCATCACTTCGTCCAGTTTCTTGAAGACGATTTCCTTGACGCCCATTTCCTCGAACACGGCCTCGATGACCATGTCGGCGTCCTTGATGTCGTCATAGGACAGCGTGGTGGTCAGCAGGCCCATGCGCTGCTCGACCTTTTCCTGCGTCAGCTTGCCCTTCTTGGCGCTGTTCTCGTAGTTCTTGCGGATCGTGGCCACGCCGCGGTCCAGCGCTTCCTGCTTGGTTTCCAGCATCGTCACGGGGATGCCGGCGTTCAGGAAGTTCATGGTGATGCCGCCGCCCATCGTGCCGGCGCCGATCACGGCCAGCTTCTCGACCTTGCGCACCGGCGTGTCGCCGGGGACGTCCGGGATCTTGCTGGCGGCGCGCTCGCCGAAGAACGCATGACGCAGCGCGCGCGATTCCGGCGTGCCGACCAGGTACATGAACCCTTCGCGCTCTTCCTTCAGGCCCTGCTCGAACGGCTTGAGCGATGCGGCCACGGCTTCCACGCACTTCGACGGGGCCGGGAAGTTCTTGGCCACGGCGGCCACGGTGTTCTTGGCGAAGGCCAGGAAGCCCTCGGCGTTCTCGTGGCGCACCTTCAGGTCGCGCACCTTCGGGTACGGGCCGGGGGCCGCGGCCACGTTCTGCGCGAACTTGACGGCGGCCGGCAGCACGTCGCCATCGACGATCTCGTCGAACAGCTTCGAACCAGCAAACTTTTCCGAGGGAATGGCGGTGCCGGACACGATCATGTTCAGCGCGTGCTCCAGGCCGATCAGGCGCGGCAGGCGCTGCGTGCCACCGGCGCCCGGCAGCAGGCCCAGCTTGACTTCGGGCAGCGCGATCTGGGCGCCCTTGGCGGCCACGCGGTAGTTGCAGCCCAGCGCCAGTTCCAGCCCGCCGCCCATGGCGACCGAGTGGATCGCGGCCACGACCGGCTTGGTCGACGCTTCCAGCGCGCGGATCACCGAATGCAGCGTCGGCTCCTGCGTGGCCTTGGGGGTGTTGAATTCGCGGATGTCGGCGCCGCCCGAGAACGCCTTGCCGGCACCGGTAATGACGACGGCCTTGACGGCGGCATCGTCCAGCGCACGGGTCAAGCCTTCGACGATGCCCAGGCGGGTGCTGTGACCGAGCCCGTTGACGGGGGGATTGTCGAGCGTGATAACGGCTACGCCGTCCTGTACCTGATACTGCGCTGTCATACGCGTTCCTTTGGTAGCTGGGAGCCCTTCGTTCTTCCTAGGGGCTCATGGGTTGTCTCGGGATTCGAATTCTCGAATGGAGTTCTTGCTATGGGTACCGCCAGGACTATCGGCGCCGGCCCGGCCGGGCCCGCAATCCCTTGTGCCACAAGCCCCGGGGGCTGGAGAGCGGAACAAGCATACACAAAATAGCACGGTCGTTCAATTTCAATTTTCTGCGATGGAAAGCGCGTCATGCGCGGCCTTCATGTCGCAGTTTTCCGCCGTTCATGTTGAGCCTGCAGGCACCCCGAAACCCTCAGGGGGAACCCGTAGAGCGCGGCGTTCGAAGACGCCGATTATGGAGAAAGAGGCACTTGCAGCGCGGTGCGACGAAGCACGACTCGATTATTTGACGCCGACCTCCAATCGTGGGCGGCGAGAGCCGGTAAACTCGCGCCTTTCGTTTTTCCGGATGCGCGCCTGCCCTGGCTCAGAAAGCCAACGTGCAATGCCGCGCGCCTGACGACCCAGCGACCCTGATGTCTTCCGACCCTACTTCCGACACACACCAGCATCCGGTCGTCGAGCACGACGACCTGCACCGCAAGCTCAAGGCGCGCCATCTGACGATGATCGCCCTGGGCGGCGCCATTGGCACCGGGCTGTTCGTGGCCTCAGGCGCGTCCATCGCCCAGTCCGGCCCGGGCGGCGCGCTGCTGGCCTACTGCCTGATCGGGCTGATGGTCTACTGCCTGATGACGAGCCTGGGCGAGCTGGCCGTCCACATGCCGGTGGCGGGATCGTTCGTTACCTACAGCGCGTTGTACGTGGAGGAAGGATTCGGCTTCGCGCTGGGCTGGAACTACTGGTTCAGCCTGGCCGTGACCATCGCCGTGGAGCTGACGGCCGCGCAACTGGTCATGCAGTACTGGTTCCCGGACGTGCCAGGCATCTATTGGAGCGCGGGCTTCCTGGCGCTGATGTTCGCGCTCAACGCCTTCTCGGTGCGCGGGTTCGGCGAGGCGGAGTACTGGTTCGCGCTAATCAAGATCGTGACCGTCACGGTGTTCCTGATCGTCGGCGTGCTGATGATCTTCGGCATCCTGCAGGGCGGGCCACAGTCGGGCTGGCACAACTTCACCATCGGCGAGGCGCCGTTCGTGGGCGGCCTGCCCGGCATGTTCATGGTGGCGATGATCGCGGGCTTCTCGTTCCTCGGCACGGAAACGGTGGGCGTGGCGGCCGGCGAGGCCGACGATCCGTCGCGCACCATCCCGCGCGCCATCCGCCAGACGTTCTGGCGCATCCTGCTGTTCTACGTGCTGGCGATCCTGATCATCGGCGTGCTGATTCCCTACACCGACCCGAGCCTGCTGCGTAACGACGTGACCGACGTGGGCGTCAGCCCGTTCGCGCTGGTGTTCCGCCACGCCGGCCTGGCGCTCGCGGCCGGCGTCATGAACGCGGTGATCCTGACCGCCCTGCTGTCGGCCGGCACATCGAGCATGTACGTCTCGACGCGCATCCTGTACGGCTTGGCCGTCAGCGGCCGCGCACCCCGGGCCTTCGCCCGGCTGACCAACAACGGCGTGCCGTTCAACGCGCTGCTGGCCACCACGGCCGTCGGGGCGCTCTGCTTCTTCAGTTCGCTGTTCGGCGACAAGGCGCTGTACCTGTGGCTGCTCAACACCTCCGCCATGACCGGCTTCTTCGCATGGTTCGGCATCGCGGTCAGCCACTACCGCTTCCGCAAGGGCCTGATCGCCCAGGGCTACCAGGTCACCGACCTGGCCTACCGCTCCCCGCTCTACCCGTTCGGCCCGATCTTTGCCGGCGTCCTGTGCCTGGCCATCGTGGGCGGCCAGAACTACCAGGCCTTCACCGACATCCCGGGCCGCTGGCAGGAAATCGTCGCCACCTATATCGGCGTGCCGGTGTTCCTGGCGTTGTGGCTCGGCTATCGGCTGGTGCGGAAGTCGCGGGTTGTCGCCTATGAAGACATGCCGTTCGATATTGAGAGGAAGGGGTAGCAGGCAGTGTGATCGCCGCGGCCACCGACGCCCCCTTGATCGTCAGCAACGTGGCCATCCCCGCCCTACACCTCCAGCCACTCCTTCCTGACCTGCGCGTTGGCCTTCAGGTCGCGCGGGGTGCCTTCGAACACGATGTGGCCGTGTCCCATCACGTAGACGCGCTGCGAGATATCCAGCGCGATGGCGAGTTTCTGTTCGATCAGCAGCACCGAGACGCCGCGCTCCTTGAGCGTTTTCAGGAAATCCCCGACCAGTGTGACGATCATCGGCGCCAGGCCCTCGGTGGGTTCGTCGATCAGGATCAGGTCGGGGTCGCCCATCAGGGTGCGGCACAGCGTCAGCATCTGCTGTTCGCCGCCGGACAGTACGCCGGCCGACGTATTCTCGCGTTCCTTGAGGCGCGGGAACATGCGGAACATGTCGTCCACGCTCCAGCGCGGCGTCTGCTGGCGCGGGTTGCGTTTCTCGCCGAGC
Organism: Cupriavidus sp. SZY C1; assembly: GCF_032190535.1. Classification (NCBI taxonomy): domain Bacteria; kingdom Pseudomonadati; phylum Pseudomonadota; class Betaproteobacteria; order Burkholderiales; family Burkholderiaceae; genus Cupriavidus; species Cupriavidus sp. SZY C1. Next base: position 18,454 of record NZ_JAUANU010000008.1, read on the forward strand.
AGCAGGTTCTGGCGCACGGTCAGCGTGGGGAAGATGTCGCGGTTCTCGGGCACGTAGCCGATGCCGGCGTGCGCGATCTCGAACGTGCGGCGGCCCAGAATCTCCTGGCCGCGAAAGCGGACCGACCCCTCGGCGCGGACCATGCCGAGGATGGCCTTGGCCATGGTCGAGCGGCCCACGCCATTGCGGCCCAGCAGCGCGACGATCTCGCCGTCGTCGATGTGGGCGTCCACGCCGTGCAGGATGTGGCTTTTGCCGTAGTAGGCATGCAGGCCGGTGACTTCGAGCATGGGCTGGCTCATCCAAGCGCTCCTTCTTCGGCGTGTTCGTCGAGCGTGGTGCCCAGGTAGGCTTCCTTGACGCGGCGGTTGTTGCGGATGGCCTCGGGCGTGTCCGTGGCGATGACCTCGCCGTAGACCAGCACCGAAATCCGGTCCGCCAGCCCGAAGACCACGCTCATGTCGTGCTCCACCATCACCAGCGTCTTGCCGGCCGTGACCTTGCGGATCAGTTCGACCGCATGGTCAGATTCAGACCTGCTCATGCCGGCGGTGGGCTCGTCCAGCAGGATCACGTCGGCGCCGCCGGCGATGGTGATGCCGATCTCCAGCGCGCGTTGCTCGGCGTAGGTCAGCAAGCCGGCCTGGGTGTTGCGGCGATGCTGCATGCCGATCAGCTCCAGCACCTCCTCGGCGCGCTCCTTCGCGTCGCGCAGTGCCGACAGCCGGTGCCAGAACGAATACTTGTAGCCCAGCGCCCAGAGCACCGCGCAGCGCAGGTTCTCGAACACCGACAGCCGGTGGAAGATATTCGTGATCTGGAAGCTGCGCGACAGCCCCATCCGGTTGATCTCGAACGGCCGCAGGCCGGCGATGCTCTGCCCGTTCAGCTTCACGGTGCCCGACGTGGGCGAAAACCGCCCGGAGATCAGGTTGAACGTGGTGGACTTGCCCGCGCCATTCGGCCCGATCAGCGCGTGGCGCTCGCCCTTGCCGATGGACAGCGTGACGCCGCGGATGATCTCGGTCTGGCCAAATTTCTTGCGGACGTCGGAAAGTTCCAGTGCGACCATGGTCATGCCCTCCCCGTTTCGGCCTGGATGGCGTCCAGCTCGGCCCGCACCTTGCCGCCCGTCCAGCGCCACGCCACGAAGCCCACCGCCCACAGCACGGCCGCCACGATCCACGGCGCCAGCGTGCCCGCGTCGAAACCGATGCCCAGCAGCGACATCGCCGTGCCGTTGGCGCTGTCCACCTGGACCTTGTAGACCATCTCGACGGTCAGGATGGCGGCCGCCAGCAGCACCAGCCCCGCGACGCCGGCCTGCGCGTACGACGGCAGCATGCGGCCAAACTGCTTGCGGGCCACCAGCGGCAACTGCATCAGCAGCAGGCTTGCGATGCCGCCGGGCACGAACATCACCATCATCACGAAGAACAGGCCCAGGTACAGCAGCCACGCCTTGGTCAGGTCCGACAGCGCCACGGCGAACAGCGTGAACACGATGGCGCCGATGACCGGGCCGAAGAACACGCCCGCCCCGCCGATGAACGCGGCCAGCAGCACGCCGCCCGAGCGCACCGCGCTGACGTTCTCGGCCGACACGATCTCGAAGTTGATGGCCGACAGCGCCCCGGCAATGCCGGCGAAGAACGCGGACAGGATCAGCACCAGGTAACGCACGCGCTGGGTGTTGTAGCCGATGAATTCCACGCGCTCGGGGTTGTCGCGCACGGCGTTGGCAATGCGGCCGAGCGGCGTCTGCGTCCACGCGTACATCGCCACCATCGACAGGAAGCACCAGATGGCGATCAGGTAGTACACCTGCCGGCCGGGGCCGAAGGTGATGCCCAGGAACGGGTCGCCGACCACGCGGTTGGTCGAAATACCGCCCTCGCCGCCGAAGAAGTCCGGGAACATGAGCGAGCTGGCGAACACCATCTCGCCGATGCCCATCGTGATCATGGCAAACGTCGTGCCGGACTTCTTGGTCGTCACGTAGCCAAAGATCACGCCGAAGAACGCGCCGGCCAGCCCGCCCACCAGCGGCAGCATCGACACGGGCAGCCAAACCTTGCCCGCGCCGACCATGTTCAGCACGTGCACGGCGATGAACGCGCCCAGGCCGGAATAGACCGCATGCCCGAACGAGAGCATGCCGGTCTGGCCCAGCAGCATGTTGTACGACAGCGCGAAGATGATCATGATGCCCATCTGGGACATCAGCGTGACCGCAAACCCGCCGGTGAAGATCAGCGGCATGACCAACATCAGCAGCGCGGTGGCCGTCCAGATCACCCAGCGCGCCAGGTTCAGCGGGCGGTAGCGCAGCGTGCGTCCCGTGACCACGGGCTCGGAGCGTTGTTGCATCGTCGTGGACTCCATCGCTCAGCTCTCCCGGGTACCCATGAGCCCGCGCGGGCGGAATATCAGCATCACCACGAGCAGCAGGTACGGCAGCACGGGCGCCACCTGCGCCACGGTCAGCTTCCATACCGAACTGAGCGGCGTGGCGTCTGTGACCGGCCAGCCGAAGCTGCCGAACAGCCCGGCCAGCGACGCGTCGATGGTTACCGCGAAGGTCTGCAGCACCCCGATCAGGATCGACGCGATGAACGCGCCGACCAGCGACCCCATGCCGCCGACCACCGCCACCACGAAGACGATGGACCCAACGGCCGCCGCCATCGACGGCTCGGTCACGAACGCGTTGCCGCCGATCACGCCGGCCAGCCCCGCCAGCGCCGCCCCGCCGCCGAACACCAGCATGAACACGCGCGGCACGTTGTGGCCCAGCGCCTCCACCATCTCCGGATGGGTCAGCGCGGCCTGGATCACCAGCCCGATGCGCGTGCGCGTGAGGACCAGGTAGATCGCCACCAGCATGCCCAGCGACACGAGCATCATGAAGGCGCGGTATTTCGGGAAGGACGAGGTGAAGACCGTGAACAGCGGCCCGTCGAGCTCGGCCGGGATGCGGTATGGCACGGCGGCCAGGCCCCAGACCAGCTTGACGCCTTCCTCGATCAGGTAGGCCAGCCCGAACGTGAACAGTAGCTCGGCCACGTGGCCGTATTTGTGGACGGTGCGCAGTCCGAACCGCTCCACCAGCGCGCCGGCGCCCGCCACCAGCAGCGGCGCCAGGATCAGCGCGGGCCAGAAGCCCAGCTTGGTGGCCAGCGTGTAGGCAAAGTAGGCGCCCAGCATGTAGAAGCTGGCGTGCGCGAAATTGAGCACGCCCATCATGCTGAAGATCAGCGTGAGCCCCGATGACAGCATGAACAGCAACAGGCCATAGCTGATGCCGTTCAGTAGCGAGATGACGAAGAATTCCACGGCAAGTCCCTCAGGGCGGTTCCCGGAGCTGGAACGCAACCCGGCAAAAGCCATATTGTCGGGGGTTCCCGCGTCACGGGGAACCCCATCCCACGTCGTGGCCCCGGTATCAGCCGCCGCTGCCCGGACGCTTCATCTGGCACGAGGTGGGCTGCGCCGCCACGAACTGGTCGAGCGCCGCCTCGGTCTTCCAGCCATAGCCGGTGTTTTCCTGGTCGAACTTGATGTCCTTGCCGTTGACCTTGGTCCAGGTGGCCACCACCAGCGGCTGCTGGGCCTGGTGGTCCGTGTTGCGCATCTCCACGGTGCCGTTCATGCTTTCCACCTTGATGCCTTCCATGGCCTTGGCCACCTTGACCGGATCGGTGGAGCCGCTGTCCTTGAACGCCTTGGCCAGCATGGCGATGCCCGTGTACGACGCCATCACGTAGAAATCGTCGTTGTACTTCTTCTTGTAGCCCTCCACGATGTCCGCGCCGCGGAACGTCTGGTTGTTCGGGTTGTAGTACCCCACGTACTTGACGCGCTCGGCGCCGGCCGCGCCCATTGCCGTCGGCACGCCGGTGGTGGCGGCATAGTAGGTGTAGTAGTTGACCGGCAGGCTGGCGTCCTTGCCCGCCTTGATCAACAGCGCCAGGTCGCTGCCCCAGTTGCCGGTGATGACCGTGTCGGCGCCCGACGCCTTGATCTTGGCGGCGTACGGCGCAAAGTCCTTGACCTGGGCCAGCGGGTGCAGGTCCTCGCCGACGATCTGGATGTCAGGCCGCTTGCGCTTCAGGTAGTCCTTGGCGGCGCGGGCCACCTGGTGGCCGAACGAGTAGTTCTGGTTGATCAGGTAGACCTTCTTGACGTTCGGGTCCTTGGCCAGGAACGTGGTCAGGGCCTCCATCTTCATGTCCGAGTTGGCGTCCAGCCGGAAATGCCAGTAGCTGCATTTGCTGTTGGTCATGTCCGGGTCTACCGCCGCGTAGTTCAGGTAGACGATTTCCTTGCCCGGGTTGCGCTCGTTGTGCTTGGCCACCGCGTCTTCCAGCGCCAGGCCCACCGACGACCCGTTGCCCTGCACGATGTAGCGGATGTTCTGGTCCACCACCTGCTTGAGGATGGTCAGGCTTTCCTGCGGGCTCAGCTTGTTGTCGAAGCCCACCACCTCGAACTTGTGCGCGCCGCCCCAGCCTTTCTGGTTCGCCACGTCGGCCACGTACTGCCAGCTCTTGAGCTGGTTCTGCCCCACGGGGGCCATCAGCCCCGACAACGGATCGATGAAGGCGATCTTCACCGTTTCGGCGGCCGCCATGCCCGAAGCCAGCGCCGAACCCAGTGCAACCACCGCAGCCACACTTCTTACCAGCGGACGCAACGTCGTCATACCTGTCTCCTTCACTTTGTTGTCGTTGGCGATTGGCGGCCGCCCGCGCCCTCCTCGCGCGGGCGGCCGCGTCTGCGCTTGCCCCGGTGGGGCACCGCAAATGCCTGCCGCCTGACCGGACCATCCGGCCCGGCGGCGCGCCGCCTCAGGCGGAGGGCAGCTTGTAGTCCTTGAACTGCTCGCGCAGCTTCAGCTTCTGCATCTTGCCGGTGGCCGTCAGCGGAATCTCGGTGACGAACGCCACGTCGTCCGGAATCCACCACTTGGCGACCTTGCCTTCGAAGAAGGCCAGCAGTTCCTCGCGCGTGACCTCCATGTTGGGGCGCCGGACCACCACCAGCAGCGGGCGCTCGTCCCACTTCGGGTGATAGGCCGAGATGCAGGCGGCCATGTGCACGGCCGGGTGCGCGGCGGCCACGTTCTCGACGTCGATCGACGAAATCCACTCGCCGCCGGACTTGATCACGTCCTTGCTGCGGTCCGTGATCTGCATGTAGCCCTCGTCGTCGATGGTGGCCACGTCGCCGGTCGGGAACCAGCCATCCACGAGCGGATCGTTGTCGTTGCGGTAGTAGCGGTCGATGACCCACGGGCCGCGCACGAGCAGGTCGCCGAACGCCTTGCCGTCCCACGGCAGTTCCTGGCCCTCGCCGTCCACGATCTTCATGTCGACGCCGTAGATCACGCGGCCCTGCTTTTCCAGGATCTTGTGCCGGGCGTCCTCGGGCAGATCCTTGTGGCGCGCCAGCAGCTTGCACGACGTGCCCAGCGGCGACATCTCGGTCATGCCCCAGGCGTGGATCACTTCCACGTCCAGCGCCTCCAGCGCGCGGATCATCGCCGGCGGCGCGGCCGATCCGCCGATCACCGTGCGGCGGAACGTGGAGAACTTGAGCTTGTTGGCCTGCACGTGCTGGAGCAGGCCCAGCCAGACCGTCGGCACGCCGGCCGAGAACGTCACGCCTTCCTGCTCGAACAGTTCATAGAGCGATGCGCCGTCCAGCTTGGCGCCCGGAAACACCAGCTTGGCGCCCACCAGCGGCACCGAGTACGGCAGCCCCCAGGCGTTGACGTGGAACATCGGCACCACCGGCAGGATCACGTCCTTGGCCGAGCAGCCCAGCGCGTCGGGCAGCGCCGACGCATACGAGTGCAGCACCGTCGACCGGTGCGAGTACAGCGCGCCCTTGGGATTGCCCGTGGTGCCCGACGTGTAGCACAGGCTCGACGCCTGGTTCTCGTCGAGCGCCGGCCAGGTGTACGCGCCGTCCTGGGCGTCGATCAGGTCCTCGTAGCAGAGCAGTTCCACCTTCGGGCTGGCCGGCATGTGGGCCCGGTCGGACATCATGACCCAGCCCTTCACGTTCGGGCAGTGCGGCGCCACGCCCTCCACCAGCGGCAGGAACGTGGCATCGAAGAAGACATAGCGGTCTTCGGCGTGGTTGACGATGTAGGCGATCTGCTCCGGAAAGAGGCGCGGATTGATCGTGTGGCAGACCGCGCCCATGCCCGAGACGCCGTAGTAGATCTCCAGGTGGCGGTAGCCGTTCCAGGCCAGCGTGCCCACCCGGTCGCCCTGCTGCACGCCCAGAGCCTCCAGCGCCTGCGCCACCTTGCGGGCGCGCAGTTCGCATTCCCGGTAGGTGTAGCGATGCAGATCTCCTTCTGTTCGCCGCGAGACGATTTCGGTGCTGCCGTAGTAGCGCGCAGCGTGCTTGATGATGGAGGAAATGAGCAGCGGCGCGCTCATCATTTGACCCATCAATGCCATGAAACGGTCTCCTTGGTTCGGAAGAAAACGAACAACCGTTCTTATTTTTGGCCGATCTTTCCCACACCCTGCAAAAGCATCGACAAAAATGAAGAAACTTGTTGGTGATTTTGGTGGACTGACGCGAAGGGGGGTCTCTCTCTCACAACCCAGACGCGTACCCTGCCATGCACGGGATTGATGTCCACCATATGCGTCGTTTTTTGAATGGTCTACGAGCAGCGGACAACCCTTGGCCGACAGGGGAAAACCGGTGCAAGTACAATACTGCGAGCCCTGATGTGTCTCAATATGTCGTTTTCCCCTAGCGTCATGCACGCCGTCTATGTGCACCCGAACGGGGCCCGCGGCAATGCCATCCGGCGCACGCCCCGGCCAGCGATTGCACCGGGCCGCTCAACGGCCACCACCCGCCCCCACGCCAGCGCATACGATGCCTACTGATTCCACCGACGTCCCGCCGCGCATCCCGTTCGCCGTGCCCTTTGCCACGGCCCCGGGCATGGCGGCGCTGGGCGAGCGCTTTTTCACGCGGCTGGCGCCCACGCCGCTGCCTTCGCCCTATCTGGTCAGCGCTGCGCCGGCCGCCGCCGCCCTGCTGGGCTGGGATGCCCCGGGGCTGGCCGCCGCCAGACAGGACCCGCGCTTCCTGGACACCTTCATCGGCAACGCCGTGCCCGACTGGGCCGATCCGCTGGCCACGGTCTACTCGGGACACCAGTTCGGCGTCTGGGCCGGCCAGCTTGGCGACGGCCGCGCGATCCGCCTGGCCGAGGCACAGATGCCCGACGGCCCGTGGGAGATCCAGCTCAAGGGCGCCGGCCTGACGCCCTACTCGCGCATGGCCGACGGCCGCGCGGTGCTGCGGTCGTCGATCCGCGAATACCTGTGCTCCGAAGCCATGCACGCGCTGGGCGTGCCCACCACGCGCGCGCTGGCCATCGTCGGCTCCGATGCGCCGGTGCGGCGCGAGACGCTGGAAACCGCCGCCGTGGTCACCCGGCTGGCGCCGAGTTTCATCCGCTTTGGCCATTTCGAGCATTTCGCGGCGCGCGAGGACCACGCGTCGCTGAAGCAACTGGCCGATTTCGTCATCGACCGCTTCTACCCGGCCTGCCGGGAGGCCGCCAGCCCGTACCAGGACCTGCTGCGCGAGGTGTCGCTGCGCACCGCCGACATGGTCGCCCACTGGCAGGCGGTTGGCTTCTGCCACGGCGTGATGAACACCGACAATATGTCGATCCTGGGCCTGACGATCGACTACGGTCCGTTCGGCTTCCTGGACGCCTTCGACGCCAACCACATTTGCAACCATTCCGACCAGCAGGGCCGCTACGCGTACAGCCAGCAGCCGCAGATCGCGTTCTGGAACCTGCATTGCCTGGCCCAGGCGCTGCTGCCGCTGTGGCGCGATACCGCCGCGCCCGACGCCGAAGCCGCCAAGGAAGCGGCCGTGGAAGCCGCCCGCGAGGCGCTGGACCCGTTCCGCGACCGCTATGCCGCCGCGTTCTTCCGCCATTACCGTGCCAAGCTGGGCCTGCGCACCGGTCAGGACCAGGACGAGACGCTGATGACCAACCTGTTCCGCGTGATGCACGCCAATCGCGTCGACTACACGCTGTTCTGGCGCAATCTGGCCAGCGTGGCGTCCCAGGACGCCTCCGGCGACGCGCCAGTGCGAGACCTGTTCCTGGATCGCGCCGCCTGGGACGCCTGGGCCGCCGAATATCGCGCCCGCCTGCAGGCCGAACAGTCGGACGACGCGGCGCGCGGGGTTGCAATGCGCCAGGTCAACCCGAAATACGTGCTCCGGAACCATATGGCCGAAACCGCGATCCGCGCCGCCCGCGACAAGGACTTTTCGGAAACGGACCGTCTGCTGGCCGTGCTGTCGAAACCGTTCGACGAGCAGCCCGAGGCGGCCCGCTACGCCACCCTGCCGCCCGACTGGGCGTCGGGGCTCGAAGTCAGTTGTTCGTCCTGAGCCGCGCCCCACGCGGCCTGCCCCCAAAGGAAACGAGATGACCACCAACAAGACCGACGCCGAATGGCGTGCCCAGTTGTCCGACATCGAATACCGCGTGACGCGCGAAGCGGCCACCGAGCGCCCGTTCACCGGCCGCTACTGGGACCATTGGGACCAGGGCATCTACCACTGCGTGGGCTGCGGCACGCCGCTGTTCGAATCGGCCACCAAGTTCGATGCCGGCTGCGGCTGGCCGAGCTATTTCCGGCCGATCAACGGCGAGGTCATCGCCGAGCATGTAGACCATAGCCACGGCATGACCCGCGTGGAAGTCCGCTGCAAGGAATGCGGCAGCCATCTGGGCCATGTCTTCGAGGACGGCCCCGCGCCGACCGGCCTGCGCTATTGCATCAACTCGGCTGCGCTAAAATTCGACGATCGCGATCCGGCCGACCGCGGGTGACGCCACCCGCACACCGGGCGCGTCGTCCGATCCGCCCCGCGGATCGCCCCCGGCCAGGCCACCGCGCCTGGCCGCCAACCTGATTTGGTCCGCATGAAATTCCTGTTCGACCTGTTCCCGGTCATCCTGTTTTTTGTCGCCTTCAAGCTGTTCGGCATCTATGAAGCCACCGCCGTGGCCATCGTGGCGACGGTGCTGCAGATTGCCTGGGTGCGTTTGCGCCACGGCAAGGTGGAGCCGATGCAATGGGTCAGCCTGCTGATCATCGGCGTCTTTGGCGGCGCGACGATCGTGCTGCACAACGAAACGTTCATCAAGTGGAAGCCGACCGTGCTGTACTGGCTGTTCGCGGTCACGCTGGTGGCGTCGGTCATCGGCTGGCGCAAGAACCTGATCCGCGCGATGATGGGCAAGCAGGTGACGCTGCCCGAGCCGATGTGGGGCAAGCTCAACGCCGCCTGGGCCGCGTTCTTCGCCGTGATGGGGGTGCTGAACCTCTACGTGGCGTACCAGTTCTCCACGGACACCTGGGTCAACTTCAAGCTGTTCGGCAGCATGGGGCTGATGGCCGTCTTCATCGTGGCGCAGAGCGTCTGGCTGTCGCGCCACATCCAGGAAACCCCGTCGCAGGAAGGCCGCTCCGAGTAAGCCGGCGCCCGCCCCTGCCCCCCACTATTCATTGGAAGGACTACCGATGGCCGCCGATCCCGCCACCATCGAGACGCTGCTGCACGCGGCGCTCCGCCCCACCCGCCTGACCGTGCAGGACGACAGCGCGGCCCATGCCGGCCACGCCGGCGCGGCCTCTGGCGGGGGCCACTACAACGTGCTGATCGTGAGCGACCGGTTCGCCGGCCAATCGCGCGTGGCGCGCCATCGTATGGTGTATGATGCGCTGCGCGAACTGTTCCCCTCGCAAATCCATGCGCTGGCCGTCAGCGCCTACACCGACCAAGAATATCAATCCCGCGAAGCATGACGCGACGCGCTCTCGCTACTCTCAGACCTGACCCCATGAAGACCACCGTCCTCTCGTTCAGCCTGGCGGCTGTGCTCGCTGCTGGCAGCCTGCCCGTGTTCGCCCAGAACGCCGCCGTTGTGAATGGCAAGCCCATCCCGTCGGCCAAGGTGGACAAGCTGATCGCCGGCACCGGCCAGCCCGCCACGCCCGAACTGCGCGACCGTGCACGCACCATGCTGATCGATCGGGAACTGCTGGTACAGGAAGCGTCCAAGCGCGGCATCCTGCAACGGGACGACATCCAGGACCAGCTGGAACAGGCCCGCCTGAACGTGCTGGCCGGCGCCGTCTTCGAGGACTACGTGCGCACCCACGGCGCCAACGACGACGAACTGCGCAAGCAGTACGACAAGATCAAGGGCCAGTTCGGCAACGGCAAGGAATACCATGCCCGCCACATCCTGGTGGAGAAGGAAGCCGACGCCAAGGCCCTGATCGCCAAGATCAAGGGCGGCGCCAAGTTCGAGGACGTGGCCAAGTCGTCGTCGAAGGACACCGGCTCGGCAGCCAACGGCGGCGACCTGGACTGGGCCAACAGCGGCAGCTACGTACCGGAGTTCTCGGCCGCCATGACCGGCCTGAAGAAGGGTCAGATGACCGACACGCCGGTCAAGACGCAGTTCGGCTGGCACATCATCGAACTGGTCGACGTGCGCGACGCCAAGATCCCGTCGTTCGAGGAAGTGAAGCCCCAGCTTCAGCAAATGCTGATGGGCGACCAGGCCTGGCAGCGCGAGCAGTTCCAGGCGATGATGAAGTCGCTCAAGGACAAGGCCAAGATCCAGTAACCCTGGCCCCTTGCTCAACGAAAACCGGCGCCCATGCGCCGGTTTTTGCTTTTCCGGGCCCGCCGCGCCGGCCAACCGGGTGCGGTTTGGCGCGCTCGGTAACACACTGGTGCAGTTTGCCGGTTTCCTTGCCCCGCCCCGGTCAGTAATATCGGACGGATCGACAACACGGCCGGACACCCGTCCCGGCCAGTCACCGGTTGCGGAGATTCAAGGCTTATGGGTGTGACCAACGGCTACTGGTACATGTGGCACCTGTACTCAAGCGGCATCGTCTATTGCGCCCTGGGCATGCCACACGTGGAATGCACCAACGGCCGCTGGCGCGACCTGCACCGCCATCTGCCCGCGCGAGACCGCTACGCGCAGTCCAAGCTGCTCCAGGCCACCATCGCCTTCATGGAAGTACGCGGCGAGATTGCCGTCCCGCCCGGCGCCGACCGCATGCGGCTGCTGTATTCCCGCTACCTCCCCTGGAGCGCGCGGCTGGGTGGGCAGGCGTCGCCGGCATAACGCACGGCGAGAAATCGGTCCGAAGTCGCCTGTCCCGTTGCACTTTGAGACGCGTCTCATGACCTGACTCAAGCTCCCGGTTTTCGGACACACAAGTTCACAAAACCCCTCTTGGCGCCCCATTGCCCGCGGCCTAGGATCACACCGCTGTCACCGGGCGAGCAGCCATCGCTGCCCCGCGCAGCGCTATCCATCGGCTCTCGGGGACGACATGGGAGAGGTATCCACACTGGTCGGCTGGCTCGTCTTTAACGTGGCGATTCCACTATTGGCGCCGTTCGCACTGCTGCCTTTTGCGAAGGTGGCCGTGTTCTCGCGTTCGCGCAGCCAGGGCATCGTGCGGCGGGCGATTCAGGACGGGCAACTGCTCTGGGCAGCCATCCCGATCAGCGCCAGCGCCTGCTATGCGCTGGCATGCTGGATCGACCAGTCCGATGGCGAGAGCTTCATGGCATGGGCGTTGATGGGCCTGCACGTGGCGCTGATCGTGGCCGACGCGCTGCTCGTCATGCTGGGTACGCTCGACGCCTATCCGCGAAGCCGGCGCAAGCGCGGGGAACTCGATCGGGTCCTCTACCTGTCCGTGGTCCTCAGTATCGCCAGCGCCGGGGCGTATGCGTACGCCCAGGTGGTCTTCGTGACCGGCGGCACTTGAGACCGCCACTTTCAAACCTTCCTGACTGGAGAAATCACATGAACAAGTTCCTGACCCGCCTGCTGGAAGACGACGAATTCCAGGGCAAGGCTGCACGCCGGCTGGCATGGGGCGTCATCATCTACACCACGCTGACGATCCTGTTCTGTGAATGGCTGCGCCAGACCGGGCGATGACGCCGGGACCCGACGCCAAAAAAAACGTCCGCGCGAAGGCGGACGTTGTTTCCAGGCGGCAGGTCCGGTCAACCCACCCACTTGCGCGCGTTGCGGAACATGCGCATCCACGGGCTGCCGCCGTCCGGGACGGCCTTCCAGGCGTCCGGGGCCCAGCTCATGGTGGCGGTGCGGAACACGCGCTCCGGGTGCGGCATCAGCGCCGTGAAGCGGCCGTCGATAGTGGTCACCGACGTGATGCCTTCCGGCGAGCCGTTCGGGTTCAGCGGATAGGTCTGCGTCACCGCGCCAAGGTTGTCGACGAAGCGCAGCGCCACGTTGACCTTGCCGATGTCGCCCTGCTGCGAGAAGTCGGCAAAGCCTTCGCCGTGCGCCACCGCAATCGGGATGCGGCTGCCTTCCATGCCGGCGAAGAACACCGACGGCGACTGCTGCACTTCCACGGTCACGAAGCGGGCTTCGTACTGTTCCGACTGGTTGCGCGTGAACTTCGGCCATGCACCGGCGCCCGGGATGATCGGGGCAAGGTTACTGAGCATCTGGCAGCCGTTGCACACGCCAAGCGCGAAGGTGTCCTGGCGGTTGAAGAACGCCGCGAATTGCTCGGCCATCTGGCCGTTGAACAGGATGGTCTTGGCCCAGCCCTCGCCGGCACCCAGCACGTCGCCGTAGCTGAAGCCGCCGCAGGCCACGAAACCCTTGAAATCGGCCAGGCTGGCCCGGCCGGCGATCAGGTCGCTCATGTGCACGTCGACAGTCTCGAAACCGGCCATGTCCATGCTGTAGGCCATCTCGATCTGCGAGTTCACGCCCTGTTCGCGCAGGATGGCCACGCGCGGCCGGCTGCCCGTGGCGATGAACGGGGCGGCGATGTCCTCGGCCGGATCGAAGGTCAGCACGGGGCTGATGCCCGGGTCGGCGGCGTCCAGCACGCGGTCGTATTCGCTGTCGGCGCAGGCCGGGTTGTCGCGCAGGCGCGCGATGCGCCAGCTCACCTCGGTCCAGATGCGCTGCAGGTCGGCGCGAGCGGCGCCAAAGACCTTCTTCGCATCGCGGTAGATCTCGATCTGGTCGTTCGTGTTCGGCTTGCCGATCACATGGCTGCAGGCCGACAGGCCGGCCTCGCGCAGCACGGCGAACACCGCGTCACGCTCCTCGGCCCGCACCTGGATGACCGCGCCCAGTTCTTCCGAGAACAGCGCGCGCAGCGTCTGGTCGTTGCGGCGCTCGGCAATCTGCTGGGCCCAGTTCTTGGCGTCGCCGTAGTCCTGCTCCTGGTTCGGATCCAGCGTCAGCATGTCAACGTTCAGCGAAACGCCGGTGTGGCCCGCAAACGCCATTTCGGCCACGGCCGCCATGAAGCCGCCGTCCGACCGGTCGTGATAGGCCAGCAGCTTGCCGTCGCGGTTCAGGCGCTGGATCACGTTGAAGAAGTTCTTCAGGTCCTCGGGGTTGTCCACGTCCGGCGCGCTGTCGCCCACCTGCTGCGTCACCTGCGCCAGGATGCTGCCGCCCAGGCGGTTCTTGGCGCGGCCCAGGTCGATGGCGATCAGTACCGAATCGCCCAGGTCGGTGCGCAGTTGCGGCGTCAGCGTGCGGTTGACGTCATCCACGGCGGCGAACGCCGAGATGATCAGCGACACCGGCGCCACCACTTCCTTGTCGCCGTCCGCGTCGGACCACTTGGTCCGCATCGACAGCGAATCCTTGCCCACCGGGATGCTGATGCCCAGCGCCGGGCACAGCTCCATGCCCACGGCGTGCACGGTGTCGTACAGCCGGGCGTCCTCGCCGGCCACGCCGCACGCGGCCATCCAGTTGGCCGACAGCTTGACCTTGTTCAGGTCCTTGACCGGCGCGGCGGCCAGGTTGGTCAGCGCCTCGCCAATGGCCATGCGGCCCGACGCGGGCGCGTCGATCACGGCCAGCGGCGTGCGCTCGCCCATCGTCATGGCCTCGCCGGCACGGCCCTTGTAGTCGAGCGTGGTCACGGCCACGTCCGCCACCGGCACCTGCCACGGGCCCACCATCTGGTCGCGGGCGTTCATGCCGCCCACCGTCCGGTCGCCAATCGTGATCAGGAACGACTTGCTGGCGACGGTCGGATGGCGCAGCACGTCGGTGACGGCCTGTTCCAGCGAGATACCGGTCACGTCCACCGGCGGCAGCGCCTGTGCCACGCGCTGCACGTCGCGGTGCATGCGCGGGGGCTTGCCCAGCAGCACATCCATCGGCATGTTGACCGGGTAATGCTCCTTGAGCGCCGCATCGACGTGGGCGTCCACGAGCTGCAACTGCTTCTCTTCGGTGGCGATGCCGACCACGGCAAACGGGGCGCGCTCACGCTCGCACATGGCCTGGAAGCGCGGCAGGTCGTTCGGCGCGATGGCCATCACATAGCGTTCCTGCGACTCGTTGCACCAGATCTCGGCCGGGGACAGGCCCGACTCCTCCAGATGCACCTGGCGCAGGTCGAAGCGCGCGCCACGGCCGGCGCCGTCCACCAGTTCCGGGAACGCGTTCGAGATACCACCCGCGCCAACGTCGTGAATCGACAGAATCGGGTTCTCGTCGCCCAGCTGCCAGCAGGCATTGATCACTTCCTGGGCACGGCGCTCCATCTCGGGGTTGCCGCGCTGCACGGAATCGAAGTCCAGGTCGGCCGTGTTGGTGCCCGTGGCCATCGAGCTGGCGGCGCCGCCGCCCATGCCGATGCGCATGCCCGGGCCGCCAAGCTGGATCAGCAGCGTGCCGGCCGGCAGCGGGTCCTTGTGGGTGTGTCCGGCGTCGATGTTGCCGATGCCGCCGGCGATCATGATCGGCTTGTGGTAGCCGCGCACGGTGCCGCCGACGTTCTGCTCGTAGACGCGGAAGTAGCCGCCCAGGTTGGCGCGGCCGAATTCGTTGTTGAACGCGGCGCCGCCCAGCGGGCCGTCGATCATGATCTGCAGCGGCGACGCGATGCGGTCCGGCTTGCCGGTCACGCCGGGCTTGTCGTCGGGATTGCGGTGCGCCACCGGCTGGGCCGCGTCGCGGGCGTTTTCCCAGGGCTGGACGGCGTCCGGCAGCATCAGGTTCGACACGGTGAAGCCGGTCAGGCCGGCCTTGGGCTTGGCCCCGCGGCCCGTGGCGCCTTCGTCGCGGATTTCACCGCCGGCGCCCGTGGAGGCCCCCGGGAACGGCGAGATCGCCGTGGGGTGGTTGTGCGTCTCCACCTTCATCAGCGTGTGGGTCAGCGCCTCGTGGCGGCCGTATTTCTGGTCTGCGCCGCGCGGGAACCAGCGCTCGGCCACATCGCCTTCCATGACGGCCGAATTGTCCGAATAGGCGACGATGGAGCCCTGCGGGTTCAACTGGTGCGTGTTGCGGATCATCGCGAACAGCGACTTGTCCTGCGCCACGCCGTCGATGGTCCACGTGGCGTTGAAGATCTTGTGGCGGCAGTGCTCGCTGTTGGCCTGCGCGAACATCATCAGTTCGACGTCGGTCGGGTTGCGGCCGAGCTTGCCGTAGTTTTCCAGCAGGTAGTCGATCTCGTCCTCGGACAGCGCCAGGCCCATGGCCGTGTTGGCGTCCACCAGCGCGCTGCGGCCGGCGGAAATGTCGATGAACTGCAGCGGCTTGGCCGGCAGCTCCTGGAACAGGCCGGCCGCCTCGTCGCGCGAGGCGATCACGGTCTCGGTCATCCGGTCGAACAGGTGGGCGGCCACGGCGGCACGCGTGCCGGCGTCCAGCGACTTGCGGCCGCGCAGCAGCCCTTTCTTGCAGACCACGGTGATCTCGATGCCGCGCTCGATGCGGTGCACGTGGGTCAGGCCGCAGTTGTGCGCGATGTCGGTGGCCTTGCTGGCCCACGGCGAGATCGTGCCGAAGCGCGGAATGACCACGAAGCGGTCGCCCTCGGGCTGGGCCGCGAACGGCGCGCCGTAGGTCAGCATGGCGCCGATGCGCGTCTGGTCCTCGGCGGACAGCGGCGTGTCCGAATCGACAAAATGCACGAACTGGCCGTGCACCGATTCAATATCGGCGTCGACTTGTTGGAGCGCGGCAAGCAGGCGTTGCTGACGGAAGGCGGAAAGCGCCAAAGCGCCGGGGAAGCACGAGAAATGCGCCATGATCGGTACGGTCAGGAGGCGAGGAGGTGGGGCTGAAGCGGCTGCCGGCACTGCTGAATGGAATGCCGACTGTCGGAAAACCGCTATTGTACCTTGTTGGCGCCCGCTTTTTGCATTGCGCAATGCGCCGGGGACGGACAGCGGCGGGAAATCCGGACGCGACCGCCGCCCGGTGGCGCATCCGGCGCCCGCCCTGCCCCCTCCCCGCCCCTGCCTGCCGCTCAGAGCGACGTGGCCGAGCGGGCCGCCTGCTCGTATAGCCCGGTCAGCACCCGCAGCAGCCGCGCCAGTTCGCCAATCTCCACGTTCTCGTCGCTGCCCTCGGTGAAATTGCTGGTCAGGCACTGCTCGCGGATCTCGCGATACCGGGCGCAGGCCTCGGCGCCGGCCTCGGTCGTCGCGTAGGTCGCCTCCTTGCCCACCCGCTCGCCGGCCACCAGGCCCAGCCCCACCAGCTTCTTGAGCGAATACGTCACCAGGTGGGTGTCCTCCACGTTCAGCACGAAGCAGATGTCCGCCAGCCGCTTGGCCCGGCCGCGGTGGTTGACGTGGTGCAGCACCAGCACGTCCAGGAAGGTCAGATCGCGCACGCCGGCGGCACCCATGCAGCGCACCACCCAGCGGCTGTAGGCGTTGTAGGCCGTGTTCAGGCCGAATTCGAACTCGGACAGCTCCGGGCTGCGCACCGAGACCAGGTGCGACGACGACACGATGTTGACGCCGGCGGCGCGCGCCAGCGGGCGCATCTCCCCGGCGGCGGGCGCGTCGGCAAGGCGGTCGGGGGCGGGCTTGCGGGGCATGGGGCAGGTCTCCGGAACAATAGGGGCGGTGGCGATAGGTGAAAGCCCGGGGCGGCGCCGGGCAATTTTGGCTTGACAGTTTATCGGCGAATTATGAGCATGAACACATGAATTCGTGACTGGGCATGGCCCTTGCATCGGCTGCGGCGGCAGATCGTCGCCGCACCGAAAAGGCGCCAGCCCCGTTGCCGTGACCGCAGTACCGCCCCGCAGCCCATGGCCACCGGGACGGCGGCAGTTCCAGGTAGTTCCAACCCGCGCAGCCGGGCAGCGCCCGTGCGCCACACCAGGAGAGATCGAGATGCGAGTCAAGGCAATGGCAGTCGCGGCGGCGGCACTGCTGCTGGCCGCCACGGCGGCGCGGGCGGAGACCAAGTGGGACCTGCCCACCGGATACCCGGCCACCAACCTCCACACCGAAAACCTGCAGCAGATGGCCACCGACGTGGAGCGCGCCACCGGCGGCAAGCTCAAGATCGTGATCCACCCTAACGGATCCCTGCTCAAGGCCAACGAAATCAAGCGCGGCGTGCAGACCGGCCAGGTGCAGATGGGCGAAATCCTGATGTCGCTGCTGGCCAACGAGAACCCGGTCTTCGGCGTGGACGCCGTGCCGTTCCTGGCCACCAGCTACGCCGACGCCTACCGGCTCTGGCAGGCGTCCCGGGCCACCACCGACAAGGTGCTGGACCGCCAGGGCATGAAGCTGCTCTACGCCGTGGCCTGGCCGCCGCAGGGCATCTACGCGAACAAGCCGATCAACAGCGCCGCGGACATGAAGGGCCTGAAGTGGCGCGCCTACAACCCCGCCACGTCGAAGATCGCCGAACTGGTCAGCGCCCAGCCGGTGACGATCCAGGCGGCCGATCTGGCGCAGGCGCTGGCCACCGGCACGGTCAACTCGTTCATGTCGTCGGGCGCCACGGGCGTGGACACCAAGGTCTGGGAATCGGTCAAGTACTTCTACACGGTCGACGCCTGGCTGCCGAAGAACATGCTGGTGGTCAGCAAGAAGGCGTTCAACGCGCTCGACAAGCCCACGCAGGATGCCCTGCTCAAGGCCGTGGCCGACGCCGAGAAGCGCGGCTGGCAGGTATCGGAGCAGAAGACCAAGGAATACCTGGCCACGCTGTCCAAGAACGGCATGACCGTGGCGCCGCCGTCGGCCCAGCTCAAGACCGACATGCAGAAGGTGGGCGAGGTCATGGTCAACGACTGGGCGAAGAGCGCGGGCGACGACGGCAAGGCCATCCTCGACGCCTACCGCAAGTAGACCCTGAAAGCAGTCCCGGCCGGCCTGCCGACGGTGGGCCATGCCGGTTTGCACGCAGCATGGCCGGACGCCGGGGCCGCCGCCCCGGTCCGGCCCGCCCTTCGCCGTTGCGCCTCACAGGTAGCCCGTACCCATGGAAGCCCCCATCCCCCGCAAGCGCTGGCTCGACCGGCTGCTTGACCTCTTTGCCGCGCTCGGCGCCCTCTGCATCCTGGCCGTCTGCATCGTCATGATCGCCATGTCGATCTCGCGCGAGACGCTGATCGTGCTCAAGGGCGGCGACGACATCGTCGCGTGGCTGTGCGCCGCGTCCGCATTCCTGATCCTTGGCCAGACCTTCCAGCACGGCGGCATCGTGCGCGTGGAGATGCTGCTGGAGGCCGTCGGCCCGAAACGGCGCTGGGTGCTCGAAGTGCTGTCGCTGTCGATCTGCCTCGTGTTCGCCGCCTACGCCGCCTGGGCGCTGGGCGCGTTTGCCTGGCAGAGCTGGGAGATCAACGACGTGTCGCAGGGCCAGATCGTGATCCCGCTCTGGATTCCGCAGAGCTTTGCCGTGCTGGGCACGCTGGGCTTCCTGCTGGCGGTGGCCGACGAATGGCTGCGCGTGGTGCGCCGGCAGAAGCCGCGCTACCAGCTGGCGCAGGAAGCCAAGCTGGCCGCCGGCGACTTCGGGGAGACCGTCTGATGAGCACCGTACTCGTTGCCCTGATCCTGCTGCTCGTGATGATGGTCTTCCTGGCCATCGGCGCGTGGATTCCGGTGGCCATCGCCGTGACCTCGTGGGTCGGGCTGGTGGTCTTCTCCGACCACGACGCGCTGGTCAACCTGGCCAACGCCTGGTGGTCGTCCAGCGCGTCGTACACGCTGGCGTCGCTGCCGCTGTTCGTCTGGATGGGCGAGATCCTGTTCCGCACCAAGCTGTCCGAGCAGATGTTCAACGGGCTGTCGCCGTGGCTGAACTGGCTGCCGGGCCGCCTGATGCACGTCAACATCCTGGGCTGCGGCATCTTCGGGTCGGTCTCGGGGTCGTCGGCGGCTACCTGCGCGACGATCGCCAAGTCGGCCCTGCCCGAGCTGACCCGGCGCGGCTACGACGAGCGCATCACGCTGGGGTCGCTGTCGTGCGCGGGCACGCTCGGCATCCTGATCCCGCCGTCTATCACGATGGTGGTCTACGCGGTATCCGCCGACGTGTCGATCATCCGCGTGTTCCTGGCCGGCTTTCTGCCCGGCCTGCTGCTGATGCTGCTGTTCTCGGGCTATATCGTCGTGTGGGCGCTGATGAACCCGTCGCGCACGCCGGCCGCCGAGACGTTTGGCTGGCGCGCGCGGCTGGCATCGATCCGCCAGCTGCTGCCCTGCATCGTCCTGATCGCGTTCATCACGTGGATCATGATGGCCGGCTACTCCACCGCCACGGAAGCGGCCGCCTACGGCGTGGTGGCGTCGCTGGGGCTGGCCTGGGCCGGCGGGTCGCTGACGCGCAAGGCGTTCTGGGAAAGCCTGATGTCGGCCACGCGGCTGACCGCGATGATCATGTTCGTGCTGGGCGCCACGTCGTTCCTGTCGGTGACGATGAGCTTCACGGGCATTCCGCGCGCGCTGGCCGAATGGGTGGCCGCGCTGCATCTGTCGCCGTGGGCGCTGATCGCGGTGCTGACGGTCATCTACATCGTGCTGGGCACGGCGCTGGACGGCATCTCGATGATCGCGCTGACCACGGCCACGGTGCTGCCGATGGTGCAGGCCGCCGGCTTCGACCTGGTCTGGTTCGGCATCTTCATCGTGCTGCTGGTGGAGATTGCCGAGGTGACGCCGCCCGTGGGCTTCAACCTGTTCGTGCTGCAGAGCATGACCGGCAAGGACAGCAACTACATCGCGCGGGTGTCGCTGCCGTTCTTCATGATGATGGTGGTGGCCATCGCGATCATCACGGTCTGGCCCAGCGTGGTCACGTGGCTGCCGGACGTGGTGATGGCCAAGGAACTCAAGTAGCGCGTTGTCCCCTACACTGTCTGCTTCTGGCCGGCCCGCACCCACGGGCCGGCGCCCGCCTTCCGCATGACCGTGCCATGACCGCCGTGCCACCCGCCCCAGCCCCCGCCGATCCCGCATCCGCCTGGATGCCGCTCGACACCGCCGAACCCGCCTCGCTCTACGACGTGGCCACGATCCGCCGGATCGAACAGGCCGGCCTGGCCGCCACGCCGCCCTTCACGCTGATGTCCCGCGCGGGTGCCGCGGCAGCGGATTGGGTCGGCCAGCACGTACCCGACGGGCGCATCCTGTTCCTGGCCGGCGCCGGCAACAACGGCGGCGACGCGCTGGTGGCCGCCACGCGGCTGCACCAGGCCGGGCGGCAGGTGGAGGCGTGGCTGCTGGCCGAAGCAGACCGGCTGCCCGACGATGCCGCGCGCGCCTGGCGCGAGGCCCGCGCCGCCGGGGTGCCGGTGCTGGCAATGCCGCGCGACTCGGCCGCCGCCCTGCCGCCGTGGCCGGCCGGCTGCGCCGCCGTGGTCGACGGGCTGCTCGGCATCGGCCTGAACCGGCCGGCGGACGGGGAAATGGCGCGCTGGATCGCCCATCTCAATGCGTCGCACCTGCCCGTGCTGGCGCTGGACATCCCGAGCGGGCTGTTTGCCGATACCGGCGCCGGCCAGCCCGCCGTGCGCGCGGTACGGACGCTGACCTTCCTGACCGCCAAGCCCGGCCTGCTGACGCTGGACGGCCGCGACTGCGCCGGCATCGTCGACATCGCGCCGCTCGGCCTCGACTACCCGCCCGCCACGCCGCCCGTGGCGCTGGTCAACCAGCCCGGCGCGTTTGCCGATGCCCTACCGCGCCGCGACCATGCCGCCAACAAGGGCCGCTATGGCAGCCTGGCGGTGATCGGCGGCAACCACGGCATGACCGGCGCGCCGCTGCTGGGCGCCCGCGCGGCGCTGCATCTGGGCGCGGGCCGTGTCCATGTCGGATTCCTGGCCCAGCCGGCGCCGCCTGTCGATCCGGTTCATCCGGAGCTGATGCTGCATGCCGTCGACCAACTGCCATGGGACGCCATGTCGGCCTTCGTGGCCGGACCCGGCATGGGCAGCGACGCCGCGGCCCGCCAACAGCTGGCGCAATTGATCGACCGGTGCGCCCGCGACACCCTGCCGCTGGTGCTCGATGCCGACGCACTGAACCTGCTGGCGGCAGACCCAGCGCTGGCGCGGCAACTGA
Organism: Cupriavidus sp. SZY C1; assembly: GCF_032190535.1. Classification (NCBI taxonomy): domain Bacteria; kingdom Pseudomonadati; phylum Pseudomonadota; class Betaproteobacteria; order Burkholderiales; family Burkholderiaceae; genus Cupriavidus; species Cupriavidus sp. SZY C1. The sequence continues at coordinate 39,922 of NZ_JAUANU010000008.1, forward strand.
CCGACAGCGGGCTGGAGCCCGTCATGACGCCGCACCCGCTCGAAGCGGCGCGGCTGCTGGGCAGCGGCGTGGCCGACGTCCAGCGCGACCGGCTGGCCGCCGCCCGCGCGCTGGCAACGCGCTGGCATGCCACCGTCGTGCTCAAGGGATCGGGCACGGTCATCGCCACACCGGGCGGCGCGTCGGCCGCCATCAATCCCACCGGCAACGCCGGGCTGTCCACGGCCGGCACCGGCGACGTGCTGGCCGGCATGATCGGCGCGCTGCTGGCCCAGGGCATGGCCCGCGAGGCGGCCGCGCGCGCGGCGGTCTGGATCCACGGACGCGCGGCGGACCGCCTGGTCGCCAGCGGCACCGGCCCGGCGGGCCTGACAGCGAGCGAACTCTACCTGCCGGCGCGGGACATCCTGAACGCGCTGCTGCGCGGCGCGGCCGCATGACGCGGGCCGCGACACTACCGCAAGGCACTGACGGTGGCACGGGTGGCGACCATTCCCGTCGGCAGTTGCTGACCGGCATCGCGCTGCTGGTGGTCGGCCAATGGATCCTGAGCCTGCTCGACGCCACGGGCAAGACGCTGACCCAGCAAGGACTGCCCGTGGTGGCCGTGGCCTGGGTGCGCTACCTGGGCCATGTGGTGGCAATCTTCCTGCTGATCGGGCCGGCACGATGGCAGCGGCTGTCGCGCCCGGCCGCGCCGCGCCTGCAGTGGCTGCGCGGCGCGCTGATGCTGGCGTCGACGCTGGTGTTCTTCAGCGTGCTGAAGCTGATGCCGCTGGCCACGGCCACGGCGCTGAACTTCTGCGCGCCTCTGATCGTCGTGGCGCTGTCGCCGTGGCTGCTTGGCGAACGGCCGGGCCTGCACGCGCGCTGGACCCGCTGGATCGGCGTGGGCATCGGCTTCGCAGGGATGCTCGTGGTGGTGCGGCCGGGCGGCGAGCTCGATGCGTTTGGCGTGGCGCTGGGGCTGCTGTCGGCGTTGCTGTTCGCGCTGCTGCAGATGCTCACGCGGCGCATCGCCGCGCATGACGCACCCATGACCACGCTGATCCAGAGCGGCGTGACCGGGGCCGCGCTGACGACGCTGCTGGTGCCGTTCTTCTGGTTCGAGGCGGTGCCGACGGCGCTGCAATGCGCGCTGCTGGTTTCGGCCGGCCTGACCGGATCGCTCGGCCACTACTTCGTGATCCGCGCGTTCCAGTACGCCGACGCGTCATTCCTGAGCCCGTTCCTGTACCTGCAGATCTTCTCGGCTACCGTGGTCGGCTACTTCGCCTTCGGCCACCTGCCGGACTGGACTACCGCGCTGGGCATCGCCGTGATCTGCGCGGGCGGCGTGTGCGTGGCGGGCGGCGAGCCGCTGCTGCGCCGGATCGCCACACGGCTGGGACGCTGACGCGACCCGCCACGCACAAAGTGGCGGGCCGTGTCTATGCGGCAGGACGTCAGACAAGCGCCGATATGGCGCCGGCTGCGTGGCTGCTAACGTTGCGGATGTTCGCAAGCACGGTTACTTTTTGCTGCGACTTTCGGCTTTTGACGTCGTATCCCAGCGATATACTTGCGCAGGGCCTTGCCGGACGGCGCGGCCCCGCTCCCAGACTCCAGAACTTCGCATGCCCACTGAACTCCACGCCTGGACCGCTCTCCGCCAACACCACGATGCCATCCGCCACACGCCGATGCAGCAATGGTTTGCCGAAGCCGAGGCCGCGCGCCGTGTGGAGGACTTCTCGCTCGAAGCGGCGGGCCTGTACCTCGATTTCTCGAAGAACCGCATCACGTTCGAAACCTTCGCGCTGCTGATGAAGCTGGCCGAGGAAGCGGGCGTGACCCAGCGCCGCGACGCCATGTTCGCCGGCGAACATATCAATACGACCGAAGACCGCGCCGCGCTGCACGTGGCGCTGCGCGCCCTGCCGGATGCCCCGTTCAAGGTCGACGGCCAGTCGGTGATGCCCGGCATCCAGGACGTGCTGCACCGCATGCGCGACTTCGCCGGTCGCGTGCGCACCGGCGCCTGGACCGGCTTCAACGGCCAGACCATCACCGACATCGTCAACATCGGCATCGGCGGCTCGGACCTCGGCCCGCGCATGGTCTGCCGCGCGCTGGCCCACCTGGCGGACCCCAAGGGGCCGCGCATGCATTTCGTGTCGAACGTCGACGGCACCGAGCTGGCCGAAACGCTCGTGCGGCTGGACCCGGCCCGCACGCTGGTCATCGTCTGCTCGAAGACGTTCACGACGCTGGAAACCATGGCCAACGCGTGCAGCATGCGCGAGTGGTTCCTGCAGAACGGCGTGGCCGAAGACCAGTTGGCCCGGCACTTCGTGGCGGTGTCCACGAACCGTGAGGCCGTGGTCAAGTTCGGCATCGACCCGGCCAACATGTTCGAATTCTGGGACTGGATCGGCGGGCGCTTCTCGCTCTGGTCGTCGGTCGGCCTGTCGATCGCGCTGGCCGTGGGCTTCGACGCGTTCGAAGACCTGCTGCTGGGCGGCCGGACCATGGACGACCACTTCCGCACGGCCCCGCTGGCGCGCAACATGCCGGTGGTGCTGGGCATGCTCGGCATCTGGTACCGCAACTTCTTCGGCATGCCGACGAGCTGCATGGCGCCCTATTCCACCTCGCTCGAACTGTTTCCAGCGTTCCTGCAGCAACTGGAGATGGAGAGCAACGGCAAGTCTGTGCAGATCAACGGCGATCCGGTGCGGTCCGACACCTCGCCCGTGGTCTGGGGCACGGCCGGCACCAACGGCCAGCACGCCTACTTCCAGATGATCCACCAGGGGTCGCAGATCGTGCCCGTCGATTTCGTGGCGCCGCTGGTGCCGCCGCGCAGCCTGCCCGGCCATCACGCCAAGCTGCTGGCCAACTGCTTTGCCCAGGCCGAGGCGCTGATGCGCGGCCGGACCGCCGAGGAACTGCGCGCCGCCGGCGTGACCGACGAGGCCCGCGTGCCGCACATGGTGTTCGACGGCAACCGGCCGAGCAACATGCTGCTGATGGAAGACCTGACGCCGCACGTGCTGGGCGCGCTGATCGCGCTGTACGAGCACCGCACGTTCGTGCAGGGCGTGGTCTGGAACATCAACTCGTTCGACCAGTGGGGCGTGGAGCTGGGCAAGATCCTGGCGCGGCCCATCGAACAGGAACTGACCGGCAAGGGCGAGGCCACGCACGATGCGTCGACGGCGGCCCTGATCGCCCGTGCCCGCGGCGTCCTCGGGCGCGGCTGAGCACCCGCCCGAACAGGACGGCGGCCCCGGCGGCCGCCATGGCATTTCAGACTTCGGTACCCATCAATTCGTCGCTGGCCACGCGGCCGGCTTCGATCGTCAGGATGCGCCCGCAGCGCGCGGCCACGGAGCGGTCATGCGTGACCAGCACCAGGGTGGACCCGGCATCGCGGTTCAGCTCGAACATCAGCGCGATGACGGCCTCGCCGGTCGCGGTGTCCAGGCTGCCGGTCGGCTCGTCGGCAAACAGGATGTCGGGCCGCGCCACGAACGCGCGCGCCAGCGCCACGCGCTGCTGCTCGCCGCCGGACAGCGTCCGCGGGTAGTGCGTCAGCCGCTTGCCGAGGCCCACCCGCTCCAGCATCTCCGTGGCACGCTCGCGCACCTGCGACGTTTCGCCGCGCAACTCCAGCGGCAGCATGACGTTTTCGAGCGCCGTCAGGTGCCCGACCAGCTGGAACGACTGGAACACAAAGCCGACATGGCGCCCGCGCAGCGCGGCGCGCTGGTCTTCGTCGAGCTGGAACAGGTCCTGCCCGTGGAGCCTCACGGCGCCGGTGCTGGGCAGGTCCAGGCCCGCCAGCAGGCCCAAGAGCGTCGATTTGCCGGAGCCTGACGCGCCAACGATGGCCACCGTTTCGCCGGCCGTGACGGAAAACGAGACGTCGTGCAGAATCGTGAGCGAACCTGTCGTGTCGGCGACGGTCTTTCCGAGTGACTCGACAGCAAGAATGGAAGAGGACATGCGCGAGAAGATTCCCAACGTTGGGCGCCGGCGGATGCTGGCAGCCTGTTGTGCGACAGCCGTCGCCCTGCTTTGTTCACCCGCCGCCATGGCGCAGGCCCCGTCGGCGCCCGCCGTGCTGGTGCTGGGCGACAGCCTGTCGGCCGAGTACGGCATTGCGCGTGGCACCGGCTGGGTCAGCCTGCTGCAGGAGCGGCTGCGCCGCGAGCGGTTCGATTATAGCGTCGTGAATGCCAGCATCAGCGGCGAGACCACGGTGGGCGGCAAGACCCGCCTGCCCGACCTGCTGAAGCGGCACAAGCCGGCCGTCGTCGTCGTGGAACTGGGCGCCAACGACGCGCTGCGCGGTTTCTCGCTGCCATCCACGGAAGCCAACCTGCGCGCCATCATCGGCGACGCCCAGAAGGCGGGCGCCAAGGTTGTGCTGGTCGGCATGCGCATTCCGCCCAACTACGGCGCCGACTACACCGAGCGCTTCTTCGGCCTGTTTCCGAAGCTGGCCAAGGAGTATCGAACCGAACTGGTGCCGTTCTTCCTCGACAAGGTCGTCACGCGGCCCGACTGGTTCCAGGAAGACCGCATTCATCCCACCTCGGCCGCCCAGTCGGCGCTGCTCGATACCGTGTGGCCGGCGCTCAAGCCGCTGCTCCGGACGTCTGCCAAGACTGGCTGACCCGTCGGGCTCGTCCGGCTCGTCAGGCTTGTCCGGCAGCCAAAAGGAAAAAGCCCCTGCGGTGCGTCACCGGCAGGGGCTTCTTTTCGACAGGCGTCGTGCGCCGCGTCAGTTCGTGGCCGGGGCGCTGCCCGCCGCGTCTTCGGTCTTGGCCGGACGCAGCAGCTTCACCTTGGCCTGCGCCTTGAGCGCGTCGTAGTAGGCCGCCAGTTCGGTCTGGCCGGCAAGCTGGCTCAGTTGCTGGGCATCGGCATCGCGCTGGGCCGCATTGCTCTGGGTCGGCGTGCCAACCTTCGTGATCCGATACAGCGCATAGCCATCGGCGCCCAGGTCCACGCCCACGACGGACGGCAGCTTGGCGGCGTCGGCGCGCATGATCGCGTCCACGGCCTTCGGCGACAGGCCGTCAGCCTTGGCCCGCGACACCGTCATCACCGGGCCGAAGCCGCTGGCGCTGTCGGCCTTGCGTAGTGCTTCAAGCCTGGCCTCGCCATCCTTGCGCGCCAGTTCGGCGGACTGCTGGGCGATGTAAGCCTGGCGCACCTGGGCTTCCACGTCCTCGAACTTGCGGGCGGCGGCCGGCCGGTATTCGGCGATGCGGGCCGACACCAGCGTGGTCGGATTGACCTGGATGGCTTCGGTATTGCGCTTGTTCTTGATCGCGTCATCGCTGAACAGGGCCTTGAGCACCTTCTCGTTGTTCAGCGGGCTATCCTTGCCCAGCGCCGGGTTCGGGTTGCGCGTGACGTTGTCGGCAGTCTGGATCGTCAGCTTGAACTTGTCGGCGGCCGGCTTGAGGCTGTCGGCCTGCTCGTAGACCGTGTTGCCGAAGGCGTCGGCCAGTTCCGTGTACTTCTTGCTGGCCAGTTGCTTCTTCAGTTCGGCTTCGAGCTCCGGACGGACCTCATCGAGCGAACGCGTGGCCGACGGCTTGATGCCGGTCAGCTTGATGATGTGGTAACCGTAGTCGGTTTCGACCAGATCGCTGATCTGGCCGTCCTTGAGCGCGTACATCGCGTCCTCGAACGGCTTCACCAGCGCGCCGCGGCCCATGAAGCCGAGGTCGCCACCCTTCTCGGCCGAACCCGGGTCCTGGGAATTCTTCTTCGCCACGTCGGCAAAGGTTTCCGGATGCTTGCGCACCTCGTCCAGCAGCTTCTGCGCCTTGTCCTTGGCGGCCTTGCGATCAGCCTCCTTGGCGTCCTTCGGGGCCGTGATCAGGATATGGCTGGCGCGGCGCTGCTCTTCGGTCCGGAAACGCTGGACGTTGCTGTCGTAGTAGGACTTCAGCTCTTCCGGCGTCACCGCCTGGCTGGCGGCCAGCGCGTCGCCCGACAGCACGACGTACTCGACCTTGGCCTGCTCCGGCGTGGTGTAGGCCGACAGGTGGGCCTCGTAGTACGCCTTCAGCGCGGCGGCGTCAGGCGTGACCTTCGACGTGAAATCGGCCGGCTTGATGTTGAGCGCCTGGACGTCGCGCTGCTGGTCGCGGATGGCGATCAGGCGGTCGAGCAGCGACTTCGGCACGAACGCCGTGGTGCCCACCGCGCTGCCAAGCTGCTGCGTCGCCAGTTCGAACCGCATGCGCGATTCAAGCTGCTCGGGCGTCAGCCCTTGCTGGGCCAGCAGCTGGACATAGCCCTTTTCGTCGAACTTGCCGTCCGCGCCATAGAGCTGCGCCACGGCGGGAATGGCCGCGATCGCCTCGCGCAGCTGGTCCTTCGTCACGGTCAGGTTCTTCTTGGCCGTGGCGTCGGCCACCACACGTTGCTGGATCAGTTGGTCCAGCACGGACTGGCGCGCCGCGGCGCCTTCGAACATGCGCGGATCATAGTTGTTGCCAAGCATCTGGCGCATGCGCTCGCTCTGGTCACGCACGACGTTGTCGACCTCCTGCACGGTGATGGTCCGGCCATCCACCTTGGCAAGATCGTGCGAGCTGTCCATGAAGCGCGAGTAACTCTCGACACCGAAGAACACGAACGACGGGAAGACAAGCACCAGCAGCAGCATAAGCATCAGGCGCCGGTTGTTGCGTACGAAATCAAGCATGCTGTTCGGGTTAAAGGGTTGGGCCTTGGGCCGACGGTCAAACTTCGCGATTCTATCAGGAGCGGCGCGCTGCACCGACGGAAAGTCCCGCAGGAAGCTTTTGAGAGGTCAAAGAAATGCTTCGCCCAGTGGGAGACATCCGCGGCGCGGATCGAGCGGACAGACACAAAAAAACCCGCTGACGCGGGCATTTTTATTTGGCGGAGTGGACGGGGCTCGCCTACATCCTGCAGGCCGCGGTCGCGCTTGCAAGCGCGACCCTTCTCGCCCCGCGCGGAAGCCGCGCAGGCGGCTTCCTCCACTCCGTAATCGGACGCCCGCATCGCGGCCGAGTCACATTGCCAAATAAAAAACCCGCTTGCGCGGGCATTTTTATTTGGCGGAGTGGACGGGGCTCGAACCCGCGACCCCCGGCGTGACAGGCCGGTATTCTAACCAACTGAACTACCACTCCAGATCGGGCCCTTTTCGGCAACGCGCAACGGTCAAGTGTGGTGGGTGCTGAGGGGTTCGAACCCCCGACCTACGCCTTGTAAGGGCGCCGCTCTACCAGCTGAGCTAAGCACCCACTTGGACCGTGCAAGCCATTTGCCTGCAGGGAAATCCCGCTTCGCACGATTCGGCAGATGCTGCTGGTTGCCGCTGTTTGCGTTGCGAGGCCGCGATTGTAATACGAGACTTTTCGATTTGCCAAGCATTGATTGGAGGATGCCGCCACGCCACATCGCCGCGCCAATAGGCACCAAACGTGAGGCGCGCGGGCATAAAAAAACCGCGGGATACGATCCCGCGGTTTTTGTCCGAGCGTTGGCGCTCAGTGGTGGATGCGCTCCACCTGGGCCGCCGCCTTGTCTGCCACTTCGGCAGGCTTGGCTTCTTCCTCGGGCAGCGCCTCGGGCTTGCGCTCGAGTGCCAGCTCCAGCACCTTGTCGATCCAGCGCACCGGCACGATCTCGATGGCGTTCTTGACGTTGTCGGGGATGTCCGCCAGGTCCTTGACGTTCTCCTCCGGGATCAGCGCCAGCTTGATGCCGCCCCGATGGGCCGCCAGCAGCTTTTCCTTGAGACCGCCGATCGGCAGCACCTCGCCGCGCAGCGTGATCTCGCCCGTCATCGCCACATCCGCACGCACCGGGATACCGGTCAGCACGGACACCAGCACCGTGGTCATCGCGATACCGGCGGACGGACCGTCCTTCGGCGTCGCGCCCTCGGGCACGTGGATGTGGATGTCGCGCTTCTCGAACATCTCGTCCGCGATACCCAGGCGACGCGCCCGCGACCGTACCACCGACCGCGCGGCCTCGACCGACTCCTTCATCACGTCGCCCAGCGAACCGGTGCGCGAGATGTTGCCCTTGCCCGGCATGATCGCGGCTTCGATGGTCAGCAGGTCGCCGCCCACCTCCGTCCACGCCAGACCGGTCACCTGGCCGACCTGGTTTTCCTTGTTGGCCAGGCCGAAGTCGTACTTGCGCACGCCCAGGAACTTGTCGAGGTTCTCCGAATCGACCTTGACCGCACCCGACTCCTTCTTCAGCAGCAGGAGCTTGACCACCTTGCGCGCGATCTTCGACACCTCGCGTTCCAGCGAACGCACGCCAGCTTCACGCGTGTAGTAGCGGATGATGTCGCGGATGGCCGCTTCGGTCACGTCGATCTCGCCTTGCTTCAGACCGTTGTTGCGGATCTGCTTCGGCAGCAGGTAGCGCGTGGCGATGTTCACCTTCTCGTCTTCGGTATAGCCCGAGAGGCGGATCACTTCCATGCGGTCCAGCAGCGGCGGCGGGATGTTCAGCGAGTTCGACGTCGCCACGAACATCACGTCCGACAGGTCGAAGTCCACTTCGATGTAGTGGTCCTGGAACGTGTGGTTCTGTTCCGGGTCCAGCACCTCGAGCAGCGCCGACGACGGGTCGCCACGGAAATCCATGCCCATCTTGTCGATCTCGTCGAGCAGGAAGAGCGGATTGCGCACGCCGACCTTCGACAGGCTCTGCAGGATCTTGCCCGGCATCGAGCCGATGTACGTCCGGCGGTGGCCGCGGATCTCGGCCTCGTCACGCACGCCACCCAGTGCCATGCGCACGAACTTGCGGTTCGTGGCGCGTGCCACGGACTGGCCGAGCGAGGTCTTGCCCACGCCGGGGGGCCCCACCAGGCACAGGATCGGCGCCTTGACCTTGTCCACGCGCTGTTGCACGGCAAGATACTCGAGGATGCGTTCCTTGACCTTCTCCAGGCCGTAATGGTCCTCGTCCAGCACGCGCTCGGCGTTGGCCAGGTCGTTGTTGACCTTGCTCTTCTTGCGCCACGGCAGGTTGACCAGCGTGTCGATATAGTTGCGCACGACCGTGGCTTCCGCCGACATCGGCGACATCAGCTTGAGCTTCTTGAACTCGGCGTCGGCCTTCTTCTTGGCCTCCTTGGGCATGCGCGCGGCCTTGATGCGCTTGTCCAGTTCCTCGAGGTCGGCACCTTCCTCGCCCTCGCCCAGTTCCTTCTGGATGGCCTTGACCTGCTCGTTCAGGTAGTACTCGCGCTGGGACTTCTCCATCTGGCGCTTGACGCGGCCACGGATACGCTTTTCCACCTGCAGGATGTCGATCTCGCCCTCGAGCTGCGACAGCAGGCTCTCCAGACGCTCGGTGACCTTCACCATCTCCAGGATCTTCTGCTTCTGCTCGAGCTTGATCGGCAGATGCGCGGCGATGGTGTCGGCCAGGCGGCCGGCCTCGTCGATGCCCGACAGCGACGTCAGGATCTCGGGCGGGATCTTCTTGTTGAGCTTCACGTACTGGTCGAACTGCGACACGATGGCGCGGCGCAGCGCCTCCGTCTCGGCCGACTCGTCGGGTGCCGGCGGCACCGGTACGGCTTCGCACATGAAGTGCGAATCGTCCTCGCTCACTTCGGTGATGTTTGCACGCTGCGTGCCCTCGACCAGCACCTTCACGGTACCGTCGGGCAGCTTCAGCATCTGCAGGATATTGGCGATGCAGCCGACCTCGTAGAGGTCTTCCGCGGTCGGTTCGTCTTTGGCGGCGGTCTTCTGTGCCACGAGCATGATGCTCTTACCCGACTCCATCGCAGTCTCGAGCGCCTTGATGGACTTCGGGCGACCCACGAACAGTGGGATCACCATGTGCGGAAACACCACCACGTCGCGCAGCGGCAACAGTGGCAGGCGAATCGGCTCAGCCGGGAGGAGTTGTGTTCCGGACATCATTTTCCCCAGTCAGTCATTTAAGGCGTAAATAGGGTCGCGGGAATCGATTGCAAGATACCCATCATCAATTCCCGGGCGCTCCTGATGTGACCCAAAGCGCACCCACGACCCACTCTGAAACAGCATACCCGCGTTTGCTCCCGTTCGTTTGTGGAATTGAAGAAAAAAAGCCGCTCGCTTTCCAGCGAACGGCAGCTTGAAAGTGTCGCCAGTCTGGGAAGGACCCCGCGGGTCCCGCGCGTTCGGCGTCAGTTGGACCTCGCTCAGTTCGACCCTGCCACCTTGGGCTGCTGCTCTTCGTACATCAGCAGCGGCGGTGCGTCGCCGGTGATCGTGTTCTCGTCGATCACCACCTTCTGCACGCCCTTGTAGTTGGGCAGATCGTACATGACGTCCATCAGCGATTGTTCGAGGATCGAACGCAGGCCGCGGGCGCCCGTCTTGCGACGGATCGCCTTGCGCGCGATGGCCGACAGCGCACCCGGACGAATCTCGAGTTCCACGCCTTCCATCGCCAGCAGCTTCTGGTATTGCTTGACCAGCGCGTTCTTGGGCTCGACCAAGATCTGCATCAGCGCGGCCTCGTCGAGCTTGGCCAGCGTGGCCACCACGGGCAGACGCCCGATCAGTTCCGGAATCAGACCGAACTTGATCAGGTCTTCCGGCTCGGTCTGGGGCAGCACTTCGCTGACTTCGCGCTCTTCCTTGCTCTGGACCTGGGCGTCGAAGCCGATACCGGTCTTGTCCGAACGCTGCATGATGACCTTTTCCAGGCCATCGAACGCACCGCCGCAGATGAACAGGATGTTCGTCGTGTCCACCTGCAGGAAGTCCTGGTTCGGATGCTTGCGGCCACCCTGCGGCGGCACCGACGCCATCGTGCCTTCGATCAGCTTCAGCAGCGCCTGCTGCACGCCCTCGCCCGACACGTCACGCGTGATCGACGGGTTGTCCGACTTGCGCGAGATCTTGTCGATTTCGTCGATGTAGACGATGCCGCGCTGTGCCTTCTCGACCTCGTAGTTACAGTTCTGCAGCAGCTTCTGGATGATGTTCTCGACGTCCTCGCCCACGTAGCCGGCTTCGGTCAGCGTGGTGGCGTCGGCAATCACGAACGGCACGTTCAGCAGGCGCGCCAGCGTCTGGGCGAGCAGCGTCTTGCCCGAGCCCGTGGGCCCGATCAGCAGGATATTGCTCTTCGACAGCTCGACGTCGTCCTTCTTGCCGAGGTGTTTCAGACGCTTGTAATGGTTGTACACCGCGACGGCCAGAATCTTCTTGGCCTGTTCCTGACCGATGACGTACTGGTCGAGGCTTTCGCGGATTTCGTGGGGCGTGGGCAGATCAGAACGGGTGACCGCGGCGGCGTCCTTGTCGGTCGCGGCGGCCTCGTCACGGATGATCTCGTTGCACAGGTCGATGCATTCGTCGCAAATGAACACCGACGGGCCCGCGATCAACTTCTTCACCTCGTGCTGGCTCTTGCCGCAGAACGAGCAGTAAAGAAGTTTCTCGCTGGATGAACCTTTTTTGTCCGCCATAGGAATCAGTCACATTAGCCGTGTCGTCCCGCCAGGTCCGAGACCGGGCGGGAAACGCATTAAACGCATCATACGCCAAAACAATTGGCGCAGTCGGCGGCATCCCCTGCATGTGGGGCAAAACGCAAAAACGAGGCGTACAGCCTCGTTCCGGTGTAGCCTTCGTCATTTGGGACGACGAGAGACTCAAGCGGCAGGTCACCGGCGGGCCGGTCACCGCCCGGACACTTCCGAGTGGAGCGTCCGGACTGATGTGCCGACACACCGGCCGGATTTCAACCGCGGCGCGTGATCACCTTGTCGATCAGGCCGTAGTCCACCGCCTGGTCGCCGCTCATGAAGTTGTCGCGGTCGGTGTCCCGGGCGATCTTTTCCACGGGCTGGCCGGTCACTTCGGACAGGATGCTGTTCAGGCGCTCGCGCAGGTACAGGATCTCGCGGGCCTGGATCTCGATGTCCGACGCCTGGCCACGCGCGCCGCCCAGCGGCTGGTGGATCATGATGCGGGAATTCGGCAGCGCGCTGCGCTTGCCCTTGGCGCCGGCGGCCAGCAGGAAGGCGCCCATGCTCGCCGCCATGCCCATGCAGAGCGTCTGCACGTCGGGCTTGATGAACTGCATCGTGTCGTAGATCGCCAGGCCGGCCGAAACGGAACCGCCGGGCGAGTTGATGTACAGCGACACGTCCTTGTCCGGGTTCTCGCTTTCCAGGAACAGCAGCTGGGCCACGACGAGGTTGGCGGTCTGGTCGTTGACCTCGCCCACCATGAAGATCACACGTTCCTTGAGCAGGCGCGAGTAGATGTCATACGCGCGCTCGCCCCGGCCGGACTGCTCGACAACCATCGGCACCAGTCCGAGACCCTGGGTCTCCAGGGCGGAAGCCTGCGTGGTGGCGAGACGATCAAGCAAATCATTGCGGGTCATGCAGGTTCTCCAGATATTCAGGAATGGCGCCAACCGGCCAGCGCGCGAGGCCGGCTGGCGTCGACCGGTGCCGCGCGCCTGGCGCGGCCGCCGGTCAGGCCCGACCTCAGGCTTGCTCGGGCGCGGCGGTGAGTTCCTCGAACGACACCGACTTGTCCGAAACCTTGGCCTTGTCGCACACGAAATTTACCACGTTGTTTTCGAGCACGTAGGCTTCCATCTCGGCCAGGCGCTGCTGGTCGCCGTAGTACCAGCGCATGACTTCCTTCGGGTCCTCGTAGCTCTTGGCAAAGTCCTCGATCTCGGCCTTGACCTGGTCCGGCTTGGCTTCCAGGCCGTTGGCCTTGACGATCTCGGCCAGGATCAGACCCAGCTTCACGCGGCGCTCGGCCTGCTGGGCGAACATCTCGGCCGGAATGGGCATGTCCTTGGCGTTCGGCATGCCGCGTTGCTCCAGGTCGCGGCGGGCCATTTCCACCAGGCGCTCCTGGTCCTGCTCGATCAGGGCCTTCGGCACGTCCAGCTCGCTCACCTTCAGCAGCGCTTCCATGACCTGGTCCTTCAGCATGGCGTGCGTGCGGCGCTTGACTTCGCGCTCCAGGTTCTCGCGGATGTCGGCGCGCATCTTTTCCACGCTGCCGTCGGCGATGCCGAGCGACTTGGCGAACGCATCGTCCACTTCCGGCAGGTGCGCCCACTCCACCTTCTTCAGCGTGATGGTGAACTCGGCGGTCTTGCCGGCCACTTCCTTGCCGTGGTAGTCCTCGGGGAACGTCAGCGGGAACGTCTTGGCCTCGCCTTCCTTCAGGCCCAGCGTGGCTTGCTCGAACTCGGGCAGCATGCGGCCTTCGCCCAGCACGTACACGAAGTCCTCGGCCTTGCCGCCGGCGAACTCGACGCCGTCGATCTTGCCGACGAAGTCGATGGTCACGCGGTCGCCGTTCTGGGCGGCCACTTCGCTGCCGCCGTCGCCGTGGGCGCCGGCTTCGCCGCGGTGGTGGTAGTGCACGCGCTGCTTGCGCAGGATGTCGACGGTCTTGTCGATCTCGGCGTCGCCGATCTCGGTCTTGGTGCGGGTCACCTCGGCGGCCGACAGGTCACCGATCTTGACTTCCGGATACACCTCGAACGTGGCCTCGAAGGCCACCTCGTCGTCGGCCACGCCTTCGGTCTTGATGTCGAACTTCGGCTGACCGGCCACCTTCACGTCCTGGGCCTGGGTGATGTCGAAGAACTTGCGGGCGGCCTTGTCGAAGCGCACTTCGAATTCCACCTGCTGGCCGTATTGCTTCTCGACCATCTTCATCGGCACCTTGCCCGGGCGGAAGCCGGACATTTTCACGGTCTTCGACAGACGAGCCAGGCGCTCCTGGGTTTCCTTCTGCACTTCGGCCTTGGGGATAGCCAGGGTTACCTTGCGGTCCAGCTTGCCGAGGTTTTCAATGACGTTCGACATGGTCGTTAATCCAATCCAGAAATAGTTGTTGTCAGCGCCACCGCCTGCGCGCCTGCCGCCCGGCCGCGGCCGGTGCTCGCGAGCGGAGGTCTCCGCGCAAACGGAAAACGCGGATTATCGCACGGTTTTGGTTCGGTTCCGGCAGTTTTTACCCTAGTCAGTCATCATCCGGCTCCGCATCCGGCCCCGCCGCGCCAGCCACCTGCCCATGGCGCAGCGCGCGCAGCAGCAGCCGTGCGGGGTCGATGGCGTCGGCCAGGTCCGCCTCCAGCGGCAGCGGTTCGCCTTCGATCTGGCACGCCACCAGTTCCGCACCCAGCGCAGCCCATGTGAGGCCGCGCGACGCATAGGCAAGGGCCGCGTAGAGGCCCGGCAGGCGCGGCACGTCGCGCAGGTGGGCGCCACGCAGCGATGCGGCATGGTCACGCGCCTGACTGACGTCGGGCAGGCGTCCGATCAGCGGCAGGCGGTTGTGCGTCACCGTGCGCACGCCCACATAGCCGTGCAGCGTGGCGGGATCGATGGCGGACAGCCCGGCGGCCTGCCCGGGCAGCAGCCCAGCCAGCCGGTCGAGGTTAGCGGCATGGACGGCGGCGCTTTCTTCCAGCGGACCGTCGTCGGGCTCGTAGCTCGACCCGACGCGCGCCCCGCCCGCCTCGCCACGGGGCAGCAGGTAGCCGGCACCGGTGACGACGCAGTCGGGCCAGCCGCCCAGTGCCTGCACCTGCTCCGCGTCGAGGTCGGTCAGTTGTCCGCGCACCCGGCGCAGCGCCAGCAGATGATCCGGCAGCAGCGACTCGGCCTCGTGGGCATTGGCCAGCACCAGTACGGGCGCGCTGGCCAGCACCGCGCCGGCCGCGTCCATCACCTGCCACTGGCCGTCACGATGTTCGATGCCCGCCACGCGGCAGCCGAAGCGCGCGTCGAGCCGGTCGCCGGCCGCCGCGAGCTGGGCGCGGCAGATGTCCGGCGGCGCCACCCAGCCACCCTGCGGAAACCAGAGCCCGCCGCGCGGCACCGGCGCGCCATGCTCGCGGGCGGCCTCTTCCGCCGACATCCAGCGCACGAACGATTCGGGAAACCCCAGCGCGTCCAGCGCGGCACGCTGGGCCGCATGGTCGGCGTCATCCTCGCCGATCTGGAGCACGCCGCAGCCGTGCCAGTCCACCGGATGGCCGGCCTCCGCCAGCGCCTGCCACGCGCGCAGCGCATGCAGGTTGCCGGCGCGCGACAGTCGCGACAGCAGGCTGTCATCGGCGGATACGTGCGCGTGCATCGCCGCTGCCCGGTGACCGGACGTCTGCCGCGCCGGCCCCGCGTGGGCGTCGAACAGCGTCACGCGCCAGCCGCGCGCGGCCAGCCGCTCGGTGACGGCGCAGCCCGCCAGCCCGGCGCCGATGACGATCGCATGGCGCGTCGGCCATTGGGCGGGCTCGGGCGGCGCGTGCCGGCGATTCTTCCAGGCCGGCGCAAAGCGGGCCACGGTCATGTCCCGCTTGCCGCCGAAGCCCGGCGCCTTGCTGACATCGAAACCGGCCGCCTGCAGGCCCCGGCGCACGAAACCCGCGGCCGTATAGGTCGCCAGCGTGGCGCCGATGCGCGCCAGCCGGCCCAGGCCGCGGAATACAGTGTCCGACCACATATCGGCATTGCGGGCCGGCGAGAAGCCGTCCAGATAGAACGCGTCGGCGCCGGCCACCAGCTTCGGCAGCAGCGCCTGTACATCGCCAAACGCGAGCGTCAGCGTGACCGCGCCGTCGTCGAACGTCAGGCGATGGAGCCCCGGCAGCGCGTCGGGCCACTGTGCTTGCAGAATCTGCGCCAGCGGCACGAGATCGCCCAGGCCGGCATGCAACTGGGCCAGCCCGTCGCGCGTAAACGGGTGCTTTTCAATGGAAACGAAGTGCAGGCGGCGGCAGCGGTGGGGATCGTCGCGCCACGCCTGCCACGTGGCCAGGAAGTTCAGCCCCTGCCCGAAGCCGGTTTCGACGATGACAAACTGCTCACGCCCGGCCCAGTTGCCGGGCAGGCCGTTGCCGCCCAGGAACACGTGCCGCGCCTGCGCCAGGCCGCCGGCGGTGCTGTGGTAGACATCGTCGTACGTCGGGGAATACGGGACGCCCTGGTCGGAAAGCACGGGCGCGGCGGACTCGATGGCACGCGTCATGATGATCGGGAATACGGCCGGAAATGGCGGCGGATGGTAGCATAGCGCCCTTCGCGCCAACCGCCCGCCGGGCCTTGTTCCACCTAAGTTTGCGCGCCGTCATCCCGCCTTGCCATGCTCAGTTATCGTCACGCCTTTCACGCCGGCAATCACGCCGATGTCCTCAAGCACGCCGTGGTCGTCCAGTTGCTGGACTACCTGACGCAGAAGGACAAGCCGTTCTGGTATGTCGATACCCACGCCGGCGCCGGCCTCTACGCGCTGGACCACGCCTACGCCCAGAAGAAATCGGAGTTCGAGACCGGTATCGGCCCGCTCTGGCGCGCCCGCGCGGGCGGCCAGCCGCTGCCGGACATGCTGGAGGCGTACCTGGATCAGGTGCGCGAACTGAACCCCGATGGCAGCCTGAAGCACTACCCCGGCTCGCCGTGGCTGGCGTGGCAGATGCTGCGCGACGCCGACCGGCTGCGCCTGTTCGAACTGCACAGCACCGAAATCCAGGTGCTGCGCGACAACTTCCGCGGCGCCGGCCGCAAGGTCATGCTCTACGACGGCGACGGCTTCAATGGCATCCGGGCCATCCTGCCGCCGCCGCCCCGCCGCGCGCTGGTGCTGATCGATCCGTCCTACGAGGACAAGCAGGACTACGCACGCACGCTGGACACGCTGAAGGCCGGGCTGGAGCGCTTTGCCACCGGCGTCTATGCGATCTGGTATCCGGAAGTCCAGCGCCGGGAATCGGTGCAACTGCCGGCGCAGCTCAAGCGCCTGCCGCTCAAGAGCTGGCTGCACGTGACGCTGACCGTCAAGCATCCGGTGGAAGGCGGCCTGGGGCTGCACGGCAGCGGCATGTTCGTGGCCAACCCGCCGTGGACGCTCAAGGCCGCGCTGGAAGCGGCGATGCCGGTGCTGGTCGACCTGCTCGGCCAGGACGCCGGCGCGCAGTTCACGCTCGAATCGCTCGATAACTGAGCATCAGCCCGATGGCGATGCCGAGGCTGTCGGCCAGCAGGTCCGGCCACGAGGCGTCGCGGTAGCTGGTCAGCGACTGCAGGATCTCGATCAGCCCGCCATAGGCCACCAGCCCCACGATCACCGGCCACACCCGCCCGGGCCAGCTACGCACGCCCAGCGCGGCCAGCACGCCGAAGGCCAGCATGTGGTTGGTCTTGTCCCAGCCCGTGGTGGGCTCGGGGATGTCCGGCGGCAGCAATGACAGCACGAGCACGGCCAGCGCGCAGAGGCCGAACAGCAGCCGGAAATGGTTGGAAGTCAGACGGGGCACCGGGCGAGCGTGAAGGAACGATGGCAGCGAGCATCGTACAGGACCGCGTCCGGGTCTGTGCCGCAGGCCACAGTCGCGTGTAGGACCGCGCCCGATACAAGGGCCGGCCGCGCCGCCCGACACTTGTGCATCGGATCCTTAATGGGAGATGCATCATGGCCGACAACATCCATGTAGTGCCCACCGAGCGCAACGGCTGGGCCGTCGAAGTCGAAGGCACGGACGGCGCCACGTCCCACTACCCGTCCCAGGAAGAAGCCATCGCGGCCGGCATGGAAAAGGCCAGGCAGGACCGCGTCGAACTGGTCATCCATGGGCCGGACGGCGAGATTCAGGAGCGCAATGATTTCAGTTGAGGGGTAGAACCAAGTTCCGCCGCGAGATAGTCCGCCGTCACGCTCGCCGTGGACGTCGCGATGGCGGCGGGCGGGCCGCTTGCCACGATCCGCCCCCCTTGGTCGCCGGCGCCGGGGCCGATGTCGATGACCCAGTCCGCCTGCGCCACCACCCGCATGTCGTGTTCCACCACGACCACCGTGTTCCCGGCGTCCACCAGTCGCTGCAACTGCATCATCAGCCGATCCACATCGGCGGGATGCAAGCCGTTGGTGGGCTCGTCGAGCACGTAAAGCGTGTCGCCCCGCTGCGTACGCTGCAGCTCGGTGGCCAGCTTGATCCGCTGCGCCTCGCCGCCCGATAGTTCCGTGGCCGGCTGCCCCAGGCGCAGATAGCCAAGCCCGATATCGCGCAAAGCCGTCAGGGCGCGCATCGCCGGCGCCTCGTCGGCAAAGAATGCGCAGGCCGCGTCGACGGTCAGGTCCAGCACCTCGGCGATGTTCCGGCCCTGCCACAGGATCTCCAGCGTCTGCGGGCGGTAGCGCGTGCCGTGGCATGCCGAGCACGGCGCGTAGACACTCGGCAGGAACAGCAACTCCACGCTGACGAACCCTTCCCCCTCGCATGTCGGGCAGCGGCCCTGTGCAACGTTGAACGAGAAACGGCCGGCCGTGAAGCGACGTTTGCGCGCGGCGGGCGTGGCGGCGAACAGCTTGCGGATATGGTCGAAGAGCCCGGTGTACGTCGCCAGGTTGGAACGGGGCGTGCGGCCGATGGGTTTCTGGTCCACACGCACCAGCCTGCGCACGGATTCCATGCCGCCAGCGATGCGGCCTTCGGTCGGCGCGTCGGTTACCGCGAACAGCGGGTCGCGGTCGTCCTCGGCATCGGTGTCGTCGGTACGGCCCAGGTGCCGGTTGACGAGTTCGGGCAGCGCCTGGCTGATCAGGCTCGACTTGCCCGACCCCGAAACGCCGGTCACGGCCGTGAAGGCGCCCAGCGGGATATCCACATCCACCCGATGCAGGTTGTTGCGCGAGACGTGGGCCAGCTTGAGCCATCCCGCCGGCGCCCGGGGCGCGCGCGCCGCCTGCTCCGGCGGGCCGAACAGGTAGGCCGCGGTGCGCGAGTCCGCGATACCGGCAAGGCCGTCCGGCGGGCCGCTGTACAGCACGCGTCCGCCATGCTCGCCGGCGGCCGGCCCGACATCGACGATCCAGTCGGCCTGGCGCATGGTCCGCGTATCGTGCTCGACGACGAACAGCGAGTTGCCGGCGGCCTTCAGCCGGCGCAGCGCCACCAGCAGCGCCTCGCCGTCGGCGGGATGCAGCCCGGCCGAGGGTTCGTCGAGCACATAGACCACGCCGAACAGTTGCGACGAAATCTGCGTGGCCAGCCGCAGCCGCTGCAGTTCGCCCGAAGACAGCGTGGGGGTACTGCGATCGAGCGACAGGTAGCCCAGGCCCAGATCGATCAGCGTGGACAAGCGCTCGATCAACTCGTCCGCGATGCGTTGCGCCGCCAGCCGCTTCTCTTCGGACAGGTTCGGCGTCCGCCGCACGTCGGGGGCCGCCTTGTGGGCCGAGCCGCCGGCCGCCACGCGTCGTGCCGTATCAGCGCGGGCGGCCTTGCGGCTCAGCACGGCCCCGCCGGCATCGCCCTGCCCCGGCACCTCGCCTTGCGCGATGGGGCGCATGAGTTCGGCCACGCGGGCCAGCGGCAGGCGGGTGAATTCGCCGATGTCCAGGCCGGCGAACGTCACCGACAGCGCCGCCTTCTTGAGCCGCTTGCCGTGGCACGCCGGGCAGTCACGCCCGATCATGTACTGCGCCACGCGCTTCTTCATCAGCGGGCTCTGCGTGGTGGCAAAGGTCTGCAGGACGTAGCGCCGGGCGCCGGTAAACGTCCCCTGGTAGCTCGGCTCCAGCTTGCGCTTCAGCGCGGCACGCACCTCGCGTGGGGTGAATCCGGCGTACACCGGGACGGTCGGTTGTTCATCGGTGAAGAGGATCCAGTCGCGGTCCTTCTTCGGCAGGTCGCGCCAAGGCGTATCGACGTCGTAGCCAAGCGTCACCAGGATGTCGCGCAGGTTTTGGCCGTGCCACGCGGGCGGCCACGCGGCCACCGCGCGCTCCCGAATGGTCAGCGAGTCGTCGGGCACCATCGACTGCTCGGTGACATCGTAGACGCGGCCAAGCCCGTGACATTCCGGGCAGGCGCCCTCGACGGTATTGGGCGAGAAATCCTCGGCGTAGAGCATCGGCTGCCGTGCGGGATAGGTTCCGGCGCGCGAGTACAGCATGCGCACCAGGCTCGACAGCGTGGTAACGCTGCCCACCGTCGAGCGCGCGTTGGGCGTGCCGCGCTGCTGCTGCAGCGCCACGGCGGGGGGCAGGCCCTCGATGCTGTCGACGTCCGGCACGCCCACCTGATCGATCAGCCGCCGCGCGTACGGCGCGACGGATTCGAAGTAGCGCCGCTGGGCCTCGGCGTAGAGCGTGCCGAAGGCCAGCGAAGACTTGCCCGAGCCGGAAACGCCCGTGAACACCACCAGCGCATTGCGCGGGATATCGACGGCCACGTCCTTGAGGTTGTGCTCGCGCGCGCCGCGTACCCGGACGAAGTTGTCCGGTGCCGGCGGCACGTCTGGCGCCTCCGGAGCGGAACGGTCCTTAAGCCGGGAGGGTCTCAAATCGTCACGCATGTGCGCCTCTGCTTGGTTAGGTTGCCGGCGGCAGGCTTGCGCACGGTTCTTGGCACCAAGCCGCAGGAAGCGTGCCA
Source organism: Cupriavidus sp. SZY C1 (assembly GCF_032190535.1). NCBI lineage: Bacteria > Pseudomonadati > Pseudomonadota > Betaproteobacteria > Burkholderiales > Burkholderiaceae > Cupriavidus > Cupriavidus sp. SZY C1. The sequence continues at coordinate 60,358 of NZ_JAUANU010000008.1, forward strand.
GAGGTGACTTTCACCTGTCCGTTATCGCCAACGCGGCCCCAAAATAATAAAAATCACGCTTCTGCCAGAAAAGAAGTGCACGGATTTTCATTTCTGCAACCAAATCCGCCTTGTTCTGCGTGTGTACGGCAAACAAGGGACTTGATCCATTTGGATGAGGACGCCGGACTACAAAACCACGGTTAATGAACCTTGGCGCGCGCCGTGCAAATCCACTTCATCTATCTGACCGAGGCAAAATCTGCATGTGCAGGTTAGAGGGTGGCCCGGTCTGTGCGCGAAGTAACAGATAGGTTGCGTTTTCACAGCGCGTGACCGACTCGTCCTGCCGCCGCCGAAATTCATGAGATGGTTATTGTCGGCGCACTTCGCGCCCTCCGCTGTGGCGTTGGCGGCCGATTGGCGTATCGCGCGGCACGCACTGGCGGGTGACAGCAGGTTGCACGCCTGCAACCTTTGTCCGGAAACGCGAACGATGCGGTGCTTGCCGCCGGTGCGCGCCCGCCCAAGTGTTCAGGGATTCCGCCCTGCTGGCACATACATCGCTCTCTCCATCCGTCCGCATCGGTGAACCGTCAACGCCCCTGCGGGCCGATGAATCGATACGAGGGGAGAGAGCCGACATGCGCAGAAAAGTCCTCGCCGTATTTGGGACCCGGCCTGAAGCCATCAAAATGGCGCCGCTGGTCCACCGCATCAAGGCTGCCAGCGATTTCGAGCTGCGAATCTGCGTGACGGGCCAGCACCGGCATATGTTGGACCAGGTGCTGCGGCTGTTTGACATCGTCCCCGATTTCGACCTGAACGTGATTACCCAGGGCCAGACACTGGCCGGCATTACCACGCGGGTCCTGAACGGGGTGCACGAAGTACTCGACAGATTCCAGCCCGAAGTCGTGCTGGTGCATGGCGATACCACGACGACCCTGGCCGCCACGTTCGCGTCGTTCTATCGAAACGTTGCGGTGGGCCATGTCGAAGCCGGCTTGCGCACGGGCGATCTGCGCGCGCCCTGGCCCGAGGAGATGAACCGCCGCGTCACGGACGTGATGGCGTCCTGGCACTTCGCGCCCACGCAGCAGGCCATGGACACGCTGGTACGCGAAGGCGTGGATCCCGCCCGCATCCGCCTGACGGGCAACACGGGGATCGATGCGCTGCTGAACGTCAAGCAACGCCTGGAGGCCGATGCCGAGATGCAGCGCAGCATGGCCGACCTGTATCCGTTTCTCGATCCCGACCGCAGCCTGATTCTGGTGACCGGTCATCGACGGGAAAACTTCGGCGCGCCTTTCGAGCGGCTCTTCACCGCCCTGCGCACGCTGGTGGATCGCAATCCCGACATTCAGATCGTCTATCCCGTTCACCTGAATCCGCGCGTGCGCGAGCCGGTGCACGCCATCTTGTCCGGGCACCCCGATATCCATCTGATCGAGCCGCAGGAATACGTGCCATTTGTCTATCTGATGTCCCGCGCACGGCTAATCGTCACCGATTCCGGCGGGATTCAGGAGGAAGCTCCGGCATTGGGCAAGCCGGTGCTGGTCACCCGGGATACCACCGAGCGGCCGGAGGCCGTCGCGGCCGGCACGGCGCGGCTGGTAGGCACTGATCCGGCTCGCCTGATCGCGGCAGCGGAACTGCTGCTGCACGATCCCGAGGAATACGCCTGCATGTCTCGCGCCCATAACCCGTTCGGCGACGGGCGCGCGAGCGAACGCATCGTCCACGCGCTGCAAGGCAAGCGCGAGTTCAAGGCGGCAGGGATGGGGCAGCTGGCCGCTGTCGCGAGTTAGTAGCCGGTGGATCTGGCCGCGCCGGGTATGCCCGAGGCGCGCGCAACACGCCGTCTTCGCAGGAGTACGGATATGAAACGCAGTGAAGGGAAATCCCGTTGGATGCGGCCGGCAGTCGGCGTTGCCACGCTGCTCGCTATCGGCCTGTCTGCCGTCCCGGCTTCGGCCGCGACCTTGTCGTCAGAGGCGACCGCGGTGTCGGCGAACGCGCCGCTGTATCTTCCGGCGAGCCCCAGAGACCCCGGCGGCCTCCTCGGTTATGACCACGACTATCAGATCGACCTGAACTACGAGGCGCACAACCACGGCCAGAACAAGAAGGACATGGACAAGCTGAAGACCAAGAAGCCGAAGAAGGCGGTGAGCGGACCGAAGGTCAAGGCAGGCACCTACACCCTGGCCCCAGCGCCCGAGGCCGAAGTGGAGCCTGAAATCAAATGAACCGGCGTCTGCGGCAGGACACGCCATATGCGCCTGCCGTCCGTCCCGCAATCTTCCGCTGGGAGAAGGCCATGCCCTGCAAACCACAACTCATCTTTCGGCAATGCCGCGACTGGATCGTCCGGTTGCTGGCGACGCTCGCGCTTGCGCTGCCGACGATCGTTTATGCCGCGACCAATCAGATTGGATTGCTGTTGCCCGATGGCTTTCCGTTGCCGGACCCGCGTGTGTCCGCCTGGCTCGACGCCGCCCAGGAAGAGGGCCTGAAAATCACCGTCATCAACGACGCACAGGTCCAGCAGGGCATCACGACCGCCCAGTTCTCCGGCGTGATCCTGCCTGACCAGGTTCACGTGAATGCCAGCGACGCGCTGATTGCCGCGCTGGAAACCTACGCCAGCCAGGGCGGCAACCTGATGCTGGTCTACGATTTCGGCGCGCTGACGAACACCGGGTTCTATGCGTCGCCACGCAGTCGGCTCAGCAACCTGGCCGGCGTCGACTACGTGCTTTATGACCAGTTGCTCGGCAACATGATTGGACTGGGACCGATCGTGGGCCTGAGCAGTACGTTACGTACCATCCAGGTCCCGCCGGGAAAGTCGATGGTCTGGACGGCGTCCAATTCGGACCCTGTCGAGGGGATATCCGGGTACGTCTACGGCTTTCTCACGTATCCCAGCTTCGTGACGCAAGGCGCCTACACCGGCACGGCGCTGATGACATCGCCCAACTTCGGGCTCGTGGTCGGGCTGCGCAGCTTTGGCTCGGGTCGGGTGCTGTTCGTGAACACGCCGCTGTCCTATCTGAAGGGCCAGACCGACGGCATGCTGATGCACGGCCTGCTGCGGTACTTCGGCGCCAACCTGATGAAAATGCCGCGGCTGTCGGCGCAACCCAAGGCGCTCGGCGGGCTGGTACTGAACATGCACTTCTGCGCGGGCGACCAGATCGCGCCGGCCTACACGATGAAGAACTGGGGCGTCTTCAACAAGGGCCCGTTCTCGATCTCGATCACGGCCGGGCCGGACAAGATCGCCGTCGGCGACGCCAAGGGCATCAACCTGTCGCAGAACGCGAGTGCCCAGCAGCTTGTGCAGTACCTGGTGCTGAAAGGACACAAGGTAGGCAGCCATGGCGGATGGATGCATGATTTCTGGGGCGCCAACGCCAGCGAGACCAACCAGTCGACGTTCGAGCAGTACCTGGTCATGAACCGGCAGAGCGTGGATGGCGTGACCGGCCAGGCGTCGAAGGGGTATGCCGCGCCGGAAGGCAATACGCCCAAATGGTCGGTCAACTGGCTCGAAGCCCAGGGGACGAGCGCCTACTACTTCCTGGGACACACCGGCTTGGGGCCCACGCGCAGTTACCGCGATGGCACGCTCACGAACGAAGCCATCCGCGCCTTTCCGGTCATGCCGTTCGGCCAGAACGCCACCTTCGAAGAGTTCAGCGAGTTCAACGTCCCGGCCGCCGACATCACCGCCTGGTATCGCAAGCTGATCGACTTCGTGGCCCAGAACCGCACCGGGCGGCTGATCTACCTGCATCCGCTTGGCGCGGTGAGCTACCAGTCGGTGCTCAACTCGATGTTCAACCGCGCCGCGACGCAAGCGTCGAACGGCCGCTTCCGCTGGTACACGATGGAAGCGCTGGGCGATTTCAGCCAGCGGCGTCAGCAAACGAGCTGGCAGGCCACGGACCTGGGCAATGCCTGGACGATCCAGGCGAGCCACCCTACCGACCTGAGCGACATGGCCTGGGTGCTTCCGCGCAACGCATACACCCAGCCCGTCATCACCCAGGGATTTGGCATTGTCACGTGGGACGGCAACAACTGGATCGTGACGGCCGTCAGCGGCACATCGCTGACGTTTATCAGCGGCAAGCTGTAGTGCGCATGCCGGGTCCTCGCATCCGATGCGCGATGCGAGGACTCATCCAACCGGACACCCTGATGCGATCCAACAAGCCTGCAAGACTTCTCGCCGCCCGCTGGCCGCTGGCCTTGCTCGGCGCGGTCGTGGCGCTGCTGTCGCTGCCTGTACAGGCGCTGGAACGCGTCGAGGGTGATAACGGACGCGCACTGGAGGTGGTCGAAGGGACGCCCGTCGCCGCCATCTTCCTGACCACCCTGCTGCTGCTGATCGTCGCGCTGGTGCTGCTGTATGCCGTACGGCACTACCTGTTCACGCTGAACCGCCTGTTCGGCCGGCAGCGCCACCCGTATCTGGATATCGATGTGGCCACCTGGCCCACGCTGACCGTGCTGATCGCCGCGCACAACGAAGAGGCCGTTATCGCCGGCTCGCTGGAGTGCCTGTTGCATGCGGACTATCCCGCCGACCGCATCACCCTCATGCCGGTCAACGATCGCTCCACCGATCGGACGCAAGAGATCATCGATGACTATGTGGCGCGGTATCCGGGCCGCATCACGCCATTTCACCGGGTCGGCGGCAAGCCGGGCAAGGCCGCCGCACTGAAGGATGCCAGCGCGCTGGTCACCGGCGAGATCGTCGTGGTGTTCGATGCCGACTACCTGCCCCCTGTCGGGCTGCTCAAGCAACTCGTGGCGCCGTTCTTCGATCCCGAGGTCGGCGCGACCATGGGCCGCGTCGTGCCGATGAATCTCGGCCGCAACCTGCTGACGCGCCTGCTGGACCTGGAGCGCTCGGGCGGCTATCAGGTCGACCAGCAAGCCCGCATGAACCTGAACCTCGTGCCGCAGTACGGCGGCACCGTCGGCGGCATTCGCATGCGCGCGCTGGGCAGCGCCGGCGGCTGGCATGACGACGTGCTGGCCGAGGACACGGACCTGACCTACCGGCTGCTGCTGGCGGAGTGGAAGACGGTCTACCAGAACTGGTCCGAGTGCTATGAAGAGGTGCCGGAAACCTGGCCGGTACGGGTGAGGCAGATCATGCGCTGGACCAAGGGCCATAACCAGGCGCTCTATCGCCATGGATGGCGCATGGCGTCGTGCCGGCACCACGGCATCATCGAAAGGATCGACGGCGTCGCGCTGCTGGGCATCTACATGATGGCGCCGCTGATGCTGCTCGGCTGGCTGCTCGCCATCCTGCTCTTCTACTCCGGCGGTCTGGCATTGCTGGGCACGGCCGTCATGCTGTTCGCGCTGATGTCGTACGGCTCCCTGGGGAATTTCGCGGCCTTCTTCGAGATCGCGGCGGCCGTTCACCTGGACGGCAGCCGTGAGCGCATACGGTTGCTGCCGCTGAACTACTTCGGGTTCCTGGTCAGCATGCTGAGCGTCTCGCGCGCGATCCTCGACCAGATCGTGGTCGATCACTTCCTCGGCCGCGAACTGCGCTGGGACAAGACAGCCCGCTATCGGCAGGGAGGCTGACCATGTGGCCCCTGCTGCTCGCAGGGCTCACCCTGCTGGTGTTCACGCTGCCGCTGATGCCCGCGATCATCGAGTGGCAACGCCGCAGCGACATCCGCCCGCTGGCCATCGACCCCGACCACACACTCGACGTGGCCGCGGTTGCCGCCGAGTTCCGCGCCATGGTCACGCGCCTGAAGGACTTTCCGGCGCAGGCCGACATGGACGGCGCAACCACCTCGCTCGGTCCCATCTCGCACGTTAACGGCAGGTTCGCACTCGATACCACGGACACCGGCGCCGGCCAGTGCCACCAGACGCTGGTGGCCAGCGACGTGCTCGCGCTGCCGAACAGTTATACGTTCACGAAGGCGATCTACGCCCACGATGGGCTTCTCACTGGCCAGGACAACGTACTCGAATCATTGATGTCCGATGGCGTGATCGTGCTGGGCCATGGCAGCGCCTTGCGCCGCTGGGCCCACGCGCGCTGCCTGAAGATCGAACCAGAATGCAGCTTGCAAGGGCCTGTCTGCGCCCAGCACGCCATCCTTGTAAATGGCGATTGCTCGTTCACCTCGCTGCGAGCCCCCGTGATCCGCTTTGGCGGGCCCGCGCTTGCCACGGCCGACGACGGCGACGGTCCCGGTGATCCGGCGCCCCAGACGCATACGAATGCGGTCCAACCGCTCACCCCTGGCGACGCCCGTGACGGCCGCTGGTTCGTGACGCGCGACCTCACGCTGCCCCCCGGCGGCTCCTACGAGGGCGACCTGATCGTGCACGGCAGCCTGTGGATCGGCACGGGCACGCAGATCGTCGGAAGCGTCAAGGCCAGCGGCCGCATCACCGTGGCGCCACGCGTACGCATCGATGGCGCATTGATTGCAGGGGGCGGGATCGCGATCGGCGGATGTTCGCGCATTACCGGGCCGGTCGCGGGCGAGCGCGAGATCGAGGTCGGCCCCGATTGCGTGTTCGGCAGCCCGGCACGGCCCACGACCGTCGTGGCATCGGTCCTGCGGGTGTATCCGGGCACGGTGGCCCACGGCTCGGTCTGTGCGCTTGAAGACGGTAGAGCCATCGCGCCCTGTGTACAACCGCTGATAAACGAGCCCACACCATGAGGATATTGGCCAGCCTTCTCCTGCTTGCCGCCAGCTTGAGCCAGCCTTGCGCCCATGCGGCCGGCGCCGAGCTGACGCTACAGGGCTACCAGCGTGCGGACGGGGCCATCACCACCTACTTCAATGGCGATTCGGTCGACCCCTATTTTGCGTCCAAGGCACTGCTGGCCGCGCAGGATGCGGGCATTTCCACATCGACGACGGCGCAGCGCTGGATTGCCTGGCTGCTGCCGCGACAGCACCCGGATGGGCGCTTCGACAGGTATTGCATGAAAGGCCAGCAGATGACCAGTTGCCAGTTGGCCGACGCCGACGATGCGCTGATGGCGGCATGGATGGAGTTGCTGGTGCGTTCGGCGCCAAAGAGCGGCTTGCCCCCCGCGTGGCGCGCCAGCTTCGACAAGGCCAGCCAGCATCTGGAGACGCTTCGAAACCCGAAGACGCGCGTGTATCACATCTCAGCGTCGCTACCGGTAGCGCTGCTGATGGATAACGTGGAGGTCTCCAGTGCGTTCAAGGCGGTCGGCCGGTATCGCCAGAGCCAGGGCGATAACGCCGGGGCCGAGGCATGGATGCGCAAGGCCGGGCAACTGGACCGCGACATCCTGAGCGTCTTCTGGCGCGGCGAGGAAGGCTACCTGGTGAGCACGCAGCAGCCCAATACCAATCAGTTCTACCCGGACGCCGTGGCGCAGATCTTCCCGATCCTTGCCGACATCCGGCCCGCCGGCCGCCCGCGCGCTGCCGACTACGGCCTGTGGATGCAGCAGCACCGCATGACGTGGCTGGGCATGTCCGAGGTCGACTACCCGTGGGGACTGGTGGCACTCATCGCCGACAAGATGAACGACAAGGACGCGATTGCCTGCTGGCGGATGCGCTCGGTCCAGTTCCGCCATGGCAGCCACTGGAATGTCCTGGAGGAGGCGCTGTACGTCGCGTTCGAAAAACGCCTGACCCCGGACCAGGCGCTGGCGCCGCCGCCAGCCGGCTTGAAATGCCGTTGAAGGCGGCAGGCAGACGCTGGGCCCGAGGGTCCTGAAGCGACCCCTTGCTCTTGATCGATGGAAACGACAGGAGAACGCATGGAGAAGCCCGCTTGTCACACAGCCCGGTTCGCGCGGCCGCTGATTTGCGCGGGCGGCCTGCTTGCACTGCTGATCGCTGCCGATGCCAGCGCCCAGGCCGAAGCGACGCCTCCCCGGACCTTCGTGCCCTTGCTGACCGGCTTCGTCGAAGGCGGCATCGGTCACGCCAACCTTACCGGTGACAACGCCAACTGGAACGACCAGTACCTGCGCGGGGGCGTTCACCTGACGCCGAAGGACTACGTCACCGGCGAGATCAGCCACCAGAGCCATTTCGGGGACCAGGGCACCTTCTTTGGCCTGGGCTACACCCGCATCATCGATGACGACTGGTACGCGTTTCTGAGCGCGGGCACCAGCAGTGGCGGCTTCTTCCTGCCCGAAGTCCGCGTCGACGGCATGCTGTTCCGCAAGCTGCTGGAGAAGAAGAACCTCGTCGCCAGCGCCGGCTTTACCTACTACCGCGCGAAGGACGTCTATACCGACAAGGCGCTGCTGCTTGGCCTGACCTACTACTTCGACGCGCCGTGGATCGTCCAGGTTGGCGCCCGGCTCAACCGCAGCGATCCGGGCAACGTGCGCTCCAACCGCGGCACCGTCGCGGTGACCTATGGCCGTGACAAGGACCAGTACATCACGCTGCGATACGACGGCGGACGCGAAGCCTACCAGCTCACCGGCGAGCAAACGGTGCTCAGCGACTTCACCAGCCACGAGGTTTCGCTGAACTGGCGAAAATGGTTCACCAAACGCTACGGCATCAACCTGCGCGCGGTGTACTACGAGAATCCGTCCTACAAGCGCAAGCAGGCAGAGATAGGGTTTTTCGTCGAGTTCTAGCCATGAAAGACGATCGCGGCGAGCCGACCACTGCCTCGGACCCCGGCCGGGCGCTAGGGTTGCACACACTGTCTCTGGCCAGACACCGATCGCTCGATCGCCTGACGCTGTCTCCGTCGACAATGGTCGGCATCGTGCTGGTGCCCGCCCTGTTCAACGCGATCGAATGGTGTCTCAGGGGACAGTTGAGCGCCAACTGGGCCGGCGTGCTCGCTTTCTGGCTCGACAAGCTCGGCATCGACGGCACCACCGGCGAGCACAGCGTGTCGTTCATCTGGTTCAACCTGCCCCTGCCCTACCTGGAAGTCGCGGCCGGGCCGCCCGATGCGCGGACGTGGTGGACAACGCTCGTCGTCACGCTGCTGGCGTGCATACTCGCGCGGTATATCCGCGGCCGCTTTCTGCCGCTTCGTTACCTGCTGCTGTTCGCCATCTGCATCGAAGCCACGGCGCTGATGTACTTTGCCGTCGGCGGAAAGAACTTTCCGTACACGGTGAGCGGCTACGTCGACAACGGCGTCAAGACGTCCGCCGTCCTGCTGTTCGTGCTGCCCTGGGGGCACGCGCTCGTGTACTACATCTTCGATTTCTCGTGGTCGAGGAAGGTTTTGCTGACCGTCCTGAGCATTGCGTTCGTCGTGGTGGCGGTCCCTCTTCAGATGGCGCTGCACGTCTATCTGCTGTCGCGCGGCTCGCTGATGATGATGCCGCTGTTGTCGTTTGTATTCGGCCCGACGCTGATCATACTGGGCTGCATTGCCTTGTATGGCTGGGCGATGAGCTGGGAGCGGAACGTGCCGTGAACCCGGACGCTGCGTCCATGGAACCGCCGAAGGTCCCCGCCGCCAGGGATCTATTCCCCGGCAGGACGCTCTTTGCGCTGCTGGAGTCGATACGCTTCGGCGAGTACGAAGCCGAAGGAAGATGGGCGCCGACCATGGCCGCCGCCAAGGCCCTGACGCAGGACATCACGTCGGTGGATTCGCGCGAGTACCGGTTCTTTTGCGTCGCGCCGGAGCATTCCGGGGGCTATCGGATCGTGCGCGTCGTACCGTGCTCAAACGCTGTGGGGCGCAACCATACGGTCAATGGCGTACACGTCCGCAGCGATGGCTGACAAGAGCGGCAAGCATCCCCCCAAGGTCGCACGGCCTCTCGACAAAACACTTGCGCACCACACGCGCCGGGCTGAACAATAGCGGGAACATTCATGAGATGCGTTCATGGCGTCCTTCGCGGCGCCTGGACCGGATTCCCCGCAGAGAGCTGCCATGCCCCGTCACAACCTTAACGATCTGCTCGCATTGGTCACTGTCGCGCGCGAGCGGAGCTTCACGCGCGCGGCGGCTCGCCTGGACGTCACGCAATCCGCGTTGAGTCACACCATCCGCAATCTGGAGGCAAGGCTGGGCGTGCGGCTGCTGACGCGCACCACGCGCAGTGTGTCGACGACCGATGCCGGCGAACGGCTGATCCGGTCCATCGGGCCCAAGTTCGATGAAATCGAAGCCGACCTCTCCGCTGTGGCAGAGCTTGGGGAGCGCCCGGCAGGCACCATTCGCATCACGTCCGTGGACCATCCGATCGATGCCATCATCTGGCCTCGCCTGGCCAAGGTCTTGCCGCAGTATCCTGACCTCAACGTCGAGCTGACGGTGGACTATGGACTGACCAACATCGTCGGCGAGCGCTACGACATTGGCGTGCGGTTTGGGGACCAGATCGAGAAGGACATGATCGCCGTGCGCATCAGTCCCGACGTGAAGATGGCCATCGCGGCGTCTCCCGCCTATTTCAAGGGCCGCGACAAACCGATGGCACCGCGCGACCTGCTATCGCACCGCTGCATCAACCTGCGGCTCTCCACCAGCGGCGGACTCTACGCATGGGAACTGGCCAAGGGGTCCAAGAAGATTCAGGCGCGCGTGGAAGGCCAGGTGGTCTGCAATAGCGTCAACCAGATGCTCAATGCCGCCCTCGACGGCTTCGGGCTGGTGTTCCTGCCGTTGCCGGTCATCCAGCCTTATGCGGACAAGGGAAAGCTGGTCAAGGTCATGGAGGACTGGTGCCCCACGTTCCCTGGTTATCACGCGTTCTATCCCAGCCGCAGACAGTCGTCGCGGGCGCTCAAGATTGTGATAGACGCCATCCGGCACAAGCCGGACGGCGTTGCCGCGACTAAGCCTGCGAAAGCTGGTCACGGATAGGCAGCGACCGGATCCGTGTTCCCGTCGCCGCGAAGATTGCATTGCAGAGTGCCGGCGCGATGGGCGGCACGGGCGGCTCGCCCACCCCGCCGGGTGGCACCGCAAAATCGCCGCCCACCATCCACGTATGGATGGCCCGTGGCGCCATATGCGACCGCAGGATCTCGAAGTCGTGGAAGTTGCTCTGCTGCACGCGGCCGTCCTTGAACGAGATCTCTCCCAGCATCGCCAGGCTGATGCCCATCACGCAGCCACCTTCCACCTGTGAACGGATGCGCTCCGGGTTGACCTGTGGCCCGCAATCGATCGCCATGTCCACGCGCGGAATGGTGATCTGGCCCTTGGCATCCACCGCCACTTCCACGACGGTCGCCACATACGTCACAAAGCTGTAGGCCATGGCAATGCCAAGACCATGCCCCTTGGGCAGCTTGCGGCCCCAGTTCGCCCGGCGCGCGGCTTCCTCGATGACGCGGCGCATGCGGCCGGTATCGAGCGGATACACGTCCGGCGATTCGTTGTAGTTCCAGCTATCCGACAGCGTCGCGGGATCGATCCTGCGCGGCGGGCCGATCAGCTCCAGCAGGTAGTCCTTCGGGTCGCGACGGGCCTGATGCGCCAGTTCGGCAACAAAGCTCTGTACCGCAAAGGCATGCGGGATGTTGGACACCGAGCGGAACCAGCCGATGCGCGTGTGCGCCGGCACATCGGCCGACTCCAGGCGGATCGACGGAATCTGGAACGGGATGTTGATGGCCGACATCCCCGCTTCAAATGGGGCCTTGCCCTCCGCGCCGACCTTGAACGTCGAGGTGATGGTGGGCGCCGCGGACCTGTGCAGCCACGCCGTGGGCTTGCCATTGGCATCCAGCACCGATTCCATGCGCTCGACCGAGACAGTGTGGAAATAGTCGTGGTGAATGTCGTCGTCGCGCGTCCATTGCAGCTTGACCGGCGTGCCGCCCATCGCCTTGGACACCAGCGCTGCCTCGGAAATGAAGTCGGCCATCGACTTGCGGCCGAAGCCGCCGCCCAGCAGTGTCAGATGCAGCGTCACGTCCCTGGCGTCGAGCCCGACGTGCTTCGCCACGCTTTCCAGTGCACCCTGAGGCGCCTGCGACGGCGCCCAGATCTCGCACTTTCCATCGACGAAGCGCGCCGTGGCCACGGGCGTTTCCATCGACGCATGCGCAAGGTGGGGAATGTAGTACTGGGCTGCTACCTTGCGCTGGCCAGCGGCTGCCGACAGGGCGGCCACGGCATCGCCATCGTTACGCAGCGGCTTGCCAGGCTGCTGCACGGCCGCTTCCAGGGTGCGGCGGAACACGGCGGAATCGTAGCTGGCATTGGCGCCATGGTCCCATTCGAGCTTCAGCGCCGCCCTGCCCTGCATCGCCGCCCACGTGTTGGTCGCCACCACGGCAACCCCGCCCACCGGATTGAACAACGGCGGACCGTCATAGCCCTTCAGCTCGACGATGCGCAGGACGCCCGGTACCTTCAGCGCGTCGGTGCCATCGACCTTGCGCAGCTTGCCGCCATACACGGGCGGGCGCGCGATGACGGCGTAGACCATGCCCGGCAGCCGCACGTCGATACCGTAGGTGGCCTTGCCGCGCGCGATATCGCGGCTGTCGGCGGGCATGATCTTGCCCTTGCCGATATAGCGGAACGCATCCGGCTGCTTGAGGCGCAACTGGTCTTGCTTTGGCACCGGCTGGCGCATCGCGGCTTCGGCCAGTTCGCCATAGCCGATCCGCCGGCCGCTTGCCGCGTGAATGACTTCGTGGTTGCGCGCCTGCACTTCGGTGGCCGGCACTTTCCACTGCGCAGCGGCGGCGGCTTCGAGCATGTGCCGTGCCGATGCCCCCACACGACGCATCGGCGCCAGAAAATGCCGCATGCTGCGCGATCCGTCGACGTTCTGGCTGCCATAGCGGGCCTCGTTGGCGTCGGCCTGAACGATCCTGACGCGGCTCCAGTCGGCTTCCATTTCGTCGGCAACCACCATCGGCAGGCTGGTTCGCACGCCCGTGCCCATCTCCGCACGATGCGCCACGATGGTCACGGTGCCATCCCGCGCAATCGAGACGAATACCAGCGGGTTGTCCACGATGCCGCCTGGCATCGCTGCGCCGCCGTACTTCTTGTCAGCCTCCGCTGCGGCTGCCTTGGTAACCAGGCCGCCGAACTGGAGCGACAACGCGAACACCGCGCCCGCCTGCAGCAGACGGCGGCGCGCCGGTTGTTCGAGGGTGTCGAGGTCGGTGCGCGTCATGCCTTGGCTCCCGTCTTGTTGGCCGCAAGGCGTGTCGACGCCAGCTTCACCGCCGCATTGATGCGGTTGTAAGTGCCGCAGCGGCAGAGGTTGCCGCTCATTCCGGCGACGATCTGCTCGTCCGTGGGCTTGGGATTCGCTTTCAGCAGCGCAGTGGCGGTCATGATCTGCCCCGCCTGACAGTAGCCGCACTGGGCGACGCCCAGTTCGACCCATGCATCCTGGACGGCCCGGCCTACGCGATCCGATTCCATCGATTCGATCGTGCGCACCTGCTTGGTGCCCACGGCGGAGATGGGCGTGACGCAGGAGCGGACCGGCTGGCCATCGACATGGACGGTGCAGGCGCCGCAAAGCGCCATGCCACAGCCAAACTTGGTGCCCGTGAAGCCCAGCGCATCGCGGAGCGTCCACAGGAGCGGGGTGTCGGACGACAGGTCGACCTCATGAGCCTGGCCGTTGATGTTTATCTTTGTCATGGACGGATGGGAGGCGGGGGACCGGGGAATGGTATCGGATACGCGCCGATTTCATTACGCACCCTGGCTCATTACCGTCATGAACACAGATCATCAATCTGTTTCATGAGATTGGCTCATCAAGGCGCGCATTGATCGGCGTCGTCGTCGGCGGCTTCTGGTCGATGTCGGCGGCCACGGCCATCCGCCTGGTCCCGGCGCACCAGGTGCCGCGCGCGCTGGCGATCTTCAATAGCGGCAACGCACTGGCGACCGTCGTCGCGGCCCCGGTCGGTAGCTACCTCGGCGCACTCATCGGCTGGCGCGGGGCGTTCTATTGCCTGGTCCCGATTGCGCTGGTCGCGCTTGCCTGGCAATGGTTCAGCCTTCCCTCGATGCCGGTGCCGACGCCGCCCCACGGCAACGTAAACGTGTTCGCGCACCTGAAGCGCCCGGTCGTCGCGCTGGGCATGCTGGCGGCCGGCGTGTTCTTCTCCGGGCAATTCACGCTGTTCACCTACGTCCGGCCGTTCCTCGAAACGGTCACGCGGGTCGATGCTTCCAGCCTGTCGCTGATCCTGCTGGCGATCGGCGTGGCCGGATGCATCGGGACCATGCTGATCGGCGCGGTACTGACGCGGGCGTTCTACGCCACGCTTGTCATCATCCCGACGCTCATGGCTTGCATCGCGCTCGCACTGATCGGCCTGGGCCATCACACGGCCGCTGTCGTCATGCTGCTAGCGCTGTGGGGACTGGTGGCAACGGCGGCGCCGGTCGGATGGTGGAGCTGGATCACCCGCACGTTCCCGCACCATGCCGAGGCAGGCGGCGGCCTGATGGTCGCCGTGGTCCAGTTGTCGATCGCACTGGGCTCCACCGTGGGCGGCATCCTGTTCGATCGATACGGCTATCGCAGCACACTCGAAGCGAGCGCATCGCTACTGATTATCGGCGCCATCCTGGCATGGATGACCGCCCGCGCCGCGAAGACGGAGGGGGTCTGGGCTTTCGATGAGCGATCCGCTCACGTGCAAGCCGGGGAGGCACGGTGAAGGTTTCCGCTGGCGCCGGGCCCGAACCTGGATAAAGGAAAAGAGGCATTCCGGGAATTTCTGAGCAGATTTAAGAATGTGCCTAAAGGATACGTGGCGCGAAGAAAGGGAAACCAGCTCTTCCCCAGAATTTGTTCAGGGGCTTTTTGGAGGGATTCTGGGTAATCCCTCCGGGGGGACTGCCAGGCCCTCGCAAGCGCAGGCGGCCGCGCCCCCCACACATCCTGCCGCCGGCTGGAAACTGCCATCGGCATGAGCGACCTGGACGACCTCACCGCCTGGGCCGGCGCCCTCCTGCACAACCTGGCGCCCAGCCAACGCCGCACCCTCATGCGCGCTATCGCAGCCGAGCTGCGCCGGCGCCAGACCCTGCGCATCGCCGCCCAGCGCAACCCCGACGGCACCCCCTACCAGCCACGCAAGCCGCGCCTGCGCGCGAAGGCAGGCAGCGTCCGCCGCAAGATGTTCGGAAAGCTGCGGACAGCGCGGTTCATGAAGACGCAGGCGGACGCCAACAGCGCAGCCGTGGAATTCGCCGCCAGCGTCAGACGAATCGCCGCGGTCCACCAATTCGGCCTACGGGACCGGGTGAACCGCGGCGGCCTGGTGGTGGAGTATGCGCAGCGGGAGCTGCTGGGACTGGCTGACGGGGATGTGGAGCGGCTGGGGGATTTGGTGGTGGGGGTGGTGGGGGGATAGGGCGGAGGGCCGTTTTCGACCCTTAGCGGTCCTTCACGTGCGGGCAATTTTGGGTACAGGCTCGCAGAGAATCGTGATGCAAAAGTGCAGACGATCCGTCGAATCTGGATGATCCCTCGACCATTCGCGCGCCGCAATCGGGATGGTTTGGCGGCAGAGTTCCGCAGCGTCCAGTGGCGAAAGGTCTTCGAGATTCGTCGTGCCTTGCGGTGCGCTGCCATGACCGACCCGTCCATCCTCCGCCAGAATCCACCCTTCCCACCCCAGAATGTGAATCTGTTTGCTGGCGAAATAGTCAACCGCTTCAATGGCTGCATTGAGAGGTAAGACAATTTCGCGATGGGAGATTGATTGCAGCGCGAGTTCAGGGGGTAGAAATGTCAACGACCTCATTGCGAGCGTTTTCGCTATTCAAGCTAGCAGATTAGCCTGATCTCGTCCTGGCCGTCGAGTGTCTGCTCATGGCCGAATGCAGCCCCCTCTCGTTGTCCCCCCACCCCCCACAACACCCACCTCACCACCCTCCCGCGCGCCTGAGGCACGCTGGAGGGTATGCATTCCGCTGAGCTTTCCCGCCTTCTCGCCAACCTCATTCGCCTCGGCTCTGTCGTCGAGGTACGCCACGCACGGCCTCCGCGCGTGCGCGTCCGGTCTGGCGGCAATACCACCGACTGGCTGCCCTGGATTGAGTGTCGCGCCGGCGCAACGCGGACGTGGTCGCCGCCGACCGTCGGGGAGCAGGTCGTGCTGCTCTGCCCCAGCGGCGAGCTGCGCAACGGGGTGGTGCTGTGCGGCATCCCGTCCGATCACGTTGACACGCCGAGCCATAGCGCCACCGAGACCGTCACGGTCTACCCGGACGGCGCCACGACTTTCTACGACCACGCCAGCAGCACGCTGACGGTCGCCGGCGTGCACCGGGTCATCCTGGAGGCCGCCGCCAGCGTGCTGGTGTCCTGCCCGGACACGACGTTCACCGGCGATGTGACCGTAAGGGGCCTGCTGTCCTACCAGAACGGCATCGCCGGGCATGGCGGCGAGCACGGCAACGTGATCAGCGGCGCCCTGACGCACCAGGGCGGCGCGCTGTCGTCCAATGGCGTCGTCCTACATGAACACGACCACGGCGGCATCCGCCGTGGCGGCGACCGGACGGACGGCCCGCGATGAGCTACGTCGGCCTGAACCGCGCCACCGGCGGCGCCATCGCAGATCTGCCTGCACCGCAGGGACGCCCTCGACGTCCTGCGGGAGATTCCTGACGCGTTCGTCGACCTGTTCTTCACCGACCCGCCCTGGCAGCTACCGAGCCTGACCGACGCGTCCAGGCCGCCGGCTTCATCTGGCGCGGCGTCGCCGTTTGGGACAAGACGCCCGGCGGCGCCAGGCCCCGCACGGGGGGCTTTGTCATGTCGCCGCCGTTTCTGCTAGGCGCCAAAAACGCGCCCGCTCTGGCACGCCAGCCAGCATCGCTAACTCTCTCCGTACGCCCGCGGCTGCAGTTACTACTACAACGCCCCCACCGGCTCGACCGTCACAAAAAACAACTTCATGACCGGCACCGCTGAGTAGCGGATCCGCAGTCCGTCTCGATCCATTATCACCGGCTCGGGGTCGTCCTTGTTGCGCTTGATGTTTGAGCCAAGCTGTTTGGTCGCTCTGTTAAACCAATCTGCGCTCCCTCCTTGTCTACCTTTTTCCATCCAGTCGGGGAAAGTGTTGGCAAGGACGGACGCAACCAGAACGGCCGTCTCTATTGCGCCCGCTTTGTCATCACTGGCGATCCCGAACATCATCGTGTAACTGCGGAGATCGGCTTTCTCTCCGATCGTTTCGAGATGCAGGTGGGAGTTCAGGCGGATGGACTCACGTGGGCTTCCGTCGCGCAGCGGAAAACTCGCAGAGCGCTCCAGGACAGGAAGATCCCCCAGGATCTGACGGGTACTGCGTCCGATGGTCGCCGTGCCGGTGGAGGCCGACGGCGCTTTGTCGGGGCCTGTCGCCTTTTCCGTCGATTGGGTGGTCTCTTGCGCCTCAGGTTTTGAACTCCCCTCGTCCGCGCATTGGGCCAGTATGCCGATGACGATGACCGCCACCACGACGCCTTTGAGCACGGCCGTGCGGTTCGACTTCCTTCTGACGCCACAGTGCGGGCATGCCCGTGCCTTGTCAGAGATCTCTCTGTTGCATTCGCCGCAGTTAACCAAAGCCATTTCGATACGTCCTCCTATGTCCAACGTGCCTGCACAGTGCTGAGCGTGCAGCGTGAGTTGGGTTGTTGACCGTGGGGAACCAATGAGGCCACGGCCTGCTAGGGGGCGCTTGAAACTGGTTTACAGCTGGATCGAGCGAAGCATGAGCTTCGCCAATGTCATGGGGCTTCTTTGGGGGAACTTTGGGGGCGAGGCGAAAATTATATGTGTTTCTTGAAGGGAAATCCGGGGGGTGCTGTGAACGCATAACACCCGCTAATCCTTCTGGAACAGGGCATTCCGGGAATTTCAGAGCAGATGCACGAATGTGCTCTAAAGGATACTTGGTGCGAGGGAGGGGACTCGAACCCCTACACCATTGCTGGCGTCAGGACCTAAACCTGGTGCGTCTACCAATTTCGCCACCCTCGCAGTCCTGGGACCGGATCGCAAAGCAGGTTCGCAAAGCAAAAAAGGCGGCTTGAGCTGCCCGCCTTTCTTGATCTGGCTTGCTTTTGGCGCCTGGCGCGCCGGGATCCGGTTCGTGCCGCTGGCTTGACTTCTGGCCGCGGCGCGATAAGGAAGCGGATTGTAGCGCAAGGCGGACAGGGAATCCAGCCCCCTGCCCCGCCCTGGCGGCCACCTCCGCCGGGTTACTGGCGGGCGCGGATGAAGGCGATCACCAGCACGGTGGCGCAGGCCTCCAGCGCGGCCACGAAGTACAGGCCGGACGAGAGCTGGCCGGTGGTGGTCTTGAACCAGCCGATCATGTACGGCGCCACGAACCCGGCCAGGTTGCCGATGGAGTTGATCAGCGCGATGCCGCCGGCGGCGGCGGTGCCGGCCAGGAAGGCGGACGGCAGCGACCAGAACACCGGGAAGGCGGCCAGGATGCCGATCGACGCGACGGTCAGGGCGATCAGGGCCAGCACGGCGCTATGGAGCCAGAAACCGGTCAGCGTCAGGCCCACGGCGGCCAGCAGCGTGGCCAGCGCGCAGTGCATGCGCCGCTCGCCGGTGCGGTCCGAGTGGATGCCGTTGAGCACCATGGCGATCGTCCCCGCCACGAACGGGATGGCCGACACCAGCCCGATCTGCAGGTTGCCGTGGACGCCCAGTTCCTTGATGATCGACGGCGACCAGAACGCGATGGTCGCGTTGCCGCTCACCACGCAGAAGTAGATCGCGGCGCAGATCCAGACCCGGGCGTTGGCAAACGCGTCCTTCAGGTGCGAATGCTTGGCCGGGTCGCGCGCCTCGGCCTCCACGTCGCTCGTGACGATGGCCTGCTCCCGGGCGTTGAGCCAGCCCGCGTTGGCCGGCTTCTCGGGCAGCCACGCCAGCACGGCAAAGCCTGCCAGCACCGACGGAATGCCTTCGATCACGAACAGCCACTGCCAGTTGGCCAGGCCGTCCACGCCATCCATCGCGCTCATGATGAAGCCCGCCAGCGGCCCGCCAATCACGCCCGCGATGGCGAACGACGTCATGAACAGCCCGTTGATGCGCGCCCGCCGCGCGGCCGGGAACCAGTACGTCAGGTACAGCACCACGCCCGGAAAGAAGCCGGCCTCGAAAATGCCGAGCAGGAAGCGCAGCGCGTAGAACTGGCCGGGCGTCTTGACGAAGATCATCGCCATCGACGCCAGCCCCCAGAGGATGGTGATCCGCGCCAGCGTCTTGCGGGCGCCGATCTTCTCCAGCAGCAGGTTGCTCGGCACCTCGAACAGGAAGTAGCCGATGAAGAAAATGCCCGCGCCCAGGCCGTAGACGGCCTCGCTGAACTGCAGGTCCTGCAGCATCTGGAGCTTGGCAAAGCCCACGTTGACGCGGTCGATCCACGCCAGGATGAACAGGAAGACGAGGAACGGGATCAGGCGCACGGTGATCTTGCGGTACGCCTCGTTGCGTTGCTGCGCCAGTTCCGCTGGCGGCAGGTTCTCCAGGGCGCCCGGGGCGCCGGTCATCACGGAAGACATCGGTGACTACTCCTTGGGTGTGGTGGGTGGGACACCGCTACATTGGCGGCGTCCTCGCGCAGTGCGCTGTGCTGGCGCGTGCGTGCCGGGCAGGTGGGAAGCTGCCCGTCGGTGCGGGAATCGGGGACCGCGCGGCCGGGCGGGGCCGGCCGCGTGGCGCCTCAGCCCAGCGCCTGTTCGATGGCGGCCGATACCTGCAGCACGCGGGCATCGCTGCCCGTCACGCCGCAGACGCTGAGCCCCATGCCCTCGCCCATCGGCAGTGACGTGGCGCAGCCGTCCAGGAAGTTGATGACGCTCGGGTTGCGCAGCACCAGGCCGTTGATCGCGAAGAAATCCTCGTCGCGCGTCAGCGCGTCCAGCCGCGGCGGGCGCACCGCCACGCTCGGCATCAGCCAGGCGTCGGCATCGCGCAGCAGCCAGGCCGCGCGCTGCTGCATCGCGCGGCGCTCTTCCAGCAGCACGATGTAGTCCGCGGCGCTCAGCTTCTCGCCACGGCGGATGCGCTGCGCCACGCGCGGGTCGTACTGATCGCCACGCTCGGCCAGCAGCGTCCGGTGCCACGTCCACGCTTCGGCGGCGGTCAGGCCCCCGGCGGCGTTGATCTCGGGCAGGCGCCGCAGCTCGGGGAAATCGAATGGCACGATCTGGGCGCCCTGGGCCGACAACCGCTGCACGGCCGCCTCGAACGCCTGGCCGACCTCGGCGTCGATGCCGTCGAACACGAAGTCGCGCGTCACGTACAGGCGCAGGCCGCGCAGCGGCGCCGGCCGGGTGTCCAGCGTCTCGCCGCTCAGCACCGCGTCCATCGTCGCGCAGCACGCCACCGAGCGGGCCAGCGGGCCGGCCGAATCGAGCGAGGTCGAGAGCGGC
Source organism: Cupriavidus sp. SZY C1 (assembly GCF_032190535.1). Taxonomy (NCBI): domain Bacteria; kingdom Pseudomonadati; phylum Pseudomonadota; class Betaproteobacteria; order Burkholderiales; family Burkholderiaceae; genus Cupriavidus; species Cupriavidus sp. SZY C1. The sequence continues at coordinate 80,743 of NZ_JAUANU010000008.1, forward strand.
ACGCCGCCGTCCAGCGGCACGCGCCGCGCGGTGGGCTTGAAGCCGGTCAGGCCGCAGAACGCCGACGGAATGCGGATCGACCCGCCCGTATCGGTACCCAGCGCCGCCACGGCCATCTGCCCGGCCACGCTGACCGCGCCGCCCGACGTCGAGCCGCCGCTGATCCGCTCCGGATCGAACGGCGTGCGCGGCGTGCCGTAGTGCGGGTTCAGGCCCAGCCCGGAGAACGCAAACTCGCTCATGTTCGTCCGGCCGATCAGCACCGCGCCGGCCGCCCGCAGGCGCGCCACGGCCACCGCGTCGGCCTGCGCCGGGGCATTGCCGTCCAGCGCCTTGGCGCCCGCCCGCGTCACCTGGCCGCGTACGTCGAACAGGTCCTTGATCGACACCGGCAGGCCGGCCAGCGGCGACGCCACCGTGCCGGCCGCGCGGGCCTGGTCGGCGGCGCGGGCCTGCGCCAGCGCGCCGTCGGCATCCACGCTCAGGAAGGCGGTGCCGCCGGCCTGGCGGTGGCTGTCGATCCGGGCCAGCGCCTGCTCGGTCAGCGCGACGCTCGTGGTGCGGCCGGTCGCCAGCGCGGCGGCAAGGTCGGCAATGGTCGGGGCGGTCATCGTCATCGTGGTTCGCTCTCTCGGTTACGGAAATGGCAGGAAGTTGGGCAGGAAGGCGGGCAGGAAACGGGCTGGCTTACTCGGCCACGGCCAGCGTTTCCACGCGGTAGGCGTGGCGCAGGCTGCGGTTGCGCACGGGGTCATGCAGTTCGACTTCGAACGATTCGCCATGGCCCATCTCGCCGATCACGGCCTGCGTGCCGCAGAACATCGCCGTGCCCGGCGGCAGCTGGTCCTCGCCGGTCAGGCGGCCGATCAGGTCGCGCGGGTCCAGCAGGCGCGTGACCTTGCCCTCCTGGTACAGCGCGCGCTGGCCGTCGCGCACGCGCCAGCAGCGCATTTCCAGCGCGTCCCAATGGTCGGCCACCTCGTCGAACCGCCACACTTCGCGGCCCATCGGCTTGGCGCACATCTGCTTGGACACGGTCACGTCGTACGCCTCGACCTTGCGGTCGGTGTGGTCCGAGCCGATGCCGATGTACAGCGCGTCCGGGCCCTGCAGCAGCACGAACTCGGTTTCGCCCGACGAATCGTCGCGCGGCACTTCCAGCACGTCGGCGGTGGTCAGCAGTTGCGCGGCCAGCGGGTAGAACGTGGGCACCGTGGCGGGCGGCTTCACGCCGATGGCCTTCAGCTCGTCGATATGGTGCTGCACGGCGTCGCGGTCGCGGCCGGTCCAGCCGGCGATGATCAGTCGTTCGATGTCGAGGGCGAGTGCGCCCCCGCCGGCTACCTGGAGTTGCAGAGTCGGCATGGCTTGCTACCTTGTTGCGAGGAAAAGAAGTCGGTCAGAGGGTCCGGATGATGTTCTTCCGGAATTCGTCGATATGCGCGCGGATCGCGTCCCGCACGGCCGGCACGTCGCGCCGCTCCAGCGCATCCACGATCTCCAGGTGCTCCTGGTAGACGTTCTCAAGATGCTGCGGGTCGGAAAGCGACAGGAACCAGAAACGGGCCTGCTTCTCGTGCAGGCCACGTAGCAGTTCGGCCAGAACGCGGTTGCGCGACGCGGCGGACATCGCGGTATGGAATTTCAGGTCCAGCGACGCCAGCGCGGGGATGTCGCGGCGGGCGATCAGGTCGGGCGAACGGTCGACGATGTCGCGCATCGCCTTGAAATCGCTGTCGTGGCCGCGCTCGCAGGCCAGCGTGGCGCACAGCACCTCGTTGGTGGCGCGGACCTCGATCATGTCCAGCACCTCGTTCAGCGACAGCGGCGTCACCAGCACGCCCTTGCGCGGCAGGATCGACACCAGCCCTTCCACTTCCAGCCGATGCAGCGCCTGGTGAACCGGCGTGCGGCCCAGGCCCAGCAGCGCGGCCACCTGCGCCTCATTCAGCGGCTCGCCGGGCCGGAACTCGCACGCGATGATGCGGCGCTTGATCTCGGTGTACGCCTGCTCGCGCAGCGCGGCGCCGCTCTGGGCGGCCGTCGGCGGCGCGGACGTTGCCGCTTCGGCGCTGGGGTCGGCGTTGCCGACGAGTCGGATGGGATTGGCCACGGGCACTGCCTGGGTCGTTTGAAGTTGTTGTGATACTAGTGTGATATTTCACTGACGACAAGGCGTGGCGACGTAGGGGTAAACGCTCAGGACCTTGTCAGCACTAGGCGCGCGGGGTGGCGCCGCGTATCATGGGCCACCCCGCACGAATCGATAATCGATTCATCCATATCTTGGTGCAATATGCTGCCATCGTGGTGCAGCGGGTCACGACGATGGTGCCCGCCGCCGACATGCAAGCCACTGAAGACCGTCCCGATCCCCTGTTCAACCAGTCGCTGGAAAAAGGCCTGGAGGCGCTGCGGGCGTTCAGCGCCGTCCACCGCACGCTGACCCTGGCCGAACTGGCCGCGCTGACCGGCATGAGCAAGAGTTCGGCACAGCGCACGGTCCATACGCTGGAGCGCCTTGGCTACGTCGACAAGCACCCGCAGACGCGCCGCTTCCGGCTGACGCCGAAGGTCATGGAGATCGGCTACAACTACCTGGCCGCCGACGCGCTGATTCCCATCGCCAGCCCGTACCTTTCGCAGTTGGCCAATGCCAGCGGCGAGACGGCCAACCTGACCGAGCCGGTGGGACTGGACATGGTCTACGTGGCGCAATTGATGACCGCCAAGCACATGCCCGTGCTGACGCCTGTGGGCATGCGGATTCCGATGTACTGCACGAGTTCGGGCCGCGCCTATCTCAGCAAGCTGCCCGACGCCCAGGTGCGCGCCATGCTGGAAGCATCCACGCGGGCGCCACGCACGCCGGCAACGCTGACCGACGTCGACGCGATCTTCGAGGCGGTAGTGGCCTGCCGGACGGTTGGCTACGCGTGCAACGAGGAAGAACTGTTCCTGGGCGACATGGGCATCGGCGCGCCGATTGTGAACAGCCGCGGCGAGGCTGTCGGCGCGGTCCACGTCTCCCCGCCCGCCAGCCGCTGGACAATGGCCGACGCCCAACGCCGCCTAGGCCCGCTGGTGATCGAGTGCGCGTGGGCAATTTCAAGGTCGATCGGGCATTAGGCGGGGCGCGTCATTCGGCATGAGGTTTTACTCCCCTCTCCCGCCTGCGGGAGAGGGGTTGGGGGAGAGGGCCAGCGCATCAAACTGAGACAGGTCGGCAAGCAGAGCCTCAACGCCCTCACCCCCGGCCCCTCTCCCGCACGGCGGGAGAGGGGAGCAAAAAAATCACAGCGGGAGGGGGCAAAAAAACTACTCGATAGCCTGGACTTGTGCCTCCTGTTTTCTCCCCTCTCCCGCCTGCGGGAGAGGGGTTGGGGGTGAGGGCCAGCGCATCGAACTGCGACAGGTCGGCAAGCAGAGCCTCAACGCCCTCTCCCCCGGCCCCTCTCCCGCACGGCGGGAGAGGGGAGCAAAACTACGCGATAGCCCTGCCTTGCGCTTCTTGTTTTGCGCCCTACCCCGCATGCTCCAGCATCGCCTGCAGCAGCACGTTGGCGCCGGCCTCGATGTGTTCGGGTAGTGCGTCTTCCAGTTCGTTGTGGCTGATGCCGTCCTTGCACGGCACGAAGATCATGCCGGTGGGGGCGCGGCGGGCCACGTAGACGGCGTCGTGGCCGGCGCCGCTGACCACGTCCATGTGTGGCAGGCCCAGCCGGGCGGCGGCGCGGCGTACGCTGTCCACGCAGGCGGGCGCGAACAGGCACGGCTCGAACTTGACCACCTGGCGGATCTCCACGGCCACGCGCGCCGCGTCGGCGATGCCGGCAAACGCCGCGCGCATGGCCGCGTCCATCCGGTCCAGGCCGTCCTGGCCCAGGTTGCGGAAGTCCACCGAAAAATCCACCCGCCCCGGAATCACGTTGCGCGAATTTGGCGTGACCTCGACAAAGCCCACCGTGCCGCGCCCGTGCGGCGCCTCGTCGCGCGCGATGCGGTTCACGGCCTCGATCATCCGCGCCGACGCCAGCAGTGCATCGTGGCGCAGCGCCAGCGGCGTGGGCCCGGCGTGGGCGTCCTGGCCGGTCACGGTCACGTCGTACCACTGCTGGCCCAGCGCGCCCGATACCACGCCGATCGGCAGCCCGGCCGCCTCCAGCACCGGCCCCTGCTCGATATGCGCCTCGAAATAGGCCGCGTACATGCCGCCGGGCACCTCGCCGGCCGGCTGGGGGCCGTGGTAGCCGATGGCGGCCAGCGCGTCGCCCACGCTCACGCCGTCGCGGTCCCGCTGCGCGCGGGCGTGGGCCGCGTCGAACACGCCCGCGAAGACGCCCGAGCCCATCATCACCGGCGTGAAGCGCGTGCCTTCCTCGTTGGTCCAGAACGCCACCTCCAGCGGCGCGCGCGTGCGGATGCCCAGGTCGTCGAGCGTGCGCATGACCTCCAGCCCGGCCAGCACGCCAAAGTTGCCGTCGAACTTGCCACCCGACGGCTGCGTGTCGATGTGGCTGCCCGTGGCCACGGCCGGCGCGTGCGGGTCCGTGCCGGCGCGCCGCGCGAAGACGTTGCCGATCTCGTCCACGCGCACGTCCAGCCCCGCCTCGCGGCACCACTGCACGACCAGGTCGCGCCCGCGCCGGTCCTCGTCGGTCAGCGCGATGCGGCACACGCCGCCCCTGGGCGTGGCGCCGATCTCGCCAAGCGCCATCAGCGATTGCCACAGGCGGGCGCCATTGATGCGGGGAGTGAATTGCGAATCCATGTCTCGGTGGTCTGGGGTGAGTGAAGATGGATTGCCCCTGTGCAAGAAGCAGACCACGCGCGGCGGACGTCGCGATGGTGCATGGCCACTGGCACATCACTTGCTTGACCGGAGGCAGTCCCATCCCGCACCATCACCCATCACCCAGGAGCCCTGCCTGTGACCCAGAACACGTCTTCCCCAGCGACCGGCCTTGCCGCCGCGCTCCGTTGCGTCTCCGCCGCCGTCGCGCTCTCGCTGCTCGCCCTGCCCGGCGCGGCCATGGCGCAGAAGGTGCTGCGCATCGGCATGACCGCCGCCGACATCCCGCGCACGCTCGGCCAGCCCGACCAGGGCTTCGAGGGCAACCGCTTCACCGGCATCCCGATGTACGACGCGCTGACGCAGTGGGACCTGTCCAAGTCCAACGGCCCGAGCCTGCTGATCCCGGACCTGGCCACCGAGTGGAAGGTCGACGACAAGGACAAGACCAAATGGACCTTCAAGCTGCGCCCCGGCGTGAAGTTCCATGACGGCTCGGCCTTCAACGCCGACGCCGTGGTCTGGAACGTCAACAAGGTGCTCGACAAGACCGCCAGGCAGTTCGATCCGAGCCAGGTGGGCGTGACGGCGTCGCGCATGCCCACGCTGCGCGGCGCGCGCAAGATCGACGACCTGACCGTGGAGCTGGTGACGTCCGAGCCGGATTCGTTCCTGCCGTACAACGTCTCGAACCTGTTCATGGCGTCGCCCACGCACTGGGAGAAGAAGCTCGCGGCCGTGCCGGCGTCGGTGACCGACCCGGCCGAACGCAGCAAGCAGGCGTGGGTGGCCTTTGCCGCCGATGCCTCGGGCACCGGCCCGTTCAAGATGACGCGCTTCGTGCCGCGCGAGCGGCTGGAGCTGGCAAGGAACCCGGCGTACTGGGACAGCAAGCGCGTGCCGAAGATCGACAAGGTCGTGATGCTGCCGATGCCCGAGGCCAACGCGCGCACGGCGGCGCTGCTGTCGGGCCAGGTCGACTGGATCGAGGCGCCCGCGCCCGACGCCGTCGCGCAGATCAAGAGCCGCGGCTTCGAGGTCTACGCCAACGCCCAGCCGCACATGTGGCCGTGGCAGCTCTCGTTCGCGCCGAACTCGCCGTGGCTGGACAAGCGCGTGCGCCAGGCCGCCAACCTCTGCGTGAACCGCTCTGGCCTGAAGACGCTGCTGGGCGGCTACATGGCCGAGGCCAAGGGCATCGTCGAGGCCGGCAACCCGTGGTGGGGCAATCCCGCCTTCGACATCAAGTACGACCCCGAGGCGGCGCGCAAGCTGATGGCCGAGGCCGGCTACTCGGCCGCCAAGCCGGTCAAGGTCAAGGTGCAGGTGTCGGCGTCCGGATCGGGCCAGATGCAGCCGCTGCCGATGAACGAATACGTGCAGCAGAACCTCAAGGCGTGCTACTTCGACGTGGACTTCGACGTCGTGGAATGGAACACGCTGTTCACGAACTGGCGCATCGGCGCCAAGGACCCAAGCGCCCACGGCGCCAACGCCATCAACGTCAGCTTTGCCGCGATGGACCCGTTCTTTGCGATGGTCCGCTTCGTCAGCACCAAGACGCAGCCGCCGGTATCGAACAACTGGGGCTTCTTCGGCAACGCCGAGTTCGACAAGCTGATCGAGACGGCCCGCACGTCGTTCGGCGAGAAGGACCGCGACGCCGCGCTGGCCCGGCTGCACGCCCGCATCGTCGAGGAATCGCCGTTCGTGCTGATCGCCCACGACGTGGGCCCGCGCGCGATCTCGAAGAAGGTCAAGGGCGTGGTCCAGCCGCAAAGCTGGTTCATCGACATCGCGACGATGTCGATGGATTGAGGCTGGCGGCGGTGTCGGCGCCCCTCTCCCGCCAGGCGAGAGAGGGGCGCCATCTTGAAACGGTTTCGCTCCCCCCACAGCCGGCCACAGACCATGACTTACCTGCTTCGCCGCATCCTGTATGCGCTGCCGATCCTGCTCGGGGTCGCCCTGCTCTGCTTCTCGCTGGTCCATATCGCGCCCGGTGACCCGCTCGTGTCGGTGCTGCCGCCGGACGCGTCCGAGGAACTGCGGCTGCAGCTGACCGCGCTGTACGGCTTCGACAAGCCGTTCCTGGAGCAATTTCTCCACTGGCTGGTCCGCGCGCTGCACGGCGACCTGGGCACGTCCATCGCCACCAACCGGCCGGTGATGGCCGAGGTGTCCAACGCCGTGGTCAATTCGATCCGGCTCGCCACCGTGGCCACGCTGATCGGCTTCACGGCCGGCTGCCTGTTCGGCTTCGTGGCCGGCTACCTGCGCGATTCGGTGTGGGACCGGCTCGCCTCAGTCGTCTCGGTGCTCGGCGTCAGCATCCCGCACTACTGGCTGGGGATGGTGCTGGTCATCGCGTTCTCGGTGCTGCTGGGCTGGCTGCCGGCCACCGGCGCCGGGCCGGGCGGCTCGGGCGACTGGGCGTGGGACTGGGAGCACGTGCAGTACCTGCTGTTGCCGGCCGTGACGATGTCGGTCATCCCGATGGGCATCGTCGCGCGCACGATCCGGGCGCTAGTGGCCGAGATCCTGTCCAACGAGTTCATCGTCGGGCTGCGCGCCCGGGGCCTGTCGGACGTTGCCGTGTTCCGCCACGTGGTCAAGAACGTGGCGCCCACGGCGCTGTCGGTGATGGGCCTGCAGCTTGGCTACCTGCTGGGCGGGTCGATCCTGATCGAGACCGTGTTCTCGTGGCCGGGCACCGGCTTCCTGCTGAACGCGGCAATCTTCCAGCGCGATTTTCCGCTGCTGCAGGGCACGATCCTGGTGCTGGCCGTGTTCTTCGTGCTGCTCAACCTGGTTGTCGACGCGCTGCAGACGCTGTTCGACCCCCGCATCCAACGCCACTAGGAGCCGCCATGGAACTGACGCTGAACAAGGGCGCCGCGCCGCTGCCGGTGGAGCGCTCGCCGGGCTACTGGCGCACCGTGGGACGCCGCCTGCTGCGCAACCGGCTGGCCATGGCCGCCGCGCTGGTGCTGCTGGCGCTGATCGCCACGGCCGTGTTCGCGCCGGCGCTGATGCCGGCCGACCCCTATGCCTCGTCGATCCTCAAGCGGCTCAAGCCCATCGGCTTCGAGGGCTACCCGCTGGGCACCGACGAACTGGGCCGCGACATGCTGTCGCGGCTGATGCTGGGCGCGCGGCTGTCGCTGTTCATGGGCATCACGCCGGTGCTGCTGGCGTTCGTGATCGGCAGCGCCATCGGCATCGTGGCCGGCTACGCGGGCGGCTGGACCAACACGGCCATCATGCGCGTGACCGACATCCTCTACGCGTTCCCGTCGGTGCTGCTGGCCATCGCGCTGTCCGGCACGCTGGGCGCCGGCGTGGGCAACGCGCTGCTGTCGCTGACCATCGTGTTCGTGCCGCAGATCGTGCGCGTGGCCGAGAGCGTGACCACGCAGGTGCGCAACCGCGAGTTCGTCGATGCCGCGCGGGCCTCGGGCGCCTCGTCGCTGACCATCGTGCGCGCCCACGTGCTCAACAACGTGCTCGGGCCGATCTTCGTCTACGCCACCAGCCTGATCTCGGTGTCGATGATCCTGGCCTCGGGGCTGTCGTTCCTGGGGCTGGGCGTCAAGCCGCCCGAGCCCGAGTGGGGCCTGATGCTGAACACGCTGCGCACGGCCATCTACACGCAGCCGTGGGTGGCGGCCCTGCCCGGCGCGATGATCTTCCTCACGTCGATCTCGTTCAACCTGCTGGCCGACGGCATCCGCTCGGCCATGGAAATCAAGGAGTGACCATGGCCGAAGCGTACGTTGCCCCCGCCGCCCAACCGCTCCGCGACGTCGGCGGGCCGGCCCAGCCGCTGGTCATCGCCCGCGACCTCGTCAAGCACTTTCCGCTCAAGTCGGCCGTGCCGCTGCGCAGCGGTGGTGTGGTGCGCGCCGTCGACGGCGTCAGCTTCGACGTGCTCAAGGGCGAGACGCTGGGCGTGGTGGGCGAATCGGGCTGCGGCAAGTCCACCACGGCGCGGCTGCTGATGCAGCTGACGCCGCACGACCGCGGCGAGCTGATCTTCGACGCCCAGGGCGTGGGCTCGGCCCAGTTGCCCATGAAGGCGTTCCGCAGCCAGGTGCAGATGGTGTTCCAGGACAGCTACGCGTCGCTGAACCCGCGCCTGACAATCGAGGAATCGGTTGCGTTCACGCCGCGCGTGCATGGCGTGCCGGCCCGCGAAGCCACCGAACGGGCGCGCTACCTGCTGGAACGCGTGGGGCTGAACCCCCGGCGCTTTGCCGGCCGCTATCCGCACGAGCTGTCGGGCGGGCAGCGCCAGCGCGTGAACATCGCGCGGGCGCTGGCGCTGCGGCCCCGGCTGGTGATCCTGGACGAGGCGGTCTCGGCGCTGGACAAGTCGGTCGAGGCCCAGGTGCTGAACCTGCTACTCGACCTCAAGGCCGAGTTCGACCTGACCTACGTGTTCATCAGCCACGACCTCAACGTGATCCGCTACCTATGCGACCGCGTGATGGTGATGTACCTGGGCAAGGTGGTCGAGATCGGCGACACCGAGGCGGTCTACGCCAACCCCGCGCACCCGTACACGCGGGCGCTGCTGGCGTCGATGCCGTCGATGGATCCCGACCACCGCACGCTGGCCGCCCCGCTGGCCGGCGACCCGCCGAACCCGATCGACCCGCCGCCCGGCTGCAGCTTCCACCCGCGCTGCGCCCGCGCCGAGCCGGTCTGCGAACGCCGCGCGCCGGTGCTGTCCGACGCGCTGGCCGGCCATCCGGTCTCGTGCCTGATGGCGATGCCCGACGGCGGCCACTCGCTGCCGCTGCGCCGGCTGTCGCCGGGCCTGCACGCGGCCACGCCCTGATTCCACCGGAGGATTCCGATGTCCCAACTTCCCGACCCGGGCGCCCCGCAACCCCAGCCCACCCCGGCGCCGGCCGTCTCGGTCCGCGACCTGCACGTCACGTTCGCGGGCGGCGGCAAGCTGATCCGCGCCGTCAACGGCGTCTCGCTCGACGTGGCGCCCGGCGAGGCCGTCGCGCTGATCGGCGAATCGGGCTCCGGCAAGAGCGTCACGCTGCGCGCGCTGATGCGGCTGCACCCGCCCCGGCGCACGACCATGACCGGCCAGATCCGCGTGGACGGCCACGACGTGCCGGCGCTGGACAAGCGCGCGCTGGCACGGCTGCGCGGCGGCACCATTGCGATGGTGTTCCAGGAGCCGCTGCTGGCGCTGGACCCGGTCTACACGATCGGCCAGCAGATCGTCGAATGCATCCGCACGCACCGCAAGGTGTCGAAGGCCCAGGCCCACGCGCTGGCGTTGCAGGCGCTGGAGGCGGTGCGCATTCCCAGCCCCGAGCGGCGGCTGGCCGCCTATCCGCACGAGATGTCGGGCGGCATGCGCCAGCGGGCGATGATCGCGCTGGCGCTGTCGGCCCAGCCCCGCATCCTGCTGGCCGACGAGCCGACCACGGCGCTCGACGCCACGGTGCAGATCCAGGTGCTGATCCTGCTGCGCGAGCTGCAGCGCGCGCTGGGCCTGTCGATCGTCTTCGTCACGCACGACATTGGCGCGGCGGTAGAGATTGCCGACCGCGTGGCCGTGATGTACGGCGGGCGCATCGTCGAGGAAGGCCCGATCCGCACGCTGCTGCGCGACGCGCGCCATCCGTACACCATCGCGCTGCTGCAGAGCCGCCAGCACGGCATGGACCGTGGCCAGCGGCTGCAGGCCATCGGCGGCGCGCCGCCGGACCTGGCCGCGCTGCCGCCGGGCTGCACGTTCGCGCCGCGCTGCCCGCAGGCCCGGCCCGACTGCCTGGCCGCCGTGCCGCCGGCTGTGTCGCTGGGCGGCGGGCATCGCGTCAGTTGCCTGCGCGTCGAAGCCCCCGCCGCCGAATGCGCGGCCTGAACCCGATTCCATCCCGCCACAAGGACCCCGCCTCCATGAGCCTGGCCACCCATCCCGCCCGCGCCTTCCTGCCCTACCCCGACGCCCCCGTGCCGCACGCGCCGGGCGGCCCGCTGCACGGGCTGACGTTCGGGGTCAAGGACCTGTTCGACGTTGCCGGCTACCCCACCGGCGGCGGCAATCCGCACGTGCTGGCCCGCTCCGGCATCAAGACCGCCACCGCGCCCACGGTGCAGAAGCTGCTCGATGCCGGCGCCGCCTTTGTCGGCAAGGTGCACACCGACGAGCTGGCCTTCTCGATGAACGGCCAGAACTACCACTACGGCGGCCCGTTCAACGGCGCCGCGCCGGACCGCATCACGGGTGGCTCGTCGTCGGGCTCGGCGTCCGCCGTCTCGCACGGGCTGGCCGATATAGCGCTGGGTACTGATACAGGCGGATCGGTGCGCGCGCCGGCCAGCCACTGCGGGCTGTTCGGCATCCGGCCCACCCATGGCCGCATCTCGCTGGCCCAATGCATGCCGCTCTGCGCGTCGCTGGACACCTGCGGCTTCCTTGCCCGCGACATCGCCACGTTCGCGCGCGTGGCCGACGTGCTGTGCGGCGCCGATGGCGACCCGCTGCCCGCCAGGCCCCGGCTGCTGCTGGCCGCCGACCTGTTCGGCCTGCCCACGCCCGAGGCCCGCGCCGCGCTGGCGCCGACCGTGGCCCGGATCGAATCGGTACTGGGCAAGGCGGTGCCTGTGGAGGTAGCCGACCGGCCGCTGACGGACCTGTACTGGGCGTTCCGCTACGTGCAGGGATGGGAGGCGTGGCAGGCCGATGGCGCGCTGATTGAGCAGTACGGGCTGCAGCTTGGCCCCGACGTGGCCGGCCGGTTCGCGTTCAGCAAGGGCGTGACCGAGGCCCAGTTTGCCCACGCGTCGGCCGTGCGGCGCGAATTCACGGCGCACCTGGGCCGGCTGCTCGGCCACGACGGCGTGCTGGTGCTGCCGACGATGCCGGACATCGCGCCGCTGCGCACCACGCCCATGGAATCGCTGGAGGACTACCGCACGGCCGCCGCCCAGACGCTGTGCCTGACGCCGCTGTCGGGCTTTCCGCAACTGAGCCTGCCGCTGTCCGGGCGCGCCGGCGCGCCGCTGGGCATTTCGCTGCTGGGGCCGCGCGGCGCCGACCGCAGCCTGATTGCCGTGGCCGAGACGCTGATGGGTGGACTATCCTGAACCACGGCAACGCCGCCACCCTGCAACCCGAACCCGCCAGGACCCCCATGACCCGTCTTCGCATCACCGCCGCCGGCCACACCTTCGTCGCCGAAACCCACCCCGACGCGCCCGACACGGTAGCCGCGTTCCTGAAGCTGCTGCCGTACCGTCAGAAGCTGATCCACGTGCGCTGGAGCGGCGAAGGCTGCTGGATTCCGCTCGGCGAGTTCCGGCTGGGCGTCGGCTTCGAGAACCACACCAGCCACCCGTCGGTTGGCGACATCCTGTTCTACCCGGGCGGCTACAGCGAGACCGAGATCATCCTGGCCTACGGTAGCTGCTGCTTCGCCAGCAAGATGGGGCAGCTCGCCGGCAACCACTTCCTGACCATCGTCGAGGGCAAGGAAAACCTGCGCGCGCTGGGCACCAAGGTGCTCTGGGAAGGCGCGCAGGACGTGGTCTTCGAACTGGCGGAATAAGCCCCGGCGGGCCCCGGCGGCCCCCGGCGGGCCCGGGCGGTGGCCTAGCCCGCCATCACGCCGCGCTCGTCCTCGGGCGGCTTGACGCGGAACCACGTGGCGTAGAGCGCCGGCAGGAACAGCAGCGTCAGCACCGTGGCCACCACCAGGCCGCCCATGATCGCCACGGCCATCGGGCCCCAGAACGTCGAGCGCGACAGCGGGATCATCGCCAGCACGGCCGCCGCGGCGGTCAGGATGATCGGCCGGAAGCGGCGCACGGCCGACTCCACGATGGCCTGCCACGGCGGCAGCCCGGCGCGGATGTCCTGCTCGATCTGGTCCACCAGGATCACCGAGTTGCGGATGATCATGCCCAGCAGCGCCGTGATGCCAAGCTGGGCGACAAAGCCCATCGGCGAATGCAGCAGCAACAGCGTGGCGGCGGCGCCGATCAGACCCAGCGGGCCGGTCAGGAACACCATCACCGCGCGCGAGAAGCTGTGCAACTGCAGCATCAGCAGCGTGAAGATCAGGAAGATGCACAGCGGCAACTGGGCGGCAATCGACGCGCCCGCCTTGCCGCTTTCCTCCTCGGCCCCGGCAATCGTGATCCGGTAGCCGGCCGGCAGCGCCGCGCGGATCGGGTCGAGCTTCGGATTGATCTGCGCGGTGACCGTGGGCCCCTGGATGCCGTCGACGACGTCGGACTGCACCGTGATGCCGAAGTCGCGGTTCTCGCGCCAGATCACGCCCGGCTCCGACTGCAGCGTGACCCGGGCCACCTGCGTCAGCGGCACGGCCCGGCCGGTGCTGGTGGGCACCAGCACGTTGTTCAGGTCGGACATCGTGTCGCGCTCGTTGCGCGGCGTGCGCATGATGATGTCGATCAGCTTGTCGGCGTCGCGGTACTGGCCCACCGGCACGCCGGTCAGCACGGCCTGCGTGGCCCGGGCGATGGCGTTGGTGGTCACGCCTAGCGCGCGCGCCTTGTCCTGGTCCAGCTCCAGGCGCAGCATCTTGACGTTCTCGTTCCAGTTGTCGTTGACGCCCACCGTGTTCGGGTTGTCGTCCATGATCGCGCGCACCTGGTCCGCCACCTTGCGCACGCCGGCGGCGTCGGGCCCGATCACGCGGAACTGCACCGGGTACTGCACCGGCGGGCCGTTCGGCAGCAGCTTCACGCGGCCGCGAAGCTGCGGGAATTCGTCGGCCAGCACGCGCTCGATGCGCTTGCGCAGCGCGTCGCGCGCCTCCACGGTCACCGGCATCACGATGGCCTGGGCCACGTTCGGCTGCGGGAAGATCTGGTCCAGCGGCAAGTAGAAGCGCGGCGCCCCGTTGCCGACGAACGACGTCACGCTCTGCACGGCGTCGTCGCGCCGCATGGCGGCCTCGAACCGCTGGGTCACGGCCTCGGTCTCGGCAAAGGCGGTGCCCTCGGGCATCCACAGCTCCACCATCAGCTCGGGCCGGCTGGAATCGGGGAAGAACTGCTTTTCCACGTACTTGAACGCCAGCAGACCCAGCGCAAACCCGGCCAGCGTGATGACGATCACGGTCTTGCGCCACGTGACGCACCAGTTCACCAGGCGGCGAAAGCGGGCGTAGAACGGCGTGTCGAAGACCTCGTGGTGGCCGCCGTCGCTGGCCCGCGTCTTCAGGATCAGATAGCCCAGGTACGGCGTGAAATAGACCGCCGCCAGCCACGACAGCACCAGCGCCAGCGCCGTGACCGCGAAGATCGCGAACGTGTACTCGCCCACCGTGGACCGGGCCAGCCCCACCGGCAGGAAGCCGGCCGCCGTGATCAGCGTGCCGGTCAGCATCGGCATGGCCGTGGAGGTGTAGGCAAAGGTGGCGGCCTCCATCTTCGAGAAGCCTTCCTCCAGCTTGCGCACCATCATCTCCACCGCGATGATGGCGTCGTCCACCAGCAGCCCCAGCGCGATGATCAGCGCCCCGAGCGATATCTTGTGCAGGCCGATGCCGAAGATGTTCATGAACAGGAACGTCACGGCCAGCACCAGCGGGATGGTCAGCGCCACCACCAGCCCCGGACGCACGTCCAGCCGCAGCGGCCGGGTATGCAGCCCCAGCGCCACGAAGCTCACGCCCAGCACGATCACCACGGCCTCGATCAGCACGTGCACGAACTCGCCCACGCTGCGCTTGACCGCCTGGGGCTGGTCCTGCACCTGGTCCATCTCGATGCCCACCGGCAACTGGCCGCGCAGGCCGTCGGTCACGCGGCGCAGTTCCTTGCCCAGCGCGATGATGTCGCCGCCCTTTTCCATCGAGATGCCCAGCCCGATCACGTCCTTGCCGTTGAACCGCATCTTGCTGACTGGCGGATCGACATAGGCGCGGTAGACGTGGGCAATGTCGCCCAGCCTGATGTTGGCGATGCCGTTCGGCCCGCGCAGCACCAGGTTCTGCAGGTCTTCCACGTCGCCAAGCTGGCCGGTCACGCGGACCTGCAGGTTGTCGCTGGGGGTGACGAGTACGCCACTGCCAGTAGGATTGTTCTGCTCGGCGATCTGGTTGGCGATCGCGTTGATGTCGAGCCCAAGCTGTGCAAAGCGCGTCTGGTTGAACTCGATGAAGATCTTCTCGTCCTGCAGCCCCAGCAGCGTGACCTTGGCCACGGCCGGGATGCGCAGCAGTTCCTGGCGGACCAGGTCGGCGTACTCGCGCAGTTCCTTGTAGTTGAAGCCGTCGGCGGACAGCGCGTAGATGGAGCCGTAGACGTCGCCGAACTCGTCGTTGAAGAACGGCCCGCGCACGCCCTGCGGCAGCGTCTGCTGGATATCGCCGATCTTCTTGCGCACCGTGTACCAGATCTGCGCGGTGTCCTTGGCCGGCGAGTTGTCGGCCAGCTGGAAGATCACGGTCGTCTCGCCCGGCTTGGAGAAACTGCGAATCTTGTCGGCGTACGGCACTTCCTGCAGTTGCCGCTCGATCTTGTCGGTGACCTGCACGGCAATCTGCTCGGCCGTGGCGCCGGGCCAGAACGCCTGCACCACCATCACGCGGAACGTGAACGGCGGGTCTTCGTCCTGGCCAAGCTGGAAGAACGCCAGCAGGCCGCCCAACAGCAGCACGACCAGCAGGTAGCGCGTCAGCGGCTGGTGTTCCAGCGCCCAGCGCGACAGGTTGAAGCGGGAATGTTCCATGCGCCGCCCTCAGCCCAGGCGGCGGTCGAGGGCGCTCAGCGGCGCGCCCGGGCTGGACGCGGGCTGGGCCGGCGCCACGCTCTGCATCGGCTTGACCTTCTGGCCGGCCTTCAGCAGATGCACGCCGGCCGTGACGATGGTCTGGCCCGGCGCCAGCCCCTGGCGGATCTCGATCAGGTTGCCCTGCGCCTCGCCGAGCGTCACGGGCACCGGCCTGACCGTGCCGCTGCCGGCCTTGTCCGCCTTGTCGGCCTTGTCTGGCTGATAGATCCACACCTGGTTGGTGCCCTTGTCCTGCAGCAGCGCGGTCAGCGGGATGCGGATCGTGCCGGCATCGCCCGCGCGGGTGAACTGCACGGCGGCCGTCATGCCGATGCGCAGGTCAGCCGGCGGGTTCGGAATGCTGACCCGGGTGGGATAGGTGCGCGTCACCGGGTCCGCCGCGCCGGAAATCTCGCGCACGCGGCCCGGCAGCAGGCGGTCCGGATCGGCCCAGGTATGAACGGTGACGTCGGTGATGCCGCGCAGCATGTCGACCTGGTCCTCGGGCAGGCCGATGGCCACTTCCTTCTCGGCGGTCTGCGCCACGCGGATGACCGGCTGGCCCGGCGTGACCACCTGGCCCACCTCGGTATCGACGGCCGTGACCACGCCGTCCGCGTCGGCCGTCAGCACCGCGTAGCCGGTCTGGTTCGACTGGTTGCGCAGGTTGGCCTGGGCCTGCTCCAGCCGCGAGGCGGCCGAATCGTAGGTGGCCTGCCGGCGGTTCAGTTCGGCGGCGCTGATGAAGTTCTTGGCCGCCAGTTCCTTGTAGCGCTTCAGGTCGGCGGCGGCCAGGTCGCGGTCGGTCCGCGCGGCGTCGAACTGGGCGCGCGCGCCCGATTCGGCCAGCGCCAGGTCGGTGGGATCGAGCCGCGCCAGCGGCTGGCCCTTGCGCACCGTGGCGCCCACATCGACCAGCCGGGCCGCGATCTTGCCGCCAACGCGGAAGCCAAGCCGCGATTCGATACGCGGGCGGACCTCGCCCGAGAACTCGAACGCGGTCTTGCCGGCCGACGGGCTGAGCTGCATCACGCGCACCGGCCGCACGGTCTCCACGGGCTCCGCCTGCTTGCCGCAACCGGCCAGCGTCACCAGCCCGGCCATGGCGGCCAGCGCGGCCAGCCGCCCCGCCCGCCCGCGCACGACGCCACGGCGCCGCGTGGCGCCAGCCGGGGGGAGCATGGGGAGAACCTGAACTTCAGCGGCCGCGACTTCCGGCCCGGCGTATGGCACTGGCATGGACAAGCGTGTTGAGTCGGTGGAAAGGATGACGCTACTGCACTTCTGGAATGCTGCGGCCGGACGGCCGGGGAGGATCGGCTCCGGGGCACCTCTGGGGGTGCTTCATGGTGCCCGGAGCCGGCCGGCCGATGGGCCAGCGTCGCACGGGAAATAAATAACTTTGCGGTCAGCAATATAGCGACCGGCCTGAGGTGCGTCAAACGCCGGATGACGAACAGTCGTATGGCGCGACAAAATGTCGTCCCGCCGGCGCGGCTGGCAGCGGGATGGCACCGCTGGCGGCGGCCGCGCGCCGTGGCGCCGATGTTACAATTCGCGGCTTTGGCGCCGCCCCGCCATCCCACAGAAAGAGATTGGCGTGACGCCCGATCAGTATTGCCAGGACAAGGCCGCAACCAGCGGCTCCAGCTTTTATTACAGCAGCCTGCTCCTGCCCCCGGAGCGCCGCCGCGCGCTGACCGCGCTGCAAGCCTGGCGGCTGGAACTCGATGCCATCGTTCACGAGGACCATGACGCCGGCGTGGCGCTGCAACGGCTGGACTGGTGGCGCGCCGAACTGCGCCGGCTCTACGACGGCACCCCGAACCACCCGGTCAGCCTGGCGCTGCAACCGCACCTGGCCAGCCTGCCGCAGGCCGAGATGAGCCAGGTGCTGGACGGCACGGAGATGGACCTCGCCCAGTCGCGCTATTTCGATGACGCCGCGCTGGGCCGCTATGCGCGGCTGGTGGGCGGCACGGTGGGCCGGCTGACGGCCCGGCTGCTGGGATTCACCGACGCGCTGACGCTGGACGCCGGCGAGAAGCTGGGCCTGTCGCAGATGCGCGTGCGGATCATCCGCGAGGTCGGCCGCGACGCCCGCCAGGGCCGTATCTATATTCCCGTGGAAACGCTCCAGCGCTTTGAGGTGCCGGCGGCCGACATCATGCAGTCGCGCCATTCGGCGCCGTTCGTCACGCTGATGCGCGACCAGGCGGCGCAGGCGCGCGCCCTGTACCAGGAGGCGCTGGACCTGCTGCCCCGCGCCGACCGCCGCGCCCAGCGCGCCGCGCTGGCGCTGGCCGCCATCCACCACGCGCTGCTCGACGAGATCGAGGCCAGCGACTTCCAGGTGCTGACCCAGCGCATCTCGCTCACGCCCATGCGCAAGCTCTGGGTGGCATGGAAGACCTGGCTGCGCAACCGCTGACCCCCTCCGAAGTACCGACACCCCCCGACGCCATGACCACCGCCACCCCTTCCCTCGGCCAGTCGATCCTGGACCACGCCGACGCCCTGGCCCGCCATTCCGACATGGAAGGCGGCCTGACCTGCGCGTACCTGACGCCGGCGCACCGCCAGGCCCAGGCGCTGCTGGCGCGCTGGATGGAAGACGCCGGCATGGCGGTGCGCGTGGACGCCATCGGCAACGTGATTGGCCGCTATGCCGCCGATCCGGCTGAGGCGAACCCCAAGGTGCTGATGACCGGATCGCACTTCGACACGGTGCGCAACGGCGGCCGCTACGACGGGCGGCTGGGCATCCTGCTGCCGATCGCCGTGGTCGGGGCGCTGCGCGACGCGGGCATCCGGCTGCCGTACCACCTGGACGTGGTGGCCTTTGCCGAGGAAGAAGGGCTGCGCTTCAAGACCAGCTTCCTGGCCAGCAGCGTGCTGGCGGGCCGCTTCGACCCGGCGCTGCTGGACCGCACGGACGCCGACGGCGTGACGATGCGCGAGGCGCTGGCGGCGGCCGGCTTGCCCGGCGGCGGCGGCCTGGACGCGCTGCGTGCGGCGGCGGTCGATCCCGCCACGCTGGCCGGCTTTGTCGAGGTCCATATCGAACAGGGGCCGGTGCTGCTCAACCGTGGCCTGCCGCTGGGCATCGTCACGCAGATCGCCGGCAGCAGCCGGTTCCAGGTGCGGGTGGAGGGGCTGGCCAGCCATGCCGGCACCACGCCGATGGACATGCGCCGCGACGCCGCCACGGGCGCGGCCGAGATGATCCTGCTGGTGGAGCAGCGCTGCGCGCAGGTGCCGACGCTGGTGGGGACGGTCGGCCAGTTGCAGGTGCCCAATGGATCGAGCAACGTGATTCCGGCCGCCTGCGTGTTCTCGATGGATATCCGGGCCGGCGAGGACGGCATCCGCGAGGCCGCCATCGCCGATATCGTGGCCGGCATCGAGCGGATTGCCGCGCGGCGCGGGCTGACGGCCGCCGTGGAACGCGTGACGCCGGTCAATAACGCGCCATGCGCGCGCTGGCTGATGGATCAGTTCGCGGCGGTGCTGAAGAAACGGGGGGCGCAGGCGTTCGAACTGCCGTCGGGCGCCGGGCACGACGCCATGATGATGCAGCGGATCACCGACGTCGCCATGCTGTTCGTCCGGTGCGGCAACGGCGGCATCAGCCACAATCCGCTGGAGACGATCACGGTGGAAGACGCCCAGCAGGCGGCCGAGGTATTCGTGGATTTCCTGCGGCACTTCCGGGCGGCGGCCTGATCAGCTGCCCCGGTACATTTCCTTGCCGATGTCGTAGAGGTTCTTGCGCAGCGTCTTGCGCTCGTCGGGCGACAGGCGCTGGCTGCCGCCGCGCTGGCCCTGGCGCGACGCGCGCTCGGCCATGTCGCGCTCGGTCTCGGCGCGGTCGCCGCGCCGGGGCGGCTGGCGGTTGCGGTCGGGCGGGGGCGGGTTGCCGCCCTGCCCGCCGGGCGGCTGGCCCTTGGGGTGAAGCAGGTGTGCCATGCCCGCCGACTGGGCGTGCGCCGAGGCGGGCGCCACGGCCATCAGCAGGGTCATACCGGCAAGCCAGGCCACGCGCGCGCAGAATGTGCGACGCAGGGTTTGCCCGTGCCGGTTTTGCTTCACTTTCATTGGATAATGGCGGTTTCGACTGTGGCCTCCGGACGGTCCTCATGACCGCGCCGGCAGCGCACCGGCATGTCCCCCAGGGCGACCGCAAGGGCGGTGCCAGCGTCGCGGGAAGGCATGCGCGATGCCCGTGGCGACCGTCCGCAAGGCCCCTGTGTCATCGGGCCCTGGCAAACGGTTTGCGGAGTGTAAATGCACAAAAGGTGCACGCCGCCATACCACGGGGTAAAGTATGTAACCTTTTGTTAAGCCATTTTGAGCGAAAGCGATAGTCGCTAAGATACCGCCATGGAAAATACCAGCCACAAGATTCTCGTCGTGGATGACGACCCGCGCCTGCGCGACCTGCTGCGCCGCTATCTCGGCGAGCAGGGCTTCACGGTACTCGTGGCGGAAAACGCCACGGCCATGAACAAGCTCTGGCTGCGCGAGCGTTTCGACCTGCTGGTGCTGGACCTGATGATGCCCGGCGAAGACGGGCTGTCCATCTGCCGCCGTCTGCGCGGGGCCAACGACCAGACCCCGATCATCATGCTCACCGCCAAGGGCGAGGACGTGGACCGCATCGTCGGCCTGGAAATGGGCGCCGACGATTACCTGCCCAAGCCTTTCAACCCGCGCGAGCTGATCGCGCGCATCCACGCGGTGCTGCGCCGCAAGGGCCCGGCCGAAGTGCCGGGCGCCCCGTCCGAGACGCCCGAGACGTTCGCGTTCGGCGATTTCGTGCTGAACCTGGCCACCCGCACGCTGACCAAGAACGACGAGGAAATCACGCTCACCACGGGCGAGTTCTCGGTGCTCAAGGTCTTTGCCCGCCATCCGCGCCAGCCGCTGTCGCGCGAAAAGCTGATGGAAATGGCGCGCGGCCGCGAGTACGAGGTGTTCGACCGCAGCCTGGACGTGCAGATCTCGCGCCTGCGCAAGCTGATCGAACCCGATCCGAGCAACCCGCGTTTCATCCAGACGGTCTGGGGCCTCGGCTACGTCTTCATCCCCGATGGCGTGAAGTAATTCCGGTCGCACAGGCAGCATCGTGGCGACCGCCCTCGGCCGTACCGCAACGCGGTTCTTTGGTTCGCTGTTCTGGCGAACCTTCATGCTGATCGCCCTTCTGCTGGCGATCTCGCTGGGTATCTGGTTCCAGAGCTACCGGCTCTTCGAACGCGCGCCGCGCGCCCAGCAGATCGCCATGCAGGTGGTCAGCGTGGTCAAGCTCACCCGCGCCGCCCTGCTTTACTCGGACCCTGCCCGGCGCCGGTTCCTGCTGCTCGACCTCGTGCAGAACGAGGGCATCAAGGTCTATCCGCGCGAAAAGGACGACGACTTCGCCGCGCCTAAGGCCAACCCGTTCCTGACCCAGCTTGTGCAGCAGGAAATTCGCGGCCGGCTGGGCGAGGACACGGTGCTGGCCACCACGGTCAACGACATTCCCGGCGTCTGGGTCAGCTTCGAGATCGAGGGCGACGACTACTGGGTGGCCATCAGCCCCGAGCGCTTCGAGCGCGTGCCGGGCATCCAGTGGCTCTGGTGGAGTATCGCCGCGCTGCTGCTGTCGATCATCGGGGCCGCCTTCATCACGGCCCGCGTCAACTACCCGCTCAAGCGGCTGGCCAACGCCGCACGGCTGATCGGCTCGGGCGGCGAGGCCCCGCCGCTGCGCGAACAGGGCGCCAGCGAGGTGGCCCAGGCCAACCGCAGCTTCAACCAGATGGTGCGCGACCTGCGCCAGCTCGACGACGACCGCGTGGTCATGCTGGCCGGCATCTCGCACGACCTGCGCACGCCGCTGACCCGGCTGCGGCTGGAAACCGAGATGTCCCCGGTGGACAACACCACGCGCGACGCGATGATCGCCGACATCGAGCAGATGGACGCCATCATCGGCCAGTTCCTGAACTACGCCCGGCCCGGCCAGGAGGTGGTGGAGCCGGTGGACCTGTCCACGCTGGTCCAGGAATCGGTCGGCGTCTATGCCGCGCATGACGACGTGCGCGTGCACGTGCGCTCCGACGGCCCGGTCATGGCCGTGGCCAACCGCATGGAAATCCAGCGCATCCTCGACAACCTCGTGGAAAACGCGCGCCGCTATGCCAAGGACGAGGAAACCGGCATGGCCGACGTGGAGATTTCCACGCGCGTGGAGGACAAGGAGGCCGTGCTGATCGTGGCCGACAACGGCCCCGGCGTGCCCAACGAGCAGCTGTCGCTGCTGACCCGGCCGTTCTACCGGCTGGACACCGCGCGCAGCGAGGCCAAGGGCGCCGGGCTGGGCATGTCGATCGTCAACCGCATCCTGCAACGCAACGGCGGCCGGCTGGTGCTGGCCAACCGCCCCGCGCCCCGCACGGGCCTGGTGGTCAGCGCGCGCTTCCGGCGCGCCTGAGCGCCAGGTTGCGCCGCCGCACCACCGGTTGCGCGTTGACAGGTTTTCTTCAGCATTTGATAGGCAACTGAAAGGTCGCTGACAGGCGAATGACAGCGTCATTGCGCACACTTCACGCCATCGACAGGCCGATGCATACCACGGCATCCAATGTCATGGCGCGCCTGCCGCAACCCTGATCCGCCATGGCTCACAACGATCGACCACATGCCGCCGGGTCCACCGGCGGCTGACCGAGAGACAGCCATGTCCAGCACCCCCCCCTCCCAGCACGGTTTCCGGACCGTGTTCCGCGTTGTCAGCGGCAATTTCCTCGAAATGTACGATTTCATGGTCTACGGCTTCTATGCCGCGGCCATCGCCCGTACGTTCTTCCCGTCCGGCAACGAGTTCGCGTCGCTGATGCTGTCGCTGGCCACGTTCGGCGCCGGCTTTCTGATGCGCCCGCTGGGCGCGATCGTGCTGGGCGCCTATATCGACCACCACGGCCGCCGCAAGGGGCTGATCGTCACGCTGGTGCTGATGGCGCTGGGCACGCTGCTGATCGCGCTGGTGCCCGGCTACGCCACCATCGGCGTGGCCGCGCCGCTGCTGGTGCTGCTGGGACGCCTGCTGCAGGGCTTCTCGGCCGGCGTGGAGCTGGGCGGCGTGTCGGTCTATCTGGCCGAGATTGCCAGGCCGGGCCAGAAAGGCTTCTACGTGGCG
The DNA here is from genome assembly GCF_032190535.1 of Cupriavidus sp. SZY C1. Classification (NCBI taxonomy): domain Bacteria; kingdom Pseudomonadati; phylum Pseudomonadota; class Betaproteobacteria; order Burkholderiales; family Burkholderiaceae; genus Cupriavidus; species Cupriavidus sp. SZY C1. Next base: position 103,495 of record NZ_JAUANU010000008.1, read on the forward strand.
TGGCAGTCGGCCAGCCAGCAGGTGGCCGTGATCTTCGCGGGCCTGCTGGGCGTGGTGCTGCATGCCACGCTGGCGCCGGCGCAGATGGACGACTGGGGCTGGCGCGTGCCGTTCCTGATCGGCTGCCTGATCGTGCCGTTCCTGTTCATCATCCGGCGCTCGCTGGAGGAAACCGAGGCGTTCCGCGCGCGCAAGCACCGGCCGTCGGTGCAGGAGATCTACCGGTCGATGCTCGATAACTGGCGCATCATCGTCGCCGGCTGCCTGCTCGTGGTCATGACCACGGTGTCGTTCTACATGATCACGGCCTATACGCCGACGTTCGGCAAGACCGTGCTCAAGCTCGACGACGTGGACAACCTGATCGTCACGATCTGCGTGGGCCTGTCGAACTTCATCTGGCTGCCGCTGATGGGCGCGCTGTCCGACCGCGTGGGCCGCAAGCCGCTGCTGGTGGTCTTCACCGTCGCCACGCTGGTGACGGCGTATCCGGCCGTGTCGTGGCTGGTGGCCGCGCCGTCGTTCCAGCGCCTGCTGATGGTGGAGCTGTGGCTGTCGTTCCTGTACGCCAGCTACAACGGCGCGATGGTCGTGACGCTGGCCGAGGTCATGCCGCCGGCCGTGCGCACCGCCGGCTTCTCGCTGGCGTACAGCCTGGCCACGGCGCTGTTCGGCGGCTTCACGCCGGCCATCTCGACCTACCTGATCCACAGCACCGGCAACAAGGCCGCGCCGGGCCTCTGGCTGATGTTTGCCGCCGCCTGCGGGCTGGTGGCCACGCTGGTGATCTTCCGCGCCCGGCGCGAACAGGCGGCGCTGCATCCGGCCTGACGACGCGCGCCGCCTTCATGCGGCTGACACGTTCGCGTGGCACACGTAGCGGTGGTGCCGCAGGCTTGCCCGGCGGGTGCATGGCATACTTGCGGCTGTCCATTTGTGCAGCGTTCCGGACGCCGCCTATCGGGCCGGTTAAGAAAACCAATTGGCCTTGGCGCGCGGCGGCACGCATACTCACAGCTTTCGTGCAAATGCGATGGACTTCCCGGGCGGCAATGGGAACCACATCGCGCAGTGCAACGCCTCAATCTGTTCAACCGTATCAGGAGAAGTCAATGAAGACCGTTGGTGACAAGCTCGAAGCCTTCAGCATCGTTGGTGTCAAGCCGGGTTTCAACAACCACGAAGAGAATGGCCAGTCGGCTTTCGAAGACATCACCGAAAAGTCGTTCGAGGGCAAGTGGAAGATCATCTACTTCTACCCGAAGGACTTCACGTTCGTGTGCCCGACCGAAATCGTGGCATTCGCCAAGCTGAACAACGACTTCGCCGACCGCGACGCCATCGTGCTGGGCGGCTCGACCGACAACGAATTCGTGAAGCTGGCATGGCGCCGTGAACACAAGGACCTGAACAAGCTGAACCAGTGGCAGTTCGCCGACGTGACCGGCTCGCTGGTGGACCAGCTTGGCGTGCGTGACAAGGCCGCCGGCGTGGCCCTGCGCGCCACCTTCATCGTCGACCCGGACAACGTGATCCAGCACGTGTCGGTGAACAACCTGAACGTCGGCCGCAGCCCGGACGAAGTGCTGCGTATCCTGGACGGTCTGCAAACGGACGAACTGTGCCCGTGCAACCGCGCCGTCGGCGGCGCCACGCTGTAATTGGCACTGCCTGCCGGCCACATCAGGTGCCCGGTACGTCGCATGGAGGGGCCCGCGGCCCTTCCATGCCGAAACCCGCTATGTGCGGGTTTTTTGAGCCCTCGTCGATAGGAGAAATAAATGGAATTCCTCAGCACGATTAAGAATCTGGTTCCCGACTACGCCAAGGACATCCGCTTGAACGTGGATGGCACGATTGCCCGCTCGACGCTGGAAGGCAACGACGCGGTCGGCGTGGCGCTGGCGGCGGCCTTCGCGGCCAAGAGCAAGGTGATCGTCGACGTGATCCGCAATGCCAACGTGCTGTCGCCCGAGGAAGTGACGGCCGCGCAGACGGCCGCCGCGCTGATGGGCATGAACAACCTCTGGTACCCGTACGTCGAGATGGCCGAGGACCCGGACCTGGCCAGCCAGCCGGCCGGCCTGCGCATGAACGCCTACGCCACCCACGGCGGCGTGGACAAGCGCCGCTTCGAGATGTACGCGCTGGCCGCGTCGATCATCGGCAAGTGCCATTTCTGCGTGAAGTCGCACTACCAGCTGCTCAAGAACGAGCAGGGCATGAGCGCCCAGCAGCTGCGCGACGTGGGCCGCATTGCCGCCGTGATCGGCGCGGCAGCCAACGTCATCGCCGCCGAATAAGCGGCTTCGCGGCCCAACGGGCCGCAAGTACCGCGCGGCACGCCGCAAGGCGGGCAAGGCCGGCGGACGCCTGGGAGCGTCCGCCGGCCTTTTTCCTGTCTCGGTCAATTGGTGTTGTCCGACACGCGAACCAGCGGAACGACCCGGTGCATTTGTGGATGGCGCGGCCTACAATCGACGCAAGGTCACGAACTTCGCTGTCGCCATGAGCACCTTGCCTTCCCCGAACTCGCCGCGTTTCAGGTTCCGGCTGGCCGCGGTACACGACTGGGGCGATATCGCCGCGGTCACCCAGCAGGCCTACGGGCAGTATGAACTGGAGATCATGGAGGATTGCCGGGCGTCGTTCCAGCGCGGCATGCAGTCCGTGCTGGCCGCCAAGGACAATCCCGACATGGAATGGTGGGTCGCCGAGACCGACCACGGCATCAGCGGCGCCGTGCTGTTCTGCCATCCAGGCGCCACGCTGCCCGCGCTCGACGATTCCACGATCACGCTGACGCAGCCCGAGGCCCGGCTGCTGTCGGTCAGCCCGCAGGCGCGGGGCCTGGGGCTGGGCAAGCGGCTGATGCAGATCTGCATCCAGCGCGCCCGCGATATCGGCGCCCAGACGCTGGTCTGCCGCGCGATGCCCGAGATGGACTCCGCCATCAGGCTCTGCGAGCAGATGGGCTTCCAGAAACGCACCGAAGCGGGCTCGCGCCACGGCGCCATGGCGCGGCTGATCGACTACGTCTACCCGATCACGGCCGAGGCGCCCGCCGCACCGTCGCCGGCCGCCTCCTGAGCCGCCGGGCGGCCGCCGGCCGTCAGTCCTGCGCGTCTTCCGGCCGGCGGTAGATCAGCACCGCCGCCTGGGCGACGATCCCCTCTTCCTTGCCTTCGAACCCCAGCTTTTCGTTGGTCTTGGCCTTGACGTTGCAGCGCGTGACGGGCAGCCCCAGGTCCTCGGCCAGGTTCGCCACCATGCCGCCGATGTGCGGCGCGAGCTTGGGCTTCTGCGCGATGACGGTGGCATCGACATTGCCGATCTCGAACCCGGCCTCGCGCACGCGCCGCGCGGCCTCGCGCAGCAGCACGCGGCTGTCGGCGCCCTTGAACTCGACGGCGGTGTCCGGAAAGTGGCGGCCGATGTCGCCCAGCGCGGCGGCGCCGAACAGCGCGTCGGTCACGGCGTGCAGCAGCGCGTCGGCGTCCGAGTGGCCCAGCAGGCCGCGGTCATGGGGAATGTCCACGCCCCCGAGGATCAGCTTGCGCCCCGGCACCAGGGCGTGCACGTCATAGCCCTGCCCTACGCGAATATCGAACGGATTCAAAACGACTCCTTGCAAAAATGGTTCGGGGCCGGCTCAGGCGGCCGGATGCCCGGTGCGCAGCAGCACGTCGGCCAGCGCGAAGTCTTCCGGGTAGGTCACCTTGAAGTTGCGCAGCGAGCCGTTGACCAGGCGCGGATGCAGGCCCAGCCGCTCGATGGCGCTGGCCTCGTCGGTGACCACGGCGCCCGCGGCCATGGCGTCTTCCAGCGCATGGCACAGCACGCCGATGCGGAACATCTGGGGCGTCTGCGCCTGCCACAGGCCGTCGCGCGGCACGGTGCCGCCAATGCGCGCGGTGGCGTCGGCGCGCTTGAGCGTGTCGGGCACCGGCACCGCCAGGATGCCGCCGATCGGCTCGCTGGCCGTGTCGTCTGACTCCACGGCCCGCACCAGCGTGTCGATCATCGCCGTGGTCAGGCCGGGGCGCGCGGCATCGTGGACCAGCACCCAGTCGGTGTCCCGGGCGCCCAGCGTGCCCAGGTGATGCAGGCCGGCCAGCACCGAGGCGTGGCGCGAATCGCCGCCGACGAACGCGGTATCGAACCGCAGCCCGGCAAACGCCTCGGCGCCAAAGCGCGACGCCAGCGGCATGTCGTCGGGCGCCAGCACCAGCGCCGTGGCGCTGATGGCCTCGCTGGCCGAGAACGCGGCCAGCGCATACCAGAGCATCGGCCGCCCCGCCACGGTCTGGTACTGCTTCTGCACGGCGCCACCGGCACGGCTGCCGGTTCCGGCACAGGGAATCAGGGCAAATCGACGATCGGACACGTTTATGGGGCCTGGGGAAAAAGTGAGCCGGCCAGCGGGCCGGCCGGTGCGCATTCTATAATACGGCCCTCGCCCGCCGCCATGGCTGGCATGATCGACCGCCCTGCCCGCTGAGCGCCCCGCGCCCCTGCCGGCGGGGTGTCGTCGTTTTTGCGTTTACTGCTGCCAATGCCTGACACCGTTACCGCATTTCCCTTCGCCGCCCTGCCCCTGGTCAAGCCCGGCCTGCGCCATGCCGTGAGCGGCCTGACCGGGTCCGCCGACGCGCTCGTGGTGGCCGCCTACGCCCGCCAGCATCGCGGCACCGTGCCGATGGTGGCCGTGGTCTGCGCCAACGCCATGGACGCGCAGCGGCTGGCCGAGGAAATCCCGTGGTTCGCGCCGGAACTGCGGGTGCGGCTGCTGCCCGACTGGGAAACGCTGCCCTACGATAGCTTCTCGCCGCATCAGGACCTCGTCTCCGAGCGCCTGGCCACGCTGCACGACATCCAGACCGGTCAGTGCGACGTGATGATCGTGCCGGCGTCCACGGCGCTCTACCGGCTGGCCCCGCCGTCGTTCCTGGCGGCCTACACGTTCTTCTTCAAGCAGGGCGAGCGGCTGGACGAGGCCGCGCTCAAGGCGCAGTTCACGCTGGCCGGCTACGAGCACGTGAGCGCCGTGATGCGTCCCGGCGAATACAGCGTGCGCGGCGGGCTGATCGACCTGTATCCGATGGGGTCGGCGCTGCCGTACCGGATCGACCTGTTCGGCGACGAGATCGAGACCATCCGCGCGTTCGATCCCGATTCCCAGCGCAGCCTTTACCCGGTCAAGGAAGTCCGGCTGCTGCCGGGCCGCGAGTTTCCGCTGGACGAGCCCGCGCGCACGGCCTTCCGGGGCCGCTGGCGCGAGGTGTTCGAGGGCGATCCGACCAAGTCGCCGATCTACAAGGACATCGGCAACGGCGTGCCGTCGGCGGGCATCGAGTACTACCTGCCGCTGTTCTTTGAAGAAAGCGCCACGCTGTTCGACTACCTGCCGGCCGGCACGCAGCTGGCCTTCGCGGGCCAGGTCGACGACGCCATCCGCCGCTTCTGGGCCGATACCACCCAGCGCTACACGTTCATGCGGCACGACCGCGAGCGGCCGCTGCTGCCGCCGGCCGAGCTGTTCCTGTCCGAGGAGCAGTTCTTCGTCGGCGCCAAGCCGCTGGCCCGGCTGGTGCTGCAGCGCGAGCCGTCGCCGGCCGACCAGCCGTCGTTCGCGGCCAGCCTGCCCGACGTCTCGGTCAACCGCCGCGCCGAGGACCCGCTGGTCAACCTGGAAGCGCTGCTGCTGAACAAGGCCACGCGCGTGCTGATGTGCGCGGACTCCGCCGGCCGGCGCGAGACGCTGATGCAGCTGTTCGCCGAAAGCGGGCTGCGGCCGATGGTGGTGGACGATTTCGCGGCGTTCCTGGCCGGCGATTCACATTTCTCGATCGCCGTGGCGCCGCTGCAGACCGGCTTCGCGCTGCCCGGCGCCCAGCTGGCCTTCGTCACCGAGAACGAGCTGTACGCCGGCACCGCGCGCCGCGCCGGCCGCCGCAAGCAGGAGCAGGCCAGCACCGTCGACGCGATGGTGCGCGACCTGGCCGAGCTGAAGATTGGCGATCCCGTGGTGCACAGCGAGCACGGCATCGGCCGCTACCAGGGCCTGGTCACGCTGGACATGGGCCAGGGCGACGAGGAATTCCTGCACCTGGACTACGACAAGGGCAGCAAGCTCTACGTGCCGGTGCACCAGTTGCACGTGATCTCGCGCTATTCGGGCGCCGATCCGGACACCGCGCCGCTGCACTCGCTGGGCACGGGCCAGTGGGACAAGGCCAAGCGCCGCGCCGCGCAGCAGATCCGCGACACGGCGGCCGAGTTGCTGAACCTGTACGCCCGCCGCGCGCTGCGCCAGGGCTTTGCGTTCCCGCTGCAGCCCAAGGACTACGAGACCTTTGCCGAAAGCTTCGGCTTCGAGGAAACCCCGGACCAGGCGGCCGCCATCTCGGCCGTCATCGCCGACATGACGTCGGGCAAGCCGATGGACCGGCTGGTCTGCGGCGACGTGGGCTTCGGCAAGACCGAGGTGGCGCTGCGCGCCGCGTTCGTGGCCGTGCTGGGTGGCAAGCAGGTGGCCATGCTGGCGCCCACCACGCTGCTGGCCGAGCAGCATTTCCAGACCCTGTCCGACCGCTTTGCCGAATGGCCGGTGCGCATCGTCGAACTGTCGCGGTTCAAGACCAGGAAGGAAGTGGATGCGGCGATCAAGCAGATCAACGAGGGCACGGTGGACATCGTCATCGGCACGCACAAGCTGCTGTCCGACGAGGTGAAGTTCCAGCGGCTGGGCCTGGTCATCATCGACGAGGAACACCGCTTTGGCGTGCGCCAGAAGGAAGCGCTCAAGACGCTGCGCGCCGAGGTGGACGTGCTGACGCTGACCGCCACGCCGATCCCGCGCACGCTGGGCATGGCGCTGGAAGGGCTGCGCGACTTCTCGGTCATCGCCACGGCGCCGCAGAAGCGGCTGGCGATCAAGACGTTCGTGCGCCGCGAGGAAGACGGCGTGATCCGCGAGGCCATCCTGCGCGAGCTCAAGCGCGGCGGGCAGGTCTACTTCCTGCACAACGAGGTGGAGACGATCGAGAACAAGCGGGCCCGGCTGGCCGAACTGGTGCCCGAGGCGCGCATCGCCGTGGCGCACGGCCAGATGCACGAGCGCGAGCTGGAGCGCGTGATGCGCGACTTCGTGGCCCGCCGCGACAACATCCTGCTGTGCACGACCATCATCGAAACCGGCATCGACGTACCCACCGCCAACACGATCCTGATCCACCGCGCCGACCGCTTCGGCCTGGCGCAGCTTCACCAGTTGCGCGGCCGTGTGGGCCGCAGCCACCACCAGGCCTACGCCTACCTGCTGGTGCATGACGTGGACGGGCTGACCAAGCAGGCGCAGCGCCGGCTGGAGGCCATCCAGCAGATGGAGGAACTGGGCTCGGGCTTCTACCTGGCGATGCACGACCTGGAGATTCGCGGCGCGGGCGAGGTGCTGGGCGACAAGCAGTCGGGCGAGATCCAGGAGATCGGCTTCCAGCTTTACACCGACATGCTCAACGCGGCCGTGAAGTCGCTCAAGGCCGGCAAGGAGCCGGACCTGATGGCGCCGCTGGCGGCCACCACCGAGATCAACCTGGGGACGCCGGCGCTGCTGCCGAACGACTACTGCGCCGACGTGCACGAGCGGCTGTCGCTCTACAAGCGGCTGGCCAACTGCGAGACGGCCGACCGCGTGGACGACATCCAGGAAGAGCTGATCGACCGCTTCGGCAAGCTGCCGCCGCAGGCCCAGGCGCTGATCGAGACGCACCGGCTGCGCATTGCCGCCGCGCCGCTGGGCGTGCGCAAGATCGACGCCGGCGAGGCCACGGTCAGCGTGCAGTTCGTGCCGAACCCGCCGATCGACGCCATCCGGATCATCGACCTCGTGCAGAAGAACAAGCACATCAAGCTGGCCGGACAGGACAAGCTGCGCATCGAGGCCAAGATGCCCGACGTGGGCGCCCGCGCGCAGACCATCAAGCACACGCTGCGCCAACTGGCCTGACCGGGCCAGCCGGTGTAGCATCACACCCTTGACACATCAACGTTTTCGACCGCCCATGCAAGCCGCCGCCCCCCGCACCGCCGACCACGAAGCCCCGCAGCGCGGCAGCGCGCTGGACTGGACCCAGCGCCTGGTGTCGTTCGACACCACGTCGCGCCACTCGAACCTGGGCCTGATCGAAGTGGTGCGCGACCACTTCCTGGCCAAGGGCCTGCGCCCGCACCTGAGCTACAACCCGGCCGGCGACAAGGCCAACCTGTTCGTCACGGTGCCGGCCGCCAACGGCGCCACCGACGGCGGCATCGTGCTGTCCGGCCACACCGACGTGGTGCCCGTGGACGGCCAGAACTGGACCACCGACCCGTTCAAGCCCGTGATCCGCGACGGCCGGCTGTACGGCCGCGGCACCTGCGACATGAAGGGTTTCATCGGCACCAGCCTGGCGCTGCTGCCGACCATCCTGGACGCAAGGCTGCGCGAGCCGGTGCACTACGCGCTGTCGTTCGACGAGGAAATCGGCTGCATGGGCGCGCCGTACCTGCTGGCCGAACTGCGCGACCGCGGCGTAACGCCGGCCGGCTGCATCGTCGGCGAGCCGACCAGCATGCGCGTGATCGTGGCGCACAAGGGCATCAACGCCTACCGCTGCTGCGTGAAGGGCCAGGCGGCCCACTCGTCGCTGACGCCCAAGGGCGTCAACGCCATCGAGTACGCGGCGCGGCTGATCTGCTATATCCGCGACATCGCCGACGAGTTCAAGGCCAACGGCCCGTACGACCAGGCGTTCGACGTGCCGTTCACGACCGCGTCCACCGGCACGATCCACGGCGGCATCGCGCTGAACACGATCCCGGCCGAGTGCGAGTTCGTGTTCGAGTTCCGCAACCTGCCCGGCGTGGACCCCGAGGCCATCCTGGCGCGGATCCAGCAGTACGTGAACGACGTGCTGGTGCCGAAGATGCGCGCCGAGCACGTGGATGCCGGCATGGCGATCAGCAAGATCGCGGCGGCGCCGTCGCTGGACGCGGCCGAGTCCGACGCCATCACGCAACTGGTGCGCGCGCTGACCGCCGACCGCGAGACCAACAAGGTGGCCTACGGCACCGAGGCCGGGCTGTTCCAGCGCGCCGGCATCCCGGCCGTGGTCTGCGGCCCCGGCGACATCCAGCAGGCCCACAAGCCCGACGAATTCGTCGCGCTGGACCAGCTGGCCGCGTGCGAAGCGTTCCTGCACAAGGTCGTGGACAGCCTGCGCGTGGCCTGATCGGCCAGCCGGCCCCCGCCCGTGCGGGAGCCGGCCGCCGCGCAGTACAATACCGCCCTCCCGGCCGCCCCACCCGGCCGCCCGTATCCGTTTCCTGCCGTCATGCCCCTGATTCTCCAGAGCCTGTCCCCGCTGTCCGCCGCTGACCTCGATGCCGTGCGCAAGGTGGCCAACGCTTCCGCCTTCGCCCCGCGCAGCGACACCGTGGCCGCCGCCGAGGACTGCGATTCGCTGACCCCGGCCCTGCGCGACGCGCTGGACGCCGTGTGCGGCGCACGCGGCATCGACTGGGCCGTGGTGCCGGCCGGCCGCAAGCTGTCGGACTTCCGGCTCGTGGCGATGGATATGGATTCGACGCTGATCACGATCGAATGCATCGACGAGATTGCCGATTTCTGCGGGCTCAAGGCCGAGGTGTCGGCCATCACCGAGGCCGCCATGCGCGGCGAGATCACCGATTTCAACGAAAGCCTGCGCCGCCGCGTGGCGCTGCTCAAGGGCCTGGACGCCAGCGTGCTCGACCGCGTCTACGCCGAGCGCCTGCGCCTGTCGCCGGGCGCCGAGCAGATGCTGGAGGCCGTGCAGGCGCTGGGGCTGAAGACGCTGCTGGTGTCGGGCGGCTTTGTCCACTTCACCGACCAGCTCAAGCCCCGGCTCAAGCTCGATTTCACGCGCGCCAACACGCTGGAAATCGTCGACGGCAAGCTGACCGGCAACGTGGTGGGCGAAATCGTCAATGCCGATGTCAAGGCCCGCACCGTACGCGAGGTGTGCGCGCAGATCGGCGCCGATCCGTCGCAGGCCATCGTCATGGGCGACGGCTCGAACGACCTCAAGATGATGGCCGTGGCGGGGCTGTCGGTGGCCTTCCGCGCCAAACCCGTGGTGCGGGCGCAGGCCAGCGTCGCGTTCAACCACGTGGGGCTGGACGGCCTGCTGAACCTGTTCCCCCGCTGAGCGGCGTACCGGCCACGCGGCCGGCTCCCCTGTTCCGCCGCTGACGTCCGTCGGCGGCAGCTTCACTACCTGCCCGCCGTCCGGCACTGACTGCGCGCACAGTTCGATGCGCCTGTCACATTACATTTCCGTCATTGGCATTTCGGTCACATGCGCACGGCACTGCAACATAAGGCCTTGATTTCCTTGTGAAATCAAATGCGAATCATTATTATTAGTCCTTTCCCGCCTGACCGATCCCCACCGGGTTGCCCGACGCATGCAAGCGTTTGCCGTACTTCTATCCCTGGCCGCCGCGGCGTGCCTCTATCTTTCCGCCCCTAACCAGGTGCTTTGCGTGGACGCCAGCAACGACGGCCGCGCCCCGCTGCCGCCGCGCCTGCTGTTCTGGCTCGGCGTCGCGCTGGCCGTGGCCGGCACGTGGGTCATGAGCGTGCCCGAGGGCTGGCCCGTGGCCATCGCCGCCACGCTGGTGACGCTGACCTGCAGCCTGTCCGCCTGGCCGTTCATCGGCACCTGGATCCACCACAAGCGCTACGACGACATGCCGGGCGAAGGGAGCGCATCATGATCGGCACCAAATGGCTTGCCGGCGCGCTGCTGGGCCTGCCGCTGGCCATCGCGCTCTGCACGCTCGGCATTCTCTGGCTGCCGGGCGGCTGGGAAGGCGGCGTCGTGCTCGCCATCATGCTCAGTTTCGTCCTGTGGGTGGCCATCATCAGCCTGAGCCTGCTGTGCCAGACCAGCCGCGCCGCGTGGCTCTGGCTGATCGGCGGCAACCTGTTCTGCTACGGCACGCTCTGGGCGGTCCGCCTCATGCATGCAATGCCCCCCGCGTCGACGGGCTTGGGCCATTGAGGAAATGCTCATGAAACCCAATACCCTGCGCGTCTTCAATACGCTCCATACCTGGGTCGGCCTGATGGCCGGCTGGGCGCTGTTCATCGCGTTCTTCGCGGGCGCCATCACCGTGTTCCACCACGAGCTGCACGTGTGGCAGAACCCGGACCGGCTGGAAGGCCGGCACGCCACGGAGGTCCACGTCGAGGGGCCCGCCATCGACGCCTTCGTGCAGAAGCTGATCGCCGTCCACCCGGACGCCGCCAACAGCGTCTACGTTGGCCTGCCGAGCGAGGAAGAGCCGGACTTCAACGCCTACTGGCAGGACAAGGCCGGCGAGTGGCACACGATGAGCGGCGAGCGGCTGGGCGGCGACAAGGCGGCCCAGAACGACACGTCGCTGGACCACGTGACCGGCGAGCTGTCGGCCTTCCTGAACGCCCTGCACTACTCGCTGGGCCTGGGGCTGAACGGCATGTACTTCATGGGCGTGATCTCGGTGCTGTACGGGCTGGCGCTGGTGTCGGGCGTGATCCTGCACCTGCCGCGCCTGAAGAAGGACCTGTTCTCGGTCCGCCCGGGCCGCAACCTCAAGCGGTTCTGGATGGACACCCACAACGTGCTGGGCCTGTTCAGCCTGCCGTTCCACCTGATCTTCGCGGTGACGGGCGCATTCTTCTGCCTGTCGCTGGTCATGGTGATGGTGTTCAACATGCTGACGTTCGACGGCAAGCTGTTCGAGGTGGTGCCGCGCGTGACCAGCGCCACGCCCGAGGTGTCGGCGTCGGGCCGGCCCTCGCCGACGATGTCGTCGGCCCAGTTGCTGGCCATCGCACGCGAGCACGGCGGCGAACGCTTTACCCCGAGCGCGATCCGCTTCCAGCGCTATGGCGACGCCAACGCCGTGGCGGAAGTGCGCGGCGACAGCGTGCGGGCGCTGGGCAACGGCGGCTCGGTCGGCATCCATGCCGCCGCCAACGAGCCGAACGCCGGCCAGTTGATCGCCAACCAGACGGCTGGCGCGCGCGACACGAACCACATGGTGTACAGCGCCATGTTCGCGCTGCACTACGGCACCTATGGCGACCTGGCCGTGCGGCTGGTGTACCTGATCGCCGGGCTGGCCGGGGCGTTCCTGTTCTACTCGGGCAATCTGCTGTGGATCGAGACGCGGCGCAAGTCGCGCCAGGCCGAGCAGCCGCGCGTGCACAAGCTGCTGGCGCAGGCCACGGTCGGCGTCTGCATCGGCACCTGTATCGGCGTGGCGCTGTGCTTCCCGGCCGCGCTGCTGTGGCCGGAGCGTGCCGTCAGCTACGTGTTCTGGCCGGCATTCGGGCTGTCCCTGGCCTGGGCGCTGATCCGTCCGCCGATCCGGGCGGCCGTGGAGCTGCTCTACGTGGCGGCGCTGGCGACGCTGGCCGTGCCGGTGTCCAACTGGGTGCTGACCGGCGACCACCTGTTCGCGGCGGCGCTCAACGGCCGCTGGGTGATTGCCGGGTTCGACATTGGCGGCCTGGCGCTGGCGGTAGGCTACGTCGCGCTGGCCCGTGCCACGCAGCGCCGCGCGCAGAACGGCCCGGCCGAGTCGGTCTGGGCCATCCGCAGCGCGACGCCCGAGGCGGCGCCGCAGGCCACGATGCGCAAGGCCGACGCCTCCTGAGATCGGACTTCCCATGCAAAAGCCCCGCATTCGCGGGGCTTTTTTGTTGGCCGGATGGCGCGGGGCGGAGGTTCAGCGGAGCTGGGTCTCCATCGCCTGCTTCAGGTCGCCGATCAGGTCGCGGGTGTCCTCCAGGCCGATATACAGCCGCACCAGTTCGCCGGCGTTCTCCCAGCCGGCGGGCGGCCACGTGCCGGCCGGGCGCATCGTATCGACGTGGTACGGCACCGCCAGGCTGTGCGCCCCACCCCATGACCAGCCGATGGCAAACAGCTTCAGCGCCTCGACAAAGGCGTCCACCTGTTCGCGCGAGTACCGGTCGTGCAGGATGATCGAAAACAGGCCGCCGGCGCCCGTGAAGTCGCGCGCCCACTCGGCATGGCCGGGGCAGTCGGGCAGCGCCGGGTGCAGTACCCGCGTGACTTCGGGCCGCTGCTTCAGCCATTCCGCCACTTCGCGCGCCGCGCGGTCATGGGCGGCCAGCCGCACGGGCATGCTCGCCAGCCCGCGCAGCACCAGGAAGCAATCGTCGGCCGAGACGCCCCAGCCCATGATCATGCGGGTGCGCTTGAGCCGGTCGTGGACCTCGTCGTCGCGCGTGATTACGGCGCCCATCAGCACGTCGCTGCCGCCCGACTGGTACTTGGTCAGCGCCTGCACCGAGATGTCGATGCCCTTGTCGAACGGCTTGAAGTAGACGCCCGCCGACCAGGTGTTGTCGATGGCGGTCAGCACGCCGCGCGCGCGGGCGGCGGCCACGATGGCGTCGCAGTCCGGCACTTCCATCGTCACGGAGCCGGGCGCCTCCATCCAGATCAGCCGCGTGTTGGGCTGGATCAGCGCCTCGATGCCCGCGCCGATGGACGGGTGGTAGTAGCGCACCGTCACGCCATACTCACGCGCCAGCCATTCGCCGTGGTCGCGGTTGGGGCCGTAGACGTTGTCCGGCACCAGCACGTCGTCACCCGACCGCAGCAGCGCAAAGTAGACCAGCGAGATCGCCCCCATGCCCGACGGCAGCAGCAGCGTGTGGCGGCCGCCTTCGATCTGGGCCAGTTGCTGGCACAGCGCCTCGCTGGTGGGGGTGGCGTGCAGGCCGTAGCGCCAGTAGGTTTTGCTGGCATCGCCATAGGCGCGCAGCTCGGCCAGGTTGCGGAACACGATGGTGGAACCGCGATACGTGGGCGTGGAGAACGAGGCAAAGCCCGGCGCGATGTCGAGATCGGGTTGGACGGCGGTGGTCTGGATAAAGCGCGGCGGGTGGTTGGACGAGTCGGAAGCGGACACGGCGTGGTTCCCTGGAGAAGACGGATCGAACGTCCGAGCTTACCAGCAAATGCCGCGCCCGCCACGCGGCTGGGCGCCGCTGCCGGGCGGAGAACCTAGCGGGGCTTGGTCGTCGTGATCGACGACTTGGGCGGCGGTGGCGCGTAGGTGACGCCGCTGCTGGGCGTCATGTCGAATGGCGGGATCACCAGGTAGCCGCCGAACGGCCGGATCAGGAACGGCAGGACGATGGCCGGGTCGTAGGCGTCGGTCCACGTGCCGCGCACCGCGCCGTTCCGGTCGATCTGGCCTTCCCAGTTGCCGGACACCCGCGTGCCGTCGTCGGACTCCTCCATCAGGAAGGTGCCGTTGTCCCATTCGCCGGACAACAGCCGCACGCCCTTGCCGTCGCCAATCGAGTACTCGCCCTGCAGGCTGTCCCGGGTGTCGGTCTTGGGCGCGATGCGCATCTTGACCGGTTTGTCGCCAACCGTGCCGACGTAGACCGGGTACTGCGAATATTCCTGCCGGGGTGCCAGCATCCGCGCCGGCCCGGTCGACAGGCTTGTCCCGCGCCTGGCCTCGCCGGACTTGATGGCATCGTTGATGCCGAAGCCGCCCTGCCCGCCCGTCGACAACGACTCCGGCCCGGCGGCCAGCGCTGCGGCGGGCAACGCCAGCATTCCGGCCAGGATCGACAGGCAAAACGTGCGGGGCAGGACAGGACGGGACAAGGGCGCTTCCTCGGGCGATGGGCGTCGGGTGACTTTAAACGCGCTCGAAGATTGCGGCAATCCCCTGGCCGCCGCCGATGCACATCGTCACCAGCGCGTAGCGGCCCTGGACGCGCTGCAGCTCGTGCACGGCCTTGACCGTGATCAGCGCGCCGGTGGCACCGATCGGATGGCCCAGCGAGATGCCCGAGCCGTTCGGGTTGACCTTGGCCGGATCCAGGCCCAGCGCCTTGGTGACGGCGCACGCCTGGGCGGCGAATGCCTCGTTGGCTTCGATGACGTCGAGGTCCTTGACCGACAGGCCGGCGCGCTCCAGCGCGATCTTGGTGGCGGGCACCGGGCCGATGCCCATCGTCTTCGGATCGACGCCGGCATGGCCGTACGACACCAGGCGCGCCAGCGGCTTCAGCCCGCGGCGCTCGGCTTCGGCGCGCTCCATCAGCACCACGGCCGCGGCCGCGTCGTTCAGGCCGGACGCATTGCCGGCCGTGACCGTGCCGTTTTCCTTGACGAACACCGGCTTGAGCTTGGCCATGTCGTCCATCGTCGCCTCGTGCCGCACGTGCTCGTCGGTGTCGAACACCACGTCGCCCTTGCGGGACTTCAGCGTGACCGGGACGATCTGGTCCTTGAAGTAGCCGGCCTTGATCGCGGCCGACGCGCGGCGGTGCGATTCCAGCGCCGTCTCATCCTGCTGCTGGCGCGAAATGTCGTATTCCCGGGCCACGTTCTCGGCCGTCACGCCCATGTGGATCGTGTGGAACGGGTCATGCAGCGCGCCCAGCATCATGTCGATCAGCTTGGCATCGCCCATGCGGGCGCCCCAGCGCGCCATCGGCGCCAGGTACGGCGCGCGGCTCATGCTCTCGGCGCCGCCGCCGATGGCGACCTCGGCGTCGCCCAGCAGGATGGTCTGCGCCGCGCTGACGATGGCCTGCAGGCCCGAGCCGCACAGGCGGTTCACGGTCATGGCCGGCGCGTGGATCGACACCCCGCCGTTCACGGCCGCCACGCGGCCCAGGTACATGTCCTTGGGCTCGGTCTGGATGACGTTGCCGAACACCACGTGGCCGACGTCGTCGCCGGACACCGACGCGCGGGCCAGCGCCTCGCGTACCACCAGGGCGCCCATTTCGGTCGGGGCCAGATCCTTCAGGCTGCCGCCGAAGGTACCAATGGCGGTGCGCACACCGCTGACAACCACCACTTCACGTGCCATGTCTCGTCTCCATGCGTTCATGTTGCGGTGCACAGTATAGTCGTCCACCGCCAAAAGCGAACGACCGTACTTTTACCTAATTGTCTGGTTGAGCACGCCGGCGGGACGGTCTCCGTCAGGCGATTTCACCCCACAGGTCGTGGCCGTCGGCGCCGGTAATCCGGACGTTCACGAAGTCGCCAGTCTTGTAGCGCTGCGACGGCTTGGCGGCAGGGTCGATGTAGACCAGCCCGTCGATCTCGGGCGCGTCGGCCGACGACCGGCCGATGCCCCCATCCTGGTTGACCTCGTCCACCAGCACGCGCAGCGTCTGGCCCACCTTGCGCTGCAGCCGGCGGGCCGACACGGCCTCGGCCACTTCCATGAAGCGCGCGCGGCGCTCTTCGCGCACCGCGTCGGGCAGCGCGCCCGGCAGGTCGTTGGCCGTGGCGCCCTCCACCGGCGAGTAGGCAAAGCAGCCCACGCGGTCCAGTTCGGCTTCGGCGATGAAATCGAGCAGCGTCTGGAATTCGGCCTCGGTCTCGCCGGGGAAGCCGGCGATGAAGGTGCTGCGGATGGTCAGCTCCGGGCAGATCTCACGCCAGGCGCGGATGCGGTCGAGCGTCTTTTCGGCATTGGCCGGACGCTTCATGCGCTTGAGCACGTCGGGGTGGGCGTGCTGCAGCGGCACGTCCAGGTACGGCAGCACGTGGCCCTGGTTCATCAGCGGGATGACCTCGTCGACGTGCGGATACGGGTAGACATAGTGCAGGCGCACCCAGGCGCCGTACTGGCTGGCCAGTTCGCCCAGCGCCGCCACCAGTTCGGTCATGCGGGTCTTGAGCGGCCGGCCGGCCCAGAAGCCCGTGCGGTACTTGACGTCGACGCCATAGGCGCTGGTGTCCTGCGAGATGACCAGCAACTCCTTGACGCCGGCCTTGAACAGGTTCTCGGCTTCGAGCATGACTTCCGCCACCGGCCGCGACACGAGGTCGCCGCGCATCGACGGGATGATGCAGAACGAGCAGCGGTGGTTGCAGCCTTCCGAAATCTTCAGGTAGGCGTAGTGCTTGGGCGTGAGCTTGATGCCGGCGGCCGGCACCAGGTCGGTGAACGGGTCGTGCGGCTTGGGCAGGTGGGTGTGCACCGCCTGCATGACCTCGCCCAGCGCGTGCGGGCCGGTCACGGCCAGCACCTTCGGATGGACCGACGACACGATATCCTGCCCCGCCGCGTCCTTCTTGGCCCCGAGACAGCCGGTGACGATCACCTTGCCGTTCTCGGTCAGCGCTTCGCCGATGGCGTCCAGGCTTTCCTGCACCGCTTCGTCGATAAAGCCGCAGGTGTTCACGACCACCAGGTCGGCGCCGTCGTAGGTGCCGCTGATGGCATACCCCTCGGCGCGCAATTGCGTGATGATCTGCTCCGAATCCACAAGGGCCTTCGGGCAGCCAAGTGACACAAAGCCGACTTTCGGCGCAGGATTGGACAGATTGGTTTCAGACGACATGGGGCACCGCGAATGTGGGGGTATCTGGGCGGCCGACCGTCCCCGGTGGCGCGCCGCGCTGGACTGACGGCATGCGGCGAGCCTGCCGGGCGCCGTCCTTGCCGTGAAAGGCGGAGATTTTACCCTGATCGGGCGTCCTCCGGGCGGGGCGTCCGAATCAGGCGATCAGCACCTCGGCGGGAATCTTCAGCTCCTGGTTAAGCCGGCGGATCATCGACAAGCTCAGGCCGCGCTTGCGGTTGAGCACTTCGTACACTCGGTTCAGGTTGCCAATGTACGGCTCCATGTCGCGCGGTGTCAGCCCGCCCTGCTCCATCCGAAACCGGATGGCCTCGATGGGGTCCGGGTGCTCCAGCGGAAAGCGGGCGGCTTCGTAGCGCTCGATCAGCGTCGCCATCACCTCCAGGCGGTCACCTTCCGGGCTTCCCGGGGCGGGATCCATGTCGACGAGCGCCGACACATCGGCCAGCGCGGCCTTGTAGTCGTCTTCAGTGTGCAGAGGTCGAATGTCCATGCCTTACTCCATTTCCACAGTCGCCGCGTCGACGGAATCGTATTCCGCGTGGGTGCCTACGAACTTCACGTAGACGACGCCGAGCTGGTAGGCCACAGCGACAATCAGCCGGTACTTGTTGCCGCCGATGTTGAACACCACGCGGTTACGGCCGACGAAGCTTGCCGACCCGTAGCGGTCCTTGATGTCTTGCGGCGTTGCCCACTTTCCCTGCAGCGCTTCCTCGTGCCACGCCAGCAGCGGTTGCCTGGCCAAAGGATGCCGTTCGCAGAAGGCCAGCAGGTTTCGTTTCGCAATGACTCGCATGCCATGCATCTTAGTCCCATTTTGGGACCAAGGCAACGGTGCGCGATCAATGCCTTCCAAGCCACTTTGTCCATTGCGCCCCGCCAAAGCAAAAAGCCCTGCAAACCTCGCAGGGCCCTTCTTCCAGCCGCCTTCGGGCGGCCGCCAGGCGGCGTTACTTCTTGTCCGTCTGGTTGAACGGGAACGTGCCGAACATGCTCTTGGCCTGGTTCTGCATCTGTTCCTGCATCTGCACGAACAGGTTCTTGCTCTGCTCGATGTAGTTGCTCATCATGCCCTGCATCATCGGGCCCTGCAGGTTCATGAACTGCGACCACATGTCGGGGCTGAACGCCTCGCCCGAATACAGGCCCTTGGAGTTCTCGGCCAGCTTGTTCTGGATGTCGATGAACGCCTGGATGTTCTTTTCCAGGTAGGTGCCCATCATGCCCTGCATCGCGTGGCCGTAGAAACGGATGATCTGCGACAGCATGGCGCTGGAGAACATCGGCACGCCGCCCGTTTCCTCTTCCAGGATGATCTGCAGCAGGATGCTGCGCGTGAGTTCCTCGCCCGACTTGGCGTCGACGACCTTGAAGTCCTCGGTGTCCATGACAAGCTGCTTGACGTCCGCGAGCGTGATGTAGGTGCTGGTCTGCGTATCGTAGAGCCGGCGATTGGGATATTTCTTGATCAGTCGCTCTGCGCCTTTCTTGGTCGTGGCCATCGATGCTCTATCCTTTTGTCGTCGCTGATGCCGGCGGGGGCATCCGCTGCTGCGCCGCCTCGGCAACGCTGCTGCACCGCATGCGATGCAGTGCGCAATTGGGGCCGCGTCCCGGGGGTGCCGGGCGCCTGCGCCGCGCAAGATACAACCGGACCAGACCCTAAGCCAAGCGCTCTACTTTGGTGCCGGTTGCGCCATTGCCCTGATTCTATGCTCAAGAAAGCACTATGGAAAGCGGGCCGGCTTTAAGGAAAACCCGCAGCAAAACGGCGTTTCAAACAAAAACGCCGCCCGGCGCCAGCAGGCGCGGGACGGCGTTGGGCCGGCAACCGGGGACGGCGGCCCCCGGCTTGTGCAGTGCGCTGGATGCGGCGCATCAAGCGGCCGCGCTGCGCACCGCGCCGCCGGGCGTCAGCCCATGTGCAGGCCGCCGTTCAGCGAGAAGTCGGCGCCGGTCGAGAAACCCGACTCCTCCGACGCCAGCCAGGCGCAGATCGACGCAATCTCTTCCGGCTCGCCCAGGCGCTTGACCGGAATCGTCGCCACGATCTTGTCCAGCACGTCCTGGCGGATCGACTTGACCATGTCCGTGGCGATATAGCCCGGCGACACCGTGTTGACGGTCACGCCCTTGGTCGCCATCTCCTGCGCCAGCGCCATCGTGAAGCCGTGCAGGCCGGCCTTGGCCGTGGAGTAGTTGGTCTGGCCGAACTGGCCCTTCTGGCCGTTCACCGACGAAATATTGACGATGCGGCCCCAGCCGCGGTCGGCCATGCCGTCGATGACCTGCTTGGTCACGTTGAACAGCGATGTCAGGTTGGTGTCGATCACCGCGTCCCAGTCGGCGCGGGTCATCTTGCGGAACACCACGTCGCGCGTGATGCCGGCGTTGTTGATCAGCACGTCCACCTCGCCGACCTCGGACTTGACCTTGTCGAACGCGGCCTTGGTCGAATCCCAGTCGGCCACGTTGCCTTCGGACGCGATGAACTCGAAGCCAAGCGCGCGCTGCTGTTCCAGCCATTTCTCACGGCGCGGCGAGTTCGGGCCGCAGCCCGCCACCACCGTGAAGCCGTCCTTCGCCAGGCGCTGGCAGATCGCGGTTCCGATGCCGCCCATGCCGCCGGTCACATATGCAATGCGCTGAGTCATATCCACTCCTGGTTGCTCGATCGTCGGGATCGAAGCTTGGTCGTTATTGTCGATCGCGGCGGCCGCCTTCCTCGGTACGGGCCGCCGGATCACCCCTCAATGCACTGCCCTTCAACGCTCCACTGCCAGCGCCACACCCATGCCGCCGCCGATGCACAGCGAGGCCAGGCCCTTCTTCGCGTCGCGACGCTTCATTTCGTGCAACAGGGTCACCAGAATGCGGCAGCCCGATGCACCGATCGGATGGCCGATGGCGATGGCGCCACCGTTCACGTTGATCTTCGACTGGTCCCAGCCCATCTGCTGATGCACGGCCAGCGCCTGGGCGGCGAACGCCTCGTTGATCTCCATCAGGTCCAGATCCTTGACCTCCCAGCCCGCGCGCGACAGGCAGCGCTTGCTGGCCGGCACCGGGCCCATGCCCATCACGGCCGGGTCCACGCCGGCGTTGGCGTACGCCTTGATCGTCGCCAGCGGCGTCAGGCCCAGTTCCTTGGCCTTGGCGGCCGACATGACCACCACGGCGGCGGCGCCGTCGTTCAGGCCCGACGCGTTGGCGGCCGTCACCGTGCCGGCCTTGTCGAACGCCGGCTTCAGCCCGGCCAGGCTGTCCAGCGTGGCGCCGTGGCGCACGAACTCGTCGGTCTTGAACGCCACCGGGTCGCCCTTGCGCTGGGGAATCATCACCGGCACGATTTCCTCGTCGAACTTGCCCGCCTTCTGGGCAGCCTCGGCCTTGTTCTGCGAACCGACGGCGAATTCGTCCTGCGCCTCGCGCGTGATGCCGTATTCCTTGGCGACGTTCTCGGCCGTGATGCCCATGTGGTACTGGTTGTACACGTCCCACAGGCCGTCGACGATCATCGTGTCGACCAGCTTGGCGTCACCCATGCGGAAGCCGTCGCGCGAGCCCGGCAGCACGTGCGGGGCGGCGCTCATGTTCTCCATGCCGCCGGCCACCACGATCTCGGCCTCGCCGGCCAGGATGGCATTGGCGGCCAGCATCACGGCCTTCAGGCCCGAGCCGCACACCTTGTTGATGGTCATGGCCGGCACCATGTCGGGCAGGCCGGCCTTGCGCGACGCCTGGCGCGCCGGGTTCTGGCCCGAGCCGGCCGTCAGCACCTGGCCCATGATCACTTCGCTCACCTGGTCCGGCTTGACGCCGGCGCGCTCCAGCGCGGCCTTGATCACGATGGCGCCCAGTTCCGGCGCGGGAATCTTCGCCAGGGAGCCGCCGAACTTGCCAACTGCGGTGCGGGCTGCGGAAACAATGACGATGTCGGTCATTTGAGGTCCTTTCAAGAAATCGGATCGCGGATCGGTTCGATGCGGGCCGGACATGCCGCCCGGCCCAGGTGAGAATCAGGCGCGCTGCTTGACGTAGCGTCCCGGCGCGGGTTCGATGACCGGGTAGTGGGCGTTGCCCAGCGACGCCGCCGCGGCGCGCTTCTGCCCCGCCTGCTTGCCCAGCCAGGCCATCCAGTCGGGCCACCAGCTACCCGGATGCTCCTGCGCGCCGGCCAGCCATTCCTGCGCGGTGGCGGGCAGCGCGTCGTTGGTCCAGTGGCTGCGCTTCTTCTTGGCCGGCGGATTGATCACGCCGGCAATGTGCCCGGACGCGCCCAGCACGAAGCGCAGCTTGTTGTTCAGCAGCGCGGTGGAGGCGTATGCCGACGTCCACGGCACGATGTGGTCCTCGCGCGACCCGTAGATATAGGTCGGCACGTCGATGGCGCCCAGGTCCACCGGCGCGTTGCAGACGGTCAGCTTGCCGGGCACCTTCAGTTCGTCCTGCAGGTACGTGTGGCGCAGGTACCAGCAGTACCACGGCCCCGGCAGGTTGGTGGCGTCGCCGTTCCAGAACAGCAGGTCGAACGGCACCGGCGTGTTGCCCTTGAGGTAGTTGTCGACCACGTAGTTCCAGACCAGATCGTTGGGCCGCAGGAACGAGAACGTGTTCGCCAGCTCCACGCCGCGCAGCAGCCCGCACGGCGCGCCGGCCGCGCCGCCCAGCGTGGCTTCGCGCAGCTGCACGTGGGCCTCGTCGACGAAGACGTCGAGGATGCCGGTGTCCGAGAAATCGAGCAGCGTGGTCAGCAGCGTCAGGCTGGCGGCCGGCTGTTCGCCGCGCGCGGCCAGCACGGCCAGCGCCGTGGAGACGATGGTGCCGCCCACGCAGAAGCCCAGCACGTTGATCTTGTCCTGCCCGCTGATGTCGCGCGCCACCTCAATCGCACGGATGGCCGCGTGCTCGATGTAGTCGTCCCAGGTACGCTCGGCCATCGACGCGTCCGGGTTGCGCCACGACACCAGGAACACGGTGTGGCCGTTCTCCACGGCATGGCGCACCAGCGAGCTTTCCGGCTGGAGATCGAGGATGTAGTACTTGTTGATGCACGGCGGCACCAGCAGCAGCGGCCGCGCGTAGACCTTGTCGGTCAGCGGCTGGTATTGCAGCAGCTGGAAGTATTCGTTTTCGTAGACCACGGCGCCTTCGGTCACGGCAACGTTGCGGCCCACCTCGAAGGCGGCCTCGTCGGTCTGCGAGATCTTGCCGCGCTGCAGGTCTTCCAGCATGTTGCGCACGCCGTTGCGCAGCGATTCGCCGCCCGATTCGATCAGGCGCTGCTGGGCATCGGGGTTCAGCGCGAGGAAGTTGGCCGGCGACATGGCGTCGACCCACTGCGACACGGCAAAGCGGATGCGCTGGCGCACCTTCGGGTCCGCCTCGACGGCGTCGGCCATCTCGGTCATCGCGCGGGCGGTCAGCAGGTAAAACGCGGCGGTGTAGCGGTAGGGGGCATTGTTGCGCCAGGCCGGGCTGGCAAAGCGGCGATCGGACAGGCGCTGGCTGGCGGCCCCGCCGTCGCCATTGCCGGCAGGCGTGCCGTTGGCGGCCATGGCGCCCTCGCCCATCTCGCGCCACAGTTCGGCAAAGTCCTGCATGTAGCGCTGCTGGATGGCGGCGAGCTGGTCCGGGGCGATCTTGACTGCGGCGCCGTTGACGCCGCCGGCCGCAAAGGCTTGCTGGAACGCCTTGGCGAAGGCGTCGCCGCCGGGGAATCCACCAGGAAATCCGCCCGGCATGGCGCCCTGGAATCCGGCCGGGAACGCGCCGGCCAGGCCCGCCGGAAAACCGGCCGGCATGGCGCCGTTGGCTTCGGGTACCCACTGACGGGACCATTCCAGCCATGCCGCTGGATCGAATGGCCCCGGCGCAAATTGAAACGGTTGGGACTTGTCTTCCGGTCCGGAAGATGCCGCACCTTTGCCGGTCGCCATGATGTGATCGTCTCTCTGCCAGTCGTGATGGTCGACGGCTCGGGGTAACTGTCTCCCGACCCGCCCCGTATCCGGGTTGCGTCCGCTGAGCGCCTGAGGCCGCCCGCTTCTTACGCTATGCTTGCCGGCGAAACCCTGGGAAAGCTTCCCGGTTCCGATACATTTCGAGGCATTGTTGCCTTGCAATGTAGACGCTGTCAATGCGGAATTCCGGATTGCGGCACGGCGCCCCGGGAAGTGAAGCCCGACCTACCGGACGGTAATCCTGGCGCGGGTTCCCGGCCTCCGCATTCCTACCCGAGAGAGATGAAGGTCTGATGTATATCGTGGCAATTGGCTGGCTCTACGTGGCCCTGATGATGGCCATCACGGAGACCAGCGTGGTCGCCGGCGTGGCCACCTTCCTGGGCTATGGTCTGGCGCCCGTGTCGCTGGTGCTGTACATCATGGGCACCCCGGGACGCCGCCGGCGCCGCAAGGCGCGCGAAGCGGCGGAAGCGGAGGCGGCGCGAGTGTCGCCGCCGCCCGCCGAGGAACGCAACGGCGGCTAGTCCGCCAGCCAGACCAGCGTGGCCATGCGGCCCGTGGTGCGGTCCCGTCGATACGAATAGAAACGGTCGGCGTCGCTGAGCGTGCAGGTCCCGCCGCCGAACACCTGCTGGCAGCCGGCGCGCGCCAGCCGGGTCCGCGCCAGCGCGTACAGGTTTGCCAGGTACTTGCCCGGCGCGCCCGGCACGAAGGCGGCCGCCACGGCGTCGCGCTCGGCCGGCAGCGCCTGCTGCAGGAACGCTTCGCGGACCTCGGCCCCGACCTCGAACGATGCCGGCCCGATGGCCGGCCCCAGCCATGCCAGCCACTGCGCCTGGCCGCCCGCGCGCGCCGCCATGCGCGCCAGCGTGGCCTCGATCACGCCATCGCAGAGCCCGCGCCAGCCCGCGTGGGCGGCGCCCACCACGGTGCCGGCGGTGTCGCAGAGCAGCACGGGCAGGCAGTCGGCGGTCATGATCGCGCAAACGTGCCCCGGCGTCGTGGCGATGCTCGCGTCGGCCCGAGGCACATCGGCATCGGCGCCATCGTCGGCGGTCACCACCCCGCAGCCATGCACCTGTTCGAGCCAGCGCGGCATGGCCGGCAGCCGGCTGGCCAGCCGGGCGCGATTGGCCGCGACGGCCGCAGGGTCATCGCCGACATGCGTACCCAGGTTCAGCCCGCCGGCCGCGCCGCCAGCCAGCCCGTACGGGCCGACGCTGACCCCGCCGCGCCGCGTGGTCTGCAACGCCCGCACGCGCGCCGGCGCGGGCCAGTCCGGCACGATCCAGTCCGCGTCAGTCGTCGTGGTCATCGGCTTCCCCCTCGTACCACTCGGGCTCGTCATGCTCGTCATCGGCGTCGTCGTCCGCCTGACCCTCGAAGTCCAGCGCATCGATCAGCGCCTGCAGGTCCTCGGGCGGCTCGGCTTCCCAGGATTTCTTGCGGCCGGTCACCGGGTGCACCAGCCCCAGCCGGTAGGCATGCAGCGCCTGGCGCGTGAACGGCACCGGCAGCGGCACGCGCACGGCGGGCCGCTGGCCGCGCTGCGTGGCCTTGTGGTAGACCGGGTCGCCCACCAGCGGGTGGCCGATCGATTCGAAATGCACGCGGATCTGGTGGGTGCGGCCCGTTTCGAGCTGGCACATCACCATCGACACCTTGGCGCGGCCCAGCGGCACCGTGCCCAGCGTCTCGAAGTGGGTGCGCGACGGCTTGCCGCTGTTCGTATGCACGATGGCCATGCGCGTGCGCTCGCGCGGATCGCGGGCGATGGGGGCGTCGATGGTGCCCTCGTCGGGCGTCTCGCCCCAGACCAGCGCGATGTACGTCCGCTTGACCGTGCGCGCCTGCAACTGCCGCACGAGGTCGGTCTGCGCGGTCAGCGTGCGGGCGACGACCATCAGGCCCGACGTTTCCTTGTCCAGCCGGTGCACGATGCCGGCGCGTGGCAGGCGCGCGGCGGGCGGGTCGCGATGCAGCAGGCCGTTGAGCACCGTGCCGCTCCAGTTGCCGGCCGCCGGATGCACCACCAGCCCGGCGGGCTTGTTGATGACCAGCAGCGCGTCGTCCTCGTAGACCACGTCCAGCGGCACGTCCTCGGCCGTGAACGCCATCGACTCGGGCGCGGCCTGCGGGTGGATCTCGATCTGCTGGCCCATCTGGACCGATGCCTTGGCCCGGCTCGGCTCCCCGTCCACGCGCACGGCCCCGTCCTCGATCCATTGCTGGATGCGGCTGCGCGAGAATTCGCTGAAGTGGCGCGCGAGCAATTTGTCGAGCCGCTCGCCGTGGGCGGCGCTGTCGACTTCCAGGTAGAGGGGCACCAGGTCTGGCGCGGCGGGCGCCGTGGCGGGCACCTCGTCGTTGAACTCGCCGGCGTCGTCGAACTGGTCGTCCAGGTCGTCGGATTCCGCGGCGGTCACTTCCGGCGCGTCGGGGTGGCGTTCCAGACCGTTTTCGGTGCTGGGGCTTCGGCTATAATGCTTGGCGCTATTTTTTTTCATCCGGAACAGGTTGCCCATGCAATTGCAGAGCATGAAACGCGCGCAATGGCGCGCGAAAATTGGAGCGGTTTTGCTCGCAGGCGGATGCGTCATGCTGTCTGCATGCGGCCTGCTGGGAGACCAGCCTGACGAAACGGCCGGCTGGTCGGCCAACAAATTATATTCGGAAGCCAAGGATGCCCTGGATGGCGGCGACTACACGCGCGCCGTCAAGCTCTACGAGAAGCTGGAGGGCCGCTACCCGTTCGGCCGCTTCGCGCAGCAGGCCCAGATCGACACGGCCTACGCCAACTACAAGGACGGCGAGACCGCCGCCGCGCTGGCCGCCGTGGACCGCTTCATCCAGCTCCACCCGAGCCACCCGAACATTGATTACGCCTACTACCTCAAGGGCCTGATCAACTTCAACGACAACCTGGGCTGGCTGGGCCGCTTCTCGGGCCAGGACCTGAGCGAGCGCGACCCGAAGGCCGCGCGTGCCGCCTACGACGCGTTCCAGACGCTGATCACGCGCTATCCGGACAGCAAGTACGCGCCCGACGCCACGCTGCGCATGCAGTACATCGTCAACTCGCTGGCCCAGCACGAAGTCCACGCCGCCCGCTACTACTACCGCCGCGGCGCCTACCTGGCGGCCGTGAACCGGGCCCAGCAGGCGCTCAAGGACTATGACGGCGCGCCGGCCAACGAGGAAGCGCTCTACATCATGGTCCGGTCCTACGACGCGCTGGGCATGAAGGACCTGCGCGACGACGCCGCCCGCGTGATGGAGCGCAACTACCCGAACAGCGACTTCATCAAGTACGGCCAGCGCCGCAAGGACAAGTCCTGGTGGGAAGTGTTCTGACCGACTGACCTGCCACCCCGGCAACGGAAAAGGCCGAGCCCCGGAAACGGGCCTCGGCCTTTTTTTGTCCCTGCGGAATGCCCTGGCCAGGCATTCGAGCCCCACGCCGCGCCACCACCCCGCGCGCCCTGCCCGCCCAGCCCCCTTTTTCTGCATCGTCAGCAACCCCCTTCACGCCCGGCAACCGCGGCAAGGCTGGCGAAGCGGCAACTGACCAAGAGTCGAATAAATACTAGGGTGTCGATAAATGGCACTGACTATGATTCTTGCCAGTTGACGGAACGAAGCCGACAGGCAACGCGAGCGCCTCGCGCCACGCATGGCCCGGCTGATCATTCCGCGCGCCCCCATACGACGGCAGGCGGCCACGGCGCACGCCTGCCGGCCCGCCACCCTACTGTATGGAGTCTCGCGATGCCCGCACGGAAATGCCGGGTTCAATGGCGCGTCAAGCGTACGCTCGATATCGTCATTGCCACCACACTACTTTTGGCACTTTCCCCCCTACTGGCGCTGCTTGCGCTGCTGATCAAGCGCGATGGCGGCCCCTGCTTCTTCAGCCACCCGCGCGTCGGCATGCATGGGCGAACGTTCAGGTGCCTGAAATTCCGTTCGATGGTCCGCGACGCCGACAAGGTGCTGAATGACCTGCTTGCGTCGGACCCCAAGGCGCGCGCCGAATGGGAGCAGGACTTCAAACTGCGGAACGACGTGCGTGTGACCCGGCTGGGACGCTTCCTTCGCCGTACGAGCCTGGACGAACTGCCCCAACTCTGGAATGTGCTCCTGGGCGACATGAGCCTGGTTGGCCCACGGCCAGTCGTCGAGAAGGAACTCGGGCAGTACGGCGAAGCGGCCGGCTACTACCTGCGCGTGCTCCCCGGCATCACCGGCCTATGGCAAGTCAGCGGCCGCAGCGAGACGTCCTACGAGCGCCGCGTGCTGCTGGACGTCAGCTACGTCAAGAACTGGTCGCTGGCGGGCGATCTCCGCATCCTGTTTCGGACGGTTGGCGTCGTGCTGGGCGGACGGGGCGCCTATTGACTGGGAGGCCGGCCCTGCCCTGGGCCAGCCGTCAGCAGCCGCATGGACAGCAGCGCGACGCTCGACAGATGCCGCATGTAGCTGCCGAGGTCTGGCTCGAACAGCATGGACACGGCAATGTGTGCCGCCACCAGGTACGCCGGGACGGCCTGCGTAGGCCGCACCGACAGCATGCCCCGCATCAGGCGCATCCCCGGTGGCACTACCGCCAGCAGTACCCAGCCCTGCATCGCCAATTCCTTGATGCCAGGGCTCCAGAGCAGGGCCAGGTTCAGCCGCGCCATGGCATACAAGTAGTTGCCGACGAATGCCGCCAGGCTCGTGGGAGAAAACGGATTGTAGAAACTGGTACGCGCGCCGTAGGGCGACTGGGAGACCAGATAGTCGACCGCCAGGTCCCGGGGCTGCTGGAGCGCAACGAACACTGCGGACGGCAGCCACGCCATGCCCAGCGACAGCGCGGCCACGATCACGATCCGCCAGCGCCAGCCCACACGGCAGAGCAGATACAGCCCAAGCGCCAGTCCCGCGATCAGCGCGAAGTACGCGCGCAGCGTGACGGCGTAGACCAGGTACAACGCGAGCATGGCCACCCAGCCGCGCAACGGACGGTCGTCGCGGCCGGCCGCCGCGGCGATGACGAGCGCCATCACCACCACCAGCGTGTCCTTCGTGGCAACGAACAGATTGAAGACAACGCACGGCGCCGCCAGTACGATGGCCCCGGCCAACAACCCCAGCCGCTCGGCGCGGATCAGCATCGACCAGAGGAACCACGCGCCGGCGCCCATCACCAGTCCATCCAGAGCAGGCCCCATCGCCGCGAACAGCCGGCCCACCGCGTCAAAGGAACTGCCGGCGTAGGTGTCGGCGCCGAGCATCTGGTCCTGAATTTTCTGCGCATCCCGAAAGATGGCCGCGGGCAGCAGCCGTGCCGCATTGAGGTACACCAGCCCGTACAGCAGCGCGGCGCCCCCGGCAATCACGCGCCGGACGCCAGGGCTCAGCCATGGTCCGGCCCTCAGCATGCCGGAACCCCGGCCGCCCGCGTTGTCGTCAAGACACACCCCTGTCAGCCGCAGCCGGCCGCGCCAGGCCAATCCCGGCCAGCCGGCGGTACAGGGTCACGCCGAGCCAGCCTGCCACGGCAAGGCTGACAATGCCATGCGCCAGTGCTGCGCCAGTCACCCCGGCGGTGTGCACCGCCATCCATGCCAGCGGCACTCCGGCCAGCGCCACCAGCGCCATGCCGAGCAGCGTGATGCCCCGCAGCTCCAGCGCGATGGCTGCCGCCCATTCGATATCGGCGACCGACCGCAGGACAAACGACACGAGCAGGATGCCGAAGATCAGCCCGTCGTCCTGGCTGGCTGCCTTGCCCGCCATCATCAGGATGGCATCGCACGCCAGCCAGAGCGCGCCCGCCATCGTCAGCGTAGCAGCCAGCGTCCATGCCAGTTGCCGCCCGAGCAGCTTCCGGACCCCCGATCCTCCCTGATGCGCGGCACGCGCCAACGCGGGCCCGGCCGTGGTGGCAATGGCCGCGTGCGCGAGCGTCTGCACGGCGTTGGCGATGGCCCAGAGGAACACATAGCGCCCGAGTTCCTCGGCAGGCAACAGCGCGGCCCCGAGAAAGCGCTCGGCATACTGCAAGCCAGCAAGCAGGATCGCAGCCAGATAGATGGCAGCCCCCGCGCGCCAGACGTTCAGCAGCCTCCCCGCCGGCCGGGCCTCCGGCAGGCGACGCGGCTGGACCGGCGCGGATGAGCACCCGCGCAGGCCCAGGATCAGGTACCACCCGATGGCAATGACCAGCACATCGCCGCAGATCCACAGCATCAGCACGGCCAGCATGCTGCCGATGACACCGCTGGCCAGTCCGGCGATGGCAAGCAGCGCCCACAGCCCGTTACGCGCGAACATCAGCCACGACGCCGCGCGAGTTTGATGCAACGCGAACAGGTAGCCGCTTACCTCGAAGGCCTGGTGCTCCACCATGACCAGCACCGCGATGACCACCGCTATCGGCGCCGTGAAATAGTCCGGCGGCGCGATCCCGCCATACCGCCAGAGCAGCGTGCCCCCTGCCGCCAGCAGGCCGTAGCAGGCCGCATGGACGCCGGCGAGCCGTCCGATGTCCCCGAGCGCTGCCGCCGGGATGCTGGCCAGCCGTCGGTTGCATTCGGCGGAGAAACCCAGCCCCAGCATCTTGGTGCCGATCACCGCCGCCGCCACGGCCATGCCGTACTGCGCCATCGCTGCATACCCCAGCTCCCGCGCAATCGCCAGCGTGAGGGCGAACTTGGCGCCCAGCGACAACGCGCGCAACGCCAGCCTCATCAGCATCGGACATCCATCGGACTGGCTGGGCCATATGGCCACGTGCCACGCAGCGTGGCGACGATCTCCTGCCGCTGCGCCCGTAGCGTGGCGGCGCGCGCCTGCAGTCCGGCGTGGAACGACGCCACCGCTGCCGGCGCAAGCACGGTGTCGAGCACGTCGGACGCCTGGAAATCGGCGGCGTTGCTGACCCAGTCCGTCAGCCCCAGATCCTCGTACGCGCCGAAGCCCTTGCGCTCGTAGCTCAGATGGTAGGCCGGCACACCGGCCAGGACCGATTCCAGCGCGCCATGCAGCCGCACCGACACCACTGCGTCCGGGCGATCGTTGCGCAGCACGTCCCGCAGCAACCCGTGCGGCGTCAAGCCAAGCGCGCGATAGAACGCCGTATCGTCATTGCCGCGCACCGCGCTCTGCACGGCGAACGATACCCGGCATTCACACCGCAGCCGCTCGATCAGCCGGCGCAGCATCAGCCTGTAATGCTCGCGCCGATCGGGATGCCAGGCCGGCGCTTCTCGCAGCACCATGCAGACGTTGCGGACGCGATGCTGGCGGCTTTGGGCTGCCTCGGCGGATGCCACTGCCCCGCCCAGCCGATGACCCAACTCCAGCACGGCCAGATCGGGGGCCCGCCGCACGTTGGCGCGGCCATCGAGCCACGCCAGCGACCGGTGATCGCGGACATAGTCACGCGCCAGCGTCCCCAGTTGCCTTGCCAAGCCATCGCCCAGGCTGGACGACGGGCCGCCCGGCCCGGCTACGACAGGCCCGATGCTCTGCGGCAGGTAGATGGCCGGGCGCCCGGACGCTGCCGCCGCGCGCAGCTGCACCAGATGGCCGGCCTGCAGTTTGAGCGCCTGCCAGGTATTGCGTGCACGCAGATAGCCACCGCCCACGCCCACGATCACGTCGGCCGAATCCAGCACCCGGGCAAGGCGCCGCGTCTCGGCGGTTGGTATGGCGACCAGCGCCAGCCCGCACGCCCAGACGCGACGCCAGCCTTGCCGGGCAATCACCGGGGCGGGCAGGACATGATCCATGTCCCCGAATGAAGCGGGGTCCGATGCGACGAGCGTGATCTGGCAGTGCTGTCCCAGCGCCTCCCGGATCATGCGGACAGACAGATCCACCAGCAGGCCGTCTCCGGCATTGCGCCGGCTGTAGGCGTGGAGCAGCGCCACGCGGCAGATGCGCGCCATCGTCATGTACGCTCCTCGACAAGCTGGCGATAAACCGCGGCAGTGCGCGCGACCATGGCCTGCGCGGTGTAGCGGCCCAGCGCGGCCGCGCAACGGCTCGCCAAGCGCCCGCGCAGCGCCGCGTTGGCGTACAGCGTGCGCACCGCCCCGGCCATGGCCTGGGGGTCGTCCTGATTCACCACGACAAGGCCGATCTGCTCGGCATCGACCAGTTCGCTGGCCCCGGCCACGCGCGCCGTCACAATTGGCAGCCCGGCCGCCATCGCTTCCAGATAGACATAAGGAAATCCCTCGTAGCGGCTGGGCACCAGCAGCACGTCGAATGCAGACAGGTACTTCCGCGCAAGGTCGACCCTGCCGATCACCCGCACATTGGCTGGCAGGCGCTCAACCGGCCGCCCGGCCGCCGCCTGGAGATCGCCGGTCCCGATCAGGGCGAACTCCAGCGCGCCGCCGACATCGGCCTGAAGCAGTTCGGCCACCCGCACCAGCCGATCCAGTCCCTTTTGATGCGCAAACCGGCCGACAAAGCCGACCATGAACCGCGTAGGGTGCAGGCCCAGTGCGGCCCGTGCCGCATCGCGCCCCAGCAGGCAGACCGGCTGCACGCCGTTGGGAATCGTCACGATGCGGGACGACGGAATACCCAGCGACTCTTGCGCATGCCGTGCCTCCGTCTGCGATACGGCAATCAGGCGATCGGTACGGTGGCGGCCGAGCAATGCTTCCACGCCGCCGAACACCCGGCGCTGAAGCCTGGATAACGACGGATTGAGCGTGTACAGCGCATGCGGCGTGTACACCTGGCGCCATGGCCCCCGGCAGGCCCGGGCCAGCACGCCCGCCTTGGAACTATGACTGTGCACGATGTCGGGCCGCACGCGGGCCAGCAGGCGGGACAGATTCCAGCAGGCCGGCACGTCGCGCCAGCCGATACGTCGCGGCATCGGCAGGCAGGTCACACTGGCACAGCAATGCCGCACCGACGCGTCGATGACGGCCGGGTCCAGCCTGTCACCGGCCGGCACCGCCAGGTGCACGTGTTCGCCCAGCGCCGCGAGCCCGCGCACGAGGTCCGCAAGATGCGTTGCAACGCCGCCCGCCGCCGCCTCGGCCACGATCATCACGTTCAAGGGCGATCCGGGGCTCATGCCACGCCCCCGTCGCGCCGTCGCCGGAAGCTGAAGCCACGAGGCCGCGTGCGCCCCGGCATATCCGCGCCATACCCGCCGTAGCCAGCATAGGGATAGCCGTAGCACCCCAGGCGAGGCACCAGATCGTTCAGGACCACGCCACCCACGGCCGCGCCGCACTGGCGCAACTGCTTGCACGCCGCGGTCAGATCGGCCAGCCGCGAATGGCCCGCCCGAGCCACCAGCAGCACCAGGTCGGCATGCCGCGCCAGCCGGGCCGCGTCGGCGGCGGCCAGTGCGGGGGGTGTGTCGATCAGCACGACGTCGTAGCGCTGGCGCGCTTCGCCGAGCAGCGTGTCGACGTCCGCGCGGGCGAGCATGTCGCCAACATGGGGCTGCGGATCGCCGCAACTGATCAGGTCCAGGCCACTGGCCAGTTCCCGCTGCACCACCTGCTGCCAGTCGGCTGCATGGGCCAGCACTTCGGACAGGCCCGGGGCGGCGCCGCGCCCGAACATCCAGTGCAGGGTGCCGCGGCGCATATCGCCATCGATCAGCAACACCTTCTGCCCGGCCGCAGCCAGCACGGCTGCCAGATTGGCGCTGACGAACGTCTTGCCGGCCGCGGGCTCGCTGCCCGTCACCAGCAGCACGTTGCGCTCACGGCTCAAGCTGGAAAGCTGCAGCGCCGTCAGCAGGCTGCGCAGGCTTTCGATGGCCGGATCGGATTTCGCCACACCGCACAACAATCGCTCGTCGGGGCGCTGCCGCGCCGCATCCAGCGCCGCCTGCCGGGCCGAGCGCGGCACCACCCCCAGCACCGGTACACCCAGAACATGCTCGATCTCGTCCGGCTCGCTGACGGCGCTGGCCATCCAGTCGGCGGCGAATGCTGCGCCGGCCCCTGCAACGATGCCCGCAAGCATGGCCGCGACCAGCACCATCAGGCGATTCGGCGCCACGGGGTCCTCGGCCACCTCGGCCGGATCCACCACCCGTGCACTGGCCACGCGCCCCGCCTTCATCAGCGCCAGTTGCTGCGCGCTGCCCAGCAGCGACGTGTAGCGCTCGGTGGCGATCCGAACATCGAGTGCCAGTTGCGCGGTCTGCCGCTGCAGCGCCGGCAGGCCGCGCATCACCTTTTCCATGTCCTGCTGCTTCTGCCTGACCACGTCGAGCTGGCGATCGATGGCCATCACGCCCGGATGGGCTTCGGTAAAGCGTGTCACCAGTTCCTGCCGCTTCTGGGTGAGCCAGAGTCGCTGCGTGCCGGCGTCGGACGCGGCCTTGAGGGCGAGCCTCGCCTCCTCGTTCAGGTCCACCACGCCGTGCCGCGCCGTCATTGACGTGTAACGGTCCTGGGCCGCCTCCAACTCTTGCTTGAGGCTCGGCAACTGCCGTTCGAGGAACACCAGTGACTGCGCCGCCTCCGCCGACTTGCGTTCGACGTTCTGCCGCACATACTGGTCGCCGATCTCTCGCACCAGCGCCCGCAGCCGCTCGGGATCATGCCCGGCCAGCGTGACGATCAGCACGCCAGACTGGCGGGCCTTCTCCTGAACGACCAGCCGCTTGCGCACGTCGGCCACGGTCTTCCGCCAGGAATGGCGTACCAGTTCGAACCGGGCATCCGGCTGGCACGCGCAAGCCGCCACCTGTACCCGGAAGTCACCCACGGCGGTGGACCGCACCTGCTCGATGCCCGCGCGGACCCGCATCGGCACGTCGAGCCCCGGCCCCTCAAGCCGCCAGCCTTCGCTTTCCATGGTCAGCACAAACGGCTCGCCCTCCAGGCCGGCCGGGACATCGAAACGCACCACCTCCGGCACGGGTCCCGGCGCGGCGCGCCAGCGCGCCAGCCAGCTGCTGGCGGCCGGCTCGATGCCAATATGCAGGCGCAGCTTGTCCACCGCCCGCTCCACGACGAGCCGGGAGCCGATGATCTGCGTTTCGGCCGCCGGCGACGACTTCATGTCGAACAGGGACGCCGCATCGCCCAGCAGGCTCCATGTCGACGACGACGTGGCCGCGTCGTCCAGCTGGATCATCATGTCGGCCTGGTAGACGGGCCGCGCCAACAGGACGTAGGCCATGCCAGCCAGCGCGAAGGCCATGGCGATGCCGAGCGCCAACCGCCGATAGTGCGACAGCGCCGCAACCAGGCGCCCAATCGTCACGTCGGTCCGGGCAGTGGAGGACTTGAGCGGTGGCAGCGTCATCGCGCGTCCTGCCGCTGTAGCGCCCGGATGCGCGGCGCCCAGTCCCGCACGCCCTCGCCCAGGCACGCAAATGCATGCTCGAAAGCCGTCCGCGACCGCCCGCGCGGGTCCGCCACGTCGCCCACCGTGCGATCGCCCAGGCGGAACACCCGCCCCGAGTGCATGGGGTAGCGCAGTTGCAGCGCGGACTTTTGCGCCTCCTCCATCACCAGGACCAGGTTCGCCGCGCTGATCCGCACCCCGGTCAGTTGCTCGGCGCGATGGCCGGTCAGGTCGAGGCCGGCATCGGCCGCCACCGCACAGGCGCGGGGATCGGCCGGTGCACCCACCGGCGCCGCCAGCCCGGCCGACCACACGGTGAGATCGGGCAATGCCTGACGCAGCAGCGCCTGTGCCATCGGACTCCGGCAGAGATTGCCCACGCACACGACAAGGACGATCATTTCAGGACGTTGGCGGTGGAGTTGACGTACTGGGCGCTCGGAATCAACTGGTTCACGACCCGCGCCCAGCGCGTGATGTCTCCGGCGTCGACGTAGACCACGTCGCGCGGCTGCAGCGGGAACCCTTCGGCCAGCGCCATCGCCACCGGGGAGGCGGCGTCCAGGTGGAACACTTCGGGGCGGCCCGAGTCGTGCCTGCGCACCACGTAGATCTGCCGCGGGTCGCTGGTCTGCGGATTCACGCCGCCCGCTTCGCCGAGCGCTTCGTTAAGCGTCAGGCGGCCGTTGCGCGGCAGCACCGCGACGGGCTTGTTGACCTCGCCCAGCACGAATACCTTGCCGTCCTCGCGCTGTTCCACGCGCACGATGTCGCCGCTGCGCAACTGGATGTCTGCGGGGTTGCGCCCGGCGCGCAGCAGTGCCGGCAGGTCAACAACCCAGCTCCGCGCCTTGCGGGAAATCCGGATCCGGCTGCTGTCGCCGGTATTGACGTTGACACCGCCGGCCCGGCCTAGCGCCTCGATCAGGGTCATCGGCACGTCGTCCACGTATTGCGGCCCCGGCAGCCTGACCTCGCCGTCCAGGTATATCCGCTGGCTGCGGTACGCCAGCACCCGCACCGTGACCTGGGGCTGGCGCACCACGCCGGCCAGCGCACGGGTCAGGCGCGTGCGCACCTGGTCGACCGTAAGGCCGGCCACTTTGACCACACCCGCGTAGGGAAACTGGATGTCGCCGTGATGGCTGACGACGTAGCCGGGCACGCTGGCCGCTCCGCTATAGCCGGGAATTTCGTAGCCGATGCCAACGGTGTAGGTCTGGCTCGGAAAGACCAGCTCGGGATGGTCCCACACGACGATGGACAGGATATCGGCGGGTCCGATACGGTAGGGCTGCACCGCGCCCAACAGGTCGTCGATGTCCTGGGTGCTGCGCGTCGATCTCAGCGCGTTGACCAGGTCCCACGAAATCGGCGTCACGCCGTCCGGGGCGCTCGCCGCCGGCGCATCGCGGTCGACCCGCATCCCGGGCGCCCATGCGCAGCCAGCAAGCAGGGTGCCGGCCAGCAAAAGCGCCATCGTGATTTGACTTCGCATGGAATCCCGCCTCGTTCAGAAGGCGCGATACTAGCGAGAACCCCGCTGCAAGTTTCTAGGATTAATCCGAAAACGCAGGCCAGCCTGACGGCGGGCCACGGTTCCACGCCCGGCTTGCGATGGCGCCAACCGTTCTGGCTGCGTCTGCGCAGCGGGCGCGGGCAAGGCGCCTTAGCCTTGCGCGTCCGCCGGTGGCGCCGCGCGCAGCCCTTCGAGGAAGCGGATCACCGTGTCGGCCTCGCGGGTGCGCGTGAACGGCGGCAGGCTCTGCCAGATCTGGCGCCCGTAGGGCTTGTCCACCAGCCGGGTGTCGCAGATCGTCAGCACGCCGCGATCCGATTCCGACCGGATCAGCCGCCCCGCGCCCTGCTTCAGCGTGATCACCGCATGCGGCAACTGGTGCACCGCGAACGGGCTCAGCCCCTTTTTCTGCAGCACCTCCATGCGCGCGGCCAGCACCGGGTCATCGGGCGGCGCGAACGGCAGCTTGTCGATGATGACCAGCGACAGCGCCTCGCCGCGTACGTCCACCCCTTCCCAGAAGCTCTGGCTGCCCACCAGCACCGCGTTGCCCAACTGGCGGAAGCGGTCCAGCAGTTCGGTGCGGCTGGCCTGGCCCTGCACCAGCAGCGGCAGGTCGATGCCCCGCGCGGCGAACAGGTCGTACAGCATGTCAGACGCCTTCTGCACCGCGCGCAGCGTCGTGCACAGCAGGAAGGTCCGCCCGCCGGCCGCCTCGATCAGCGGCAGCGCCTTTTCCACCACGGCCTCGGTGAACTGGGGCGAATTGGGCGGCGGCATGTCGCGCGGCACGTACAGCAGGCCCTGCTTGGCGTAGTCGAACGGGCTCGGCAGCGTCAGCGACTGTTCCTTCGGCAGTCCGAGCTGCGCCGCGTAGTGCGCGAAATTGCCCTTGACCGACAGCGTGGCCGATGTGAAGACCCAGGCGCGCGGCTGGCCCTCGCGCTGGCGCGTGAAGATCGGCGCGATCGACAGCGGCGTGCGGTGCAGTTGCACCGTGTGCGAGAAGACTTCCACCCAGCGCACGGTATCGGGCCCTAGCTGGGCCGGTTCGGGCGCCGGTGCGACGTCGTCGGTGGCGGCGGGCGTCTCGCCTTCCGCCGGAGCGGCCGGGGCGGGCGGCGGGCCGGTGCGGTCGTCGCGCCAGGCTTCCAGCCGCTCGGACAGCTCCACGGCGCGCCGATGGCACTGCTCCAGCGTCTCGGCCCGCTCGGCCTGCGACGCCAGCGCCTCCACAAAGCCCGCCAGCGCCTCTTCCAGCGCGTCGAGCGTCTCGTAGAACGGCTCGGCGGTACGCGGATCGGCGTCGATCTGGCCCATCGCCATGCGCACGTTGTCCCGGCCAAACGCCAG
This sequence comes from Cupriavidus sp. SZY C1, assembly GCF_032190535.1. Taxonomy (NCBI): domain Bacteria; kingdom Pseudomonadati; phylum Pseudomonadota; class Betaproteobacteria; order Burkholderiales; family Burkholderiaceae; genus Cupriavidus; species Cupriavidus sp. SZY C1. The sequence continues at coordinate 141,128 of NZ_JAUANU010000008.1, forward strand.
CCGCAGGTCGCGCGCCGCGCGTTCCACCGGGGCGCCCAGCGCCACCCAGTCCACGGCGTCGCGCGCGTGGGACAGCCCCTCGGCCACCGTGTCGCGCGCCAGTTCCAGCAACTGGCTGGTGGACAGCGTCTCGCCGAAGAACAGCGTGGCGGTCTCGGGTAGCTGGTGGGCCTCGTCGAAGATCACGGTGTTGGCGGCGGGCAGCAGCTCGGCCATGCCGGTATCGCGCAGCACCACGTCGGCAAAGAACAGGTGATGGTTGACCACCACCACGTCGGCCTGCTGCGCCTCCTTGCGCGCCCGCATCACAAAGCATTCCTTGTAGTGCGGGCATTCGCTGCCCAGGCAGTTGTCGCGCGTGGACGTCACCATCTGCCAGACCGGCGCGTTCTCGGGCACGGCGGCCAGTTCGGCCTTGTCGCCGGTGGTCGTGGTCTGGGCAAAGCGCCCGATGTCGCGCAGCCACGCCGCGTCCTGCTTCGACGCCAGCCGGCCGCTGGCCTGCGCGCGCTCCAGGTGGTAGTGGCACAGGTAGTTGGCGCGGCCCTTGAGCAGCGAGACCGACACCGGCACGTTCAGCGCGTGCCGCACGGTGGGGATATCGCGCTGGAACAGCTGGTCCTGCAGGTTCTTGGTACCGGTGGACAGGATGACCTTGCCGCCCCAGAGCATGGCCGGCACCAGGTAGGCAAAGGTCTTGCCGGTGCCGGTGCCGGCCTCGACGATGACCGTGTCGTTGCGCGCGATGGCATCGGCCACGGCCTCGGCCATCTTCTGCTGCGACGCCCGCGGCCGGTAGCCGGGGATGGCCGTGGCCAGCGTCCCGGTCTCGGCAAACATCTGCGAAAGCTGCGCGGACTGCGTGGCCGCCTGGCTGGCCGATGCGGCGACCAGGGCGTCGGCCAGCGTGTCGGTTTGCTGGTCGGTCTGCTGGTCGGCAGGCTGGTCGGCCGCCGGGCCCGCGGCGCCGTCGGCGGCGGGGTCGTGGGCGTCAGGCGTCGGGGCGGCAGCGGACAGGAGGTCGTCGGTGGAAGCTGGCAAGGTGGGGAGTGTCTTGTGTCGCCCCGGCCGGGCGTTGCGCCGGGGGCGGTGTGTGCTGCGGGTGCCAGGTGTCAGGCGGGAACGTCGGGCTCCAGATGCAGTTGCAACAGCGTGATTGCATCCTTGAGCTTCAGGCGGCGCTTCTTGAGCCGGCGCAGTTGCAGTTCGTCGTGGGTCGGGTCGGCGGACAGGCGGTCGATCATGTCGTCGAGGTCGCGATGCTCGATCTGCAACTCGATGATCTGCCGCTCCAGCGTATTGAGGTTTTCATCCATGGTCGATGCTCCCTGGCGGCCGCTGGCGGCCAGCCGCCCGGCCGTGCCACACGAATCAGAAGCCGAACGGGCTGGGCGTGGAGCCCTGGCTGCCCTGCTTCTTCTTTTCCTCGGCCTTGGCGCGCCGCTCGTCCAGTTCTTTCTGGCGGCGCACGGCGTCGGCCTGCTTCTGCTGGTAGGACTGCACGTTCTCCTGCCGCTGGCGGGCCTGCTCGGCGCCCTTCTGCTGCGCCTCGGTCATGCGCGTGTTGAAATCGTCCTGCTTCTTCTGGTACGCCTCGGCGTTGGCGGCCCGCTGGGGCGCCTGCTGGCCGGTCTGCGCGTCGCGCAGCGCCTGTTCCTGCTGCTTGCGGTCGAACGCCTCGCGGCTGGCCTGCTCGTTGGCCGCGCGGCCCGGCTGGGCCGCTTCGTACTCGGCGCGGCGGATGGCCTGCTCGCGGTCGCGCCGGGCGGCGTTGAAGGCGCGCTCGGCGTCGCCCACCTCCAGGTCGCGCTCGCGCAGCACGTGCAGTTCCGCGCGCTGGACTTCCTTGGCCTGCTCGATGCAGCGGTTGACCAGGAACTTGCCGTAGCACTCGCGCTCGGCCAGCGCGAAGCGGTAGTTGGTCCACGCGCGCGAATCGCCGATGGCCTTGCGTTCGGCGTCGAAGTCGCGGGGCTTGCCGGGGTCCGCGGGCAGCGCGGCCGTCGCGGCGGGCGCGGACGCCTGCGCATGGGCGGCGCCCAGGGGGGCGGCCAGCAGGCAGGCGGCCAGTGCGAGCGGGAAAACCGGGGAGGAAGTCATGTAAACCAGGCGAGCCATGACGGCCGGAAGGGGCTTGACGATCATGCCGCGATTCTAGCATCCGGGACCCATCGCCACGGCGCCGCGCGTGGCGCCCGGGCGCCGTCGCCGGCGGGCGCCGAAAAGACGGGGGAAAAGGTGTCTTCCCGTCACCGGAGCGGCCCGGCGCTTGTGGCACAATGCCCCGCTTTCGACTGACACGTATTCTCGATGTCCAATCTGCCTGCTTCCGTCCTGCAAAAGATTGTGTCGCTGATCGCGGCCGAACTGTCCGTGCAACCCCGCCAGGTGGCGGCCGCCGTCGGCCTGCTGGACGAAGGCGCCACGGTGCCCTTCATCGCCCGCTACCGCAAGGAAGTGACCGGCAACCTGGACGACACGCAGCTTCGCAACCTCGAAGAGCGCCTGCTGTACCTGCGCGACATGGAAGACCGCCGCGCGACCATCCTGGCCTCGATCGAGGAACAGGGCAAGCTCACCGACGCGCTGCGCGCGGCCATCGAGGCCGCCGAGACCAAGCAGACGCTGGAAGACCTGTACCTGCCCTACAAGCCCAAGCGCCGCACGCGCGCCCAGATCGCGCGCGAGTGCGGGCTGGAGCCGCTGGCCCAGGCGCTGCTGGCCGACCCAACGCTCGACCCGCAGGCCGAGGCCGCCAAGTACGTCAACGGCAATCCCACCGCCGATGGCGGCGTGCCCGACGTCAAGGCCGCGCTCGACGGCGCGCGCGACATCCTGTCCGAACAGTTCGGCGAGACGGCCGAGCTGCTGGGCAAGCTGCGCGACCACCTGTGGCAGAACGGCGTGGTGACGTCGTCGGTCATGGAGGGCAAGGAGACGGCCGAGGAAGAGAAATTCCGCGACTACTACCAGTACAGCGAAACCATCCGCACGGTGCCGTCGCACCGCGCGCTGGCGCTGTTCCGGGGCCGCAACGCCGGCGTGCTGCTGGTCAAGCTGGGCCTGGGCGAGGAGCAGGACGCGATGGTCCCGCACCCGTGCGAGACGATGATCGCGCGCCATGTCGGCATCGAGAACCGCAACCGCCCGGCCGACAAGTGGCTGGGCGACGTCTGCCGCTGGTGCTGGCGCGTCAAGGTGCAGCCGCACCTGGAAACCGAACTGCTGACGCAGTTGCGCGAGACGGCCGAGGGCGAGGCGATCAAGGTGTTCGGCCGCAACCTGCACGAACTGCTGCTGGCCGCGCCGGCCGGCCCCAAGTCCGTTATGGGGATCGACCCGGGCATCCGCACCGGGTGCAAGGTGGCCGTGGTGGACCACACCGGCAAGCTGCTGGAAACGGCGACGATCTACCCGCACGAGCCGCGCCGCGACTGGAACGGCTCGCTGGCCACGCTGGCGCGCCTGGCCAGACAGCACAACGTGGCGCTCTGCTCCATCGGCAACGGCACCGCCAGCCGCGAGACCGACAAGCTTGTGCAGGACCTGATGAAGGCCGCCCCCGAGCTGAAGCTGACCAAGATCGTGGTCAGCGAGGCCGGCGCGTCGGTCTATTCGGCGTCCGAGCTGGCCGCCAAGGAATTCCCTGATCTGGACGTTTCGCTACGCGGCGCGGTGTCCATCGCCCGCCGCCTGCAGGACCCGCTGGCCGAGCTGGTCAAGATCGATCCGAAGTCGATTGGCGTGGGCCAGTACCAGCACGACGTGAACCAGCGCGAGCTGGCCCGCGCGCTGGACGCCGTGGTCGAGGACTGCGTGAACGCGGTGGGCGTGGACGTCAATACGGCGTCGGCCCCGCTGCTGGCGCGGGTGTCGGGCCTGAACGCGGTGCTGGCGCGCAATATCGTCGATTTCCGCGATGCCAACGGCGCCTTTCCGAACCGCGACGCGCTGAAAAAGGTGCCGCGCCTGGGCGACAAGACGTTCGAGCAGGCCGCCGGCTTCCTGCGGATCAACACCGGCGACAACCCGCTGGACCGCTCGTCGGTGCACCCGGAGGCGTATCCGGTGGTGCAGAAGATCCTGGACCACATCAAGAAGGGCCTGCCCGATGTGATGGGCAACCGCGACGCGCTGCGCGGCCTGTCGCCGCAGGAGTTCGCCGACGACAAGTTCGGCCTGCCGACCGTGCGCGACATCCTGACCGAACTGGAAAAGCCGGGCCGCGACCCGCGCCCTGAGTTCAAGACCGCGACCTTCCAGGAAGGCGTGGAGGACGTGAAGGACCTGCAGCCGGGCATGATCCTCGAAGGCGTGGTCACGAACGTGGCGGCCTTTGGCGCGTTCGTGGACATCGGCGTGCACCAGGACGGGCTGGTCCACATCTCGGCGCTGTCGAGCAAGTTCGTCAAGGACGCCCACGAGGTGGTCAAGGCCGGTCAGATCGTCAAGGTCAAGGTCATGGAGGTGGACGTCAAGCGCAACCGCATCGGCCTGACCATGCGCCTGGACGACGAGCCGGGCCAGCAAGCCCCCCGCACGGGCGGCGGCGACCGCAGCAACGACCGCGCCCCGCGCGGCGGCGGCAACCGCGGCTTCGGCGGCGGCCAGCGCCAGCCGGATACGCAGGGCGCGATGGCCGCCGCGTTTGCGAAGCTGAAGCGCTGAGCGGAAAGGGCTGCGCGGGCGGAGCTTCCGTCCGCTGGCTGGTTTGCTTCCCTCTCCCGCGCGCCGCCAGTTCTCGCTCCCCTCTCCCGCGCGCCGCCGTTTCTCGCTCCCCTCTCCCGCGCGCCGCCGTTTCTCGCTCCCCTCTCCCGCGCGCGGGAGAGGGGTTGGGGGTGAGGGCGTTGCGGTGCAAATTGCGACCTGTCGTTGCTTGACCCGCCGGCCCTCACCCCCGGCCCCTCTCCCGCAGGCGGGAGAGGGGAGAAAAACGTAGGCCAGCTCAAGCCCGCCTCCCAAAACAAAAACGCCCCGCATCCGCGGGGCGTTTTTCCTGGCAACCGCCAAGTTCTCACATCTCAAATCTCGACCTTGGTGCCCAGTTCCACCACCCGGTTGGCCGGGATCGAGAAGAAGTCCGACGGCTTGGCGCCGTTCTGATGCATCCACGCGAACAGGCGCTCGCGCCACATCGACATGCCGGGCAGCTTGGACGGGATGACGGTCTCGCGGGCGATGAAGAACGACGTCTCCATCAGCTCGAAGTGCATGTCGAGCTTGCGCTGGGCCAGGTCGAGCACACGGTTCACGTCCGGGGTCTCCTTGAAGCCGTACTCCGAGGCCAGGATGAACACGCCGCCGCCCAGGTCCTTGCAGGTCAGGCGGTGGTCGTCGTCCACGTAGGGAATGTCGCGCGTGACAAAGCTCAGGAACACCACGCGCTCATGCAGCACGCGGTTGTGCTTCAGGTTGTGCAACAGCGACACCGGCACGGACTCGGTGCTGCCCGTCAGGAACACGGCCGTGCCTTCCACGCGGTGCGGCGGGTGGGCCAGCAGGCCGGCGATGAACGGCTCCAGCGGAATGCCGTCCTCCAGGCTGCGCGCGCGCAGCAGCTTGCGGCCGCTGTGCCACGTCATCAGCAGGAAGAACGCCGTGCTGCCCATCAGCAGCGGGAACCAGCCGCCCTCGGCCACCTTGAGCAGGTTGGCCGAGAAGAACGACAGGTCGACGATCAGGAACGACGCGCCGAGCACGGTCACCAGCACGCGGTTCCACTTCCAGAACCGGCGCATGACGATCACGGCCAGGAACGTCGTGATCAGCATCGTCGTGGTCACCGCGATGCCGTAGGCGGCGGCCAGGTTCTCGGACTTGCGGAACGACAGCACCACCGCAAACACCAGCACCAGCAGCGCCCAGTTGATCACCGGCAGGTAGATCTGGCCGATTTCCGCCGCCGACGTGTACTGGATCCGCATGCGCGGCAGGAAGCCGAGCTGGATGGCCTGGCTGGTCAGCGAGAACGCGCCCGAGATGACCGCCTGCGACGCAATCACGGTGGCCGCCGTGGCCAGCAGCACCATCGGCAACTGCAACAGGTCTGGCACCATCAGGAAGAACGGGTTCTCGATGGCCTGCGGGTTGCTCAGCAGCATCGCGCCCTGGCCGAAGTAGTTCAGCATCAGGCACGGCATGACCATCACGAACCAGCCGTAGCGGATGGGCCTGGCGCCGAAGTGGCCCATGTCGATGTACAGCGCCTCGGCGCCGGTCAGCACCAGGAACACGCTGCCCAGCACGATGAACGCCTGCAGCGAGTGCTCCAGCAGGAACGAAATGCCGAACCACGGGTTGATGGCGGCCAGGATGTACGGCGACTGGATCAGGTTGTAGACGCCCAGCCCGCCCAGCGCCAGGAACCACGCCACCATGATCGGGCCGAACAGCTTGCCCACCGCGCTGGTGCCGTGGCGCTGGATGAAGAACAGCACGCAGAGGATGGACAGCGTGATCGGGATCACGAAATGCGACAGCCCCGGCGCGGCAATCTCCAGCCCTTCCACGGCCGACAGCACCGAGATGGCCGGCGTGATCACCGCGTCGCCATAGAACATGCAGGCGCCGAAGATGGCCGACATCATGATCAGCTTGGCCATGCGCGACCGGGGCGCCGCCGTGCGCAGCGCCAGCGCCATCAGCGCCAGCACGCCGCCTTCGCCGTTGTTGTCTGCCCGCATGACGAACAGCACGTACTTGATCGACACCACGACGATCATCGCCCAGAACAGCAGCGAGATGATGCCGAGCACGGCTTCGTGGCTGAACGGGATGCCGTGGTCCTTGCTGAAACACTCCTTGAGCGCGTACAGGGGGCTGGTGCCGATGTCGCCAAAGACGACGCCGATCGCGCCGATCACGAGCGCACGGGTGCTCGGGCTTTCGACGAAATAATGGCTGGTAGTTGCGGATTGGGTCATGGATTTGGGTCAGGTGAACCGGCTCGCGCCTCTACGTGCCCGACTCTGGCTGCGCGGGCGTGACACCACGGCGCAGTCCCTCCAAAGTGAATCTCCAGGCACATCTTCTCTCACGCTAGCGGCTCCGGTCCCCGGTGGGGCGTGTTGGCCTTCTCAGTTTCTATTGCATTGCACAAACGCGCGCATTCTAGATGAAGAGTCGTGCGACGACCACTGTGGAAGATGCCGGTGTCCACCGGCACGACCGATCAAGCATGGGAAAGAAGGCGGAGATGGTCAAGCCCGGCCTGCGCGGCGCGCGAGCCACGGGCGCCGGGCGGGACGTTGCGAATCGGCGACAGAAGTGGCGCCGGCGCAACCTGATGAAACGCCCGTCAGAATCCTGGCCCGCCCTGTTCAGACGCCCAGGTAGCGGTCAAGCGCGGCCGGCGCGGCGGCCAGCTGGGCGGCGGGCCCGGCCATGACCACCAGCCCCTTTTCCAGCACGACCACGCGGTCGGCATGGGCCAGCACGGCGCGATAGTTGCGGTCCACCACGATCGACGCGATGCCGGTGCCGCGCACGGTGGCAATCACGTTCCAGATCTCGTGGACGATGCGCGGCGCCAGGCCCTCGGTGGCCTCGTCCAGGATCAGGCAGTCCGGGTTGGTCATCAGCGCCCGGCCAATCGACAGCATCTGCTGCTCGCCGCCCGACAACTGCTGCCCGCCGTGGCCCAGCCGTTCCTTGAGCCGGGGGAAGAGGTCGAGCACGCGGGCCTCGTCCCAGTCCCGGCGGCCGTTGCAACCGGGCCGCGCGGCCATCAGCAAGTTCTCCCGGACGCTCAGATTCGGGAAAATGCCACGTCCCTCGGGCACGTAGGCGATACCCAGCCGGGCCACCTCGTGCGGCCGCGCGCGCGACATCTCGCGCCCGGCCACGTGGATCTTGCCCTCGCGCTCGCGCACGTGGCCCAGCAGCGTCCGCAGCAGCGTGCTCTTGCCCATGCCGTTGCGGCCCAGCAGGCCCACGGTCTCGCCGGCGTTGACGTGGAAGTCGATGCCGCGCAGCACGTGGCTGGACCCGTACCAGGCGTTGAGCCCGCTGGCGTCGATGATCGGCGTGGGATTCATGCGCCGGCCTCCTCTTCCTCGCCCAGATAGGCCAGTTGCACCTCGCGGTTGGCCCGGATGCCGGCCGGATCGCCCGACGCGATGACCGTGCCGTTGACCATCACCGTGATCCGGTCGGCCACGGCGAAGACCGCTTCCATGTCGTGTTCGACCAGCAGGATGGCGTGGCCCTCGCGCAGCCCGCGCAGCAGGTCGAGCATGCGGGCCGATTCCTCGGCGCCCATGCCGGCCAGCGGTTCGTCCAGCAGCAGCGCCACGGGTTCGGTAGCCAGGCACATCGCCACTTCCAGCTGGCGCTTCTGGCCGTGCGCCAGTTCGCTGGCGACGCGATTCGCATGCTGGGCCAGCCCGGCGCGTTCCAGCGCCTCGTCGGCCAGCGCGCGGCTGGTGCGGCAGCCCTGCGCCGGCTCCCAGAGCCGCCACGCGCGCTGCGCCCGCGACTGGGCCGCCAGCCGGCAGTTCTCGCGCACGGTCAGCGGCAGGAAGATGTTGTTGCGCTGGTAGCTGCGCCCCACCCCGTGGCGCGCCAGCCGCGGCTGCGGCCAGCCCGTGACGTCCTGGCCCTGCAGGTGCAACCGCCCCTCTGACGGCGGCAGCTCGCCCGACAACAGGTTGATCAGCGTCGACTTGCCCGCGCCATTGGTGCCGATGACGGCGTGGATTTCGTTCAGGTGCAGCGACAGGTCCACCTGGTTGACCGCGGTCAGGCCGCCAAAGCGGCGCGTCAGCATGTCGGCCTGCATGACCGGTACCGGGTTGCGCGCGTTCATACGGCCTCCCGGCTGTGCGGGGCGGCGGCGTCGGCGCTGCCGCCGTCGGCCCCGTCCGGGCGCCGCGTCCGGCGTGGCGACCGGTGGCGCAGCACCGCCGGCACGCTGACCAGCCCGCGCGGCAGCAGCGCCACGGCCGCGATGATGAAGCCACCCATCAGCAACTGCCAGTGCTTGGTCAGCGACCCGAACCATTCGGCCAGCAGCACGAACGAGAACGCGCCCAGCACGGCGCCGGCCAGGCTGCCCACGCCGCCCAGGATCACCATCAGCATGGCGTTGCCCGACTGGTGCCACGACGCGATCTCGGGGTTCACAAAGCCGAACTGGATCGCGTAGAGAAATCCCGCCAGCCCGGCCAGCATGCCGCCGGCCACAAAGGCGCCCAGCTGGTAGCGATAGGTGGCAAACCCGGCCGCCCGCATGCGCTGCTCGTTATGGCGGATGCCCACCAGCGCGTGGCCAAAGCGCGACCGCAGCAGCAGCGCCAGCAGGCCCAGCGTCAGCAGCAGCGCGGCCAGCACCAGCCAGTAGAAGCGCACCGGATCGTTGACCGTCAGCGGCAGTTCCGAGAACAGCCCGAACTCGGGCCGGAAGTAGATATAGGTGCCGTCGCTGCCGCCCGCGATCTTGGTGTCGTGGAACACGAAGTAGACCATCTGCGCAAACGCCAGCGTGACCATGATGAAGTAGATGCCGCGCGTGCGCAGCACCAGCGCCCCCACCACCAGCGCCAGCGCCCCGGCCGCGCCCACGCCGGCCAGCATCAGCAGCCAGCCGTTGCCCGCGCCGCTCTGGGGCGCCAGCATGGCCGTGGCATAGGCCGACATCGCAAAGTAGGCCGCATGGCCCAGGCTGACCAGCCCGGTGTAGCCGATCAGCAACTGCAGCGACAGCGCGAAGATCGCCATGATCATGACCTTGCTGAGCAGCTCGATGTAGTACTTGTGGCTGTCGGCGGTCAGCACCATCGGCGCCGCGCAGAGCAGGCCAAAGGCGACCACCCAGCCGGCCGCGGCCAGCCAGGGCGGACGCCGCGGCACCACCGGCTCAGGGGTTTCGGTGTTGGATTGCATGTCGATATCCGTCAAATTGGGTGCTCCCCTCTCCCGCTTGCGGGAGAGGGGTCGGGGGAGAGGGCCTGGCGGTTCCAGGCCTGACCGGTCGGCATACGAAGCGCCGCGCCCTCTCCCCCAGCCCCTCTCCCGCGATGCGGGAGAGGGGAGCAGACCGGCGGTACATTCCCTACCCCGCCTTGAACAGCCCCTGGGGCTTCCACAGCAGGATCACGGCCATCAGCAGGTACACCAGCACGCCGGCGGCGTCCTGCCAGAACACCTTGCCGAACGTGTCGACGAAGCCGATCAGCAGCGACGCCACCAGCGCGCCCTTGACCGAGCCGATGCCGCCGATCACGACCACCACGAAGCAGATGATCAGCACCTGGCCGCCCATGCCCGGGTACACCGACGACACCGGCGACGCGATCATCCCGGCCAGCACGGCCAGCGCCACGCCCAGCGCGAACACAAAGCGGTACAGCACGGTCACGTTGATGCCCAGCGACTGCACCATCTCGCGGTTCGACGCGCCCGCGCGGATCATCATGCCCACGCGGGTGCGGCGGATCACGTAGTACATCGCGCCGGCCACCAGCAGGCAGATGGCCGAGATGAACAGCCGGTAGACCGGATAGGTCATGTCGTTGCCGATGGGCAGCGCGCCGTCCAGCAGCGCGGGCACCGGCACGCCGTGCACGTCGTCGCCCACCAGGATGCTGCGCAGTTCCTCGAACACCAGGATCAGGCCGTAGGTCATCAGCACCTGCTGCAGGTGGTCCCGCTGGTACAGGTAGCTGAAGAACGCCCATTCCAGCACGTAGCCGAACGCCACGGCCAGCACGATGCCCAGCGGCAGCGCGATGAACAGGTTGCCCGTCAGGCTGGCCAGCGTGAACGCCAGGTAGGCGCCGAGCATGTAGAAGCTGCCATGGGCCAGGTTGATCACGCCCATGATGCCGAAGATCAGCGTGAGCCCGCTGGCCACCAGGAACAGCAGCAGGCCGTACTGCACGCTGTTCAGGCACTGGATCAGAAAGGAGACGATGTCCATGGCGATGCCGGCGCGCTGCCGTCCGGGGAGTCCTGGGGGTCGGTGGGGTCGGTGAATTCGGGAGGGTCGATGGGCGCGGCGCGGGGGGCGCCAGGCCGGCGCCCCGCTGCGTCAGAGCCGGCAGCCGCGCGCCGGATCGGCCAGCGCCTTCACGGCCACGCCGCTGACCTTGTTCTCGCGCCCGTCCACCTTGCGCAGGTAGAAGTCCTGCACCGGGTTGTGCGCCTTCGACAGCGTGAACGCGCCGCGCGGGCTGTCCACCCGGGCCGATTCCATGGCCTTGATGATGTCCGGCTTGCGCGTCATGTCGCCCTTGACCGCGTTGGCGCCCACGGCCAGCAGCTGGGCCGCGTCGTAGCCCTGCACGGCGTACACGTCGGGCTGGAGCTTGTACATCTTGGCGTAGTCGAGCCGGAAGGTCTTGTCGCGCGCGTTGCTGAGGCCGTCGGCATAGTGCAGCGTGGTTTCCAGCCCCTGCGCGGCGGCGCCCTGGGCGTCCAGCGTGCCGTCGGTCAGGAATCCGGACGCGTAGAGCGGAATCTTGTCCTTGAGCCCGGCCGCCTGCCAGTCCTTGACGAACTTCACCGCGCCGCCGCCGGCGAAGAACACGAACACGGCGTCCGGCTTCAGCGACGCCACCTCGGTAATCAGCGCCTGGAACTCGACGTTCGGGAACGGCAGGCTCAGTTCCTTGACCACCTTGCCGCCCTTGGCCTCGAACGCCTCCTTGAAGCCCTTGACCGACTGCTCGCCGGCCGCGTACTTCCACGTCAGCGTGACCACCTTCTTCATGCCGCGCTCGGCCAGCACGTGGCCCATGGCATAGCCGGGCTGCCAGTTCGAGAACGACGTGCGGAAGATGTTCGGGCCGCACAGCGGGCCAGTGGCCTCGTCGACACCCGCGTTCGGAATGATCAGCAGCGTGTTGTTTTCCTTGGCCACCTTGACGATGCCCATCTGCACGCCCGAGTGGACCGTGCCGACCACCACGTCGACCTGGTCGCGCTTGACCAGCTTGGTGGCGTTCTCGGGCGCCTTGGCCGGGTCCGATTCGTCGTCGACCTTGAAGTACTCCACATCGCGCCCGCCCAGCTTGCCGCCCTGCTGCGTCACATACATCCGGAAACCGTTCTCGATGGCCGTGCCCAGCGCCGCGTAGGTGCCCGTGTACGGCAGCATGAACCCCACCTTGACCTTGCCCCCGGCGGCCGGCGCGGTCTGGGCGGTGGCCAGGCCGGTGGCGGCCAGCAGCACCGCGGCGGTGCCGGTGGCCAGGGTGGCGGAAAGACGACGAGCGTGCGGCAGCCTGCGCGATGCAATGCGATGCATGGAATCTCCTCCGGATGGTCTCAAGCCAGCGGCGCCGTGCGGCCCGGATCGGGGGCGATCGGCCGCGTCGCCAATTATTTTAGGATTGAAGTATTTGCAGTTATAAACGCCACGGTCGCCGCCGTCAATGCGCCCGTCTGGTCGCGGTGCGGCGAATGCCCACAGCGCGCGAGTTTAAGCAGTACGGTCTGCGGGGCATATCGCTGGATACCCTCGATCTGGGCCATCGTGCCGTACTCGTCGTCCTCGCCCTGCACGGCCAACACCGGGCAGCGGATGCCGTCCAGCAGCGGGCGCAGGTCGAAGTGCCGGAAGGCCGGATCGAGCCAGATGTCGTTCCAGCCCCAGAACGCCGAGTCCACGTCGGCATGGTGGCGCGCCAGCCGCGCGCGCAGGTCGGTGTGCAGGAAGGTGTCGCGCGTGGTGGCGATGCTGCGCACCGACAGGTCCTCCACCACGATGTGCGGCGCCAGCACGGTCAGGCCGTCCACCGCGTCAGGAAAGCTCGCCGCGTGGATCAGCGCGATCGACCCGCCGTCGCTATGGCCCAGCATCCACGGCCGGCCATGGCGCCGGCCCGGCCCGATGCCCAGCGCCTCGAACAGCGCGGGCAGCGCCTCGCGCGCCTGGCGGTGCATGAAGTCGACGTCCCACTTTTCGTCCAGCGGGCGCGGCGTGGACCGGCCGTAGCCGTAGCGCGAGAACACCAGCCCCCGGAAGTCGCCCGCCTCGCAGAACTGGCGCGGAAAGTCGCGCCACATGCTGATTGATCCCAGCCCCTCGTGCAGGAAGACGACCAGCGGCCGCCGCTCGCGCCGGGGCCGCAGCCACTGGCACTCGATCTCGATCTGCCGCCCGTCGAACGGAATCCGCACCACTTCGTCCAGCATGTCGCCACCCATTGCCACCCCTCCCCTGCTCCCTGCGCTGCCGGACTACGACAGCCGTGCCGCTTCCTCGCGCTGGCGCAGGCGGAAACGCTGGATCTTGCCCGTGGCGGTCTTCGGCAGCTCCGCCACGCATTCGATCTGGCGCGGATACTTGTACGGCGCCAGCCGGGTCTTGACGAACGCCTGCAGCTCGGCCGCCATGCCGTCGTGCCACTGCTGGCCCGGGCGCAGCACGACGAACGCCTTGGGCTTGACCAGTTCGTCGGCATCGGCCACGCCGATCACCGCCGCCTCCAGCACGGCCGGGTGCTGGGCCAGCGCCGCCTCCACCTCGAACGGCGACACGTAGATGCCGCCAACCTTGAGCATGTCGTCGCTGCGGCCCGCGTAGGTGTAGTAGCCGTCGGCGTCGCGCACGTACTTGTCGCCGCTGCGCGTCCACGCGCCGACGAACGTGTCGCGGCTCTTGTCGCGGTTGCACCAGTACATCAGCGCCGCCGTCGGCCCCTTGATATAGAGGTCGCCAATCTCGCCGTCCGCGCACGGCTCGCCGCGCTCGTCCAGCAGCTTCAGCTCGTAGCCGGGCACGGGCTGGCCCGTGGTGCCGTAGCGCACCGCGCCGGGCCGGTTCGACAGGAAGATGTGCAGCATCTCGGTGGAGCCGATGCCATCCAGGATGTCGCAGCCGAAATGGGCCAGGAAGCGGTCGCCAATATCGCGCGGCAGCGCCTCGCCGGCCGACGTGCACACGCGCAGCGCCACGCTGGCCCGGGCCGGCAGATCGGCGGCCGCCAGCATGCCCGCAAACAGCGTGGGCACGCCGCAGAACACGGTGGGCCGATGGGTAACCAGCCGCTGGAACACGGCCTGCGGCGTCGGGCGCTCGGCCATCAGCACCGTCGTGGCCCCCACCGACAGCGGAAACGTCAGCGCGTTGCCCAGGCCATAGGCAAAGAACAGCTTGGCGGCCGAGAACACCACGTCGTCATCGCGCAGGCCGAGCACGCGCCGGGCGTAGAGATCGGCCGTGTGGAACAGGTTGCCGTGGGTGTGGACCGTGCCCTTGGGCCGGCCCGTGGAGCCGGACGAATAGAGCCAGAATGCCATGTCGTCGGGGCCGGTGGGCGCCACGCGGGCCGTGGGGCGGGCCGCCTCGACCATGCGGGCGACGCTGGCGTCAGCACCGTCTTGCGCGCCCGGCGCCGCGAGGATCAGGTCCGGGGACAGTCCGGACTTGTCGATGGCCGCCTGCATCGTCGCGCGCAGCGGGGCCGACACCACCACGGCCCGCGCGCCGCTGTGCTCCAGCATGTAGGCGTAGTCGTCGACGGTCAGCAGCGTGTTGACGGCCACCGGCACCACGCCGGCCAGCAGGCAGCCCAGGAAGACGGTCGGAAAGTCGATGGTGTCGAGCGCGCAGACCAGCACGCGCTCCTCGCGCCGGAAGCCCGCGTCGTGCAGCGCGCCGGCAAAGCGGCGGCAGCGGTCGTCGAGCGCGGCAAAGGTCAGCGAGGTGGCATCGTCGATGTAGGCGGTCCTGGCGCCCCGCCCGGCCGCGAGGTTGCTGGCCAGCAGGTCGTCGGCGGCGTTGTAGCGGGCCGGCAGCGTGGCCACGACCGGATCGGTCGCGCCGGCGGGCACGGGCGATGCCTGGGATACGGCCGGGCGCACCGCCGACTCTGCCGGGGCGGCAGCGGCGGTGCTCGTCATCGGGGGCGTCATGTCTCCACTCCTCTGGCCATCCGGCACGTCGCCAGCACCACCGCGCGCCCGATCTGGCTTCCAGCAGTTTGTCTTGTTGTTCCGACAGCCATGCGCTGCGCCATCGTTATGACGATGCATTTTATTTCATATCGACTATTATGCAAGCAAGGGTATGCACTATATGGCAGTGCCATGGTGCCCGCCTTGGCCAGCCGCCACGCATTTTGCTGCACGTATAATGCGGCGCCGATCGACCCGCCCTTCCTGTCTACGACTGCCTGCATGCGCCGCGACCCCGACACGCTCCTGACGCCCGACCAACCCGCCGCGCCCCACGCGGAGCCGCGCGCCGCCGAACGGGACCCCTACCTGACGCACCTGGGCGAGCGGATCCGCTCGCTGCGCGCCGCGCGGGGCATGTCGCGCAAGGACCTTGCACGGGGCGCCGATGTGTCCGAGCGCTATTTGGCCAATCTGGAGACGGGCACCGGCAATGCGTCGGTGCTGCTGCTGCGGCAGGTGGCCGGCGCGCTCGACGTGCCGCTGCCCGTGGTGCTGGCCGAGGTCGACGGTCACGCCGCCGGCCATGGCAGCCCGCGCGCCACCGAGTTCTCGCAACTGGTGCAGTGGCTGGCCCAGCTACCGGCCAGCGATCTGGCGCGCGTGCGCGAGGCAGCCCAGCACGCGCTGTCGCCGGCCGAGTCGCACGACGCGCGCCACCGCCGCATCGCGCTGATCGGCCTGCGCGGCGCCGGCAAGTCGACGCTGGGCCGGGCGCTGGCGGCGGCCGAGGACATGCCGTTCGTCGAACTCAATGTCGCGATCGAGCAGGAAGCGGGCGCGAGCCTGTCGGAAATCCACTCGCTCTACGGCCAGGCCGCCTACCGCCGCTATGAGATGCGCGCGCTCGAACGCGTGCTGCGCGACCACGACACGATGGTGCTGGCCACGCCCGGCAGCCTGGTGTCGGAACCGGCCACGTTCAACCTGCTGCTGTCGCGCTGCCTGACGGTCTGGGTGCGGACGTCGCCCGAGGAACACATGGCGCGCGTGGTGGCCCAGGGCGACATGCGGCCGATGGAAGGCAATCGCGAGGCGATGACCGACCTGCGCCGCATCCTGCAGGCGCGCAGCCCGCTCTATGCCCGGGCCGACGTGGCCATCGACACCAGCGGCCAGGACGCCGCCTCGTCACTCCAGGCGCTCCAGACGCAACTGCGGCAACTCACCGCCCCCTGACCCTTCTCCCGGTCCAGACAACCCATCGCACGGCGGGCCTTGCATCGCCTCCGACGATGCACTATATTTCATCGCAAATGAAATAGCACTATAGTGCATCAAGGAGACGCCCCCATGTCGACGACGGACCTCGCCATCGAATCCCCCGCCGCGCCGGTGACCTTCGAGCGTCACCCGGACCACTACCGCCACTGGCAACTCACGTTCGACGGCCCGGTCGCCACGCTGGCCATGAACGTGGACGAGGAAGGCGGCCTGCGCCCCGGCTACGCGCTGAAGCTCAACTCGTACGACCTGGGCGTGGACATCGAACTGCACGACGCGCTGCAGCGCATCCGCTTCGAGCACCCCGAGGTGCGCACCGTCGTCCTGACCAGCATGAAGGAACGCATCTTCTGCTCCGGCGCCAACATCTTCATGCTGGGCAAGTCCAGCCATGCGTGGAAGGTGAACTTCTGCAAGTTCACCAACGAGACGCGCAACGGCATCGAGGACGCCAGCCGCCATTCCGGCATCAAGTTCATCGCCGCCTGCAACGGCACCACGGCCGGCGGCGGCTACGAGCTGGCGCTGGCCTGCGACGAGATCGTGCTGATCGACGACCGGTCGTCGGCCGTCAGCCTGCCCGAGGTGCCGCTGCTGGGCGTGCTGCCCGGCACCGGCGGCCTGACCCGCGTGACCGACAAGCGCCGCGTGCGGCGCGACCACGCCGACATCTTCTGCCTGACCACCGAGGGCGTGCGCGGCCAGCGCGCCAAGGACTGGCGGCTGGTGGACGAAGTGGTCAAGCCGGCCCGCTTTGCCGAACACGTGCGCGAGCGCGCGCAGGCGCTGGCGGCCGGCAGCGACCGGCCGGCTGGAGACGCCGGCGTGCCGCTGACGCCGCTGTCGCGCCAGGCCAGCGATGCCGGCTATGTCTATGACACCGTGCGCGTCGACATCGACCGCGCCGCCCGGCACGCCACCATCACCATCGCCGGGCCGGTCGGCGGCCAGCCGTCCGACCTCGCCGGCATCGTCGCGACCGGCGCGCAGTGGTGGCCGCTGAAGATGGCGCGCGAACTCGACGACGCCATCCTGACGCTGCGGACCAATCATCTCGACATCGGCATGTGGCTGCTGAAGACCCAGGGCGACGCCGCGCAGGTGCTGGCCGCCGACGCGCTGATGGACGCCCACGCGAGCCACTGGTTCGTGCGGGAGACCATCGGCATGCTGCGCCGCACGCTGGCGCGGCTCGATGTGTCGTCGCGCAGCCTCTTCGCGCTGGTCGAGCCAGGCTCGTGCTATGCCGGCACGCTGCTGGAACTGGCGCTGGCCGCCGACCGCAGCTACATGCTGCAACTGCCCGACTCGCCCGGCCAGGCGCCGCGCCTTTACGCCGATGCTGCCAATTTTGGCCGTTATCCGATGCCGAACGGCCTGACCCGGCTGGCCGCCCGGTTCTACGAGGACGCCGACGCGCTGGCCGCCGTGCGCGCGCAGGCCGGCCAGCCGCTGGACGGCCCGGCCGCCGAGGCGCTGGGGCTGGTCACCGCCGCGCCGGACGACATCGACTGGGAAGACGAGATCCGGATCGCCATCGAGGAGCGCGCGAGCCTGTCGCCCGACGCGCTGACGGGCCTGGAAGCCAACCTGCGCTTCGGCGGCCACGAAACCATGGAAACGCGCATCTTCGGCCGGCTCACCGCCTGGCAGAACTGGATCTTCAACCGCCCGAACGCCGTCGGCGAGCACGGCGCGCTCAAGGTATTCGGCACCGGCAACAAGGCACGCTTCGACTGGGACCGGGTCTGACCCTCCCGGCACATCTGGCATATACCAAAGGAGACCTGCGATGAGCATCGATTACAGCCAGAAGATTCCCAACAACGTGAATCTGTCGGAGGACCGGGCGCTGCAGCGTGCGCTGGAACACTGGCAGCCGGCCTTCCTGGACTGGTGGCGCGACATGGGCCCGGACGGCTCGCACAATTTTGATGTCTACCTGCGCACGGCGGTGTCCGTGGACCCGTCGGGCTGGGCGCATTTCGAGCACGTCAAGATGCCCGACTACCGCTGGGGCATCTTCCTGCAGCCGGCCGATGCCGAGCGCAAGATCCATTTCGGCGAGCACAAGGGCGAGGCCGCGTGGCAGGAAGTGCCGGGCGAGCACCGCGCCAACCTGCGCCGCATCATCGTCACGCAGGGCGACACCGAGCCGGCGTCGGTGGAGCAGCAGCGCCATCTGGGCCTGACCGCCCCGTCGCTCTACGACCTGCGCAACCTGTTCCAGGTCAATGTGGAGGAAGGCCGCCACCTCTGGGCGATGGTCTACCTGCTGCACCGCCACTTCGGCCGCGACGGCCGCGAGGAAGCCGAGGCGCTGCTGGGCCGCCGCTCGGGCGACGAGGACAACCCGCGCATCCTGGGCGCCTTCAACGAACGCACGCCCGACTGGCTGGCGTTCTTCATGTTTACCTACTTCACCGACCGCGACGGCAAGTTCCAGCTCTGCGCGCTGGCCGAGTCGGGCTTCGATCCGCTGGCCCGCACCACGCGCTTCATGCTGACCGAGGAAGCGCACCATATGTTCGTGGGCGAATCGGGCGTGTCGCGCGTGATCCAGCGCACCTGCGAGGTGATGCGCGAGCGCGACATCCGCGACCCGGCCGATGTGCGCGCGGCCGGCGTGATCGACCTGGAGACGATCCAGCGCTACCTGAACTTCCACTACAGCGTGACGATCGACCTGTTCGGCGCCGACCAGTCATCGAACGCGGCCACGTTCTACAGCGCCGGCCTCAAGGGCCGCTTCGAGGAAGGCAAGCGCGCCGACGACCACGTGCTCAAGGGCGACGTGTACCGCATCCTGGAAGTCCAGGACGGCCGGCTGGGCGAGCGCGAGGTGCCGATGCTGAATGCGCTCAACGAGGTGCTGCGCGACGACTACATCAAGGATTCGATGGGCGGCGTGGCGCGCTGGAACAAGGTGATCGAGAAGGCCGGCATTGACTTCCGGCTGACCGTGCCGCACAAGGCGTTCAACCGCAAGATCGGCTCGCTGGCCAACCTGCACGTGTCGCCCGAGGGCCAGGTCATCAGCGAGGCCGAGTGGCAGGCCCGCCAGCACCAGTGGCTGGCCACCGACGCCGACCGCCAGTTCGTGGCGTCGCTGATGGGCCGCGTGGTGGAGCCTGGCAAGTTCGCCAACTGGATCGCGCCGCCGGCCATCGGCATCAACCGCCAGCCGGTGGATTTCGAGTACGTCCGCTTCAACTGAACACCGACCGACACGGGACCGACGATCATGGGCGCCGCCGACATCATCAAGCAACATCTGATCGATCCGGAAATCTGCATTCGCTGCAACACCTGCGAAGACACGTGCCCGATCGATGCCATCACGCACGACGACCGCAACTACGTGGTCAAGGCCGACGTCTGCAACGGCTGCGGCGCGTGCCTGTCGCCCTGCCCGACCGGCGCCATCGACAACTGGCGCACGATGTTCAAGGGCCAGGCGTACACGCTGGACGCCCAGTTCGGCTGGGACGAACTGCCGCCCGAGGTGCCGCTCAGCGAATCGGCCATCGAGGCCGCGGCGGAGGCGGAGGCAGCCGACGCGGCCGCGGATGCCGCCGGGCAGGCCATCGGCGACGCCGCGCAGGCCAGCCGGGCCCCGGTGCTGCAGCAGGTGGAAACCAGCCGCCACACGTCGCCGCGCGCGCCGTGGTCGGCCGCCCATCCGTACGTCAACCTGCACGGCATCCGCGAGCCGCTGACCGCCACCGTGGCCGGCAACTACCGGCTGACCGAGGCCGATGCGTCGAGCGACATCCACCACATCGTGCTCGACTTCGGCAACCAGTTCTTCCCTGTGCTGGAGGGCCAGGCCATCGGCATCGTCCCGCCGGGCACCGATGCGTCGGGCCGGCCGCACTACATCCGCATGTACTCGGTAGCCAGCCCGCGCGACGGCGAGCGGCCCGGCTACAACAACCTCGCCCTGACCGTGAAGCGGGTGGACACCGACCACGACGGCAATCCCGTGCGCGGCGTGGCGTCGAACTTCCTGTGCGACTTGGAGAAAGGCGCCACGGTGCAGGTGACCGGCCCGTTCGGCAACACGTTCCTGATGCCGAACCACCGCGAAGCCAGCGTGATGATGATCTGCACCGGCACGGGATCGGCGCCGATGCGGGCCATGACCGAGCGGATGCGCCGCAACATGGCGCAGTTCGACGGCCGCCGGCTGCTGTTCTTCGGCGCCCGCAACCGCCGCGAACTGCCCTACTTCGGCCCGCTGCTCAAGCTGCCCAAGGACTTCCTGGACATCCACTTCGCGTTCTCGCGCGACCCCGACGTCCCGCGCCGCTACGTGCAGGACGCAATCCGCGAGGCCGCCGCCGACGTCGCCACCCTGTTGGCGGACCCGCACGGCTATAGCTACATCTGCGGGCTCAAGGGCATGGAGGAAGGCGTGCTGGCCGCGTTCCAGCAGGTCTGCACCGACGCCGGCCACGACTGGCCCGCCATCGAGGCGCAGCTGCGCGCCGAAGGACGGCTCCATATCGAAACCTACTAACGCGTTGGTGCGGCAGGCCGCCTTCGGCCTCGATTTGCAACTTCCCATCTGAAACCTGATACCTATAATGTTTCTCAAGAAACAGGAGTTCAGGCGATGCAATCGAGGCAGATCCCGGAGACCGCGTCCGACGGCCCTGACGCCGGCGTGACGCTGACGAAGGCCGTGATGCGCGCCGCCGGCTTCCTCGGCATCAGCCAGGCCATCGTCGCCAACGTACTCGGCATCAGCACCGCCTCGGTCTCGCGCATGGCGTCGGGCGGCTATGTGCTCGACGCGCATCGCAAGGAATGGGAGTTCGCCATCCTGTTCGTCCGCCTGTTCCGCTCGCTGGACGCCATCCTGGGCCACGACGAGCAGGCCCGGCTCTGGCTGACCCATGACAACATCGCGCTGGGCGGCAAGCCGCTCGAACTGATCCGCACCACCGAGGGCCTTGTCCGTGTCGTTCACTACCTGGACGCCACCCGCGGTCGCCTCTGAGCGCCGGCCGTTCGCGCTGACGCTCTGGCGCGCCGTCGAGGCCCAGCACGTGGTGTCGACCATGGCCCTGGTCGACACGCTCGCCGAACACGCCGTACTCGAAGCGGTGATCGACGCCGGCAAGCCCGCCGTCCCGCCCGACGCGCGCCACCTGCACTACCTGATTTCCACCCCCTTCCGCTATCCACCCACCGAAGCCGGATCGCGCTTCCGCGGCGGCCAGGACCCCGGTGTCTTCTACGGCGCCGAGTCGCTTGCCGCCGCCTGCGCCGAGCTGGCCTACTGGCGCTGGCGGTTCCTGATGGAAAGCCCGGCACTGCCCCGCATCGACGCCCGCGCCCAGACGCTGTTCCAGGCGGGCGTCAAGACCACCGGCGTCGCGCTGGACGCGCCTCCGTTTGCCGACGATGCGGCGCACTGGTCCGACCCGGCCGACTACGACGCCTGCCAGACCTTCGCGCGCGTCGCACGCGAGGCGGGCGCCGGCCTGATCCGCTACCCCTCGGTGCGCGACCCGTCCCACGGTGCCTGCGTGGCCGTGCTCACCCCCCGCGCATTCGACCCGCCGCAACCGCTGGCCGCCACCCAATGGATGCTGACCGTCCGCCACGACCGCGTGATCTGGCAGCGCGACGACCTGCGCCAGCGCGAGAGCTTCGAAGTGGAAACCACCGCGTGGCAGCCGGTGCGGCAACGCACAAGCGAAAGTCCCGACACGCCTTGAACGCGCGACCCGAATCCCGCTCCAATGAAAGAGCAGACGTCGGTATCACATAAGTTTTAAGTTTCTGTTGCAATGCGCCAACCGACCTCCTATAATCACAGCTTCGACGGACGCGGGGTGGAGCAGTCTGGCAGCTCGTCGGGCTCATAACCCGAAGGTCGCAGGTTCAAATCCTGCCCCCGCAACCAACCGATCCTTGCTCAATCGGTACCGTCAACAGCAAGCCCGCATCAAACCCGCCACTGGCGGGTTTTTTGTTTTCCGGCGCCCGTCATCCGCCGCTCGTCCGGCCCCCGTTGCGCCCGGCTCCGCACCCCGCGCCCTTGGCGCGTTGTCTCACGCAGGCGCCCCGGCGAGCCCCCGTCGCGGTGATACACTTGCCCCCATTCTTCCCGGACGCCTCCCATGAAATTCTGCTCGAACTGTGGTCATGCGGTTGTGCTGCGCGTGCCAGAAGGCGATAACCGCCCGCGCAGCATGTGCGACAACTGCGGCACGATCCACTACGTCAATCCGCGTAACGTCGTCGGCACGATCCCGGTCTGGGAAGACAAGATCCTGATCTGCAAGCGCGCCATCGAGCCCCGCTACGGCTTCTGGACGCTGCCCGCCGGATTCATGGAAATTGGCGAAACCACGGCCCAGGCCGCCGCGCGCGAGACGCTGGAAGAAGCCGGCGCCCGCGTGGAGGTAGGCGAGCTGTTCTCCATGCTCAACGTGCCGCACGTGCATCAGGTGCATCTTTTCTACCTGGCGCGCCTGAACGACCTGGACATCGCGCCGGGCGAGGAAAGCCTGGAAGTGAAGCTCGTCGACGAGGCCGACGTGCCCTGGGACGACCTGGCCTTCCCCACCGTGATCCATACGCTGCGCTGCTTCTTTGCCGACCGCACCGCCGGCAAGATCGACGCAGGCAATTTCCGCCTGCATACGCTCGACATCGACAAACCCATGCGGCCGCTGACCAGCCGCGCCACCGTCACACCGTGACCGCGACGCCCGTCGCGACGCCTTCCCACCCGGCATGATTACCTGGCTCGACCCGCAGGATCCGTTTCCGCCGGTCGACCGCGCGCTCGGCCCCGCCAGCGACGCGCCCGGCCTGCTGGCCGCCAGCCGCGACCTGACGCCCCAGCGGCTGCTGCTGGCCTACCGGCAGGGCATCTTTCCCTGGTATTCCGAAGGCCAGCCAGTCCTCTGGTGGAGCACGGACCCGCGCATGGTGCTGACGCCGTCCGCACTCAAGGTGTCGGCCACCTTCCGCAAGACCCTGCGCCGCGTGCTGCGCGATCCCGACTGGGAAATCCGCGTCGACGACAACTTCGTGGCCGTCATGCGCGCCTGCGCCATGACCCGGCGCGACGGCCAGCTCGGCACGTGGATCACCGACGAGATCATCGCGGCCTACACCGCACTCCATCGGCTCGGACTCGCCCACTCGGTGGAAGCCTGGTACCAGGGCGAGCGCGTGGGCGGGCTCTACGGCGTGGCGCTGGGCCGCATGTTCTACGGCGAATCGATGTTCGCGCACCGCACGGACGCCTCCAAGATCGCGCTGGCCGCGCTCTGCGGATTCCTGGACAGCCACGGCGTGACCATGATCGACTGCCAGCAGGAAACCGACCACCTTGCGTCGCTGGGCGCCGCGCCGATCCCGCGCAGCACCTTCATCGCCCACGTCCGCGCCGCCGCCGGGGCTGGCGCGATCGAGCCATGGCGTTTCGACAAGCGCGAACTGGCACGCTGGACCGGCCCCAACGGCCACGCCGACGCGCCCGGCGCCGCCTGACCGCCTACCGGCTGGCCCGCCCTTCAAGCCGGCCCACGCGGACGCCGACTTCCGCCACCGCCTTGGACAAGCCATCGAGCCGCAGATTGGTCTCGTCCATCCACCGGTTCGCATCGTCGATGCGGCGGTTGGTGTCATCGATACGCCGGTACGTATCGTCGAACCGGCCACCGATGCGCTTGTCCATTTCGTTCATCGCCACGGTCAGCGGCGTGACCTGCGCGTGGATTTCGGTCCGGACCATGCCGACGAACAGCTGGCGCTGGTAATCGAGAATGCCGAAGACGCTGACGACGATGCCGAGGCTGACCCCGACCAGCGCCGCCAGGTCGGCATGACGCCCCCTTTTTTGCTGGCCGACCCGGCCCCCGGCTTCGATAGGCAATGACGCCATGATGTGCTCCTGAAGTATCAGTGCCGCCATCGTACAAACCCAGGGCGCGCCGCACCATGCGACGAGTCTCAAAATGGGGGCCGGCGATCCATTGTTGTCCTGCAGACGTTGCCCGATGGGCTCTGATAGACTGCCACTCAGGCCGACACAGGCGTCCGACGCGCCCCCTTCATTCGACGTCATGAGCAAGCTGAAGGAACTTCCGCTATCCGCGCTGCAGTTTTATGCGACGGCGCCGTACGCCTGCAGCTACCTGGAGGGCCGCATGGCGCGGTCGCAGGTGGCCACGCCCGCCCACCTGATCAACGCCGACGTCTACTCCCGGCTGGTGCGCGCCGGGTTCCGCCGCAGCGGCATCTTCACCTACCGCCCCTATTGCGACGAATGCCGCGCGTGCACGCCGTGCCGCGTGCTGGTGGACCAGTTCCAGCCCGACCGCAGCCAGCGCCGCGCCTGGCGCCAGCACCAGGGCCTGCAGGCGCTGGTGGCGCCGCTGACCTACGTCGAGGAACACTACGCGCTGTACCTGCTCTACCAGTCGATGCGCCACGCCGGCGGCGGCATGGACCAGGACAGCCGCGACCAGTACGAGCAGTTCCTGCTGCAAAGCCGCGTCAATTCGCGGCTGGTGGAATTCCGCGAGCCGCCCGGGTCTGCCGAAGCCGGCAAGCTGAGGATGGTCAGCATGATCGACGTGCTCGACGACGGCCTGTCGTCGGTCTACACGTTCTACGATCCGCTCGTCGCCGGCGCCAGCTACGGCACCTACAACATCCTCTGGCAGATCGCGCAGACGCGGGAGCTGGGCCTGCCGCACCTGTACCTGGGCTACTGGATTGCCGACAGCCGCAAGATGGCCTACAAGGCGCGTTTCCAGCCGCTGCAGGTGCTGACCGGCAACCAGTGGCACGCGTTCGAAGGCCCGGCGGTAGTGCCCGAGCCGCCCGCGCGGCCGCAGCCGGGTCCGGCGCAGGAATAGGCACGGGACCCGGCGCGCGGCGCCGCCATCCACGGCGAACCGGGGTCTGGCGGACCCGAACGGCTACAATGCCGCCCTGTTCCGACACCTCGCCGGCCCCGCCGCCCTCCTGACCGTGCTCAACGCGCTCTATCCCCTGTTTCGCCCCGCCCTGTTCTCCATGGATGCGGAGGACGCCCACCATTTCACCCTGAACAACCTGATGCGCGCGCAGCGCCTGGGGCTGGCCGGCTGCATCGGCAATGCCATTCCCGACGATGCGCGCACCGTGATGGGCATCCGCTGCCCGAATCCCGTGGGCCTGGCGGCCGGGCTGGACAAGGACGGCGCCTATATCGACGGGCTGGCCGCGTTCGGCTTTGGCTTTATCGAAGTGGGCACGGTCACGCCGCGCGCGCAGGCCGGCAACCCACGCCCGCGCATGTTCCGGCTGCCGCAGGCCGATGCGCTGATCAACCGCATGGGCTTCAACAACGGCGGCGTGGATGCGTTCATCCGCAACGTGCAGGCGTCGCGCTGGAAGGCCGAGGGCGGCGTGCTGGGGCTGAACATCGGCAAGAACGCCGACACGCCGATCGAGCGCGCGGCCGACGACTACCTGTACTGCCTGGAGCGCGTCTATCCGCACGCCAGCTACGTGACGGTGAACATCTCGTCGCCCAACACCAAGAACCTGCGGCAACTGCAGGGCGCCAGCGAGCTGGACAGCCTGTTGTCCACGCTCAAGGCCGCCCAGCAGCGCCTGGCGGACCAGCACAAGCGCTACGTGCCGGTGGCGCTGAAGATCGCGCCGGACCTCGATGACGACCAGATCCGCAATATCGGCGACGCGCTGGTGCGGCACGGGATCGACGGGGTGATCGCCACCAACACCACCATCTCGCGCGACGCCGTGCAGGGGCTGCCCCATGCCGACGAGGCCGGCGGCCTGTCCGGCCGGCCGGTGTTCGAGGCGTCGACGCGCGTGGTGCGCGAGCTGCGCCGCGTGGTTGGCAATGATCTGCCAATCATCGGCGTGGGCGGCATCTTCGACGGCGCCGGCGCGCGGGCCAAGATCGACGCCGGCGCGCAGCTCGTGCAGGTCTACAGTGGCCTGATCTATCGCGGCCCCACGCTGGTGCGCGACTGCGCCGCCGCGCTGCGCCGAGGCTGACCGCGGCCCGGAGACGCCTGTCGGCCATCAGGCGCTTTCGCGCCGAAATCGACATTTCGGCGCAATTTCTTGCGGCGCACCCCTCCCCCGCGGGTATTTATCGGCAGGATATGCCGCCATGCAGCACCAAAAGCGATCCCAGCGGGGGCCGAAAATGGTATGCTCGCAGGCTTCGCGCCGTCGTATCCGATGTGACCACGCGCCCCGCCCGCACCTGCCGCCGGGCGTGCGGCGCACTCAGCCGGACCGCCGGGCAGCCCCGCGGCATCCGGCATGCCGCCGGCGCCCGGCAGGACGGCTGCGCGTACCGTTTGCGGCTGACTGACTGAAAAGCACCGAATCCTTCGGGGGAGAACAACTACATGCTGCGTCTCAAGGCATCCACCACCCAGTCCATCCTCGGCAGCGCGGTTGCGCTGGCCCTGCTCTACGGCGGCGCCGTGCAGGCCCAGACGGCGACCGTGAAGGTCCTGTCGATCGTGGACCACCCGGCGCTCGACGCCATCCGCGACGGCGTGCGCGACGAGCTGAAGGCCGCCGGCTACGACGCCGACAAGAACCTCAAGTGGGAATACCAGAGCGCCCAGGGCAACCCGGGCACCGCCGCCCAGATCGCCCGCAAGTTCGTGGGCGACCAGCCGAGCGCGATCGTGGCCATCGCCACGCCGTCGGCCCAGGCCGTGGTGGCCGCCACCAAGAGCGTGCCCGTGGTGTACTCGGGCGTGACCGATCCGGTGGCTGCGCAGCTTGTGAAGGCGTGGACGGCATCGGGCACGAACGTGACCGGCGTGTCGGACAAGCTGCCGCTGGACAAGCAGGTGTCGCTGATCAAGCGCGTGGTGCCCAAGGCCAAGACGGTCGGCATGGTGTACAACCCCGGCGAGGCCAACTCGGTGGTGGTGGTCAAGGAACTGAAGGACCTGCTGGCCAAGCAGGGCATGTCGCTGAAGGAAGCCGCCGCGCCGCGCACCGTGGACATCGGCCCGGCCGCCAAGAGCCTGATCGGCAAGGTCGACGTGATCTACACGAACACCGACAACAACGTGGTGTCGGCCTACGAATCGCTGGTCAAGGTGGCCAACGAGTCGAAGATCCCGCTGGTGGCGTCCGATACCGACAGCGTCAAGCGTGGCGCCATTGCCGCGCTGGGCATCAACTATGGCGACCTGGGCCATCAGACCGGCAAGGTCGTGGTGCGGATCCTGAAGGGCGAGAAGCCGGGCGCGATTGCCTCGCAGACGTCTGACAACCTTGAGCTGTTCGTGAACACGGGCGCCGCCGGCAAGCAGGGCGTGACGCTGGCGCCGGACCTGGTCAAGGAAGCCAAGACCGTCATCAAGTAATACTGCCGCACGCCGCGCGCCCTACCCTGCGGCGCGCGGCCCGAGGCGCCCCCCATGGCCCTATCCGGGCCGGCCGGACGGCCCGCAAAGGATTTCCCCAATGTCTCTCTTTTCCCTGCTGGGTGCCCTGGAGATCGGCCTGATCTTCAGCCTCGTCGCACTCGGGGTGCTGATCTCGTTCCGCATCCTCAACTTTCCCGACCTCACCGTCGATGGCAGCTTTCCGCTGGGCGGCGCCGTCGCCGCGACGCTGATCTCGGCCGGCCAGGACCCGATCCTGGCCACGCTGGCGGCCATTGTGGCCGGCGCCATTGCCGGCTGGATCACGGGCTGGCTCAACGTGCGCCTGAAGATCATGGACCTGCTGGCCAGTATCCTGATGATGATCGCGCTCTACTCGGTCAACCTGCGCATCATGGGCCGCCCCAACGTGCCGCTGATCACCGAGCCGACGCTATTCACCATGTTGCAGCCCGAATGGCTGCCCGACTACGTGCTGCGCCCGCTGGTGCTGTTCGTGGTGGTGGTGGCCGCCAAGCTGGCGCTGGACTGGTTCTTCTCATCGCAGCTTGGTCTGGCGATGCGCGCCACCGGCGCCAACCCGCGCATGGCGCGCGCCCAGGGCGTGCCCACGGGCCGCGCCACGCTGGCCGGCATGGCGCTGTCGAACGCGCTCGTGGCGCTGGCCGGCGCGCTGTTCGCCCAGACGCAGGGCGGCTCGGACATCTCGATGGGGATCGGCACGATCGTGATCGGGCTAGCCGCCGTGATCATCGGCGAGACGATCATCCCGGCGCGCCGGCTGGTGTTCGTGACGCTGGCCGTGGTGATCGGCGCCATCCTGTACCGCTTCTTCATCGCGCTGGCGCTGAACTCGGAGTTCATCGGCCTGAAGGCGCAGGACCTGAACCTGGTGACCGCCGCGCTGGTGACGCTGGCGCTGGTGCTGCCGGCCACGCGCAAGAAACTGTTCGCCCGCAAGAACGGAGGTGCCTGACATGCTCCGCGCAGAGAACCTGAAGCTCACCTTCAACCCGGGCACCCCGATCGAGAACCGCGCGCTGCGCGGCCTGAGCCTGGAGATTCCGTCGGGCCAGTTCGTGGCGGTGATCGGCTCCAATGGCGCCGGCAAGTCGACGTTCCTGAACGCCGTCAGCGGCGACACGATGGTCGACAGCGGCCGCATCCTGATCGACGACACCGACGTCACGCGCCAGCCCGCGTGGGACCGTGCCCACCTGGTGGCGCGCGTGTTCCAGGACCCGATGGCGGGCACCTGCGAGGCGCTGACGATCGAGGAAAACATGGCGCTGGCCATGGCGCGCGGGTCGCGGCGCGGCTTCCGGCCGGCGCTGAACAAGGCGTCGCGCGAACTGTTCCGCGACAAGCTGCGGCTGCTGAACCTGGGCCTGGAAAACCGGCTGACCGACCGGATCGGCCTGCTGTCGGGCGGCCAGCGGCAGGCGGTGAGCCTGCTGATGGCGTCGCTGCAGCCGTCGCGCATCCTGCTGCTCGACGAGCACACCGCCGCGCTGGACCCCAAGACGGCCGCGTTCGTGCTGGAACTGACCGCGCGCATCGTCGAGGAAAGTCAGCTTACGACGATGATGGTGACCCACTCGATGCGCCAGGCGCTGGACTACGGCCAGCGCACGGTCATGCTGCATCAGGGACAGGTGGTGCTGGACGTCTCCGGCGACCAGCGCAAGGGCCTGGACGTGCCCGACCTGCTGAAGATGTTCGAGCAGACCCGGCACGAACAGCTCGACGACGATGCGTTGTTGTTGAGCTGAGCCTCCCACCACCGGAGACTGGCTCCCCCTCCCGCACAGCGGGAGAAGGGAGCAAACCATCTGCGCGGCCGACGGCTGTATCTGCTACTGAACCGCCCCGGCCTTCTCCAGCCACTTCGCCAGCTGGTCCGTGACCGCCGTGCTCGAAAACGAGCAGCTATCTTGGGCGAAGGCGGCCGACATCTCCATCCGGCGTAGCAATTCCTCCATGACCTGCCCGAACGCGGGCGGCAGCGACAGCGACGCGGCCGATGCGCGCCAGCGGGCGATCAGCTCGCCGACGGGCAGCGTGCCGGCCACGTGGGCATCCAGTGCCTGGCGCATGACGGCCAGCGTGTCCTGATTGGCGCTCATTACCGCGCCCTCCTTTCCTTGTAGAGTTCGCGGAACGTGCGGCCCGCCGGGGCGGGCATGTCGCGGGTGTCGGTCCAGCCCTTGCCGGCCATTGGCAGGCTGGCGATCAGCTTGCTGCGCCCGCCCATGCGGGACAGCAGGCGGGCGCCGATGCGCGTCAGGAATGCATAGAGGTCCGGGCGGCGCGCCACGTAGCCCCACGCCTGCAAGGCCACGCGCTCCTGCCACGGCCGCAGGTGGCGCTCCATCTGCTTCTCGCGCAGCTTGCGCAGCAGGTCGGACAGCGGGATCGATGCCGGACACACCCGGTTGCACTCGCCACACATGGTTGCAGCCTGCGGCAGGTCCACGGCATTGGCCAGCCCCACGTAGCTCGGCGTCAGTACGCTGCCCATCGGTCCCGGATAGACCCAGCCATAGGCGTGCCCGCCGATCTTCTGGTACACCGGGCAGTGGTTCATGCAGGCGCCGCAGCGGATGCAGCGCAGCATTTCCTGGAATTCGCCGCCGATCAGGCCGCTGCGGCCGCCGTCGACGATGACGAAATACATGTGCTCCGGGCCATCCTGCTCGCCGGGCGCGCGTGGGCCGGTCAGGATCGAGAAATAGTTCGAGATGGCCTGCCCCGTGGCCGAGCGCGGCAGCAGCCGCATCACCGTGGCCAGGTCTTCCAGCGTCGGCAGCACCTTCTCGATGCCGGTCACGGCCACGTGCACGCGCGGCATGATCGTGCACATGCCCTCGTTGCCTTCGTTGGTCACCACGGCCACCGAGCCGGTCTCGGCAATGATGAAGTTGCCGCCGGTCACGCCCATGTCGGCCGACAGGAACTCGGGTCGCAGCACCTCGCGGGCCTCGCGCGTCATCTCGGGAATGTCGGTCAGGCGCGGCTTGTTGTGGACCTTCGCGAACAGGTCGGCAACCTCGTCCTTGTCCTTGTGGATCACGGGCGCGATGATGTGCGACGGCGGCTCGGCATCGTTGATCTGCAGGATGTACTCGCCCAGGTCGGTCTCGATGCTCTGCACGCCCATCTCGCCCAGCACCTGGTTGAGCCGCATCTCCTCGGTCACCATCGACTTGCTCTTGATGACCTTCTTCACGCCGTGCTTCTGGGCGATCTCGGCCACCAGCCGCGCCGCGTCGGCCGTGGATTCGGCGAACAGCACCGTGGCGCCGCGCTGCGTCGCATTGTCTTCAAAGGTGGCGAGCCAGACGTCCAGGTTCTCCAGCGCGCGGTTGCGGCGCTCCTTCAGCGCGGCGCGCGTGGCGTCGAAGTCGATGTCGCGGATGGCATCGGCGCGGGCCGTGACGAACTTCGTGGACAGTTTCTTAAGGTTCTGCTGCAGCCGCTGGTCGGCCAGCTTCTGGCCGGCGCGCGCCTTGAACTCCATGCTGTGGACTTGCATCGTGGGGGCTTCCTTTTGTCGCGTCAGGCGTCGCCGGCCAGTACCTGCGCGATATGCAGCACGCGCGTGCGCGAATCGCCGGTGCGGCGCAGCCGGCCTTCGATGTTGAGCATGCAGCCCAGGTCGCCCAGCACCACGGCATCGGCGCCGCTGGCCTGGATGTTGGCGCATTTCTCGTCGACGATGGCCGTCGAGATGTTGCCGTACTTGACCGAGAACGTGCCGCCAAACCCGCAGCACGCCTCGCAGTCCTTCATCTCGGTCAGTTGCACGCCGGGCAGCTTGTCCAGCAGCGCGCGGGGCTGCTGCTTGACGCCCAGTTCGCGCAGGCCCGAGCACGAATCATGATAGGTGACATGGCCGGCAAAGCCGGAGTCGAGCGTGTCGATCCGGGCCACGTTGACCAGGAAGTCGGTCAGCTCGAACACCCGCTCGCGCAGGCGCTCGTAGCGGCCGTGGAGTTCGGGGTCGTCGCGCAGCAGGTCGTGGTAGTGATGGCGGATCATCCCGCCGCACGATCCCGAGGGCACCACCACGTAGTCGAACATCTCGAACTCGCGCAGGAATTTCTCGGCCAGGTCGCGCGAGACGGTGCGCTCGCCGGAGTTGTACGCGGGCTGCCCGCAGCACGTCTGCGCCTCGGGAACCATCACCTCGTAGCCGGCCGATTCCAGCAGCTTGAGGACGGAGAACCCGATGTCGGGACGCATGAGGTCCACCAGACAGGTGGCGAACAGTCCGATTCGCATGACTTCCCTTTTCCAGACCCAGAAACCCCGCAATTATGCCCCGCCACCCTGCCGCTGCGGGCACCGGGCGCCGCAATCCTGCTCATGGCCGGGCCAAATGTGGCTCATCGACGGCGCGCTGCCGGGCAGTATCGGCCGAAGGAAATCTCGGAAATCACGTTTCACCCGTTGAAATTTTCACGATGCGAGATAGAATCAGGCAACCGCTTAATATGCCGCACGGCAACATTTTCCCATGGCAGAAATGGCAGAAGCCGACAAGGCGCCCGGCAAGACCTCGATCCAGGTGATCGAGCGCATGATGACGCTGCTCGACGCGCTGGCCCAGCACGCCGACCCCGTCAGCCTGAAAGAGCTGTCGGGGGCCACCGGCCTGCACCCTTCCACCGCCCACCGGATTCTCAACGACATGGTGGCGTGCCGCTTCGTCGACCGGTCCGATCCCGGCAGCTACCGCCTTGGCATGCGGCTGCTGGAGCTGGGCAACCTGGTCAAGGCGCGGCTGTCGGTGCGCGACGCGGCGCTGGCGCCGATGCGCGCGCTGCACCGGGTGACCGGGCAGACCGTGAACCTGTCGGTGCGCCAGGGCGACGAGATCGTCTATATCGAACGCGCCTACAGCGAGCGATCCGGCATGCAGGTGGTGCGCGCCATTGGCGGGCGGGCGCCGCTGCACCTGACCTCGGTCGGCAAGCTGTTCCTGGCCGCCGACGAAGGCCCGCGCGTGCGCAACTACGCCACGCGCACGGGGCTGGCCGGGCATACGCGCACGTCGATCACCGACCTTGCCAAGCTGGAGCGCGAACTGAGCTGGGTCCGGACCAACGGCTACGCGCGCGACAACGAGGAGCTGGAACTGGGCGTACGCTGCATCGCCGCCGGCATCTACGACGATTCGCGGCGGCTGGTGGCCGGCCTGTCGCTGTCGGCGCCGGCCGACCGGCTGCAGGATAGCTGGCTGCAGAACCTCAAGGAGACTGCGCTGCAGATCTCGCGCGGCATGGGCTACGTGCCGGAACCGGCGGCCTGACCGCGCCGCCGCCCTTCATCGCCAGACGGCCAAAAAAGAACGCGCCGGGAGCGCAAGCTCCACGGCGCGTTTTCCATGCGCGACGGCAACCGCTCAGGTGCCGTGCGACTGCTGCGATGCCAGGACCGCCGCAGGGGATTTAGGACCCTGCGTAAGATTGGGTGTAGACGGAAAAGGGCGCGGCTGGCCCCCTGCCGACGGTGGCTGGTGCTCAAGCCATTGGCGCACCCGCGTGGCATCGGCAAAGCGCGACAGCTTGCCGACCGAATCCAGGAACACCATCACCACGTTGCGATCGTTGACGCGCGTCTGCATCACGAGGCACTGGCCGGCTTCCGAGATATAGCCGGTCTTCTGCAGGCCGATCTCCCAGCTGCCGCCACGCACCAGGCGATTGGTGCTGACGTAGTGCATCGTGCGGCCGGCGACGCTGACCTCGTGCTCGGGCTGCGTCGAGAATTCGCGGATCGTCGGGTTGCGGTAGGCGGCGTTGACCAGGCGAGCCAGATCGACGGCGCTGGACACGTTGCTGCTGGACAGGCCGCTCGAATCGACGAAGTGGCTGTCGTTCATGCCCAGTTCGCGGGCCTTCTTGTTCATGGCGCTGACAAACGCGGGCAGGCCGCCCGGATAGCTGCGGCCCAGCACCGACGCGGCGCGGTTCTCCGACGACATCAGCGCCAGCAGCAGCATCTCGTGGCGCGTGAGCGTGGTGCCGAAGCGCAGGCGCGAGCTGCTGTGCTTCTCGGTGTCGCGGTCGTCCTCGGTCACCGTAAGCATCTCGTCCATCGGCAGGCGGGCGTCCATCACCACCAGCGCGGTCATCAGCTTGGTGATCGAGGCAATCGGCAGCACGGCCGTGGAATTCTTCTGGAACAGCACCTCGTTGGTGTTCTGGTCCATCACCAGCGCCACCGACGAGCGCAGCGACAGCGCGTCTTCGGTATCGCGCAGGCCCATGGCCTCGCCCAGCGACGGCTTGGCCGGCACGAAAGCGGCCCGCACCGGCGCCGCATGGCGGGCCGCCACGACGGAGCGCTTGCCATTCTTGAGCACGATCACCTTGCGCGGCGACGCTGTCGCCTTGGCAGAAGCAACCGCTTTGGTGGATTTAACAGCTTTTTGGGTCTTTTTCGCCGACGTTTTCGCCGCAGTCGACTTCGTCGCTGCGTACGTGGCCGGCGCGGCCATCATGGCAACCGACACCAGCGCCGCAGCGGCGAAGGCGGTCAGTCGAGGAAGGCCGAAGCGTAGAGAAATCATGGATTCGGTCCGGAACATGTCTGTTCAGCGCGGAAACGGAATGGCGCTAGTGTAGGAAATTAAGAAATTCTTAGCAAGATTAACGACTTACAACGGCTCTTTAAAGTTCGATTGCCAAACATTTCCACAATGTGGAAAAAGAGACGTTTCAGTCATCCCCTGCCTAACGTAAATACAACAATACTTTTGCGCCGGCGGCGCCGGGATCACCCCACCCTTCAGGCCCCGGATAACGTCATAACGGCCTGCATGGTGGAATCCTAATACCGGAAAACGCCGACTGCGGGTGAATCAGGAGAGGAAACGCACGAACTGGCTAACCGGTTCACGTTCCGTCGTCAACTGGTTGGCCGTCGCGTCGGGGTCTGCATAGCCGAGCGACATGCCGCACACCACCATTTCCTCCTCGGTCAGCCGCAGGTGCTGCTTGATGATCGTATGGAACTGCGTGAACGCCGCCTGCGGGCAGGTGTCCAGCCCGCGGGCCCGCGCCGCCACCATGATGCTCTGCAGGAACATGCCGTAGTCCAGCCAGCTGCCCTGCTCCATGATCCGGTCGATCGTGAAGATTAGCCCCACCGGCGCGTCGAAGAATCGGAAATTTCGCGCGTGCTGCTCGTGCATCCGCGCCTTGTCCTCGCGCCGGATGTCCAGCAGGCTGTACAGGTCCCAGCCGAGCTTGCGGCGGCGCGACAGGTACGGGTCCACCCACTCGCGCGGGTAGTACGGATACTCCTCGCGGTACTTGGCGTCGCGTTCGGGATCGTCGTAGGCGGCCAGCACGTCGGCGCAGAACCGCGCCTTGGCTTCGCCCGATAGGACATAGACCTTCCACGGCTGGGTGTTGGTACCGGACGGCGCCCGGCTCGACACGGCCAGGATGGCCTCGATGGTCTCGCGCGGCACCGGGGTGTCCAGGAACGCGCGGACCGAGCGGCGCGTGGTGATGGCGCGATCGACAATCGCGGCGTCATCTGGGGGCGACATCGGGTCTCCTGTCATGCCTGCTGTCTGTTGTCCTCGGGCCGGTCGACGACCAGCGCCTGCAATGCCTGCCGCAGCGCCGGCGGCAACGCCACCGGACGCCGCGTCTCGCGGTCCACGTAGACGTGCACGAAGTGCCCCTGCGCGGCCGTCACATCGTCATCGTTGCGGAACAGCCCCACCTCGTAGCACACGCTCGAATTGCCAAGCCGCGCCACGCGCAGGCCCGCCACGACCGTATCGGGAAAGCTCAGCGACGAGAAGTAGTTGCACTGGGTCTCGATGACGAGCCCGATCGTGCCGCCCCGCTCGATGTCGAGCACGCCTTCCCGGATCAGGTACGTGTTCACGACGGTATCAAAGTAACTGTAGTAGACAACGTTGTTGACGTGGCCATAGACGTCGTTGTCCATCCAGCGTGTGGTGATGGGCTGGAAGTGCGCGTACGCGCTTCGGCAATCGGGTTCAGGCTTCATCGGATGCGATCCAGGTCGGCAGGAAGCGAAGACGGGATGAGCGTCGCCGCAGCCACACGGGAGGTCCGTATGAGCGCACGGCAAACCACAAGGTTCCCAGGATTTTGCGATGTATGCGACGCCATCGTCAGACCGCCGCGGCCACGGACGCGGCCGGCAGGCCATCGAGCGCGCGATAGCGGGCGTGATAGCCGGCGGCCAGCATGACGGTTTGCCGGTGCACGGCCACGGTGTTCTCGATCTGGTTGCCGTAGCCGCCGGCCATCGCCACGGCAATCGGCAGGCGCTGCGACAGCGCGAAATCGAACACCATGGTGTCGCGCCGGGCCAGCCCCGCCATGGTCAGGCGCAGCCGGCCGAGCCGGTCGTCCTCATGAGGATCGGCGCCGGCCAGGTAGATCAGCAGGTCGGGCGCAAAGCGGGCGCGCAGTGTGTCGAGCGCACCAGCCAGCGCGGCCGCATAGCCGTCGTCGTCGCACCCATCGGGCAGGCCGACGTCGAGATCGCTGGCCTCCTTGCGGAACGGGTAGTTCTTCTCGCCATGCAGCGACAGCGTGAACACGGTGGGGTCGTCGCGCAGAATCGACGCCGTGCCGTTGCCCTGGTGGACGTCGAGGTCGATCACGGCCACGCGGCGCACGCTGCCGTCGCGCTGCAACTGGCGCGCGGCGATGGCGGCGTCGTTGAACACGCAGAAGCCGCCGCCCTTGTCGGCATAGGCGTGATGGGTGCCGCCGGCCAGGTTGACCGCCACGCCCTCGGCCAGTGCGGTGCGGCATGCGGCAATCGTCGCACCGGCCGACCGGCGCGAACGCTCGACCATCTCGGCCGACCACGGGAAGCCGATCTCGCGCTGGCGCGCCGCGTCGAGCTGGCCGCTGGAGACATCGGCGATGTAGTCGGCGGTATGGGCCAGCGCCAGCGCGGCATCGTCGGCGCGCGGCGCTTCGTGCAGGACCAGGCCCGGCACGTCGCGCACTACGGCGTCGCGCAGCATGCTGTATTTGCGCATGGGGAAGCGATGGCCGGGCGGCAGCGGCAGGACGAAGTGGTCGGCGTAGAAGGCTTGCATCGAACGAATGGGAGGCGCGGGATGCCCGGCGGCGCGCGACGCGCTGGCGCCATTCCCCGACCGGGCAGTCAGCGATGGTAGCACCGCCGCTGCCGGCGTGTCCGCACCCGCCTGAAACGGGCGTTTTTCTCGCGTTGCACCACCAGAACCGGCATCTGCCGACTCAGGAAAAACCCTGATCTGGCGCCGGATAGTGGCTCACGATGCCTTTCCCGGCCCCTTCCTGCCCCTATTTTTTGTGCGACGCACAAAAACCGCTTGACACATATCGTCGAATTCTTAGAATTGGAATTGTTGCGGCGCATCAAAGCGCTGGACGGTCGGCAACGACAGTCCGGACGGCGCCGCCGGATACGAAGGTACGCTCGGGCTGGCCAGACATTCAAGTCATGGCCTTGACATCTGGGCGGCTTAATTTCTTTACGCTTGACCTTGAAGTTCACCACTGGAGACCAGCAATGATCCTGACCCCGGAACAAGTTGCAGCCGCACAAAAAGCCAACCTCGAGACCCTGTTCGGTCTGACCTCGAAGGCCTTTGAAGGCGTCGAGAAGCTCGTCGAGCTGAACCTGCAAGTGGTCAAGGCTACGTTTGCCGAGAACGTCGACAACGCCAAGAAGGCGCTGTCCGCCAAGGATGCCCAGGAACTGCTGGCCATCCAGGCCTCGCTGGTGCAGCCGGTTGCCGAGAAGACCCTGGCCTACACGCGTCACCTGTACGAAATCGCTTCGGAAACCCAGAGCGAGTTCACGAAGGTTGCCGAAGCCCAGCTCGCCGAAGGCACGAAGAACGTGCAGGCCCTGGTCGACAACTTCGCCAAGAACGCCCCGGCCGGCTCGGAATCGACCGTCGCCATCGTGAAGTCGGCCATCTCGGCCGCCAACAACGCCTACGAATCGGTCCAGAAGGCCACGAAGCAGGCTGTGGAAATGGCCGAAAGCAACTTCCAGGCTGCCGC
Organism: Cupriavidus sp. SZY C1; assembly: GCF_032190535.1. Taxonomy (NCBI): domain Bacteria; kingdom Pseudomonadati; phylum Pseudomonadota; class Betaproteobacteria; order Burkholderiales; family Burkholderiaceae; genus Cupriavidus; species Cupriavidus sp. SZY C1. Next base: position 178,728 of record NZ_JAUANU010000008.1, read on the forward strand.
CACCGCCGCGACCAAGGCTGCCCAGCAAGCCAGCGCCACGGCCCGCACGGCTGCCAAGAAGCCCACGGCTGCCGCCTAAGCTTCTGCGTCTGTAACACTCCAGCGTACCGGCTCCGGCCGGTCCGTTGGCAGAGCGCCCTCTCCGCCCGTCGACCAGGACGCTCCGCCAACGGCGGCGACCCCCGCAGCATCCCTATCGCCCGCACCGTACCGCTGTCTCCTCGGTGCCGATCCAAAAGGTATCGATTCAAACCCGGCCCCTGCCAGCAGGTCGCCGGGATTTTTTTCGTCCCGGCATTGGTGGACGGCGGAGATGCTTGGCGGTTAATTGAGAAATAGTGCCGATATCAAGATCCCGCGAATTCCAATAAGGCGTTGATGTTTATAGCGAAAACGCCATTCCCACCAATTCGCCCAGCATTGACATGCGTTAAGGCCTGACCAGGCACCCGGCGGTTACAGTCCGCGCCATCCCGCAATCCGCGCCAGGCCGAATCGTGAATCGCAGTCGCTACCGCCTCGTCTTCAACCATCATCGCCGCATGCTCATGGCCGTGGAGGAATCCGCCACAAGCCAGGGCAAGGGCCGGGAGGCAGGCAGCCGGGCCGGCACGCGCGGCACCCCCACCACCGCCGTGCGTTTTGCCGTGCCAACACTGGTCCTCTTGGCCTGGATCGCGGCGGGCCTGCCCGTGGATGGCTGGGCGCAGGTGGTGGCCGACCCGAACGCGGGCGCGCACCGTCCGACCATCAGCCAGACCGCGAACGGCCTGCCCCAGGTCGATATCACCCGGCCCTCGGGCGCGGGCGTATCCATCAACGACTACAGCCGCTTCGACGTGCCGAAGTCCGGCGTCATCCTCAACAACTCGCCGAGCGCCGTCGCCACCCGGCAGGCCGGGTTCATCAACGGCAACGCCAACCTGCTGCCGGGCGGCTCGGCCCGGATCATCGTCAACCAGGTCACCAGCGCCAACCCGAGCCAGCTACGGGGTTACCTTGAAGTGGCCGGGCCGCGCAGCGAGGTGATCGTGGCCAATCCCAACGGCATCCTCGTGGACGGCGCCGGCTTCATCAACACCAGCCGTGCCACGCTGACCACTGGCGCGCCGGTCTACGGCGGCGGCAGCAGCCTCGACGCGTTCCGCGTGACCGGCGGCCGGATCGCCGTGCAGGGCGACGGGCTCAATGCCACCAATGTGGACCAGGTCGACCTGATCGCCCGCGCGGTACAGGTCAACGCCGCGCTATACGCGAACCAGCTGGGCGTGGTGGCCGGCGCCAACGAGGTCAGGCGCGATACGCTGGCCGCCACGCCAATCACGGGTGCCGGCCCTGCCCCGTCCGCCGGCATCGATGTCGCCGAACTGGGCGGCATGTATGCCAACAAGATCCTGCTGGCCTCTACCGAGCATGGCGTGGGCGTGTCGCTGCGCGGCGTGGCGGCGGTACAGGCCGGCGACCTGACGCTGACTTCCGCGGGCCGTCTGGTGCTGGCCGGCCAGGCGTCGGCGAGCGGAAACGTTGTGGCCCGCGCCCGCGACGGGATCGACCACACCGGCACCACCTACGGCATGCAGGATGTCTCGATCGAAACCGGCGGCGCGCTGTCGAACCGCGGCACGCTGGCAGCGCAACGCGGGATGTCGATTGCCGCCGGCAGCGTGGCATCGACGGGCACGCTGGCGGCTGGCGTGGACCGGGACGGCACGGCCGGCGCTCCGGCGGATCTCGGCGTGGTGGCCACCGCCGGGACGTTGTCCGCGACCGGCCAGAACCAGGCCAGCGGCAACGTGACACTGCAAGGCGCGGGGCTCGATCTCGCCGGCAGCCAGACCGCAGCGGGCGGGAATCTCGACCTGCGGGCCGGCCTTGGCGATCTCGATTTGACCGGCGCCACCGCGACGGCGGGCGGCAAGCTCTCCGCCAACGCTGCACGCGCCCTGACCAATGATCGGGGCCAAATCGCCAGCAATGGCGACATGACCCTCTCGGCGGGCAGTGTGTCGAACCGGGGCGGACAGATCGGCACGCAAGGCAGCGCCTTGATGGCAGCGGCCCGCATCGACAATCGTGACGGGGCGGTACAGGCGGCAGGCGCCCTATCGTTCGTGGGGCCGGTGGCGCTGGACAACCGCAAGGGCCTGCTCTACGGCGGCAAGCGCTTCACGCTCGATCACGTCGGCGCCACGCTCGCCAATGCCGGCGGCCAGGTGCTCGGCGGCACCGATGTCACGATTCGCGTCGACTCGCTCGACAACCTCAAGGGCGCCATCAAGGCCAACCGGGACGTGACCGTGGCCGGCGCCGTCTCGGGCAATGGCGAGATGGCAGCGGGCCGAAACTTGTCGCTCGATGTCTTGGGCGACTACGAGAACGATGCCGACAACAGGCTGCGCGCCGACGAAGACATGCGCGTCTCGGCCAGCGGCAAGCTGACCAACACCGGCACGCTGGCGGCGGTGGGCGGCTTGACCGTGCAAGGCGCCGATGTGGTCAATGCCGAGGGCGCCGGCATGGTGGGCCGCTCGACTACCGTCGAGGCCGGGCAATCCCTCGCCAACGCCGGCCGCATCGAAGGCGATACGGTCCGCACGCACGGTGCCACGACCACCAACACCGGCACGATCATCGGCAACGACGTCACGGTGCAAGGCGGAATCATGGTCAACCATGGCCCGGCGGCACTAGTGGCCGCGGTGAAAAACCTGCGCGTCCACGCCACCGATTCGGTCCACAGCCTTGACGGCGCCACGCTCTACAGCGCGGGCGACCTGCAGATTGCCCGCGATGGCGAACGGGATGCGGAGACCGGCCTGCTCGTCAACCAGATGGCCAAACTGGTCAACCGGTCGGCCACGATCGAGGCCGAGGGCGATATCGACATTGCAGCCACCGATATCAGCAACACACGGACGAGCATCGTGACCGAGGCCGGGTCGCCCACGTCAACCACGAAGAAGCTGAAGCTGTGGCAGGCAGGGCTGAAGGGCTGGGACCTGCACTACTACGCAAGCATCACCTTTCCGGCCTGGCGCTGGGGTACGGAAAACGCCGGCGTCAGCACGCCGCAGACCGACGCACTACGCACGCCGGTCACCATCACCGTAGACAAACGGACCGTGGCGAACCTCGACACCGGCAAGCGCAGCCTGACATTCCTCGAATCTCCCATCGAACTGTTCCGGGGCCAGGATGCGGAAAGGGGCTGCGACATGGAGACCTACGTCTGCTCGCGCGCGCTCACCACCCATCCCACCCAGTATTTCGAGGAGATCCGGGACAACGGCGATACGTACAGCATCACTTTCTGGCCCGACTTCGACCCGGAAATCCATATCCGGCCCGACGAAGTCCGCCAGCAGCACATTGGCACGGACCACAACGAGATTTTCCGGACCATCACCACCACCACCGCGACCGACCGGCTCGTCAGTGCGTCGGACCCGGCCAGGATACAGGCCGGCGGCGCGATCCGGATGCAGAGGCGGGGCGGCAAGATCCTGAACCATTCCTCGATCATGGCGGCCGGCGGCGATCTGGTCCGGGTGTCCGACGCCGGGGCGGTGCAAGACATCGGGACGGTCCTGCAACGGACCGTGACGACGACCGAGACGTCCACGCTCTACAGGCACCAGCGCAGCGGGAGCCGCGAGAGCTTCTACGACATCGCCTTCCCCACCACACCCCAGGCGCCGACGACCGTCGCCAGCCTGCCGGCCATCGCCACGGCCAACCAGGCCGTCAAGACCTCCGGACAGACCATCGACATCGCCACCGTGAACCGCTCGGGCGAGACCGTCACGGGCGGTGATGGTGGCGGCAACGGCTTGCGCGAGGGCCTGCCGGACCTGCGATTGCCGACCAACGGCCTGTATCGCCACCAGACCGCGCCGGACGACACCTACCTGATCGCCACCGATCCGCGCTTCACGCAGTATTCACAGTTCATTTCGAGCGACTACATGCTCGGCCAGCTTGGGCTCGACCCGATGCAGACGCAGAAGCGGCTCGGCGACGGCCACTACGAGGCCAGGCTGATCCGGGATCAGGTCACGCAACTGACCGGCCGCACCTTCCTCGGCGCGCATGGCGACAACCTGGCGCAGTACCAGGCGCTGATGGACAGCGGCGTGGCCCATGCCGGCGCGCTGAACCTGACCCCCGGTATCGGCCTGACCGCGGACCAGATGTCGCAGCTCACCTCGGACATGGTGTGGATGGTCAGCCAGGATGTGACCCTGCCCGATGGCATGCAGCAGAGCGTGCTGGTGCCCAAGGTCTACCTGGCGCAAGCCAGCACCGTCGACCTGCAAGGCTCGGGCGCGCTGGTCAGCGGCAAGCAGGTCAGCATGCAGGCCACCGGGACCGTGGCGAACAGCGGCCGGATCGTCGGCGACCTCGCCACGCGCGTGGTGGGCACGAACGTGATCAATCAGGGCGCCATTGGTGCGGTGGGCACGACGCTGGTGGCGGCACAGGAAGACGTCCGCAATCTGGGCGGCCGGATCGCCGGCACCGATACGCTGGTGACGGCCGGACGAGACGTGATTAATACCGCATACACGATCACGAACACCACGAGCCTCGCCAACGGCAACACTGCGAGTGCCACGGGCGTGGGCGCGGCGGGATCGATTTCCGCCACGAACAGCGTCGGCGTGCTGGCCGCGCGCGACATCGACATGGCAGGCGGCAGCGTCAATGCGGGTCAGGACGCCCTGCTCGGCGCCGGCCGTGACCTGACGCTAGGCACGGCGACCACAGGCACCACGCAGGATGCCAGCGCGAACGGTGGCAGCGACTTCCTGCGGGAGCGGACCAGTACGGGGGTCGGCAGCCACGTGCAGGCCGGCGGCAGCTTGACGGCCGTGGCCGGACGCGACGCGTCGCTGATCGGCTCGGCCATCGAGGCCGGCGGCAACGCTACCCTGCTCGCGGGGCGCGACGCCACGGTGACCGCGTCGCTGGATACGCAGTCGCGCGAGTCCGCCTCGCTCAGCAACAAGCGGTCGCAATCTACGGCATCGTCGTTCGACGAAACTGCGCGCGGCAGTGCGATCCAGGCGGGCAGCAATGCCACGTTGGGGGCCGGACAAACCGCCGCCGTGAGCGCGTTCCTGCAGGCCAACGGCATCACCCCGGTGGACGCCGGCCCGCAGCGGGCCGGCAACGTCGCCATCCTCGCCTCGTCGGTCAGCACGGGCACCGCTGACAGCCCCGGCGGCGCCGTGGCGCTGGTAGCCACCGGCGACATCGGCATTGGCACGGTTACCGAACGGCACGCATCGCAAAGCTGGTCGCAATCGAAGAAGTCGGGCTTCATGTCGAAATCCGAGACGACCAAAACCACCAGCTCGCGCGAGACCGTGGCCGTGGGCTCGGTGGTTTCCGGCGACGCCATCGTCGGCAGCGCGGGCCGCGATCTCGCCATCAGCGGATCGACCGTGGCCGCAACGCGGGACCTGGGCCTCGAAGCCGGCCGCAACCTGACCATCGCCGCCGCCGAGAGCACGAGCGAGCGCAGCAGCTACTCGCGCACCCGGGCCTCAGGTTTTGGCGCGACGGGCGGCGGCCTTTCCTATGGCTCGCGCGACCAGAAGGACACCTACAACGACAGTACAGTGACGCAGACCGGCAGCCTGGTCGGCAGCACCGACTGCAACGTCAGCCTGCGGGCCGGGGCCACGCTGCAGGTGACTGGCAGCCAGTTGATCGCTGCCAAGGACCTCAAAGGGGTGGGCGCGGACGTGGTGATCGAAGCTGCCAAGGGCAAGGAGAACCACGATGAGACCCACGAGATCAAGCAAACTGGCCTGACGCTCGGCGTCAGCGGCGGCGCCCTGGGCTCGGCCATCAACGCGGGGCAAAAGGTCGGTTCCGCATCGAAGAGCCAGGATGGCCGGGCATCGGCACTGTGGGGTATCGCCGCGGGACGCGATGCGTACGACGCGGCCATGGGCGCCGGCGACGCGGTCAACAGCCTGGCCGGCGGCGGCGGTCTGGCGGGCACCGCGATTACGCTTTCGCTGGGCACCAGCAAAAGCAAGACCACCCTCACGCAGGACAGCACCACGCATACCGGGTCGAACGTACAGGCCGGCGGCAAGGCTGTCTTCATCGCCACGGGCACTGACGCCGACGGCAACCAGACGGCCGGCAACCTCGACATCATCGGCTCCGGCGTCTCGGGTGCCCATGTGGGGCTGGCGGCCACGGGCCAGGTCAACGTGGTCTCCGCCACCGACACCTACGAGAGCCACAGCACGAGCAAATCAAGCAGCGGCAGCATCGGAGTGTCGTATGGCGCACAGGGTTTCGGGGTGTCGGTGTCGGGCTCGAAGAGCAAAGGCAACAGCGACACTACCGGCACCACGCAGGTCAACAGCCGCGTGACGGGCAACGAAACCGTGTCGATCGTCTCCGGTGGCGACACCAACATCCTCGGCGGCGTGGTCAGCGGCGGCAAGGTGGCGGCCAACATCGGCGGCAACCTGACCATCGCCAGCCGCCAGGACACCGAGGAAACCAAGGCGCGGCAACAGAGCATGGGCGGCGGCCTCAGCTTCAGCCAGGGCGGCGGCCTGAGCGGCTCGTTCTCGGCGTCGAAGGGCAAGGCTGACGGCAGCTACGCCAATGTGGCCGAACAATCCGGCATCCGGGCCGGCGACGGCGGATTCGATGTCCAGGTCAAGGGCAACACCGACCTCCAGGGCGCCGTCATCGCCAGCACGGCCGACAGGGAAAAGAACAAGCTGACCACCGGCACCCTCAGCTGGAGCGACATCGAGAACAAGTCGGACTTCAAGGGCACCTCGTTCGGGGTGGCCGGCGGCTTCACCTTCGGACCGAAGGCCAAGGACGAAAAATCCGGCCAGACCGCGGGCAAGAATACCGGTGGGATAAGTCCCATGATTCCCCAGAGCGAAAGCGGCAGCCAGCGCGGGCTGGCCCAGTCGGGCGTCGCCGAGGGCACCCTTCAGATTACCGATCAGGGCAACCAGCAGCAGGACGTGGCAACCCTCAACCGCGATACGACCGATACCAACTCGGGCGTGGGCAAAGGCCCGGACCTCAAGAACCTGCTCAACAAGCAGGCCGACATGATGTCGGCCGCCCAGGCGGCTGGCGAGGCCGTGGCCAAGTCAGTGGGCGACATCGCCGGCAGCAAGCTCAAGGACGCGGCCGCGGAACAAAAGAAAGCGCAACAAGCCTTCGACGCCGACCCCAGCGAGGAAAACCGCGCCGGACTGGCCAAAGCCACCGCCGATGTGGAAGGCTGGAAGGAAGGCGGTGATTACCGCGCCGCCCTCCACGCTGCCGGCGGGGCGATGATTGCCGGGTTGGGAGGTGGCAATGCGCTGGCCGGGGCGGTGGGTGCAGGGGCTTCCTCGCTCGCGGCTGGGAAGCTGGCTTCGCTAGGACAGTCGGTGGCGGAAGGCGTTGGCAGTGGGAATGCCGGTTTGGATGAAGCGATTGGGAATCTGGCAGCGAACGTGCTGGCTGGGGGGATCGGGGCGGCTGTTGGTGGTGGGTCCGGGGCGGCGACTGGGGCGAATGTGGATCGGTTTAATCGGCAGTTGCATCCGGATGAACGCGAGTGGGCGAAGGAGAATGCCAAGGAGTTTGCGGAGTTTTATGCGGAGCGGGCTGGTAGGGAGATCACGGAAGAGCAGGCTCAGAGTATGCTGCTGGCGTCCGGATATCGCCTTGTTGACGGCATGGCAAGTAAAGGGCTTTCCGATGAACTGCTGCCGATTGAGTTTATCGGCCAGTTCGCGGGTTCAATGTTCAGCGCAACACCCACTGAATATAACAATCCATTTCTGCATGGAAACGAGAGCGGTTCGCTAACCCCGGAGCAAAAAGCGTTGCCCGGTGCAACCCCGGCAATTAACCCCGACTACACAAGCGCGGTTGGCGCCGGAGCGGGACTTTTGGGGAATGCGACAGTCAATCTACGGAACAGCCAGCCATATTTGGGCGCCGGGGGAGCCGTTCCCTTAGCCCCGTCTGGAAGCTTCGTGTGGGGGTTCATTTTCAATAAAAAAGGCGACCCTGCAGAGGCCACCGATAGATTCCTGGACGGCGCTTCATATGTAGGGGGCGGCTGCTTCGGTGTTTGTTTGAACGTAAATAAGTCAATTGGTGGCAGCTATGCACTGGAACTTGGCTTTGGATCACCAGGTATTTTACTAGGCACGGGGGTTAGCAAGCCAATTGGAAAAAGCCGGTGAATAATAAAAACTTTGCACTCTTAATTCCCTTCCTTACGGCTATAGCGATAGGCCTCGTGCATTCGTGTCTATCGGGGCCTTCGCTTGGACAAATAAGGAAAGCGCGAGAAATGCTCCGAGCGGATATGAGCATACTTAGAAAACAAGTCAGCAACGTTGCAAGCTTTGACGATGACCGCAAAACTAAAGTGGGTAGTGCGATTCTCTCACTGGAAATAACCCCTGCTTCTTGGACACAAAGCGGAACGCCAAGTTACGTAACACTTCTCGATGGATTGGGTTGGAAACGGGCAGCCATCGCCACTGGAATTATTTTCATGTGCAAGCAAGGCGCCTCAGCTTCCATAATCGAACCACCATCTGAAATCAATGGTCACGGATATATTAACATGAAATACCCAGCCGATCCCCGCGCTAGATGTCAATGAATCCGAACTGAAAGGATAAAGGATGAATCTTAGCGAGCATTGACACAGGAGCCTCCACGGACCACGCAAAAAACCCTTAGAAACCGGAACAAGAGGATGGTGAACATAGTATCGGCGGCGCTGCCGTCGGAACAATAGCAGGGTATTTTGCAGGGCAAGGTATTGCGAAGCCCTTCGCCCACATCAAGGGTGATTTGGATCCGCTCAGACCAGATTGGATAGACCTCGGTTACGGAATCTCCAAATGGAATGCAGCCAGCCCAATACCAGGCATTGTTGGGGCTGCGGGATCTACTATCGAACAGGAACGCACAGGGAACAGCGTAAAGAATCTTATCGAGGGGCTGCAAAAATGAATCCGCAATTCCGGCACTGGATCGGCCAGGGCATACAGCTTCTGCTTTTATTCTCCGTCACAATGATTGCGCTTGTTTTAGCATTCGATATTTTCATCGTTCCATTACTTAATGCAATCTTCTTAAGTACAAAAAATTGGTGCGGCATTATTTATCAATGTTCCACGGGAAAACTACCCTCACTAAGTCAATTTCTATTGTCAGCCGCACCCTGGCAAAATTCAATAAATGAGCATACGTGGCCAAATATAAAGAAAGGCGTCATGGCTGGCGCCATAATGGCCTTTATATGGACTTTGTATCTTGTACCTAGGCGGAGGTAACGGCACAAAAGACCACTCCCAAAGGAAACAAGAATGACGCCCACCCCGGGGATCTTCGGCGGATTTGGATCCACCATAACGCAGGAACTATTGGGGAACGAAGCAAATCAGATTGAAAGAGCACGAAAATGACACGAGCCACATACGCTCTCTTGCACAATATTTTATGCGTCACGGCGATATTTACCGCATGCTTTTTCGGACTTATCGTAGTAATAAAGTTTGCTTTCGTTCCTTTTTTAATTGCCCTCATCCATAACTCACCTCAATGGTGCGGAATCGTGTCCGCATGCCAAGTGCGTGGGATGCCAACGCTGATGCAAGTGATGACGTCTAGCTCTACGTGGACGGATATAACAGACATCCAAATCTGGCTCAGCCTCAAGAAATGGGTGGGAGTAGGAATATTGGGTGGATTGGCCCGGTCTTTACTTCACGCGCCGTCACGCAAACAAACCTGAAATCGGCATGGCTCAGTCGATAAAACGACACTCGAAGTAAAGCAACCCTCTAAGCTCTACTTTTGACACCAAACGTTAGTGATCCGACAAATAAAGGTGACCCATCTGAACAGGCGCAGCGGATGTTGCTGGCGAGTGGGTATCGGCTTGTCGACGAGATGGCAAGCACCGGAATCGCTGGTGACAACTACGCTGTGGCATTTATCGGCGCAAATGCAGGGAGTTTATTCAGTGCGACGCCGGAAGAACGCCGCAATCCGGGACTGCTTCGTGGGCCGTTGAGGCTGGTGCGAATCCCACCTATGGCATTGGATTGGATGGCAAAATCAATCTCCTTGAATTTTATTATTTACCGTGGATGTTATTCTGGGTTCACACAAGATACCGATGCACGAGGACCATAGTGCTATCAGCACCATACAACCCGCTTTCGAAATCAACCTACTAATTCCAACCGGCCCGGACGCCCCCTCTGGCCTCTCCAACGCCGATGTTTTCAACACCTTCCCAATTCGCCACCGCCGCCGCGCTTGCGGTCGGTTTTTTGAGCGTGCCATCCGTCTCGATGGCGCAGACATCTCCAACTCCCCGCCAAGCCGCAGCCCTGAACAACGCCGAGCAGGAGCAGCGTAATCGCCAGCAGCAGGAAGCGCGGGAGCGTAGTGCCGCCGTGGAAGCCCCGGCAGTGCTGGTCCCTTCGGCCGAGCAGGCGGAGTTTCCGCCGCTTTCGAAAGAGGCCCCCTGCTTTCCCATCCAGCGTTTCGTTCTTGAAGTGCCGGCCGACCTGCAGGCCAGCAGTGCCTCGGCCTTGCCGATGGACCCATTCGCCTTCGCACGCGCCTGGCTTGACCATTACCGGGGCGAATGCGTTGGCGGTCAGGGCGTCGGGACGCTGGTCAAGGGGCTATCCCAGGCGATTCTTGCGCGCGGTTATGTGACCACGCGGGTGCTGGTGCCCGAGCAGGATCTGACGTCTGGTACGTTGAAGCTGGCCCTGATTCCCGGCGTGATCGGGGAAATTCGATTCAGTGAGGCCGATGTTTGGGGGACATGGAAGGCGGCGTTTCCGACCTCGGCCGGGGAACTGCTGAATCTGCGCGATCTGGAGCAGGGGTTGGAGCAGATGAAGCGCGTCGCGAGTCAGGACGTTGACATGCAGATCATGCCGACGCCGGTACCGGGAATCAGCGACGTGGTCATCACGGTCAAGCGCGGCAAGCCGTGGACGTTGGTGGCATCGGTCGATAATTCCGGATCGCGTTCCACGGGCACATGGCAGGGAAATCTGAGTCTGGGCATCGATAACCCGCTGGGTCTGAGCGATATTCTTAATGTCGGCTTCAGTCAGGATGTGATGGTCGATGACAAGGAATATGGCACCCGTGGCTGGAACACTTTCTACGCGATTCCATGGGGTTACTGGACCGCGACCCTATCCGCATCGAGCAGCAACTATTATCAGCAAATCGCCGGCGTCAACCAGACGTTTGTTTCCAGCGGAAAATCCGAGAATGTCGACCTGAAGCTTCATCGGGTGCTGCGCCGCAGCCAGAACGATGTGCTGGGGGTGCAGATGCGATTGACGCGCCGCTTCGGTCGGAGTTTTATCGCGGATTCCGAACTTCCCAATCAGCGCCGGAACAATACGATACTGGAATTCGGCATTACGGATAGGCATTATTTCGGTCGGTCCCAGCTCGACGCCACGGTTTCATACCGCCAGGGTATCGGGGCTTTTGGCGCGCAGGATGACCGGCTGGCAGCCGAAGGCGGGGCGACGTGGCGCTACCGGATGGTGGTGATCGACGCGAACCTCTCCGTGCCATTCAAGCTGGCAGATCAGCCATTACGTTACGTCACGACGGTGCGCGGACAGTTCACCAACGACCGCCTGTATTACGTCGACGACCTGACCATTGGCAGCCGATATACCGTGCGGGGATTCGACGGGGAAAGCATGCTGGCGGGCGAACAAGGATTCTACTGGCGCAATGAACTGCAGGTTCCGTTGGGGACTTCAGGGCAATCCATATACGCGGGGCTGGATTATGGCCGGGTTGCTGGGCCAGCCACGAAAAATCAGGTTGGAAAACAACTGGCGGGCGCCGTGATCGGCCTACGCGGAGGGCTGGGCGGATCGAGACTCGGTAGTTTGTCGTATGACGCGTTTGTCGGAACGCCGGTTTATAAGCCAGAGCATCTGCATACGGCCGGACTGACTGCAGGCCTGCAGATGACATATCAGTACTAAGAAAGAAAAACCCGCCTCTCGGCGGGTTTTTCTCATTCAACAGCCAAACTCAGCGCTTGCGCGGCGGCGGCACGTCCGTGCACACCCCTTCGTAGATCTCCGCAGCCATGCCGATCGACTCGCCGAGCGTCGGGTGCGGGTGGATGGTCTTGCCGATATCCACCGCATCCGCGCCCATCTCGATGGCCAGGCAGACTTCGCTGATCAGGTCGCCCGCGTGGGTGCCGACGATGCCGCCGCCGATGATCCGGTGCGTTTCCTCGTCGAAGATCAGCTTGGTGAAGCCTTCGTCGCGGCCGTTGGCGATGGCTCGGCCCGACGCGGCCCACGGGAACACGCCCTTGCCGTACTTGATGCCCTGCTGCTTGCACTGGTCCTCGGTCAGGCCAGCCCAAGCCACTTCCGGATCGGTGTAGGCCACCGACGGAATCTGCTTGACGTCGAAGTATGCCTTCTCGCCGTGGGCGGCTTCGGCGGCCACGTGGGCCTCGTGCACGGCCTTGTGCGCCAGCATGGGCTGGCCGACGATATCGCCAATGGCGAAGATGTGCGGCACGTTGGTCCGCATCTGCTTGTCGACGTCGATGAAGCCACGGTCGGTCACGGCCACGCCGGCCTTCTCGGCGCCAATCTTCTTGCCGTTCGGCGTGCGGCCCACGGACACCAGCACCGCGTCGTAGCGCACCGGCTCGGCCGGGGCGCCCTCGCCTTCGAACTTGACGTAGATGCCGTCCGGCTTGGCTTCCACGCCCACCGTCTTGGTCTTCAGCATCACGTTGTCAAAGCGATGCTTGTTCATCTTGTCCCAGACCTTTACCAGGTCGCGGTCGGCGCCCTGCATCAGGCCATCGAGCATTTCCACCACGTCGATGCGCGCGCCCAGCGTGCTGTACACCGTGGCCATTTCCAGGCCGATGATGCCGCCGCCGATGACCAGCATCTTGTTCGGGATGTCGCGCAGTTCCAGCGCGCCGGTCGAATCGAAGATGCGCGGATCTTCGGGGATGAACGGCAGCTTCACGGCCTGGCTGCCGGCCGCGATGATCGCCTTTTCAAAGCGGATCACGGTCTTCTTGCCATTGGTGGCCTTGCCGTCGCCCTCGGTTTCCTGCACTTCCAGGTGATTCGGGTCCAGGAACGTCCCCACGCCGCGCACCACCTGCACCTTGCGCGCCTTGGCCATGCCGGCCAGGCCGCCGGTCAGCTTGCCGACCACGGTTTCCTTGTAGTGGCGCAGGCCGTCCAGGTCGATCTTGGCTTCGCCGAACAGGATGCCGTGCGCGGCCAGCGCCTTGGCCTCGTCGATCACGGCCGCGTTGTGCAGCAGCGCCTTCGACGGGATGCAGCCCACGTTCAGGCAGACGCCGCCCAGCGTGCCGTAGCGCTCCACCAGCACCGTGTTCATGCCCAGGTCGGCCGAGCGGAAGGCCGCCGAGTAGCCGCCGGGGCCGGCGCCCAGCACGAGCATGTCGCACTGGATGTCGGCGCTGCCGCCGTGCCGGGCGGCCGTGGGGGCCGGGGCCGCTGCGGGGGACGGCGCTGCCGCCGGCGCCGGGGCCGGGGCCGGGGCCGGGGCCGATGCAGGAGCCGGAGCCTGCGCTGCTGCCGCCGCCGCGCCGCCTTCCACCGTGCAGATCACGGTGCCCTTGGCAACCTTGTCGCCTACCTTCACCTTGACGTCCACCACCTTGCCGGCGGCCGACGACGGCACGTCCATGCTGGCCTTGTCGGACTCCAGCACGATCAGCGACTGCTCTTCCTCGACCGTGTCGCCGGCCTTGACCAGCACCTCGATCACTTCCACCGCGTCGAAATCGCCGATATCCGGCACCTTGACTTCGATCACACTCATGCTTTTCCTCCTGGATGCGCGCCCCGCCCGCCGTGGGGGTCAGGCCGCGTCGTCTTTGTTGGTTGCCGCGTCGCCGGGTTCCTGGGGCGCCGCCTGGATGCTGCCAAGGAGCTGTACCGTATGCACGTCGATCGGGCCGGCCGAGCTCTTGTCGAACTCGATCCCGGCATCCACGCCGATTCGCGCGATGTCGCCCGCGCCCAGGTCGGGCCGGTCGTAGACCGCGTGCATGGCCCCGAGCGCATAGTTGCGGCCCGAGCCGATGCCCCAGAAACGGTCGAACGAGAACACCTCGCGGTAGGAATAGACGCCAAAGATGCCGCCCGGGTTGGCGATCAGGCAGACGATCTGCGAAGACTCGTACGGGTCGTCGTCGTCTTCCTTGGTGTTGATGAAGTACTCGGTCTTGAGCCGTTCATGCACCTTCAGGAAGGTCCGGAACACGTCGTCGCGCGTCAGCAGCCGGCATTCGTCGCCCATGCCCGTCAGCAGCGCGCGCATGACCGGGAAATGCGCGGTGGTGCCCGCCAGCGCGACAAAGCTCTCGCCCACGGGAATCACCTTCTGGTTGCGCTCGTAGGCACGCGACAGCCGCGTATCGCCGAACGTCACCAGCGCATCGGCCGCAATCGCTACCTCGTCACCCTTACGTACGACAACGCAGGTCGTCATGGCTCGCCCCTCGAATCGAATCGGCGGTCAGCCGGAAGCCCGGCGGACCGCCCAGGTACTTAGAGCAGGATGCGGCGGAAGTCTGCCAGCAGTGCCGCAAAGTACGTGTTGAAGCGCGCGGCCTCGGCGCCGTCGATCACGCGGTGGTCCCACGACAGCGACAGCGGCAGCGTCAGGCGCGGCGCGAACTGCTTGCCGTCCCACACCGGCTTCATGTACGACTTGCACACGCCCATGATGGCCACTTCCGGCGCGTTGATGATCGGCGTGAAGTACGTGCCGCCGATGCCGCCCAGCGACGAGATCGAGAAGCAGCCGCCCTGCATCTGGTCCGGCTTCAGCTTGCCGTCGCGGGCCAGCTTGGCCAGCTCGCCCATTTCCTGGCTGATCTCCAGCACGCCCTTCTTGTCGGCGTCCTTGATCACCGGCACGACCAGGCCGTTCGGCGTGTCAGCGGCAAAGCCGATGTTGAAGTACTTCTTCAGCACCAGGTTGTCGCCGTCCAGCGAGGCATTGAAGTTCGGGAACTTCTTCAGCGCCGCCACGGTGGCCTTGATCATGAACGCCAGCATCGTCACCTTGATGCCGGCCTTCTCGTTTTCCTTGTTCAGCTGCACGCGGAATGCTTCCAGCTCGGTGATGTCCGCCTCGTCGCAGTTCGTGACGTGCGGGATCATGACCCAGTTGCGGTGCAGGTTGGCACCCGAGATCTTCTTGATGCGCGACAGCGGCTTGGATTCCACCTCGCCGAAGCGCGTGAAATCGACCTTCGGCCACGGCAGCAGGTCCAGGCCGGCGCCCGAACCGCCGGCGGCGGCAGCGGCGGCCGGGGCAGCGGTCTGGCCCGACATCACGCCCTTGACGAAGCCCTGCACGTCCTGCTGCGTGATACGGCCCTTGGGGCCGGTGCCGGGCACGCGCGACACGTCCACGCCCAGTTCGCGCGCGAACTTGCGTACCGACGGGCTGGCGTGGGCGGCCTTGCCAGTCACGCCTTGCGCGGCGGCGGGCGCCGGGGCGGCGGCCGGGGTCGGTGCGGGCGACGGCGCGGCGGCAGCGGGTGCCGGTGCCGGTGCAGCGGCCGGAGCCGGCGCCGAGGCGGCCGGTGCGGCGGCGGCCGCGCCACCAGCGGCTTCCAGGATCAGGATCAGCGTGCCTTCGGCGACGTTGTCGCCGACCTTGACCTTCACTTCCTTGACCGTGCCGCCCTGCGGGGCCGGCACGTCCATCGTGGCCTTGTCGGATTCCAGCGTGACCAGCGCGTCCTCGGCGTTGATCGTGTCGCCGGCCTTGACGTGGACTTCGATCACCGGCACGGCGTCGTAGTCGCCGATGTCCGGCACCTTGACCTCGACGGTGCCACCGCCGGCCGGAGCCGGGGCAGGTGCCGGGGCGGCCGCGGGGGCCGGCGCGGCGGCTGCGGGCGCCGGGGCCGGTGCGGCGGCGGCCGGAGCCGGTGCGGGCGCCGGTGCCGACGCGGCGGCGCCGGCCGGTTCCAGCATTACCAGCACGGAGCCCTCGGCCACGTTGTCGCCGACCTTGATCTTCACTTCCTTGACCGTGCCGGCCTGCGGCGACGGCACGTCCATGGTGGCCTTGTCCGATTCCAGCGTGACCAGCGCGTCTTCCGCGTTGATCTGGTCGCCCGGCTTCACATGCACTTCGATGACGGGAACGGCGTCGTAGTCGCCGATGTCCGGCACCTTGATTTCAATCGCTTGACTCATTCAGTGTCTCTCCTGGGCAGCCGGCACCGTGGTCCGTTACGCGCAACGCGGCAAACGCAATCGGCGAGGTTACTCTCGCCGCACGCATCTGTCACGCTGCCGCGCATCACCTGCGCCGCCGGGCGCCGCCGGACCAGCCGGGGGCGCCCGCGGCGCGGCGGGGCGCCGTGCTGCGGGGGTTCAGTCGTGCAAGTCCGGGGTCAGACCGACATCGGGTTCGGCTTGTTCGGGTCGAGGTTGTACTTCTTGATCGCCTCGGCCACCTTCTCGCGGCCGATCGCACCCTCGTCGGCCAGCGCCTTCAGCGCGGCCACCGTCACCCAGTTGCGGTCCACTTCGAAGAAGTGGCGCAGCTTCTCGCGCGTATCCGAGCGGCCGAAGCCGTCGGTGCCCAGCACCACGTAGCGGCGCGGCACGAACGGACGGATTTGCTCGGCGAAGGCGCGGATGTAGTCGGTCGACGCGATCACCGGGCCGCGCACGCCCTTGAGCTTCTGGGCGACGAACGATTCGCGCGGTGTCTCGGTCGGGTGCAGCAGGTTGTAGCGCTCCGTGGCCTGGCCTTCGCGGGCCAGCTCGGTGAAGCTCGGGCAGCTCCAGATGTCCGATTCCACGCCCCAGTCCTTCTTGAGCATGTCGGCGGCGGCGATCACCTCGCGGAAGATCGTGCCCGAGCCCAGCAGCTGCACGCGCGGCGCGTTGCTGTTCTCCACGCCCTTGCGGAACTGGTACATGCCCTTGACGATGTCGCGTTCCACGCCAGCCGGCATTTCCGGATGCTCGTAGTTCTCGTTCATCACCGTCAGGTAGTAGTACACGTCTTCCTGCTCGGCGTACATGCGGCGCAGGCCGTCCTGCATGATCACGGCCAGCTCGTACTGGAACGTCGGGTCGTACGAGATGCAGTTCGGGATGGCAGCGTGGAACACGTGCGAGTGGCCGTCCTCGTGCTGCAGGCCCTCGCCGTTCAGCGTCGTGCGGCCCGACGTGCCGCCCAGCAGGAAGCCGCGCGAGCGCATGTCGGCGGCGGCCCAGCACAGGTCGCCGATCCGCTGGATGCCGAACATCGAGTAATAGATATAGAACGGGATCATCTGCACGCCGTGCGTCGAGTACGACGTGGCGGCGGCAATCCAGTCGCACATGGCGCCGGCTTCGTTGATGCCTTCCTGCAGCACCTGGCCCGTCTGCGATTCCTTGTAGAACATGAGCTGGTCATGGTCTTCGGGCACGTACTTCTGGCCTTCCTGGTTCCAGATGCCGACCTGGCGGAACAGGCCTTCCATGCCGAACGTGCGCGACTCGTCGGGCACGATGGGCACCACGTGCTTGCCGATCTGCTTGTCCTTGAGCAGCGTGTTCAGGATCCGCACGAACGCCATGGTCGTGGACACCTCGCGGCCTTCGCCGGTGGCCTTGAGCAGCGCGTCGAACGCCGACAGCTCGGGCACCTTCAGCGCCTCGGCCTTCTGGCGGCGGGTAGGCAGGTAGCCACCCAGGTTCATGCGCGCCTGGCGCATGTATTCCAGTTCCTTCGAACCTTCCTCGAAGGTCAGGTACGGCACTTCCTCCAGCTTCTCGTCCGGCACCGGAATGCTGAACTGGTCGCGGAACGCGCGGATGGCGTCCACCGGCATCTTCTTCTGCTGGTGGGCCACGTTCATGGCCTGGCCGGCGTCGCCCATGCCATAGCCCTTGATCGTCTTGGCCAGGATCAGCGTCGGCTGGCCCTTGTGCTCGCTGGCGGCCTTGTACGCGGCGTAGACCTTGTGCGGATCATGGCCGCCACGGTTCAGGCGCCAGATGTCGTCGTCGGACCAGTCGGCCACCATGGCCTTCAGTTCCGGCGTGTTGAAGAAGTGCTCGCGCACGTAGGCGCCGTCCTTGGCCTTGAAGGTCTGGTACTCGCCGTCCACGGCCTCCATCATCCGCTTCATCAGCAGGCCCTTGGTGTCGCGCGCCAGAAGCTGGTCCCAGCGGCTGCCCCAGACCACCTTGATCACGTTCCAGCCCGAACCGCGGAATTCCGATTCCAGTTCCTGGATGATCTTGCCGTTGCCGCGCACCGGACCGTCCAGGCGCTGCAGGTTGCAGTTGATCACGAAGACGAGGTTGTCCAGCTTCTCGCGGCCGGCCATGCCGATTGCGCCCAGCGATTCCGGCTCGTCGGTCTCGCCGTCGCCCAGGAAGGCCCAGACCTTGCGGTCGCCGGCCTTGGCCAGGCCGCGGCTGTCCAGGTACTTCATGAAGCGGGCCTGGTAGATGGCCATGATCGGGCCCAGGCCCATCGACACGGTCGGGAACTGCCAGAAGTCCGGCATCAGCCACGGGTGCGGGTACGACGAGATGCCCTTGCCGTCCACTTCCTGGCGGAAGTTGTCGAGCTGCTCGGTCGTCAGGCGGCCCAGCAGGAACGCGCGCGAGTAGACGCCCGGAGCCGAGTGGCCCTGGACGAAGACTAGGTCGCCGCCGCTCTGTTCCGACGGGGCGCGCCAGAAGTGGTTGTAGCCCACGTCATAGAGCGTGGCCGCCGAGGCGAACGACGAGATGTGGCCGCCGACGTTGGTGTGCTTGTTGGCGCGCAGCACCATGGCCATGGCGTTCCAGCGCGTGTACGAGCGGATGCGGTGCTCGATGTCCTGGTCGCCGGGAATGCGGGCCTGCTGCTCCACCGGGATGGTGTTGATGTACGGGGTCTCGGCGTGGAACGGCTGCGTCACGCCATTCACGCGCGCGTATTCGATCTGCTTGTCGATCAGGAAGGCTGCGCGTTCGGCGCCTTCCGCGTTCAGGACGCCCTGCAGGGCATCCAGCCATTCGTGCGTTTCCTGGGGATCTGCGTCGTTGGCGCTGCTGGCGCCGAGGATCTGCTCTGGTACAGCGGACATGACTGTCTCCTGGGTAAATTCCTGCCCCGGCGGCCGCCCGGTGGGGCGGTTATCGGTCGGCCGGTCTGACGGTGTTGACGTCGCGGCGAAAGCCTTGCCTTCCTGCCCTGGCATCGGTGTACGGTCCAGGACGGGGATCTTTCTTGTCGGGTCGCATCGCCCGGATCCTCAAGCTCAAGCGCATGGCTGGCGCCCGCATTTGTTCGGTCGAAGCGATTCTATGGAAGCACAGCAACCGCTGACAAGCTAAATTTTCAGATTACGAAGTCCTTTCTTATAATGTGAAATATTGCCGCAGTGCACCAGAAACCGCCCGGTGGCGCGGGCTGGCGGGTCGCCGGGCGCCGCGCCCCGGCTTGTGCCGGATAGGCGCTTTCCCCAAGCGACGCACTGCAATAAAGCCGATACACTGGCCGGTCGACCGTCAATCCCTTATGCAGTTCTTCGAACGAATCCTCTCCGGCCTGCGCACGGCCATCCTGCCCCCGGGCTCCGCCGGCACGGTCGGCGACGCCTCCCACGAGGTGCCGCCCGGCGTGGCATCGGCCCGTCACGGCGATGCGCACCCCGACCACCCCGACCACGGCGACCCGGCCGATCACGTCGACCATCCCGACGCGATGGAGCCGCTGGCCGCCCCGCCGCGCCGGCTGTGGATCATGCGCTGGCGCAACCTTGTGGCAACCAGCTGGTTCATGTTCATCCCGCTGGTGGCCATCGTGCTGTTTACGGTGGCGATGGGGGTGATCCTCTGGTCGCTGCACGAGACCGAGCGCCAGCAGCAGCGCGACGCGCTGTACCGCGACGCCGCCTGGGCGCAGCAGCGCGTGCGGCTGTCGCTGCTGAGCAACCAGGACCAGATGGCCTCGCTGGCGCGCGACATCGCCGCCGCACAGCTGGACCAGGGCGCCTACCGCACCGCCGCGCAGGAAATCCTGCGCGAGAACCCCGAGATCGTCTTCATCAACTGGCTCGATGCCACCAAGCGCGGGCGCTGGTCGCTGCCGTCGACGTCCGAGTTCGCCGGCCGGCTGCGCGAGACCGTGGACAAGCCGCTGGAACCCGAGGTGCTGGACACCTTCGACGCCGCGCGCGAGACCCAGCGCGTGGTCTACTCGCGCCCGCTGACCAACGACCGCGGCGACAGCTTCATGCTGATGGAAGTGCCGATCGTGCGCGACAACGAGTTCCTGGGCACCCTGGGCGCGCTCTATTCGATCAACGGCATCCTGACGCACCTGCTGCCGCCCGAGCTGACCGAGCGCTACCGCTTCTCGCTGATCGACAAGAACAACCAGACGCGCGCCAGCACGTCGGTGCGCCCGGTGCCGGGCAACGCGCTGTCGTACGAGGTGCTGCTGGACCCGCCCGGCCATTCGCTGTCGCTGCGGGCCGACGCCTATCCGCCGCCGTCGAACCTGCCCAACAACATGCTGCTGTGGCTGGTGGTGGGGCTGTCGTGCTTCCTGCTCTGGAGCCTCTGGAGCATGTGGCGGCACACGAGCCGCCGCTCCGAGGCCCAGCGCGCGCTGCTGGCCGAGACGTCGTTCCGGCGCGCGATGGAAAACTCGATGCTGATCGGCCTGCGCGCGCTGGACCTGAACGGCCGCATCACCTACGTGAACCCGGCGTTCTGCCGCATGACGGGCTGGGCCGAGACCGAGCTGGTCGGCCGCATCCCGCCCTTCCCCTACTGGCCGCCGAACGACCAGCAGGAGATGCAGAAGCAGATCGACCTGACGCTGCAGGGCAAGTCCCCCGCCACCGGCTACGAGATGCGCGTGATGCGCCGCGACGGCAGCAGCTTCTTTGCGCGGATGTACGTCTCGCCGCTGGTGGACAGCCGCGGCCGCCACACGGGCTGGATGAGTTCGATGACGGACATCACCGAGCCCAAGCGCGCCCGCGAGGAACTGGCCGCCGCGCACGACCGCTTCACCACGGTGCTGGAAAGCCTGGACGCCGCGGTGTCGGTGCTGGCCACCGACAAGGCCGAACTGCTGTTCGCCAACCGCTACTACCGCCAGTTGTTCGGCTGGGAGGCCGAGGGCCACCTGAAGCTGGCCGGCGACGACTTCGACAAGGAGCAGATGTCGAGCGACAACACCGACTTTGTCGATGCCTACGCCGGCCTGCCCGCATCGGAGCTGATGCCGTACGCGTCTGACGCGCGCGAGGTGTTCGTGCCCGACATGCAGAAGTGGTTCGAGGTGCGCCGCCGCTACATCCAGTGGGTGGACGGCCACCTGGCGCAGATGCAGATCGCCACGGACATCACCGTGCGCAAGGCGGCCGAGGAAATGGCCCGCCAGCACGAGGAACGCATCCAGTTCACCAGCCGCCTGACCACGATGGGCGAGATGGCGTCGTCGCTGGCGCACGAGCTGAACCAGCCGCTGGCCGCCATCAACAACTACTGCATGGGCGCCGTGGCGCGGCTGCACTCGGGCCGCAGCACGCCGCAGGACCTGATTCCGGTGCTGGAGAAGACGTCGGCCCAGGCCGTGCGGGCCGGCACCATCATCAGCCGCATCCGCGGCTTCGTGAAGCGCAGCCAGCCGCAGCGGCGCGAGGCGGCGCTGCACGACATCGTGGCCGACGCCGTGGGCCTGGCGGACCTGGAAGCCACGCGCCGCCGCGTGACCATCCTGACCCGCCTGCCCGCCCCGCCGCTGATGCTCTACGTCGACCCGGTGCTGATCGAGCAGGTGCTGGTCAACCTGCTCAAGAACGCCGTGGAAGCCATGGCCGGCCTGCCCGCCATGCGCGCCGCCGGCGTGGTGCGGCTGCACGCGCGGGTCGAGAACGTCGAGTTCGGCCAGTGCGTCTGCATCGACGTGATCGACCAGGGCCCGGGCGTGGACGAGGCCACCAAGGAACGGCTGTTCGAGCCGTTCTTCAGCACGAAGTCCGACGGGATGGGCATGGGCCTGAATATCTGCCGCTCGATCATCGAATCGCACCAGGGGCGCCTCTGGGTCGAAAACAATGTGGACGGCATCGGTTGTACGTTTAAAATCACCCTGCCGCTGCAGCCGGCGCTGCCCGAACAGTAACGGGCGCACCCCCTGGCATGCCGGGCGACCCTCTGCCGCGGGGCATCGGGAGGCCGCCCGGACCGTTTGCCCAGGGGTGTTGCGCACCGGCGCATGCAGTTACACTTCGTTGCAAACGACTTTGCCCCAGGAGACTTCATGACCGCAACGCCCAGCCCAACGCCGCATCGTGGCGAGACCGTCTTCATCGTCGACGACGATGAAGCGATGCGCGACTCGCTGACCTGGCTGCTAGAGGGCAACGGCTACCAGGTGCGCAGCTTCAACAGCGCCGAGCAGTTCCTGTCCGCCTACGACGCCGGCGCGGTGTCGTGCCTGATCCTCGACGTGCGCATGCCGGGCATGAGCGGCCCGGAACTGCAGGAGCGCATGATTGCCGAGAACATCGACATCCCGATCGTGTTCATCACCGGCCATGGCGACGTGCCGATGGCCGTGTCGACCATGAAGCGCGGCGCCGTGGACTTCATCGAGAAACCGTTCGACGAGTCCGAACTGCGCGCGCTGGTGGAACGGATGCTGCAGAAGGCCCGCACCGACCATTCCGCCGCCCGCGAGCAGCGCGCCGCCAAGGACCTGCTGGCCAAGCTGACCACGCGCGAACAGCAGGTGCTGGAGCGCATCGTGGCCGGCCGCCTGAACAAGCAGATTGCCGACGACCTGGGCATTTCCATCAAGACCGTGGAGGCGCACCGCGCCAACATCATGGAAAAGCTCAACGTCAACACCGTGGCCGACCTGCTGCGCCTGGCGCTGTCGCGCAACGCCTGAGCCGTCCGCGCCCGGCCTGTTCCCCCTCCCGCCGCGCGGGAGCGGGACGCCCCCCCTACTTCCCCCGCAGATAGTCCTCGTCGGCAAACGTCACCACCCATTGCGGGCGGTAGATGACGAAGATCGCCACCAGCATGCCGCTCAGGAACGCCTCGCCAAACGCGATGACGACCACGCCGGTCAGGCTTTCGGCGGCCGACAGGCCCACGTCGGCCGGAAATCCCGTGTGCGCCAGCCACGCCACGCGCAGCGCGCCGGCCACGATGGCCGCCAGCAGCGCGGCAAAGTAGCCGTGGCCCAGGATGAAGATGAACAGGTGGCGCGGCAGCCAGCGCCGCATGGCCGCCTGCAGCGCCACCGTCACGAAGGCGGGCACGGCCGCCATCCAGACGAAGCGCGGCGCCAGCGACACCCAGTGGATGTCCTGCCAGGCCAGGCCGGACAGGTAGGCCAGCCCCAGCAGCGAGATCACGTTGGCAACCGCCAGCGACACCAGCGCCAGCGGCAGCCCGAACATCGTCACGGCCAGCGTGGCGCCCATCAGCTGGATCACCACCCCGCCGCCCAGCGTGGCGCGCGCCGACCAGAGCAGCGCCAGCAGCACCAGCGTGCCCAGCCAGGCATGCTGCAGCGGTTCCCGGTCCAGCACCCGCCACGGCCGCTGGGCCAGCGCCCAGGCCAGCACCGCCACGGCCAGCGTGGGCAGCGGCCAGGTCGCCAGCAATTCCTGAATTGAAGATTCTTCGATGTCCATCGCCGGATGCTAGCAGCCGCCGGGGCCCGTTTGCTTGCATCGCGTCAAGGCGTCGCCGAATGCCGCCGACCCCTTATAATTCGGCTTTTGCCCCGCGCAGGCCCCCTTGGCGCGCGGCGCGCCGCCCCATCCTTCCAGCCTTTCCAGTCACGTACACCCATGTCCGCCCAACTGATCGACGGTAACGCCCTTGCCAAACAAATCCGTGCCGAGGCCGCCCAGCGCGCCGCCCGCCTGACCGCCGCCGGCCACCAGCCGGGCCTGGCCGTGGTGCTGGTGGGCGAGGACCCCGCCAGCCAGGTCTACGTGCGCAACAAGGTCAAGGCGTGCGAGGACAACGGCTTTTACTCGTCGCTGGACCGCTATCCGGCCGATCTGTCCGAAGCCGACCTGCTGGCCCGCATCGACGCGCTGAACCACGACCCGAAGATCCACGGCATCCTAGTGCAGTTGCCGCTGCCCAGGCACATCGACAGCCACAAGGTGCTCGAAGCCATCGCCCCCGAAAAGGACGTCGACGGCTTCCACGTGGCCAACGCCGGCGCGCTGATGACCGGCGCCCCGCTGTTCCGCCCCTGCACGCCCTACGGCTGCATGAAGATGCTGGAGTCGATCCAGTACCCGCTGCGCGGCGCCCGCGCCGTGGTGATCGGCGCCTCGAACATCGTCGGCAAGCCGATGGCCATGCTGCTGCTGCAGGCTGGCGCAACCGTCACCATCTGCAACAGCAAGACGCGCGACCTGGCCGCCCATACCCGTGACGCCGACGTGATCGTGGCCGCCGTGGGCCGCCGTAACATCCTGACGGCCGACATGGTCAAGCCGGGCGCCGTGGTAATCGACGTGGGCATGAACCGCAACGACGAAGGCAAGCTCTGCGGCGACGTGGACTTTGCCGGCGTGCGCGAGGTGGCCGGCCACATCACGCCGGTGCCGGGGGGCGTGGGCCCGATGACGATCACGATGCTGCTGGTGAACACGCTGGAAGCGGCCGAGCGCACCGCCGGCCTGGCCTGATACCGGGCGCCGGGGCGCGCCGGACGCGCGCCAATCGGCCCGATAGCAAAGTCGTACTGGATATTTGGCCGCCAAGGCCTCATCTTGCACAGGTACATCGTGCCGCCGTGCGCTGTTGCCGCGGCACGCCAACCGGGAATCGCCATGACTGACACCACCGACCGCGCCAACAATCCCCTGCTGGATTTCTCCGATCTGCCGCGCTTTGCGGAGATCCGCCCCGAGCACATCGGCCCGGCGCTCGACGTGCTGCTGGCCCAGGCCCAGGCCGCCGTCGATCGCGCCGAAGACCCGGCCACCCCGGCCACCTGGCTGACCGCCGTGGAAGCGCTGGAAGCAGCCACCGAGCCGCTGGGCCGCGCCTGGGGCGTGGTGGGCCACCTGAGCGCCGTGGCGGACACGCCCGAGCTGCGCAAGGCACACGCCGACAACCTGCCGCGCATGACCGAGTTCTGGTCGTCGCTGGGCCAGAGCCTGGCCCTGTACGAAAAGTACAAGGCCGTGGCCGCCGGGCCCGAGTTTGCCGGGCTGTCCCCGGCCCGCAAGCAACTGCTGGAAAACGAGCTGCGCGGCTTCCGCCTGGGTGGCGCCGAACTGCCCGAGGACAGCAAGCCGCGCTTTGCCGAGATCCAGGAGCAGCAGGCGCAGTTGTCCAAGGCTTTCTCGGACCACGTGCTCGACGCCACCAACGCCTACGCGCTCTACGTCGAGGACGAGGCGCGCCTGGCCGGCATCCCGGCCGACGCCCAGGAAGCCGCCCGGCTGGCCGCCGAGAAGGACGGCAAGGGCGGCTGGAAGTTCACGCTGCACTTCCCGTCGTACTTCCCGGTGCTGCAGTACGCCGACGACCGCGCGCTGCGCCAGACGATGTACGAGGCCAGCGTCACGCGCGCGTCTGAACTGGGTCCGCAGTACAACAACGGCCAGGCCGACTGGGACAACACGTCCAACATGCGCGAGCAGCTGACGCTGCGCCGGGAAGAGGCGCGGATGCTTGGCTACAACAACTACGGCGAAGTGTCGCTGGTGCCCAAGATGGCCGAATCGCCGGCCGACGTGCTCAAGTTCCTGGACGAACTGGCCGTCAAGGCCCGCCCCTACGCCGAGGCCGACTGGAAGGAACTGCGCGCGTTCGCGGCCGCCGAGCTGGGCCTGGACGAGATCGCGCCGTGGGACGTGGCCTATGCGTCCGAGAAGCTGCGCCAGAAGCGCTACGCGTTCTCCGACGACGAGGTGAAGCAGTACTTCCAGGAGCCCAAGGTGCTGGAGGGGCTGTTCGGCGTGGTCGAGAAGCTGTTCTCGGTCAGCATCCAGCCGGACCAGGCCCAGACCTGGCACAAGGACGTGCGGTTCTTCCGCGTGGTGTCGCCGCAGGGCGCGCTGCTGGCCCAGTTCTACATCGACCTGTACGCCCGCGAAGGCAAGCGCGGCGGCGCCTGGATGGACGACGCCCGCGGCCGCAAGGAGCGCGACAACGGCACGGTGCAGACCCCGGTGGCCTACCTGACGTGCAATTTCACGGCGCCCGTGGGCGGCAAGCCGGCGCTGTTCACGCATGACGAAGTCATCACTTTGTTCCACGAGTTCGGCCACGGCCTGCACCACATGCTGACGCAGGTGGGCGACCTTGGCGTGTCCGGCATCAACGGCGTGGAATGGGATGCCGTGGAGCTGCCGTCGCAGTTCATGGAGAACTTCTGTTGGGAGTACGAGGTGCTGGCCACGATGACGGCCCACGTCGACACCGGCGAGCCGCTGCCGCGCGTGCTGTTCGACCGCATGCTGGCAGCCAAGAACTTCCAGAACGGCATGATGACGCTGCGCCAGATCGTGTTCTCGTCGTTCGACATGCACCTGCACACCGACTACGACCCGCAGGGCGACGTGTCGGTGCTGGAACTGTCGCGCCAGATCAACGACAGCAAGCACGTGGTGCCGCAGTCGCCGCTGTCGCGCTGGCCGAACACGTTCAGCCACATCTTTGCGGGCGGCTACGCGGCCGGCTACTACAGCTACAAGTGGGCCGAGGTGCTGTCCGCCGACGTCTATGCCGCGTTCGAGGAAGCGGGCCAGCTCTCGGGCAGCGTGCTCGATGGCGAGGTAGGCGAGCGTTACCGCCGCGAGATCCTGTCGGTGGGCGGCAGCCGGCCGGCCATGGAGTCGTTCGTGGCGTTCCGCGGCCGCGCGCCGCAGATCGACGCGCTGCTGCGGCACGGCGGCATGGCGGAAACGGCAGCCGCCGCGGCCTGACCGCCCTGCCCCGCGCGCGCCCGGCCCATGGACTCCGCGATCCCGATCCGCACGGAGTGTCCGCCGGGCGCCTGCGACTGCCGGCGCGAACTGCTGCTGGACGACCCGGCCGCCGACCGCCGCATCCTGATGCTGACCCAGCACGAGGAAAAGCGGCTCGTCGCGCGGCTGGAGGCCATCGAGACCCTGGCCGACCTGCGCCGGATGCAGGACCGGATGCGCGCGCAGCTTGGCATCGTCGTGACGATCACCCCGAGCGACAACGAGGTGCGCACGGTCAAGGGCTTCGACATCGACGTGACCGACCAGCCGGGCCTGTGCCGCAAGACGCGCGCGGCCATCCCGGCCGCCATCCGGCGCTGCATGAAAACCCAACCGCAGATCGCCTTCGACCTGCTGAACGAGCGCGACCTGCTTGGTGGCCTGTTCGGCCAACCACCCTCACAAGAATAACGACCGATGAGAATCGCGAGCTGGAACGTCAACTCCCTGAAGGTGCGCCTGCCGCAGGTGCTGCAATGGCTGGCCGCGCAGGACGCCGCGGGCACGCCCGTCGACGCGCTGTGCCTGCAGGAACTGAAGCTGCCCGACGACAAGTACCCGCTGGCCGAGCTGGAAGCGGCCGGCTTCCACAGCATCTACACGGGCCAGAAGACGTACAACGGCGTGGCCATCGTCGCGCGCGACGGCACCATGCCGGCGCCGACCGACGTGGTGCGCAACATCCCCGGCTACGAGGACACCCAGCAGCGCGTGGTGGCCGGCACCTACGGCGACGTGCGGCTGATCAGCGCGTATTTTCCGAACGGCCAGGCGCTCGATTCGGTCAAGTTCGTCTACAAGCTCGACTGGCTCAAGGCCATGACCGACTGGCTGCGCGCCGAGATGATCAAGTACCCCAGGCTGGCGCTGCTGGGCGACTTCAACATCGCGCCCGAAGACCGCGACGTGCACGATCCGGCCAAGTGGGAGGGCCAGAACCTGGTCTCGCCGCCCGAGCGCGACGCGTTCAAGGCGCTGATCGCGATGGGGCTGGTCGATTCGTTCCGCATGTTCGAGCAGCCCGAGAAGACGTTCTCGTGGTGGGACTACCGGATGATGGGCTTCCGCCGCAACGCGGGCCTGCGCATCGACCACATCCTGCTGTCGCCGGCGCTGGCCGAGCACTGCACGACCTGCCTGATCGACAAGGAACCGCGCCGCTGGGAGCAGCCGTCCGACCATACCCCGGTCGTCGCCACGCTCCAGCTCGCCTGAGCCGATGAGCGCCGTCCGCGCCAACGCCGCCGCCACCCCTGCCCTGCACCGCTGGTTCCCGTGGCTGGCGCGCGTGACGCCGCTGACGCTGCGCGCGGACCTGATCGCCGGGCTGCTGGGCGCGGTGCTGGTGCTGCCGCAGGGCGTGGCGTTCGCCACGCTGGCCGGCCTGCCGCCGCAGTACGGCATCTACACGGCCGTGGTGCCGTGCATCGTCGCCGCGCTGTTCGGATCGAGCTGGCACGTGATGTCGGGGCCGACCAACGCCAATTCGCTGGCGCTGTTCGCGATGCTCAGCCCGGTGGCGTTCGCGGGCAGTCCGGCCTATATCGCGCTGGCGCTGGCCGTGACGATGCTGGTGGGCATCCTGCAACTGGCGGTGGGCGCGCTGCGGCTGGGGTCGCTGGCAAACTTCATCTCGCCGTCGGTGCTGCTGGGCTTCACGTGCGGGGCGGCCACGCTGATCGGGCTCTACGCGCTCAAGGACCTGTTCGGGCTGGCCGTGCCCACCGGCACCAGCGCGTTCGGTGTGGTGCGCTATCTGGCGGAGAACGTCGACACGATCAACGTCGGCGCGGTGATCGTCGGCGCCGTGACGCTGGCCGCGACCGTCGCGGTCAAGCGGATGTCACGCAAGCTGCCGTTCATGCTGCTGGGCCTGCTGGCCGGCTATGGCGTGGCGATGCTGCTGAACCATGGCGGCTGGCTGGGCGGCAACGCCGGGCACGTCGACGTGGTGGGGCCGATCCCGTCGGCCATCCCGCCGTTCCACCTGCCGGACATCAACTGGCGCACCGTGCCGGACCTGCTGGGCATTGCCGCCGCGCTGACCATCGTCGCGCTGGGCCAGTCGATTTCGATCGCCAAGGCCGTGGCGCTGCGGTCCGGCCAGCACGTGGACGCCAACCGCGAGTTCATCGGCCAGGGGCTGTCGAACATCGCCGGCGGGCTGTTTTCGAGCTACATCTCGTGCGGGTCGCTGAACCGGTCGATGCCGAACTTCGAGGCCGGCGCGCGGACGCCGCTGGCCAGCGTGTTCTCGGCGCTGCTGCTGGTGGCGCTGGTCACGGTCAGCGCGCCGCTGCTGGCCCAAATTCCGCTGGCCGCCATCGCCGCCATGCTGCTGCTCGTGGCGTGGGGCCTGTTCGACTTCCAGCGGCTGCGGCGGATTGCGCGGCTGTCGCGCACCGAGTTCGCCATCGCGGTCGGCACGTTCGTCGCCACGCTGGTCATCCGGCTGGAAATGGCGGTGCTACTTGGCACGATCCTGTCGCTGGTGGCCTACCTGTACCGCACGTCGCGCCCGGCCGTGCGCAGCCTGGTGCCGGACGCCGACGACCCGGGCCGGCGCTTTACGCCACTGGACGAACTACGACGTCCGCAGCCCGAATGCCCGCAGCTCAAGCTGCTGCGCATGGAAGGGGCGATCTACTTTGGCGCCGTGCAGTACGTGACCGATCGCCTGCACGGGCTGCGCACCGGCGATGCCGGGCAGAAACACCTGCTGGCGATGACCAAGAGCATGAACTTCATCGACCTGGCGGGCGCGGAAATGTGGGAGGCGGAACTGACCGAACGCCGCGCGGCGGGCGGCGACCTCTACTTCCACCGGCCGCGCACGCAGGTGCTGGAGACCTGGGAGCAGACCGGCTTTACCGACAAGCTCGGCCGCGACCATGTCTTTCCGACCAAGCGGCAGGCACTGCACACGATCATCGCGCGGCTGTCGCCCGAGATCTGCGCCCAGTGCCAGGTGCGCATCTTCGAGGAATGCGCGCAGCAGCCGGGCGGCCCGCACTACGCGCCGGCCCCGGACAAGGCCAGCCAGCCGGCACCCGTGCAGCGGGCCTGAATGGCAAAGCCTGCCGATGGCCGGCGTCGTCGACGCGGTCGGACCTTGAAAAAACTGCAAGAAAAACAGCAAGAGACAGCTTGAAAGGATGCGCCGGGGAATCCGGGCACCTGGCGCGCCGGCCGGCCCGCGGTGAAGCGGAACCGAAGCCGGCGGCGGAGGGTTGTTACCGTCGGTCGGTCTTCAGACCGGCGCCACGTGCGCGCGCTTGACCACGACCGGCTGGGGCACGCCCTGCTCGATCAGCACCACGGCCGCGCGTTCGATCGTGTCACGACCGGCGCGGAACGCCTCTTCCAGCGACAACACCTGGTCGGCACTGAAGCCTTCCCAAAGCGCTTCGCGTGTTACCACGCATGTCACTTGCTCGCCATCGACAAGCGCGTGGAACAGCAAACCCTCGTTGTTGATGTCGTAGCGGTCTTGCTCCTGGAATTTGATTTCCATCATCACAGCCCTCCATATGCAAGTGGAAAAGAATCCTAACATGGCTTTGCGGAAATCGTCTTCGATCCCCTGCACTGCGCAGGCAGAATGCGATTCGTCTCAATGACCGGTGGCGGGTACGGCAAGTTCCATCGACGTGCGTCGCGATGGGTCGGTTCACACCGTCGCCCGTCGGTCGATCGCCGAGCATCGCATGCGCGTGTGTCAGCGCGATGTGCCATGGTGCCGGACGCGCGCGACGCGGCCGGTGCGCGCGTCCGGACCATTCATGCGGGCCCCGCATGAAACGTTTGACAAAGCCAGAAATGCTGCTAGAATCTCGGTCTTCGTCGGGGCGTTAGCTCAGTTGGTAGAGCAGCGGACTCTTAATCCGTAGGTCGAGTGTTCGAGTCACTCACGCCCCACCAGACACCAGAAAGGCCGGAAGCAGCAATGCTTCCGGCCTTTTGCTTTTCCACGATTGCCGCGATTGTCGGCGCCCCGCTCAGCCCGCCAGCGACGCCTCGAACAGCGTGCGGGCCAGGCGGCGATGATCGGCCAGCACGTTCGGCAGGTCCACCGTCAGCAGGCGCCCGTCGCGCACCACCACGCGGCCGTTGATGATGCTGGTCGACACATTGGCCGGCGTGCAGAACACCAGCGCCGCCACCGGGTCGAGGCCGGCGCCCGCGTAGCCCACCGCGGACATGTCGAACGAGACGATGTCGGCCGACATGCCCGGCGCCAGCGCACCGATATCGTCGCGGTTCAGCACCCGGGCCCCGCCCAGCGTGGCGATCTCCAGGGCCTCGCGCGCGCTCATCGCGGCCGGGCCAAAGCCCACGCGCTGCAGCAGCATGGCCTGCCGCGCCTCGCCCAGCATGTGCGCGCCATCGTTCGATGCGCTGCCATCCACGCCCAACCCCACCGGCACCCCGGCGTCGCGCATGCGGCGGACCGGCGCGATGCCGGACGCCAGCCGCATGTTCGAGCACGGGCAGTGCGCCACGCCCGTACCGGTGCGCGCGAACAGCGCCAGCCCTTCGTCGTCCAGCTTCACGCAGTGCGCGTGCCAGACGTCGTGCCCCACCCAGCCCAGGTCCTCGGCATACTGCGCCGGCGTCATGCCGAACTTCTCGCGCGAGTAGGCGATGTCGTTGTCGTTCTCGGCCAGGTGCGTGTGCAGCGACACGCCGTAGTGCCGCGCCATCGTCGCCGATTCGCGCATCAGGTCGCGCGACACCGAGAACGGCGAGCACGGCGCCAGCACCACGCGCTGCATGGCGTGCCGCGACGCGTCGTGGTACTGCTCCACCAGCCGCTGGCTGTCGCGCAGGATGTCGGCCTCGCGCTCGACCACGACGTCGGGCGGCAGGCCACCCTGGCTGCGGCCCACGCTCATCGACCCGCGCGCCGCGTGAAAGCGCATGCCGATCTCGTGCGCGGCGCTGATCGAATCGTCGAGCCGCGACCCGTTCGGATACAGGTACAGGTGGTCGCTCGTGGTCGTGCAGCCGGACAGCATCAGTTCGGCCATCGCGGTCTGGGTGGACACGCGGATCATCTCCGGCGTCAGGTGCGACCAGATCATGTACAGGTTGGTCAGCCAGCCGAACAGCTCGGCGTCCTGCGCCGCCGGCACGGCGCGCGTCAGGCTCTGGTACATGTGGTGGTGCGTATTGACCAGGCCGGGCATCACCACGTGGCCGTGCATGTCGGCCACCTCGGCGCGGCCCTCGTCGATCATGCGGCGATAGGTCTCGGGCAGGTCCGCCGTGGCGCCGACCCATTCGATGGCCGGGCCGTTGGCGACGAGCGCGCCGTCGGCGATCTCGCGGCGCTGGGCGTCCATGGTGACCAGTACGTCGGCGTGCTTCAGGATCAGGGTCATGGGATGTCGGGGTCGGTGGTGGTCAACGCCCCGGAGTCTACGCAGCCCGGCCGGCCGCGCCCAAGCGCAGAATTTCGCGCGGCCTGTCCACAAATTGTGGACAGCGCCCCTAGCGGGACAGTGCCTGCAGCGTGTCGGCCATGGCGTCGGCCATCAGGCTGGCGGCCGGCGTCAGCGGGCTGTGCGCACGGGCCACGAGCCGCAGCATCTGGCGCCGCAGGTCGTCGTCGCGCAGCGGCACGAACACCACGGCGCCGCGCGAGCGTTCCTCCATGACGTCGAGCGGATTGAGCAGCGCCACGCCGGCGCCGGTGGCCACCAGCCGCTGGATCAGCACCACCGACGTCGACTCGACGATCGGCACCACGGCGGTCGACTGGCGCGCGAAACCATCGTCCACCAGCGCGCGGATCGACAGCGACGGCGCCGGCAGGATCAGCGGATACCCCGCGCATTCGGCCAGCGTGGCCGACGCCTGCGCCGCCAGCGGATGCCCCGGCGCCACCACCGCGCCTATCGACCACTCGCGGCTGGCCACCACGCGGAAGGCCGCCACCTCGGGCAGGTCGTAGCCCAGCCCCAGGTCCGCGTCGCCCTGCTCCACCGCCTTGACGATGCCATCCACCGGCAAATCGGCCACGCGCACGACGATGCCCGGCTGATGCTGGCGGAAATCGTGCACCAGCGACGGCATCAGCGCACCGGCCAGGCCCGACGTGGTGGCAATGGTCACCATGCCGCGCCGGGCGCCCTTGATCTCGGCCACGCGCGCCAGCAGCCCCTGGTGCTCGCGCAGGGTCTGCCGCACATGGGCCAGCACGGCCTCGCCCAGCGGCGTCAGGTGCAGGCGCTTCTGGATGCGGTCGAACAGCGGCACGCCCAGTTCGGCCTCCAGTTCCAGGATCTGGCGGTTGATGGCCGTCGGCGCCACGTGCAGGTGCTCGGCGGCGCGGCGGATGGACCCGCGCCGGACGACTTCATCGAAATAGCGGAGGACGCGCGCGTGCATGGGCTGTCAGCGGGGAAGAGGCGTGTTCGGGCATCCGCGCATTGTACGGGTCGCAAAATCCTCAAAAAAATAGTGCAAAGGGGCTTGCGCGATACTATTCGCCTTGCTAGAATCTCGTTCTTCGTTGGGGCGTTAGCTCAGTTGGTAGAGCAGCGGACTCTTAATCCGTAGGTCGAGTGTTCGAGTCACTCACGCCCCACCAGCGAATTCCCGAAAGGCCCGAAGCCACCAGCTTCGGGCCTTTTGCATTTCACTTTTGCATTTCCGCCCTCTCCTTCGTCTCCACGGCCGTGCCGCCGTACCGAGTGGTCATATGTCCACGGGTTCCTCCCTATACCCCGTCCCCGCCTTTCCGGGTTGAATGCATCTCGGCGCATATCATGGAACGTAGTTCCGTGATGCGGAACCGATAGCCTGTCCCGCGACGGACGGGCAAGACAAGCAGCAACACGCGCAATACGTTGGGAGGCATCTCTTGAAAGCAGTTCTGAAAGCGGGCGCTGTGGGCGCCCTGGCCGCTCTGGGTCTGGTGGCAACGGCGGCACACGCACAGTCGTATCCGAACAAGCCGATCCGGCTGATCGTGCCGTTCGCGGCGGGCGGCACCACCGACATCGTCGGCCGCGCCGTGTCCGACGCGCTGGGCCGCGAACTGGGCCAGCCGGTGGTGGTGGAAAACCGCGGCGGTGGCGGCGGCGCCATCGGGGCCGACGCGCTGGCCAAGTCCGCGCCGGACGGCTACACGCTGGGCATCGCCACGGTCAGCACCATGGCCACCAACCCGGCCACGAACGCGAAGAACCCGTACGACCCCATCAAGGACTTCGCGCCGATCACGAACCTGGTCAACGTGCCGAACGTGCTGACGGTGAATCCGAAGGTGCCGGCCAAGAACCTCAAGGAATTCGTCGCGCTGCTCAAGGCCAACCCGGGCAAGTACAGCTACGCATCGGCCGGCAAGGGCAGCATCTCGCATCTGGACGGCGAGCTGTTCAAGTTCATCACCAAGACCGACATGGTCCACATCCCGTACCGCGGATCGGGCCCGGCGCTCAACGACACGCTGGCCGGCCAGGTGAACGCCCAGTTCGACAACCTGCCGTCTTCGATGCCCCACATCCAGGCCGACAAGCTGCGCGCGCTGGCCGTGGCCGCGCCCAAGCGCGTGGAGGGCCTGCCCAACGTGCCGACCTTTGCCGAGGAAGGCATGAAGGACATGAACAACATGGCCTGGTACGGCCTGGTGGCGCCGGCCGGCACGCCTGCGGCCATCGTCACCAAGGTGCACGATGCCGCGGTCAAGGCGCTGCAGGACCCGAACGTCAAGAAGCGCCTGCACGACGCCGGCGCCTACCCCGACGGTAACACGCCGCAGCAGTACGCGGCCCAGATCAAGCGCGAGCTGGACCTGCGCAAGAAGATCGCCACCGACCAGAACATCACGCTGGAATAACGGCGGCGAGCGCCTCATAGGTGACGTATCTGCCGCACGTGCGTGGTTACCACAGTGCTGCGGCAGACCGTCGCGAATCCCGGTACAGTGTCAGTCGATGCAGACATTTTCGACAGATTCCCTATCTGGCTGGCACCCTGCCCGGCCATCACTTGTGAGGATGATGATGCTGAAGAAGACCGTACCGGCGCTGATCGTTGCCGCCCTGACCGCCCTGGGCGCCGTGCAACTGGCGCATGCACAGAAGAACTACACGGACGGCGGCGATCTCTATAGCGGCAGCCGGACCAAGAACCAGGCCAACCCGAACCAGAACCCGGCCAAGTCCGGCAAGTTCGACCCGTACACCGACGGCGCCAAGAAGTCGACCCGCACCGACCTGGCCCCGAACCGCAAGCCGGACCCGTACACCGACGGCGCCAAGTCGGGCAAGCCCGATCCGTACCTGGACGGCGCCAAGACCGGCAAGCCGGACCCGTACCTGGACGGTGCCAAGTCGGGCAAGGCCGACCCATACACGGACGGCGCCAAGAAGTAATCGACGCCACGCCGCGGGCTCGCGCCCGCATGGCAACGCCCGCGCAAACCCCCGCCCCACGGCGGGGGTTTTTCTTTGCGCAGGCGCCCCCTGCGGCGCCTCGGCCATAAGATTGACTAGGACATACCCGACCTGTCACGCAAATGTCCCAACATTACTGCTAGTGTTCGCCATACCGATTTTTCATAGAAGCGACCGGCCCGATACGAGGCAGGCGCCACCGCCGTCCGGGCCGGCCAAAGCACCGGCCCAAGAAGTGTCCCAGGCGGCAGCACCCTAATAGGGAGACCTGAGCAAATGCAGCCCAAAGCACTCGAAATTCACGAGCCCGTCGTGCTCTCGCTCGTCGATGCGGTCACCGCATGGCAGGGCGCCCTCGACCAGACCCTGAGCGATTCGGGGCTGACCTATCCCAAATGGCTGTTGCTGCGTGCCATCCGGCTTGGCGATTTCACGCGCGGCGAGCCCTGCCAGGGCGCCATCTTCCTGGACGTGCCGCAGACCGAGCGGCTGCTGCGCGAGCTGCATGCCGATGGCTGGATCGACTTCCCGGCCGACGGCACGCCGCATATCGCCGCCGATGCCTGCCCGCGCCTGGATCGCGCCGCCCAGGCCGTGCGCGCGCTGCATTCGGTGTCCGTGGGCCAGTTGGCCCCGGCCGAGCGCGCCGCGCTGACCAGCCTGCTGCATCGCATGACCACCACGCTCGAAGACCACGCGGCGCGCCACACCCGCCGCGCCGCGCGCGACGCCCACGAACTCTCGCTGATCGTCTCCGACCAGGCCAGCCGCAGCGCGCGGCAGGCCCTGGCCGCCTGACACGCACCCGCCTGCTTCTTCCCGCCGCACCGAGACGCCCCGCCCAGCGGGGCGTCGCCGTTTTGTCGCACCGGCGCCTCAAATCTTTCCTACAGTGTGAGGATGCACCGGCACACCACCGAGAATGACCGAGGAGACGCCATGCCCCCGGAAAACGAAGAAAAGGTCGCGCAACTGCTGGAGGATCTGGTCGCATTCGCACGCGAGCGCCTGCCCGCCGCCACCTTCGCCATCGTCGAGCCGCTGTTTCGCCATTACTACGACCTGGCCGATGCCGAGGACCTGCTGGCGCGCGACGTGGCCGACCTGTACGGCGCCGTGATGGCGCACTGGCAGACGGCCCAGAAGTTCGTGCCCGGCGCCGCGCGGCTGCGCGTCTACAACCCGAACCTGGAAGAGCACGGCTGGCACTCGGACCACACGATCATCGAGATCGTCAACGACGACATGCCGTTCCTGGTCGATTCGGTGACGATGGAAATCAACCGCCACGGCCTGACGCTGCATTCGGCCATCCACCCGGTGTTCCGCATCTGCCGCGACGCGCGCGGCGCCATCGAGAGCATCGGCCTGGGCGGCACCGAGGCCAGCACCGATAGCTGCCGGCTGGCCTCGTTCATCCACTTCGAGGTGGACCGCACCGGCGACGCCACGCGGCTCGACGCGCTGCGGCTGGGCATCGCCGCGGCGCTGGGCGACGTGCGCGCGGCCGTGGAAGACTGGCCGCGCATGCGGCAGATCGCGCAGGAAACCGTCGCCGGCATGGCCCGCGCGGCCGACGCCAGCTCGCCCGAAGCCACCGAGGCGCGTGCGTTCCTGGAATGGATGCTCGACGACCATTTCACGTTCCTGGGCCAGCGCGACTACGAACTGGTGGCGCGCGACGGCCAGTATTTCCTGCGCGGCGAGCCGGGGTCGGGCACGGGCATCCTGCGCGAGGCGCTGCGCGACCCCGGGTCGGACGACCTGACGCCACTGCCGCCGGCCGCGCGCGCGATCATCGAGGGCGCGTCGCCGATCTTCATCACCAAGGCCAACTCGCGCGCCACGGTCCATCGCCCCGGCTACCTGGACTACGTGGGCGTCAAGCTGCTCGATGCCGATGGCAAGCTGTTCGGCGAACGGCGCTTCGTGGGGCTGTACACGTCCACGGCCTACATGGTCAGCACCAGCGAAATCCCGCTGATCCGACGCAAGTGCGCCAACATCCTGGCCCGCGCCGGCTTTCTGACCAAGGGCCACCTGTACAAGTCGCTCGTGACGATCCTGGAGCAGTATCCGCGCGACGAACTGTTCCAGGCCGACGAGGACGAGCTGGCCGAGATCACGCTGGGCATCCTGCGCCTGCAGGAACATCAGCGCACAAGGCTGTTCGTGCGGCGCGACCGCTTCGACCGCTTTATCTCGTGCCTGGTCTTCGTGCCGCGCGACAAGTACAACACCGACCTTCGCCAGCGCATCCAGAAGCTGCTGGTGGAGTCGTTCAACGGCACGAGTTGCGAATTCACGCCGCAGCTATCCGAATCGCCGCTGGCCCGCATCCAGCTGACC
This sequence comes from Cupriavidus sp. SZY C1, assembly GCF_032190535.1. Classification (NCBI taxonomy): domain Bacteria; kingdom Pseudomonadati; phylum Pseudomonadota; class Betaproteobacteria; order Burkholderiales; family Burkholderiaceae; genus Cupriavidus; species Cupriavidus sp. SZY C1. The sequence continues at coordinate 216,567 of NZ_JAUANU010000008.1, forward strand.
GTGCGCGGCGAGCCCGGCACCATGCCCGAGGTCGACACGCGCGAGCTGGAACAGAAGATCGTGCAGGCCACGCGCCGCTGGCAGGACGACCTGGCGCAGGCGCTGCACGACAGCCGGGGCGAGGAACAGGGCAACCGCCTGCTGCGCCGCTACGGCGACTCGTTCCCGGCCGGCTTCCGCGAGGACTACCCGGCCCGCACCGCCGTGCGCGACATCGCGCTGATGGAACACGCGCGGCAGCACCCCAGCGGGCTGGCGATGAACCTGTACCGGCCCATCGAGGCCGCGCCGGGCGCGTTCCGCTTCAAGGTGTTCCGCGCCGGCGAGCCCATCGCGCTGTCCGCCAGCCTGCCGATGCTGGAGCACCTGGGCGTGCGCGTGGACGAGGAGCGGCCGTACCTGATCGAGCCCGAGGGCGGCGAGCCGGTCTGGATCCACGATTTCGGGCTGGAGATTGCGGCGGACCCAGACGGCCGGCCGCTGGACGTCGAGATCGAGAAGATCAAGCCGCTGTTCGAAGACGCCTTCGCGCGGGCCTGGAACGGCGAGATCGAGAGCGACGACTTCAACCGGCTGGTGCTGCGCGCGGGCCTGTCCGCGCGCGACGTGACGATCCTGCGCGCCTACGCCAAATACCTGCGCCAGGTGGGCTCCACGTTCAGCAACGCCTATATCGAGCGCGCGCTGACGGCCAACCCCGGCATCGCGGCCATGCTGGTGTCGCTGTTCCACGCGCGCTTCGACCCGGCCACCGCCCGGCCGGACGGGCCGGCGGACCAGCGCGGCCAGAAATGGCTGGCCGACATCGAGGCCGCGCTCGACAAGGTGCCGAACCTGGACGAGGACCGCATCCTGCGGCTGTTCCTGAACGTGATCGGCGCCACGGTGCGGACCAACTACTTCCATCGCGGCGCCGACGGCCAGCCGCGCCCGTACGTGTCGTTCAAGTTCAACCCGGCGCTGGTGCAGGGCCTGCCCGAGCCGCGCCCGATGTTCGAGATCTGGGTCTACTCGCCGCGCGTGGAAGGCGTGCACCTGCGCGGCGGCCGCGTGGCGCGTGGCGGGCTGCGCTGGTCCGACCGCCGCGAGGACTTCCGCACCGAGGTGCTGGGCCTGATGAAGGCGCAGATGGTCAAGAACACGGTGATCGTGCCGGTGGGCTCCAAGGGCGGCTTCGTCGTCAAGCGCCCGCCCCCGCCCACCGACCGCGACGCCTTCCTGGCCGAGGGCGTGGCCTGCTACCAGACCTTCCTGCGCGGCCTGCTGGACCTGACCGACAACCTCGTGTCCGGCGAACTGGTGCCGCCGCCCGACGTGGTGCGCCACGACGAGAACGACCCGTACCTGGTGGTGGCCGCCGACAAGGGCACGGCCACGTTCTCGGACTACGCCAACGCCATCTCGGCCGAATACGGCTTCTGGCTCGACGACGCCTTCGCGTCGGGCGGATCGGTCGGCTACGACCACAAGAAGATGGGCATCACCGCGCGCGGCGCGTGGGAAAGCGTCAAGCGCCACTTCCGCGAGATGGGCGTCGATATCCAGAGCACGCCGTTCACGGTGGTGGGCGTGGGCGACATGTCCGGTGACGTGTTCGGCAACGGCATGCTGCTGTCGCCCCACATCAAGCTGCTGGCCGCGTTCGACCATCGCCACATCTTCCTGGACCCCGATCCCGATCCGGCCAGGAGCCTGGCCGAGCGCCAGCGGCTGTTCGACCTGCCCCGCTCCAGCTGGGCCGACTACGACACCGCACTGATCTCGGCCGGCGGCGGCGTGTTCCCGCGCACGGCCAAGACCATCCCGCTGTCGCCGCAGGTGCAGGCGGCGCTGGGCATCCAGGCCGCCACGCTGTCGCCCAACGAGCTGATGCACGCCATCCTGGCCGCGCCGGTGGACCTGCTCTACAACGGCGGCATCGGCACCTACGTCAAGGCCAGCACCGAGACGCACCTGCAGGCCGGCGACCGCTCCAACGACGCCATCCGCGTCAACGGCAGCGACCTGCGCTGCAAGGTGGTGGGCGAAGGCGGCAACCTGGGCTTCACGCAGCTTGGCCGCATCGAGTTCGCGCGCAATGGCGGCCGGATCAACACCGATGCCATCGACAACTCGGCCGGCGTGGACTGCTCCGACCACGAGGTCAACATCAAGATCCTGCTGGGCCTGGTGGTGGCCGACGGCGAGATGACCGAAAAGCAGCGCAACGCGCTGCTGGCCGAGATGACCGACGAAGTGGGCCTGCTGGTGCTGGAAGACAACTACTTCCAGACCCAGGCGCTGTCCGTGGCCAACCGCGAGGCGCCCACGCTGCTCGACGCCGAGGCGCGGCTGATCCGCTGGCTGGAACGCGCCGGCCGCCTGAACCGGCCGCTCGAATTCCTGCCCGCCGACGACGAGATCGCCCAGCGCAAGGCGCTGAACCAGGGGCTGACGTCGCCCGAGCGCGCCGTGCTGCTGGCCTACAGCAAGATGTGGCTGTACGACGAGTTGCTGGCCTCCGACCTGCCCGAAGACGCGCTCGTGGCCAACCTGCTGGTCGACTACTTTCCCAAGCCGCTGCAGGCCCGCCACGCGGCGGCCATGACGCGCCACCCGCTGCGCCGCGAGATCCTGGCCACGCACCTGACCAACATGCTCGTGAACCGCATCGGCGCCACGTTCGTGCACCGGCTGATGGAGGAAACCGACGCGCGCCCGGCCGACATCGTGCGCGCCTGCCTGCTGGCGCGCGACGTGTTCGGGCTGACCGCGCTCTGGCAGCGCATCGACGCGCTGGACAACCACGTGGATGACGCCATCCAGGCGCGCATGTTCGGCGCGCTGGGCCGGCTGCTGGAACGGGCGACGCTATGGTTCGTGCGCTACCTGCGCGGCGGCGGCACCGTGGATGCCGGCGCCACCCGCTTCACCGAGGCCGCGCAGTGGTTGTTCCCGCAGCTCGCGGCGCTGCTGCCGCCGGAGACGTCGCAGGCGATGGCCGATGCCGCGCTGTCGCTGACCGAGGCCGGCGTGGACGACGACCTGGCCCTGCGCGTGGCCGCCAGCGACAACGCGGCCGCCGCGCTGGACATCGCCGAGGTGGCGGCGTCGTGCCAGCGCAGCCTGGCCGCCGTGGCGGCCGTCTACTTCGCGCTCGATACGGACCTGAACTTCGGCTGGCTGCGCGAACGCGCGCTGTCGCTGCCGTCGGACACGCACTGGGACTTGCTGGCACGTACCACGACGCTGGAAGACCTGGGCCGGCTCAAGCGCGCGCTGACCACGAGCGTGCTGGCGCAGGCGCACGACGGCGAAGACGCCTCGGCGCTGATCGACCACTGGCGCGGCAGCCGCCAGACCGCGCTGGACCGCTACGCGCAGATGCTGGCCGACCAGCGCGCATCGGGCGTGTCGGGCGCGGCCGGGCTGTCGATGCTGTCGGTGGCGGTCAGGGAGATCGGACTGCTGGACCGGGCTTGATAAGGCTTGATAAGGCTTGATAGGGCTTGATAAGGCTTGGGAGGCAAGCAGGACGACCGGGCAGGCCGCGCGGCGGCGGCCCGGGCCTCAGTCGTCGTCGATGACGTCGTCGTCGTCGATGTCGCGCAGCGGCGGCGCGTCGTCGCCGTCGTCCATCAGGTCGTCGTCGGCGCCGTCGCCGCGCGCGCGGAATTCCAGCCCCAGGCGCAGGAAGAGCTCGAACGCATCGGCCAGCAGGTGTTTCTGACGCGGCAGCAGGCTGGCATACGGCATGTCGTAGATCGACTGGTGCGTGCCCCGCGCGCCCTTGAGCCCGCGGTCACGTGCGATGTCAGACAGCAGCGCGGCAAAGCCCGAGAGATCCTCCGCGGCCAGCGCGGTGTTCAGCACACGGGCGATGACCTGGGAGGATGCGCCCGCCCAGCCAATGACTTCGGCATTGGAGGCGGAATCGTGGGAGATGTCGCTAATGTCCATGATTGTCTTAACGGTACGAGACCGCGCAGCCTTGAGGCGACAATCGCGACAACACGTTTCGCGGTTGACGTTGCCCCTCTTGCGCGGGGACGTCAGTGCCGTTTTCTGCCGCGCGGCGGCGGCGGCGGGCCGGGCCGGCGCGCCGGGGCGCTGGGGGCGGGTGCGTGCGACACCTGCCGATACCGTGGCGCACCATCGGGCCCGGGGCGGGCCTCCAGCGGGTTACGCGCGCCGCACAGCGGACAACGGAACAGCGGGCCCTGGCCCTCGTTCCTGATTTCCACCTCGTCGGGCGACCACTGCGCACCGCAAGGCTGGTTCTGGCAAACAAACATCATGGACTCCGGATGAAGCGAGTCATCGTACCACGCGGGTCTCGCGCATCACACCGCGCGCGTGTCTGAAACACGCCCCACGTCGGCGGGATGGCGTGGCGGCATCGATGCCACGCCGGTGCGCCTACCCGTTGTTCTGGATCCAGTGGCGCGCCCACGCGCCGGCAGCGAGCCGCGCTTCGCCGGCCGTCAGGAACGTGGACGGCGGGCCGCCCGCTTCCTGCACGACGGCGCCGGCCTCCCAGATATCGCACCACGCGCGATAGCGCTCCGGACCCAGCGCCTGCCAGAACAGATGGACGACGAAGCCACGGTACTCGAACATGTCGGCCCCGCCATCGGTCTCGCGCGATGCCGCCGCCGGCCGCGAAGTGCCAGCGCGCGGGTCGGTGGACCCAGCCTCGGCCTCCGCGCCGCCCTGCGCGCCCGCGCGACGCGCATGCTGGCTACCCAGCAGCGCGCATAACCCGGCCGTGATGGCGCCGGTCAGCAAACCCGCCGCAAACCAGCACGCCCTGCTCTCGCGTTCCACCATGCGTCGCCTCCGCTTCGGGTCGTCTCTACGATGTCGAGATGCGCCGGAGATCGGCGGTTCCTACAGGTCAGGTTATACCAATCCGGCACCCGGACAGGCGGCAGGCGCCGCCATGTCGACCAGACCCGACTTGGCGCGCCCGGCGCAGCGAGCATTTTGAGAATCGGGCACGTGCAAGGCGGCAGCGGCGTGGCTATACTACTGTACGTTTATACAGTATCCGCCTGACTACGCCTTCCGACCCATTTCGACCCCTGCCCACCCCATGCCCGCCTATCAAGCCGCCTCGATCCTGCTGGAAGCCCATTACTTCGGCGACGACGCCGAGCTGCTGCGCCTGCCCTGTGACCGCGTCACCGTGCAGGCGGGCGCCATCGTCGTCGACGGCCTGGAGACCCGATATCTGCGCAACCTGCGCTGGACGCCCGACTACCTGTCGTTCGAGGCCGGCGGCGACCGGCATCGCTACCCGGTGAGCCGCCCGGCCGTGGTCGGGCCGCAGGCCGCCCGCTTCGCGCTGCTCTAGGCTGTCGGGGTGGGGAGTGGAAACCCTAGCGCCCGGCCGCGCGCAGCGCGAACGTCAGCGTGGTGCCGGCGGGCCGGTCCACGAGCCGTACCTGGCTGCCGTTGAGCTGCAACATGCGCTGGACGATCAGCAGGCCCAGGCCGCCGCCGCGATGCGCGCCGCCCGACGGGAACGGCCGCTGGAAGATCGACTCGCGCAGCGCGGGCGGGATGCCCGGCCCCGTGTCGCTGACCGTGACGGCGACGTTGCCGTCCTGGGCGGCGAGGTCGATCTCGACCGTGCCGCCGGCCGGCGTGTGGCGAATGGCGTTGTCGAGCAGATTGGTCAGCACCCGCTCGATCATGCCGAGGTCGGCCGAGACGGCGGGCAGGGCCGGCGGCACGCCGGCGCGCAGTTGCAGGTGCTTGGCTTCGGCCGGCAGCGCGAATTTTTCGAGCACGTCCTGCGTGAGGTCGACCATCGAGAAGGTCTCCGGCACCGCCTGGACCATGCCGTGCTCCAGCCGCGCCAGCTCGAACAGCGACTGGGCCAGCCCGCCGACCTTGGCGCTTTGCGCCAGCGCAATCGCCAGATACCGCTGGCGTTCGTCGGCGCTGAGGCTGTCGGCCTTGACCGAGAGCGTTTCCAGATAGCCGTGCAGGGATGTCAGCGGCGTGCGCAGGTCGTGCGAGATATTGGCCACCATCTCGCGGCGCTCCTGATCCTGCTGCTTCAGGGCCCGCCACTGGCTGTCGATGCGCGCCGACATCTGGCGAAACGCCGATTCCAGCGCGGCCATTTCATCGCGTGTCCCGTCTCGTGTCCCGTCTCGTGTCCCGTCGTGGGCATCGTCCCGGGGCGTCGGCGGCGGCACGGCCGGCGGGGCGTCGGCGCTGCCCGCGCCGCCGGCCGACTCGAACTGCCGGATCTCGTGGGTCAGCCGCCGCAGCGGGCGCGTGATCAGCGCAAAGGCCACCAGGCCGGCGATCAGGCCCAGCCCGGCCACCAGCGCCATCGACCACAACGTGGTGCGCATGACCGCGTCCTGCGACGCGCGGGCGGCCAGCTTGTCGTGCGCCTCGCCCATCAGCACGACGTAGATGTAGCCGCCCTGCCGCAGCGGCGCGGCGCTGAACACCTTGCGGCCGGACGCGCTGCGCGGGTCGTCGCCCAGGATCGGCAGCGCCCCGCCGTCGATCAGCTTCCTGACCGGGGCCAGGTCGACGTGGTCGCGCAGCAGGTGGCCGCTTGGCGCGTCGTGGCCGCGGATGCGGCCCGTGTCGTCGAGCAGGTACACCTCGACGCTCGGATTGACGACCATCAGTTGGCCGAACAGTTGCCGCAGGGCCTGCGGCGCGATGGCGCTCTGGTCCTCCAGCAGCGCATTGCGGGCGATGTAGGCGGCCAGCCCGCGCGACAGGCTCTGCACGACTTCCTTCTCGTGCATCGTGTTGGCGCGCACCTGCAGCCAGGCCGACGCCCCGCAGCACGCCAGCAGCAGCGCGGCGAAGACGGCCGACAGGCGCTGGGTCAGGGACAGGTTCACGATCCGCCCTCCCCGCCTTCCGGCCCGGCCGCCGGGTCCGCCACGAAGCGGTAGCCACGCCGCCAGACCGTCAGGATGCGCCGGGGCTGGGCCGGGTCTGCCTCGATCTTGGTGCGCAGCCGGTTGATATGGGTGTTGACCGTGTGCTCGTAGCCCTCGTGCTGGTAGCCCCAGACCGCGTTAAGCAGGTCCATGCGCGAAAACACCTGGTCCGGGTGCCGCGCGAAGTAGTACAGCAGGTCGAACTCGCGCGGCGTCAGGTCCAGGCGCCGGCCATCGACCGATGCCTGGCGCGCCAGCGGGTCGATCGCCAGCCCGGCCAGGTCCAGGCTGCCCGCGTCGGCGCGCACGTCGCGCGCCATCGCCTCCACGCGGCGCAGCAGCGCCTTGACGCGCGCCACCAGCTCCAGCACCGAGAACGGCTTGGCCAGGTAGTCGTCCGCGCCCAGTTCCAGGCCCAGGATGCGGTGGACCTCGCTGGAGCGCGCGCTGGTGATGATGATCGGCGTATAGCGCGTCATGGCGCGGGCGCGACGGCAGATCTCCAGGCCGTCGACGCCGGGCAGCATCAGGTCCAGCACCAGCGCATCCCAGCCGCCCTGCTCCAGCAGCCGCAGGCCCTCGGCGCCGTCGGCGCTGTGCACCACCTCGTAGCGCTCGTCGCGCAGGTGCATGGCCAGCACGTTGGCAATGCCGGCATCGTCCTCGACCAGCAGGATCCGTTTCGGATGTTCCATGTTGCACCCCGTGGCAGGGGTCTCGGGAATGGGATAGGTGTCGCTATTGTGCAGAATTCCGGCCGGCCAGTTATCACGAATTGTTTAAGGTTTGGCGAGGACTCCGAGACGCCCCGTTGCCTACCATCCGATCAATCCCTCAATCCTTCTCGATCACGGAGTCCATCATGCGCATCACCCGACGCTTCCTGCTGTCCGGCGGCACGCTGGCCGCGGCCGTGGCCACCGTGGGCGGCTGGCGCCTGCTGGCCGGCCCCGCCGCCGTGGCGGCCACCCCCGGGCAGGCCCCCGCCCGGTTCGACGTCACGCTGAGCGACGCCGAATGGCGGCGCAAGCTGACGCCGGCCCAGTACAACGTGCTGCGCCAGGAAGGCACCGAACGGCCGTACAGCAGCCCGCTCAACGACGAGCACCGCAAGGGCGTCTTTGCCTGCGCGGGCTGCCAGCGCGACCTGTTCTCGTCGAACACCAAGTTCGACAGCGGCACCGGCTGGCCCAGCTTCTGGGCGCCGCTGGCCGGCGCGGTGGGCACCACGCAGGACGTGTCGTTCGGCATGATCCGCACGGCCGTGCATTGCAGCCGCTGCGGCGGCCACCTGGGCCACGTGTTCGACGACGGCCCCAAACCCACCGGGCAGCGCTACTGCATGAACGGCGTCGCCATGACCTTCCGGCCCGTGCCGGCCTGATCCCCGCTGCCACGGAGTCCATCGCCATGTTGCTGCTGATACTTGCTTACCTGGGCGGGGTCCTGACGATCCTGAGCCCCTGCATCCTGCCCGTGCTGCCCTTCGTCTTCGCGCGGGCCGACCAGCCTTTCGTGCGCAGCGGCCTGCCGCTGCTGGCCGGCATGGGCGTCACGTTCGCCGGCGTGGCGACGCTGGCCGCCGTGGGCGGCGGCTGGGTGGCGCAGGCCAACGAGTTCGGACGCTGGCTGGCCATCGCGCTGCTGGCGGTGTTTGGCCTGACGCTGCTGCTGCCCAGCCTGGCCGAGCGGCTGACCCAGCCGCTGGTCCGTGCGGGTAGCCGCCTGACCAACGCCGCGCAGGCCGACGGCCGCCCGGCCGGCCCGGCGTCGTCGTTCCTGCTGGGCATCGCCACGGGCCTGCTCTGGGCGCCATGCGCCGGGCCGATCCTGGGGCTGGTGCTGACCGGCGCGGCGCTGCAGGGCGCCAGCATCGGCACCACGCTGTTGCTGCTGGCCTATGCGGCCGGCGCGGCCACGTCGCTGGCGGTGGCGCTGCTGATCGGCGGGCGCGTGTTCGCGGCGATGAAGCGGTCGCTCGGTGCCGGGGAATGGATCCGGCGCGGCATCGGCGCGGCCATGCTGGTGGGCGTCGGCGCCATTGCGCTGGGGCTCGACACCGGCATCCTGACGCGGATCTCGACAGTGGCCACGGGCGGCCTGGAACAGCGGCTGGTCGACACGTTCGCGGCACGCAAGCCCGACACGGGCCCCGGCAACCCGGGCAGCGCGATGATGATGCAGGCCGCCGCCACCAACGCGATGGCGCCCAAGCCCGAGGCAGGCGGGTCGATGATGATGCGCGCGGCCGGCAACGCCGGGGCGTCGGCCCTGCCGGTCGAGGGCACGTTCCCGGGCCTCGATGGCGCCGTGGCGTGGCTCAACTCGCCGCCGCTGACCGCCGAGGGCCTGCGCGGCAAGGTCGTGCTGGTCGATTTCTGGACGTACTCGTGCATCAACTGCCTGCGGTCGTTGCCCTACGTCAAGGCGTGGGCAGACAAGTACCGCGACCAGGGCCTCGTGGTGATCGGCGTGCACGCGCCCGAGTTCGCGTTCGAGCGCAACCTCGACAACGTGCGCAAGGCGACGAAGGACCTGGGCGTCACCTATCCGGTGGCAGTCGACAACAACTTTGCGATCTGGCGCGCCTTCCGCAACAACTACTGGCCCGCGCACTACTTCATCGACGCGCAGGGGCGCGTGCGCTTCCACCATTTCGGCGAGGGCGAGTACGACAAGTCCGAGGCCGTCATCCGCGCGCTGCTGGCCGAGGCCGGCCACGGCGCGGCGATGGAAAAGACCGCCATGGCCGCGCCCGGCGCCATGCAGGGCGTGGAGATGGCGGCCGATGCGGGCGCGGTGCGGTCTCCGGAGACCTACGTCGGCTACGGCCGGGCCGAGAACTTTGCCTCGCCGGGCGGGCTGCGGCAGGACGCCAGCCGCGCCTACACGGCGCCGGCGCAGCCCGCGCTGAACCAGTGGGGCCTGGCGGGCCAGTGGAAGGTGGGCGAGGAGAACGCGACACTGGTGCAGCCGGACGGCCGCATCGTCTATCGCTTCCACGCCCGCGATCTGCACCTGGTGCTGGGCCCGGGCAGCGACGGCAAGCAGGTGCGCTTCCGCGTGACAATCGACGGCCAGGCCCCGGGCGACGCGCACGGCACCGACGTGGCCGCCGACGGAACCGGCACCGTCACGGACCAGCGCCTGTACCAGTTGGTGCGCCAGGGTGGCGACATCCGCGACCGCACCTTCGCAATCGAATTCCTCGACCCCGGCGTACAGGCCTACGCCTTTACGTTCGGCTGAGGCCCGCGCCCCACCTTGACGCCGACTACATTAGGAAAACAACCATGAAAGCGACCCCGAACACTTTGACCCTGCTGCAACGCTGGACCCGCCCCACCACGCTCAAGATGATGGGCCTGGCCATGCTGGCGGCCGTGGCCACCACCTGGCGCGTGCCCGCCCTGTCCGCCGAGGACGCCGTGCGCATTCCCGCGCCAACCGTCGACGAGAAGGCCGACGCGAGCCATAGCGCGACGGCCATCTTTGCCGGCGGGTGTTTCTGGGGGGTGCAGGGGGTGTTCCAGCATGTACGCGGCGTAACACTCGTCACATCCGGTTACGCCGGCGGCGCGGCCAATACCGCGCAGTACGAAAAGGTGGGCACGGGCCGCACGGGGCACGCGGAGTCCGTCGAGGTGCGCTATGACCCCACGCAGATCAGCTACGGCAAGCTGCTGCAGATTTTCTTCTCGGTGGCGCACAATCCAACCCAGCTCAACTACCAGGGCCCGGACCACGGCACGCAGTATCGTTCGGCGATCTTTCCGCTAACGGCCGAGCAGAAGCGCATCGCCGACGCCTACATCGCCCAGCTTGGCGCGGCCAAGGCGTACCCGTCGCCAATCGTCACGCGCGTGGAGCCCGGCAAGCCGTTCTATGCGGCCGAAAGCTATCACCAGGACTATCTGACGCGGAACCCGAACGACATGTACATCGTCTTCAACGACCTGCCGAAGATCGGCAACCTGAAGAAGATGTTCCCGGACGTCTATCGGAACGATCCGGTGCTGGTATCGGGCGCCAAGACGGCCAGGTGAGGCGCGGGCCGTTCACTCCAGCAGCCGGACTGCCGCCGTCACTACCCATCCCGCGGCCACGCAGGCCCCAATCCAGCCAAATCCGATCAGCAGTACGTCTCGCCAGGTCATCGGTAAAAAATGCAGCCGCACGATGCAACACCGTCGTGCGGCTTTTCTGTTGGAAGCAATGGGGTCAAGGCTAGACGATCTATGACGCAGAACAATGTCGGAGATGTAAGGAAAGGTTGCCGTGCGCGGGCTTCAACCTGCCGCCGGCGGGGCGCCCCGTTGTGGTGCCGGCGACGTGACACGCGCAGGCTTGGTGCCGATCACCTCCAGCACGTTGTCGCTCACCACGATCTTCACCGGGTCGGTGTCCTTCCACTGCTTGCGGGGCAGCACGATCTTCCAGACGGCCGGGGCGTCCGCGCGCCGGAAGAAGGCGACGACGCCCACGTAGTCGGCATCCTCGTCCATCGGCTCGCTGATGCTTGCCGCCGTGTCCGGCCGCAGCACGACATCCTTCGTCGCCAGCAGGTCGGCCTGCAGGCGGTCGAGATCGTCGTTCTGGAAATCGGCATAGTCCATCTGCTCGAACGCCTGCGGCGACTTCAACTGGTACAGCCGCACCACGGTCGACAGCGACTTGCCCTGCCCGTCCGTGTTCAGCGCCGACCGGCTGACCAGGTCGACATTCATGGCCTTGACCTGCGTCGTGAACGCCCATTTGGCGGCATCGACCGTGCTGTCCTTGACGGCCTGCCCTACCCCGCAGCCGGCCAGCAGGGCCGCGCCCACGGCGGCAGCCACGTACCTGATTGTCATCGTCATCTTGTGGTTCCTATCGGTTCATGCGGATGGCTGGCCGGCGGCATGCTGCCCCGCCATGTGCCCAGCCTTACGCGGGTCAGTCGCCCGGGCGGGCTGTCGGCATCAGCCGTCGGTGCCGGCAGTTGCGACGTGTAGCCAAGGCGGACGTCCGGCGCGTTGAGCCCCGGCGCCGGCATCAGCGGCCGGCGCACGTGCATTTCGAGCTGAGCATCGGCTTCGTGGCCCAGGTAGAAGCGCAGCAGCGCCATGACCGCGCGGTGCATCGGCCGGCCGGGCACGAGGTCCAGCACCGTCTCGCGCGCCGACGGCGTGATCACCACCCGCACGGTATTGGCCCGGTCGCGGAAGCCGCGCCCCAGCACGCAGTTCTCGCCCAGCGGCATCGGCTCCGGCGTGTCGATGCGGATCCAGACCGGATGGAATTCCTCCACCCGGACCGCCGCGTCCGGCACCGCGTGCTGCAACACGCCGGCCAGCCCCTCCGCCGTGCGCGTGCGCTGGCTGGCCAGCCCGAGCATCGACAGCAGCGTCTGCGTGGGCACGTCGCGCCCGCCCGGCCGGGGCGCCAGGCCCAGGCCCAGGAAGCTGAGCAGGTAGCGCGACACCTCGTCGCCGCCGTCCTTGCGAAAGCCCACCGGATAGCGATACTTGCGCCCCGCGCGATAGAACTGCGTGACGATGCGGTGGTGGAACAGGTCCAGGAACGCCGCCAGCGGCTCGGCGCCATCGCGGCGCTGCGCGACCTCGTCGACGAAATACGACGGCATGCGCGCGTCCACGCCATGCAGGCCCAGGAATGTGGTGCGGACCGTCGGCGGCCGGGCGGGCGCGTCGGCGTCGATCTCGACCGTGTCGATCTCGCGCCCCGGGAACCCGAGCCGCCCGCTCGCGCGGAACCGCACCGGCTCGTGGGCCGGCGAATCGGTGGTGCCCAGCGGGGCGCGCGCCGGGTCGGCCAGTTCCAGCAGTTCGCACAGCCGGAAGAAATGCATGCGCGGCGCGTGGGCCAGCAGCGCGCCCAGCAACGGCGCGGCGTCGTCTGTGCGCAGGTCGGCTTCGCTCAAAACGGTGCCCCCTCGCCCTTGCTGTCTGGCCATTGCTGCCGCTTGCCGCTGGGCTGCGACACGATGACCAGCCGCGTGTACAGGTTCACGGTGGCATACAGCGACAGGAAGCGGTTCAGCAGTTCGCCGAACAGGCCGATGTCGCCTTCTCCCGCAAACCGCGTGCTGTCCAGCGTCACCTCGATCTCCACGCCACGCAGCAGGCCGCCGCGCACCAGCTTCTGCAACGGCCGGTGGCGCACGTGCCGGATGCCGTCGATCCGGCGACGGTTCAGCTCGCCGTCGGTCCAGTCGTAGAGCGCCAGGCTGCCGCGCAGCACCTCGGCGTCGAGCAGCGACAGGTAGTTGGGCGCCAGATGCGACAGCACGCGCCAATGGAAGCGGTCCCGCGTCGGCGGGTAGACGGGCAGCGTGGGCGCGGTCAGGTTGCGCACCGCCGCGATATGGGTAAAGCCGCCGCGCATCCGCGTGATGCCGGCCTCGCGCAGCCCCTTGCGCGGCAGCATGCCGTTGGTGCCGGTCACCGACAGCGACAGCGTCTCGCGGGGCAGCGCGTCCTTGTGCTCCCAGGCATGGCCGCCCAGCACCAGCCACGTGTCGAAGCGGCCCGACGGCCCACGCCGCATCCGCGTGTGGAAGTAGCGCTCGGGCATCTCGTGGCGCAGCATTCCGCCCCGGTGCCGGAACGCCGCGAACGGCGCATATTCGAAGCGCGCGCCGGTCTCGGCCTCGAAGCCGCGCACGGTATCCACCGAGTACGGCTCCACGTGCTTGCCGTGGTGCTCCATGGCCCGCACGCGGTACTCGGTGTCGAACTGGTTGACCGTGATCGGGTCGGCTTCCAGGTCGAACAGGTTGATGATCGGCGTGCAGTAGAGCCGGATATTGTCGGCCGTGAACCGCATGTCGTCCGGAAACGGCTTTGCCAGCACGATCTCGATGTCGACGAAGGCGCTGTCGTCGGGCACGGCGTCCAGGTCGAGGCCGACGAGGTCGACGAACATGAACTTCTCGGGGAACGTGAAGTATTCGAGCAGCAACTGGTAGCCGCCGAACGCGTTGTCGGCCTTGGGCCAGAGCCGCTCGGCGGGGCCAAAGCCCACCGGCTCCAGCCGCAGTCCCGGCATCGGCTGGGGCGCGCCCGGCCGGTCGGACGGATGCCCCGGCATGCGCACCTGCACGGCCAGCGGCGGCGCGGTCAGCGCGGCATGAAGCGCCAGCGCCACGGGCCGGTCGGCATGCAGGTACATCCGCAGGCGCGGCACGTCGCGTTGCTCCCGCCGCGACTGGACCTGCAGGGCCAGCCGCAGGCGGATCACCGAGCGGCCATCCTCGCGCGCATAGGTGCCGGCCTCGGCCATGCGCAGCGGGTAGAGATCGACGGGCTGGGTCGTGCGGTACGTGCACGACACGGTGTCGGCCGGGCCGCCGTGGGCGTCCAGCGGCACGGGATCGGACACGACTTCCAGCCCGGCCGGCAGCGTCTCGTGCCGCTGCAGCGTGCCGGCCGCCGGGATCATCTCCAGGATCGACAGCGACGGGATCATGCGCAGGTAGTGCGGCCACAGCATGCTGACCAGCCCCTCGGTCAGCTCCGGCAGTTCGTCGTCCAGCTTGTGCCGCAGCCGGCCCATCAGGAACGCGAAGCCCTCGAACAATCGCTCCACGTGGGGGTCGCGCTCGCCGATCCGGTCGATGTTGAGCATGCGCGCGCGGTCCGGGAAGGCCTGGGCAAACTCCTTGCCCGCCTCGCGCAGGTAGCGCATTTCGGCTTCGTAGTAACGAAGGATGTCGTTGTCTTGGGTGAATTGGCTCATGGCAGATGGGCGGTGCGGCGGTCAGGCGAGCGCCACGGCGCGGGCCGGGTCGATCGCGGTCAGTTCCCCGGCCAGCGTGTCGATCCGCTGCGCCAGCGCGGGCTTGTCGGCGTCCTTGCGGGTCATGCGGGACTTCAGCAGGCGCAGCAGCTGCTGCTTGACTTCGAAGGCCAGCGCCGGCTCCCACGCGGCCAGCCGGAACTGGCCGCCGCGCTGGTCCAGCGCGGTCAGCAGGTGCAGCGCGGTATCGGCCCGTTCGGCGCGCTCGGCCACGCGGGCCATCACGAGCTGCCGCATGAAGCGGTCACGCTCGCCGTCGCGGGCGGGCAGGTCCTGCAACCACGCCAGTGCGGCATCGAGGCTCTGCTGGGCGGCCAGGTCCGCCGCCTGCGCCTCGGTCTCGGCCCAGTCCATGCTGGCCGAATCGAGCGCGACCGGCGCCACCGGATCGCCCCGCTCGATGTCGCGCACCGTCGCATGGCGGGCGATCCATTCGAGCGTGGTGTCGTCGGCGAACGGCGTGCCATCGGCAAACAGCAACTGTTCGACGCCCGGCAGGCGCGCCAGCATCAGCGCGCAGTCGGTGGCCAGCAGGTCGCGGCTGCGGGCGCTGGCGTTGGCCGACGTGTCCTGCGCGGTGAAGGCGTAGTACTGGAGGTCGAGCCAGAAATGGTTGGCGCCCTCCGCGAACGCCTGCTCCACGCGGTCGAGCAGTTCCGGCCATTGCTTCTGCAGGACCAGGCGCTTCATGTGCGCGCGCAGCTCGGCGCGCGGTCCGATCAGGCGGGTCTTGCCGCCCGCCTCGTGCGGCGGCGGCTCGGTCAGCGTGTCCCATCGAACGCAGCGCATCAGCCGGCAGGCGGCGAGGTAGCCGTCGGGCTGCTCGCGCAGAAAGCCGGCCATCTGGCGCGCGCGGTCGAGCAGCTCGCGCGTGGACGCCACGTCGCCCGCAGCCAGCGGCGGCGCCACGGCGGCGGTGCGCGCCGGGTCGCTTGGCCGGTCGGCATCGCTCGCGGCCGGCGATTCCACCCTGCCCTCGAAGCGCCGGAACAGCGGCTCCAGCGCGGGGCGGCCGGCCTCGGGCCATTGCGCGGTGTGTTCCTGAATCAGTGCCAGCGCCGACAGCGTGCGCTCCAGGCGGGCATCGACCAGGCCCGGCACGCGGTCGAGCCGGTCGGTGAACGTCGTCCCGGCCAGCCATTCCAGCGCGGCCCGCCGGCTCTCGGCGCGCGCGGGCAGCAACTGGTCGCCAAAGCGATCGATCAGCGCCGACAGCAGCTCGAACGCCGCGGCCACGCCTTCGGCCCCATCGCGACGCATCCGGCCATATGCGTAGTACACCGCCAGTCGCACGTCCTTGGCCGCCGACTTGAGCAGCCGCTCGGCCAGTTCGACGATGAGGTTGTCATCGATATCGGACAGCTTGGCCACTTCCTCCTTGATGGCGAGGAAGTCGTCGTCGTACCCGGGGTCGTCGCCCACCGGACAATCGGGCCGGATCGGCTGCAGCCAGGGTTCCAGGCTCGCCTGCGTGGCGCGGGCGAGGTCGGACGGCGCGCGGGTGCCGAACAGGGCGTCCAGAAGATGTTTGAACATGGCGGCTACATCGAGATGGGATAGAAGGCCCGGGCCGGGCTGGTCGGCGCCGCCCGATCCACAAAGATCCGCTCCGGCAGACGCAAATCGCGCAGTTCCAGCGCCTCCAGTGGACCCCGGCCGACGGCCGTGCGCATCTGGTAGTGGATCGGATGGACGAGCGTGGCCGGTGCGGCGACTCGCTCGGCGCGCGGGAGCAGGCTGGCGGCGCTGTCGGGGGGCTCCGGGCTGGGCTTTGCCATGCCCGGGCTGGAGTCGCCGGTGTCGGGACGCGCATGGAAGGTCAGCTGCACCGTGGCGCTGTCGATCGGCGTCACGCGTGCCTGTTCCAGCATCCGCACCCACGCCCAGACGCCCTCGATCTCCAGCGTCTTGTTCGTGCCGGCCCGCTCGGTCTGCCATTGCAGCAGCGTGCGCGGCTCCTGCAGGTTGGCCGCCGGCCACGACATCGCCTGCCACGTCTCGCGCTGGTTGTAGTAGTGCAGCGTCTGGCGGTCCAGGGTCAGCCGGGTGTCGGTCAGGCCCGGCGTCGGGATCGGGCGCAATTCGAACTGGTACCTCGGTTCGCCCTGCACCAGCAGATGGGCGCCGATGCGCTGCAGCGTGTTGATCGACTTCAGGAACGCCGGGTCGAACGTCAGCCCCGTGCCGCTACCCACCGGCACCCACTGGTCACCCTGCAGCGCCAGCACGCCGGCCAGTTCGGCCAGCAGGAACGTGTTGATCAGGCCACTTTGCGGCCGGATGTAGCGGGCCAACTCGGGCAGCGACGCGTCGTTGGCGGTCGCCGCGAACGGATAGCGGCCGGCAAACGCGCGTTGCCACGGCAGCGCGATCGATCGGCGCCACGCCTCGTTCAGACTCGCCTGCGCGGGCTGCAGCACCGACTGCTCGGCCTGCACGACCGGGCGCACGAACAGCGTCTCGCCCATGCCGGCCCATTCGGCGCCGAGACTGGCCGCCATGAGCCGCGCGTACGCCTGCGTGTCGGCCAGATCGGACCCTTTGCCCTGGAACAGCGACTGCGCCATCTGGCGCGCCAGCGCGTTGGCGTCGGCGCTCTGGGTCATCTGCTGCAGGCGCAGTCGCACCGCCGTGACACGGTCCAGATAGCGCTGCAGGCTCAGTTCGCTGCCGCCCGTATTGCCGGTGGACGGCTGCCCGGCGAGCCGCAGCACCGGCCCGAAGGCTGCGCCGAGCGGGCCGGCGGGGTCAGGGCGGACGGTTTCCGGGGCCTCGTCCTTGCGGCCCAGGATGCCCTGGGCCTTGGCGACCAGCGTGTCGGACAGCGAATCCTTGCGCGCCCCGGCGCCACCCTGGTACGCGAGCGACTTCATCAGCGCGATCACCGGCGACTGGCGCGCGTCGGCCAGCAACTTGAGCTGGTCGACCACGCCCGGCAGCGTGGTGGCCGGCTCCCACTGCAACCCGTTCATGAACTGCTGCCAATGCTCGGCATAGTCGGCGAAGTAGCGCTGCGCGAGGGCGTCGCGCAAGGCATCGGCCGAAGTTGACGGTTGGGGCGACGATTGGGCGGCCTCCGCCTGACCGTCGGTCAGCACCCAGTCGTGGGCGACGTCCTGGCTGCGGGTAGCTTTTTCGATCGCCGCCTCGACGTAGCCCTCGTAGCCCTGCCGCGTGAAGACACCCGGCACGGCGCCGGTGGCACGGACAAGGCCCCGGGTGTCGGTGCCCGCGGCGAGCGCGGCCAGGGTCAGGTCGGGATACTTGCGCCCGGCGCCTTCGAGAATCGTCTGATAGATCGTATCCACCGCGTTGCGCTCGCCGATTACCGCCAGCAACGTCTGGCGCGCCCCAGCCACCAACTCCGCGCGCGGGGTGACACGCCAGTCGGGATGGGCCTGCAGATGATCGGCATAGAACCGGGCCAAGCGCTCGGCCAGATCCTGCTTCCGGCCCGGCGGGATCCGGGCTTCGGTGGACCAGTGCCGGGCAAGCTGCTGGGCAAGGAAGTCTGGCTCGACCCGCTCGGGATGGGCCAGCATCAGGTAGGCCTTCAGGGTATCCCGGCCATCGAGCGCCCAGCGGCTGGTCTCGTCGGTCAGTCCCTGGACCTGCAACTGCGACAAATCGACCAGCGTCGCCTCCATGTCCTGCACCACGGGCGTGACCAGCACGGCATGGCTGGCGGCTGCGTAGGGCTTCCAGAGCGCGGCCAGCGCCTCGGCGTCGCGGTTCATGCCGAAACGGGTGAACAGAGGGGCGGAGTTCTGCAGGCGGTGTTCGTAGCGCTGGATGTGTTGCTGGAGGGTGTCGAGGGCCTGGAGGCGGGTTTCGGGGTTGGTTCTCGCGGTGTGGAGGGCTTGCACTGCCTGGCGGGCGGTGCGCAGGTCGTGGTGGTTCTGGACGGCGGCGAGGAGCATGGCGGTGGTCCAGAGGCCCATAGCGGTAAGCGCCAGCATCGCCACCACGGTGCTGGCGTGAATCCCGACACGACGGCCCCGATGGTGGCGGGCATTCGCACCGATTGCCTGCCAGGCACCCAGGAACGTCATGGCGTGCGCTTGGGCCATATCGGGATAGACGGCGGCGGAAGATGCTTCCTGCGGCCTGAACCATCCGCCAGCCTGGGTCGTCGCTGCAGGCTCTGTCGGAACGGGCATCGGACGGACTAGCGCCGGAAACAGCGGCGCAAACACGACACCAGACAGCGGCGCGCGACGCCACTTGGATATGTACAGCGCTTCCCAGCTCTCCAGGATCAACGCGCGTTTGGCGCTGACATAGTGCGAAACACGCGCGAGGTAGGACATTCGCCGAGGCGCGACGCACCGTTGAACGCCTGCGAAAGCAAGACCGGACTCCAGCGTCCGCAAGGCATCGCCGAACGTCTCCTGGGTCGCGCCGGATGTACACCGGCCCGCGTCGGGCGCGAAGACGGCCAGCACCTCAACCTGTTCCGGCCGCTCGCCGTTCACTTCGACTGCGTGAAGGAACGACACAGGTGCTGCCCAGCCAAGATCAGCTTCGATGGTGGACAACGCCCGCAAACGCTCGGTCGCCGCGCGCGCGTCCTGGTGCTCGTCTACGACCTGCACGACGGCATCTATCGGACACCGGCGCCGTAGCCGTCGCAGTTGCTGGCGCCACGCCTTCGCGTCGATGCCGTCGGGCGACGGATGCACCAGAATCATGTCGGCAACCTGCAGCACCGCAGCCTGTTTCAGATTCGGCGCAACAGCATCGATCTGCGCATCGTCTCCACAGACCAGCAGCCATGGCAGCCGATAACGCCAGCGCCACCCCCACTGCACGCGTAACGCATCGCACAGGTTCTGCAAGCGCGCGTCGCGATCTGGCCGCTCTGCCGGCTTCTCTCCGGTCTCATGGGAGAACATTCGCTTGGCCGCACCATAGGCGCCAAGGAGCAATGCGAAGACATGCAGGGCCACCGCGATGATCAGCACGGCGCCAATCCATATCAAGGCAGTTATCCTGCCTTCTACCGTCGGCAGGCCGACCATGTCGCCTGCGAACCAGGCAAGTCCTGCCGCGAACGCGGCGATGGCTGCCGCCGCAAGCGGCCACCCCCAAACCACGGCAATGCGAGATCGGGGCAACGCTGCAGTAGCGGATGTCAGGACATCCACGTTATTGGATGGAATCGTCATGCGGAGATGTCGTTACGTGGAGAACCACCGCCTGGGCGGCGTCCACCAGCAGTTGTGGACCTTCCTTGCCCGACGCGATCGCCGCAGCAACGGAAAGCCAGGGATTGAGAAAACCCGCATCACCGACGATGCGATCCGGCCGAAGTTTTCCGTCGTTGTCCGTCAGATGCTCCAGCGCTGCGGCCTTCCACGCGGACAGCAACGCGATGGCTTGCTGGCCGCCCACACCGGTAATCCATGCACGCCGCACAGCGGCTGATTCAGTACCGCCCCAGATCAATGCCAGTTTCAGCAGCGCATCCAGCGCGTCCGTCTTGCCGGCTACTGGCCGATGCAGCAATCCGCCCACTCGAACGGGCTCGGGTAACTGATAAGCACCAGGATTCAGTAAAACCGCGACGCAGCCTTCCGCGCTACCCTCCGGCGGCTCGCTGTCGTGCCATACCGTGGCGATAATCAGCAGGGGCCGGTGCTCCCCGGCGTCGAGCCAGCCATCGATCACCATGAATCCATGCGCGGCCGGCTCGGCAAGGCATTCCAACTCGGGCAAACCGGACCGCCGCATCGCTTCACCCACTTGAAGTACGCGTGCAGCAGCAACATCCGGCGTCGCAAGCACACGCACTGCGGGGGCGTACTCGGGGCCGTACTGCGACAATGCATGAACGCTGGCGCACAGCGGGCCCAGGGCCTCCACGATTTTCAGCGTAATGGTGGCCACCGCCTCAGTCTTGTCGACATGGCTGTCTTCGGATTCGTCTGCGGGGATCCCAAACGCATCCTCATCGGGCGCTGGCAACAACGTGACAGCGTCCTCGTCGAACCGGTTATGTGGGATCACGCCGCTTCCTCTGCGCGGCGCCTGGGCCCTCACCAATGGGCGTGCAGCCTCCATGACGGCATTGAGATCATCACCGCCAAGTGGAAGGCTGTATCCAATCCCAAGCACCTGCAACGGACGCTGGGCCTGCGCCACCTTGTCGGCCAGCCATCGGCTTCGAAGCTGATTTCGACAGGCCGCGCGAATCCATAGCGCCTCGAAGCCAGCGCGATCAATCCCCAGCACGATGGCGAATACGAGGTTCGGCACGCCGACAGCACAAAACCAGAACTTCGGACCGGCCGCAGGCGCACTCTCTGGCCAAAGAAGCAGCGCGCCGGCCGCCCCGATCCCGCAGCAAATCAGCCAGATGGCAAGCCATGGGAGCAACCGGGGTCCATGCTCGGGATAGCGGCTCGCCTCTCCCGCGACTGTCAGATCGATCGGCATGGGCTAACAAAGGTGAGGAGTCGGCGTAACGGAAAGGAGGTCTTGTCTGCAAGAATCAATATGCGGTACGTCATTGCGATGGATTATCAGGTGAGTCATCGTTGCTGCCGTTTCTGAAACAGCGGTATGAAAACAAGAAATAACACCGACGCTGTCAGCTTCATACTACTTCGAACCACATTCCTGCAACTCCAAATCAATTTCATCCGTCATCTGGAAAGTCGATTTTTTCGTCCTCATATCAATGGTGACGTAGCCCAATCGCGTAGCGACAACGATGTGTCTATTGTCGACGCTGAATGAAACTTCATAGACTCTGCTTCCGAACATTCCGGCATAGATTTTCCGCATCGATCGTTTCCCTTTTTTTGGGAGGGCGTATACGGCCAGCATCGTTGCCTGCGGATTAACCACATCTGCTCGATCAGGTAGGCCATACACCGCCACAAGCGAATTCTCGCGGTTGAAATTCCCACCATCCAGTTGATGTTTGGTTCTTGCAAAGCCAACCTCACGGTTATCGCGGCGCAGAACCAAAAGACGATCGGAGCGCCTCTCAACCGAATAATCTTCGGAACAGGAAACTACCCGAGAATCTGCCAGCGCCACCTCGCACCATAGCGCCAACATGCCTATCATTTTTGGAACTTTCATCTCACTACTTCGAATCACATTCCTGCAACTCCAAATCAATTTCATCCGTCATCTGGAAAGTCGATTTTTTCGTCCTCATATCAATGGTGACGTAGCCAAATCGCGTAGCGACAACGATGTGTCGATTGTCAACGCTGAATGAAATGTCATATACCCCGCTCCCATACATTCCGGCATAAACCTTCCGCATCGATCGTTTCCCCTTTTTTGGGAGGGCATATACGGTCAGCATCGTTACCTGCGGATTAACCAAATCCGCTCGGTCAGGTAGGCCGTACACCGCCAGAAGCGAATTCTCGCGATTGAAATTCCCACCATCCAGCTGATGTTTGGTTCTTGCAAAGCCAATATCACGGTTACCCTGACGGACAACCAAAAGACGATCGGAGCGCCTCTCGACCGAAAAATTTTCGAAACAGGAAAATATTCGAGGATCTGCCAGGGCCATCGTGCAGCATAGTGCCAACATACCTGCGATTATCAGGCGTCTCATCTTTATCTCCCAAAATCTTGAAGGCTAGCCACGTTTCTTCCCAGCGCCGGAGAATGGACGATGTGTCTCCATGGTTAACGCGGCTGGTCACTCCCCGCGAGGCGTCTTCGGTAACCCCGAGATCAGCTTCTCTTGTCACGCGATATCGGACGCAGTAGAAACCGGCTATGTCGACGCACGAGTACGGATCATTACCTATGACTTCTGGATTGGGGATTTCGGGGCCCTGCTTCCCCGTCTTGAACCACTCAGGATCATAATCACTTTGCCTTAACCATCCTCGATATTTCCAATACTCACTATAGTTATATCTACCCGTAATTTGCTTGAACCCCCGGCCGCGGAACTTTACACCATCCCCCGAATCGGTATTTGCAAGGGAGGCATTCCGCTGATATTTATCGAAAACGATAATGAACGCTTCGGGCGAATCCAAGTATCCGTTGACTTCAGGAGCGACAGAATAATGATTGCGTTTCACCGCGACGGGCGCGGCAATCGTGCTCTCTCGCACGGCCATCATGTAGTGGGACTCCACAGCACACTGCCCGAAGAAATGAGCAGCCCTTGGGCTATTATCGAAGGCATACTTGCGGAGTACTCGGTTTATATGGATCCGGTACATCTCCTTATATTCTGCCCCTGTTTTGGATGCGGAATTGTAGTGCTTCTCCAAATATATTTGTGCGAGTTCCGCCTCACTCAACCATCCACACCTGCGGAAAACCTCGATAAACTGCAGTGGATGAAAGAACCAGAGCTTGTTTCCGGCAGGGAGGCCGGTTGCCTCCCAGAACTGAAGGGATTCCAGGCGACTCATGAATCCCTCATATCCAGCGGTGTTGCCATGGTAAAACTCCCCGGCCTCTTTCAGTTTTCCGTATTGGGCTGCATTCTGTGAACGGTCCCATTGACTGGGCGCTTCGCAGATGAGTCCTCGCAAACTCGCACGGATGCCATCTTTCGACTTCACGTAGTGAGCCAGGGCATCCTTTTTAGGATGGGGTTCGCCCCGTGCATTCACCGCCTCGGTCGCATCGCTCAGGATCTTCCTGAGCGCGTCGATGTCACAGAGCCCGTCGTTGCCAAATGGTCCGCTTTCCTCGCTGAGTTTCTGCCACCCCTTGAAGAACGGAAAATCCGCGTCCGAGAGTTTCGCGATCGCCGGTTGGCTGACGTCGATATAGCCCTGCTGGCCCGCTGCAAAAGCGACGCGCATCCAGGTTGCACAGGGATTGACTGGCGTGACCGGCGCATTGGCCCCTCTGCCGAGCGAGGATGCATTTGAAGGCGGGGTGGATGCGGTGGGCAACGTGGCCGGTGTCGACAGAATCCGCCCGAAGCGCAGCAGTTCATAGCCGTCGCTTGG
>NZ_JAUANU010000009.1:0-219327 GCF_032190535.1 Cupriavidus sp. SZY C1
GCACGAAGCAGTCCCGTTACTGTCTGTCTTGCCGTCCGTTTTGGTGCTACCCCCGCCCTCCCCCGCCGTGCGGGAGAGGGCAGCCAACCGTCAGGCGGCCATGCGCGCGACGTGCAGCGCCGGCGCCTGCCACGACACCATCTGCATGACGGTGGTGATCTCGATCATGGCCGGTGCATCGCTGGCCGGCAGCGCCAGCCGGGCGTTGCCGTTCGTCCA
Organism: Cupriavidus sp. SZY C1; assembly: GCF_032190535.1. Lineage (NCBI taxonomy): Bacteria > Pseudomonadati > Pseudomonadota > Betaproteobacteria > Burkholderiales > Burkholderiaceae > Cupriavidus > Cupriavidus sp. SZY C1. The sequence continues at coordinate 220 of NZ_JAUANU010000009.1, forward strand.
GCGCCACGGCGTGGCGCCCTGCGTCTCCAGCGGATAGAACCCCTGCGCGAACGCATCGCCGTCCAGCGGCAGCGGTTGGCCGTTCACACGTACCTCGCTGATGCACACGCCCAGCTCGCGCCCGTCCTGCGCGTCGGCGAACAACTGTGCCAGCACGCCGCTGCGCGAGGCCAGCGCCACCTCGCCGCTGCCGGCCGGGACGACGAACCACTGGCGCTGGCCATGGCCGTGCAGTGCCTGCATGCGGGCGCCTTCCACCGTCAGGTGCAGGTCCGCATCGGTCTCGCGCCGGTAGCCAAGCGCGATGGCGCGGTCCAGCAGCATGTGGCGCACCTCCACCAGTTGCGGGCCCGCCATCACGCACGGGGCGCAGGCGTTCTCCCAGCTTTGCGGATCCAGGCGGCCGTGCAGCGCGGCGTGCTGGCCGGCATTGGCAAAGGCGTTGCGGTTGCCGTCATCGAGGTAGCTTTCGCACGGCAGGTCTTCGGCCAGCAGCACGTCGTGGGCATCGAGCTCGACGTGGTAGTAGTCCACCGTCTGCACGCTTTCCTGCACGATGGTGGCGCCGTTGAGCAGGAAGCCCGCCGGGATCAGCACGCCTTCGACATAGATCGCATGGCCGGGCGACACGACCAGGTCACGCGCCGGGCGGCCGTCGCCAAACGCATGCGCCTTGATGCGGATCGGCAGGACTTCCCAGGGGCGCGGGTGACGGGCGCAGTTCACGTGGCTGTGGCCGATCCACCGAACTTCGCGCGCCTGCCCGGCAGCCGTCAGCACGACGTCTCCTTCCTTCAGCGCTTCGACTGCAATCGTGCCACCCACCGTCGCAAGCCGGGTGCCCGCCGCAAAGCAGGGAGCAGGCGGCTCGAAAGCCGGCTGGCCTGCATTGTCCAGCACGGTGTTGGCCGGCATGTAACCCAGCCCGTTTTCCTCATTGACGTACATGTCATCGGTCGTCAGCAGGATGTACTCGCCAAAGTTGTTGACGAGCACGATGGCATCGGCGCTGGTCGCCACCACGCGAACGCCGGTCATCTGCAGGTAGTGTTGCGGCCCGGCCATGGGGCCGTTCAGATAGGTGGTATCGATGCTGAAGTTGTAGGTTCCGTTCCCCGCGTCAGTGATGGTGAGCGTGATGGGCCCCCGCTCGATGCCACCGGCCATCTCGCGCGGAATGTCGGCACTGTAGTCATTGCTCTGGGCCGGCAAGGTCCATGTCCCGTCGCCGTTGTCAACGGGCGGGCTGAACAGGTAGGCGTAGTTTCCCGCCTGAATCTCGACACCGTTGTACTGCATCAAATCGATCGCCACTTCAAACTCCTCGTCCGTTCATGAATGATTGAATCGCGTGCGCGCTATTGCCCGCCCTCCCCGAAACCGAGCACCTGGACCGACACCACCGACGGCATGCGTTCCTTCGCATTGGCCGTCTGCTGGCGGGCCAGGTCTTCGGCCGCCTGGTTCACCGCGCTTGCCGCGGCACTGGCCGACGTCAGCGCACCGACGTTGACGCTGGCCATGGCCGGCAGCCCGGTTGCCTTGCCCTGTACCTGGATGTTTGCCGCGTTCACCACTTGCAGCGCCGCCAGGTTGACGTTGCCCGAGACGCGGATGCCTGCCTCGCCCGCGTCGATGGTGCCCAGCGGCGCGATCAGGTCGATGTCGCCGGGCGCGATCTCCGGAATCGGATTGAGCGTGGCGATGCCGGCGCCGGTGCTGGGCACCGTGGGCGACAGCGTGACATTGCCCACGTCGTCATAGAGGCGCCGCGGCGGCGAGAACACCACCGTCGTCTTGGCCCCGCGCCCGGCGTTGATGTCGCCCGTGGCCGACCACGCCGTGATGTCGCCGCCGAACGTGGTGAAGATGCGCGACAGGCCCAGCAGGATGCTGTCGCGCGAGTACATCCGGATATCGCCGGTGCCCTGCGTCAGCAGCCCCGACGATGCCGGCGGCACCACGCCTTCCACGCCGATCACGGTCCGGCCGCCTGGCGTTAGCGTCTCGACATGGCCGCCGAAGTCCGTGCGGATGCCCGAGCCGCCGAACAGCGTGATGTCGCCGTCGTAGGCAATGGCATTGCCCCGGGCGTCCTGGGCCGGGAACAGCGTGGCGATGGCCTGGCGCCCGCGCAGGTAGCTGCCCGCGCGCCGGCCCGACGCATCCGTGTACTCGCGGCCGCTCGCGCGCAGTTCGTTGAAGTAGATCTCGCGCACGAAGATGCCCTGCTCGGCCGGCGACAGCGCCAGGAAGCGCTCGACCGCCCCGCCGGTGCCGCCCTCGCCGTAGCGGGCCGCCAGCCATGCGGCCAGTTCCTTCTCGTAGGTCCGGGCCACCCTGCCCGCGTTGGCCGGATCGTCGAGCCCGTAGGCGGCGTCGGCCGCGTTGCCGGCCGAGAAATAGCGACGCGCGAACGCGCCGTAGTCCGGGCCGCTGGCGCCCACGCCGGCCATGGCGACGATCGACGCCCCGCCCGAGCGGTTGGCCGGATCGACGTTGACGATGGCGCCCAGGCTTTCGATCGATCCCTTGTCCGCCTGGTACAGGTTGCGCCCGGCGCGCACCTCCAGCAGGCCGGGCCCCGCCACGTTGAAGCTCGACTGCACGATGTCGCGGCCCGCCGACACCACCGAGATGTCGTGCGGTGCGGCGTGGACGAACAGGTTGCCGGTGTACGTGCTGCCCGGCAGTCCGGACCCCGCCATCTGCCCCGGCCGGGTGCCAGCGCCCACGACGTCGCGGCCGGCCTGCACCCACACCGGACGGCTGCCGACATACCAGGTGTCGCCGGGCGTCACCGCATTGCCGCCGAAGGACACGATCTGCCCCGTGCGCAGCCCCACCACGTCGCCATCGACGGCATAGAAGCGCAGCGGGTCGCGCGCGCCATCGTCGCCGGGGTCCTTGTAGGTGTTCGGCTGGTACGTGAAGAGCCAGTTGCGGCGGGCATTGACCGAGGCGCCGCCCGACGACGCCACGTTGGTCACGATCCCGACCGTACTGTCGCCGGACCGTGCCTCGAAGGCCGGATGGAACGGCGTCGGCAGCATGGCGGGGTCGGCCCCCGACACGTTGACCGGAAAGTCCCGCGCGCGGATATCGCCGGCGGCCAGCATTTCCAGGGTGCCCGAGCGCGTGGGCGCCAGCAGCAACGCGCGGGTTTCCGAAGCGTCGCTCTTGCCATAGAAGATGCTGCCGCTCGCGGCCTCCACACGCAGGGCGCCCGGATAGAGATAGCCGCCGTCGGTATCGAAGCCGCCCGACAGCGAGGCCGGGCCCCGCTGCATCTGGATGGGCGATACGTTCCCGCCGCTGGACGCCAGCGACAGGCCGCTGCGGTCGGTCCACAGCGAGAACCAGCTATAGCCGCCGCCCGCAAAGGCCCGGCCCTGCGCCTGGAACGGTGTGGTGCTCGCCAGCCGGGCGCGTCCCGGGTCCAGGGCACCGGTCAGCACCAGGTCGCCGCGCGTCGTCACGGCGACCTCTCCATCGCCCGGTGCGACGTAGATGCCGCCGCCAATCGTCGGATCGATCAGCCTGGGGGCGGTACCCTGCCAGCGCGGGTCGGAGGGATCCGTGCCGCCCGTCCCCGACACATACCCCACCGACGCCGCCGCCAGCACGGTGTTGCCGCGCAGATTGACCACCGAGCCAGACAGGTCCGGCGCATTCGTCAGGTCGCCAGCACCCTGCGACAGCGTCTGCCCCGGGTTCCAGGCCCCGCCGATGCGGACGTCGAGACGGCCGCCGCCGGTCTGCACGAGCGCGCCGTCGACCACCCGTCCGCTGCCGCCCGATACGATGTTGAGCCCGCTGCTGCGCAGGACCTCGCTGTTCCCGCGGTCGGACAGCACGCCGGCATTGCCGCCGACATCGACCCGCACATTGCCGCCGCCCAGCGCGCCGATGCCGGTAAAGCCGATGACCTGCGCGTTCCTGCCCGGCGCATCGACGCCATACGGTTGCGCATACGTGCCGAAGTTGATCCACCAGGCCGTGCGCTGGCCGATCTCGTCGCCGCCCTGCCGCCACAGCCAGTTGCCGATCAGGTTGCTCGCCACCATGCCGGCAAGCGGACCGGCATTCTGCGTCCCGATCAGGTCGCCCCGCAGGTCGCCCTGCGCGGCGACCCGCACGTCGCCGCCGCGCTGCGGATACCACGCCTGGTAGTTGCCGTTGCCGACCAGCGCCTCGTAGCCCGCCGCCACCCCCGCGCCCAGCACCGACCCGTTGCTGGCGCCCCGCGCCAGGTTGAACGGGTCGCTGCCATTGGCGCCGATGCCGGCTGCCTGCGTGCCCGCGGTATAGACGCCGTAGGGCGTGGCCTGGAAGACGTCGCCGCCGGCCAGCATGTCCAGGTCGCCGGTGCCGGTACGGATCACGCTAAACACGGGCTGCCTGACCGTGCTGCGGATCGATGTGTAGTGATAGTCCGACAGCCGGATGCTGCCCGCGCCGCCCAGCCCGCTGGCGGCCTGCAGCGTGCGCGTATCGGCCGAAGCCGTATCCGCGCCGCCCGCCAGCCGCATCGACCACGAGTCCGAACCCGCCGCCAGCATCGGCGCCACCGCCCACAGCCGCCCCTGGCTGCCCGCCACCGTCGGCCGCAGGTCGATGCTGGCCACTGTGCCGGTACCCGCCGCATTGGCGAATTGCAGGTTGATGCCCGGCGGCAGCTTGGTGCCGGACGGCACCTGCACGTTGGCCGCCAGGCTGGCCGCGCCGGAGAAGATCGACAGCGGCGTGCCGGCGGGCACCGTGAACGCCTGCACCTGCAGCAGCACGGGCAGCACCGTGCCGGCGTCGAGCTGGCTGCCGCGCGCCAGGCTGGTGGCCTGTGCGATCACCGTGCCGGCCGCAAAGCGCACGCTGCCGTCCGGATTGCGCACGGCGGCGCGCAGCGTGGTGCCGGCCGGAATCGTCGCGGCCGCGTTCAGCGCCACGCGCGTGGGCACTTCCACGCCGGCCTTCAACCCCGTGGCCCGCACCGGGATGTCGAAGCCGAGCGCGCCATTGACGTTGGTGAACGATGTCACCACGCCCGACGTGGCGCCGCGCAGCGTCACGGCCACCGGCAGCACCAGCTCGCCGCGCGACGGCTCAATGCCGGCCGCAAGCTTCCAGTTGGCATCGTCGGGCGTGGCAACGGGCGGCGCAAAGCCGTCGGTGATGCTGCCGAAGATGTTCAGGTCGCCGCCCGCGCGCAGCACAAGGGCACCCGGCTCGCCGCTGCCGCGCACGCTGGTGGCGTTGGGGCCGTAGCGGTAGCCGGATAGGTCCACGTCGCCGCTGACGGTCAGGTTGCCGTTGGCCGTGCGGCTGGCGATCTCCACGCCGGGCCGCAGGTGATAGGCCGCGCCATAGCTGCGCAGGCCAGCCAGCCGCGCCTGCAGGCCGGCGTTGCGCTGGGCGCCATCGATGAACGCCAGGCTGTCCTGGTGCAGCGAATCGAGGTACGCCTGCGTGACGATCTGGTTGGTCCGGCCGTCAAGCGTCGGCACGGGGTCCGCCGGCGCGTTGTCGTAGCGCCAGAAGCCCTGCACCGCGATGCTGGCCGCGCCATCCACGGTGATCGGCCCCGACGCTTCGATGCGCATGTCGTTGGCCGTGGCCGATCCGGCCCGGCCGGCATCGAGCACCAGCCGGCCGCGCGCCACGGCATCGGCCGAGCGCAGGTCGACGTGCGCGCCGGGCGCCAGCGTCAGCGTGCCGCCGGCCGCTGACAGCGCCACGGTGGCGCGGTTCGTCGCGTCGATGGGCTGGCCGTAGCCGTCCACGTCCAGCGTCGTCGCGTGGGCGTCCAGCAGCCCGCCGCCGGCAATCGTCAGGTTGTCGCGCGCGGCCAGCCGGATGCTGCCCGGCGACGTGCCGCTGGCGTCGACCTTGCCGTTCACGGTCAGGCTGCCGCCGTCCGCCGACACCGTCACCGCATGGGCGCGCAGTTCGTCGCCAATCACGAGGTCGCCCTGCTTCACCACGAAGCTGCGCGCGCCAAACACGACGCCGTCGTTCAGGCGCCGGTTCAGGCCACCAAAGTCCGCCAGCACGCGCGCGCGGATGTCGATCGCGCCGCTGGCGGCTGGGTCCGCCCCGTTACCGGCGCCGCCGTCGATGCGGCCCGCCAGGTCGACGCGCCCGGCACCTTCGCCCAGCGCCGTGACCTGGATGGTGCCGGCCGCCGCGCCCAGCGGCGCGGACACGTCGATGCGCGACCCGGCCGCCTGCGTGACGTTGCCGCTGGCGCTCTCCAGCACCAGGTCGCCGCCCGTTGTGGCGCGGGTCTGCTCGAAGTACGTCTTGTCGCGGCCCGCCAGGTCGATCTGCGCCGCGTCGGTCAGCGTGATGTCGCCGGTGGCCGTCGCCACGAGCTTGCCACTCGGCAGCGCCACGCGCGACGCCAGCGTGACGGTGCCGCCGCGCAGGCCGATCTCCACGCCGCGCGCGCCGGCGCCGGCCGCCGCGTCCTGCTGGCCGGGCTGCTGTGCCACGGTCAGCGCCCCACCCGCCACGTACTGCGTGACCGACCCGGCGTCGCCCATCAGCAGCGGGGTGTTCAGGTTCAGGTTGCCGCCGCTGTACTGGTAGCCCTGCCCCGGCACGTAGCTGCCCTGCGCCTGCCACGCGGACAGCGTGTTGCGGTGGTTGGCCGAGATACTGCGGGCCGCTGTCAGGTTGGCGGTGGAGAACCCGAGGATCAGGTGATCGAGATTCAGCCGGGAATCGGGCGCCGCAAAGCTGGCATAGCCCAGCACGATGTCGTCGGCCACGAGGTTCAGCGTGCCGCGTCCCGTGCCCGCGCCGCCGTCCAGCACCGCGCCCGGCCGTGCGCTCGACGGCTGCGTGGTCGTGTTGTAGGCCACGCCGTCGCTCACGCCGCTCCAGATCAGCTTGCCGGCCGTCAGCGTGGCCACGTCGCCCGCCTCGCCCCGGCCGTAGATCGCCGGCGTGGTCAGGATCAGCTCGCCCAGGCGCGATTTGCCGGTGGCGGGGTCGATGGCGCTCACGTCCACCGTGCCGAAGAAGTTGATCGCGCTGCTGGCGCCCAGCCGCAGCGACGCCAGCGCGGGCACGCCGGGCTCGTCGTTGCCGGCCAGCAGGCGGTCCAGCAGCGCCTGGTTGAACTGCAGCCCGGCCGGCAGCACGTTGTCCCGCGCCGCGGCGGCCAGCGCGCCCTCGCTGCCGATATTGATACTGGACCCGGACAGGCTCAGCTCGCGCGCGCCGAAACGCAGCGCATCGTCCATCGTCAGCGTGCCGGCGCCCTGCAGCATCAGCGCCAGCGACCCTTCGGTGTAGAGGCGCGCCGCGCCGATGCGGATGCCGCCGCTCTGGGCCGAGACACTTTCCGTGCGCAGGTCCAGCCAGTTGTTGGACAGCGCCAGCACGGGCAGCGCATTGACGCCGTTGGCCTGGCCCGCGCGATAGACATAGCCGTCCGCCGATCGGAACGGCGTGGCGGTGCCCATGCCGAGCGTGTCCAGCCGCGCGCCCGACTCGATCGTGATGCCGCCGACGCCGGCGGTGGCGATGATCTCCGGCGCGCGCACGACGCTGCCCTCGCGGACGTTCAGCGCCCGCGTCATCGCGTTGATCGAGAAACTGCCCGGGTTCGCGGCATCGGCGACGATCGTGCCGCCCAGCACCAGCCGCGGCGCCTGCAGCGCGTTCAGGCTGCGGTCCGTGACCGACGCCATGCCGTCGGTCGCCGCCGTGCCCGCCGGACGCACCTCGACCGGGGTCGTGGCCAGCGTGGCGTCGACCGTCACGTAGCCGGGATTCCGCCCCCCGCTGGCGGCGTCGAACACCGCGCGGCCATCGAACGTGAGCGCGTCGCCGGGCGTCGCCGGCACGCCCAGCTTCAGGTTCAGCGCGTGGCCGTCGGCAGGCAGGGCCGCCAGCGGGTTGCCCAGCGTGCTGGCCTGCTCGCGCGCAAAGTCGGCATAGCCGGTCTCGTTGTACTGCGCGTACTTGCGCACCGTATCGGCCCCCGTGACGATCACGCGCGTGGGCTGGGCGTCGCGCACGGCGCCATTGGCCACGCCCTGCACCGCCGACACCGCGTACGACCCGTTGCGCAGGGCCAGCACGCCCTGCTGGGCCAGGCTGGCCGTGCCGCCCAGTTCCACGCGGAACGCGCCGGGCATCAGCGCATAGCTGGCCGGCATCAGCGTATAGGTGCCCGCCGGCAGGCCCGGCACGCCGGACGGCACCGTGATCTGGCGCCCCACGCCGGGAGCGTTGCGCGCGGCGGCATCCACCGGCGCGTAGGCGGCCTGCATGGACGGCACGATCGCATAGACCGCGTTGCCGGCATCGCTGAACGTATTGGCCGGGCTGGCATTGGCCAGCGCCGTGTTCAGCACGTCCACCGATCCGCCGCGCCCGCTCACGAACGCCACGCCGCGCAGGTCGCCGCCGCCCGAGAGGTCGAGCAGCGCGCCCTGTTGCACGTCGATATGCTGCCCGATGACGTTGATGGCGCTGTCGGCCAGCCTGACCTCCTGCGTGGTGCCATCGGCCTTGCGGTACGTGTACGTGATGCCGTCCGTGGTGCCCCCGTACGGCAGGCTCAGGCCGGCGCCGCTGACCGAGGTGATGCTGCCCGGCAGGAACGCCACCGTGTCGGTGACAAACGGCTTGTCGCCGATGGCCTCGCTGACGTTGCCCACGCCGATCTGGAGCTTGCCCAGCGGTGCGCGCAGCACGGCGCCCTGCCGCACCTCGGGCGCCTGGATCGTCAGGCTGCCGAACACTGACAACGGTTGCGCCGGCGCGTCGGCCGTGGTCCGGCCCAGCGCGATGCGCTCGGTGGCGAACAGCGATGCCGTGGCCGAGGACACCGGGTAGATCTGTGCCGCATCCAGCGTCAGCACGCGCGATGCGCGCAGCGCGCCGGCCAGCCGGATATCGCCCTGGCTCGTGAAGTCCACGCTGCCGAAGCCGGCACGCGCCACGGCCATCTGCCTGCCGTTGGCCAGCTGGACGTCGCCCGTCATGCCGGCGAGGTCGATCGTGCCCAGGTCGATCAGGCTGGCCCGCACCGACAGCGACGCGTCGGTCTCTGCCCGCGCGCGCTGGAGCTGTGGCTTCACCACCGGATAGGCCCGGCTGTCCGTGACGGTCGACGCGCGCTGTGCCGCATCCAGCGCCACGTACGGGGCCGACAGCGTCACGTGGGTGTCCGGCACGGCCGCGCCCGCCAGCGACGCCGCGTCGATCCAGCCAGCGCCGACATGCAGGCTCTGCCGCATCGCAAGGTCGACGCTGCCCACGAATCCCACCGCGTCCACCGATACCAGCGACAGGTCGTCGAAGCGCCCGGCCGCAATGCGGTCGACGCTGATCGCGCCGCGCCCCAGCGCGTACGGGGTGGACGCCTGGTCATGCTGGCTGACCAGCAGCTCGCGCGGCACACGCGCGGCGTCGGGCAGCGCCGTGTCGCGGTACAGCGGCGATTGCAGTTCGAGCGTCAGCGCGCCGCCGCGCGCGGTGGCGCCGCCGGCCGCCGCGGTCATCCGGCCGCCCAGCGTGAAGCCGCTGAAGCTGCGCACGGCGATGCGGCCGCCGCCGCTCGCGGCGTCGTACACGGCCTGGAACATCGGATCGAGCCGGTTCGATACCGCGCCCGTTGCCAGGCTTGCCGACGTGCCCGATGCATCGAGCACCGCGCCGGCCCGCACGATCACGAACGCATCGGACGACACCGGCGCCCGGGTGTCGTCCACCACGCCGCCCTCGCTGCCCAGCACGATGGCGCCGCCATCGGGCACCACGCCGTAGGCGCGGCCATACTGGTCGCGCGCCGTGGCCGCGCGGGCGGCCACATCGAGCCGCGCATGGTCGTCAATCACGATGGCAAGGTCGCCCGGGGACGGATCGGCCTTGCCGCCGCCCGGCACCCGCGTATTGAGCACGGCGATGCTGCCGCCCGGCGCCACCAGCGTGCCATCCACGCGGATGCGGTCCTTGCCGTCCACGCGGATCGCGTGGCCCGCGTCCACCTGCAGCACGCTGCCCGTGCCGATGTCGATCCTGCCGCCCGACAGGTAGCCGCCCGCGTTGTCGTAGTACGCGGCCGAGCGCAGCGTCAGGTCGGCCCCGGCACGTTGCGTCAGCACGCCCCTGGCGGCATCTTCCAGGTATGCCGGCGGCAGCCAGCGCGCCATCGCACTGGCCGGATCGGTGCCGGTGGGCGCCTGGCGCGCCGCGTCGGTCAGCCGGTAGACCGGTCGCGTGACATCGAGCCGCGTGCCGTCCGCCACGGTCAGCGCGTTGAAGCCGTTGACGTCGTACGCGCCGAAGCCGCTGGCGAACAGCGATGCCGGCAGCAGCAGTTCGCCGGGCCCGGCCGCTGACGCACCGCCGATGCGGACGGTGCCCGCCGACACCGCCAGCGTGCCGCCCGCGCCGGCTGCGTAGCCGCGTACGTCGCCATCCAGATGCAGCGTCGACGCCGGGTCGGGCGTCATGCCCGCCGCGCTGGCGCCGGGCGCGTTGGCGGCCAGCGTGACCGACCCGCCCCTGCCGCCGTGCAGCGATCCATCGGCCAGCACCGCGCCGCCGCCCGATGCGTCGACCACCGCGCCACGCGCCACGGTCACGTCGTGGGTGGAGCCGATGTCGACCGTGCCGCCATCGGCGAACGCCAGCGCCGCCGCGTCCGACCCATCGCGCAGCGCGTTGACCCACTTGCCGCGTACATCCAGCGTCACGTCCGGCCCGATCGTCGCGTACGCCTTGCCGTCGATGCCCAGCGGCGTCTCCGCAAACGTGCCGCTGCGCGCCAGCACGTTGCCCAGCCGGATGCTGCCCGCGCGGGCCGTGACGCTGGCGTTGACGTCGATATGGGGCGCCACCACCTTCAGCGCGCCGCCATCGGCCAGCGTGAGCGCACCGTCCACGCGGAACGTCGCACCCGTATAGACCTCGATGCCGCCGAGCCCGAAGCCCGAGAAGCGCGCGGCGTCCAGCCACGCGGTGCCGGTGCGCCCGGGCGCCAGCGCATCGTCGGCGGTCATGCCGTCGGTGGCCGCGGCGCCGCCGGCCGTGAAACGCACGTCCACGGCCGGCTGCGTGCGCAGCGGCGCGTCGTTCTGGAAGTGGCCAAGCACGAACTGGCCGGCCTGCGCCGCCGTGTTCTGGGCGGCCTTGTAGCCGTCGGTGACGGCCGCATCGCGCCGGGCCACCTGGCGCTCGCCCTGCAGCACGTTGGCGTGGATGTCGCCTTCCAGCACGGCCGTGGGCGCATCGACGACGAGCCTGCCCGCGTCGCGCCCGGTCACGTAGCCGCGCTGCCACCGGTACGTCGGCGCCAGCGCGGTGTTGTAGAAGCGGTCGGTCACGCCCCAGCGCGCGTAGTCCACCTGGAAACCGTTGTAGAGCCCTTCGTAGAGCAGGTCGCCCGGCGCCGTGTTGGCGTCGTAGAAGCCGCCATCGCTGCCGCGCACCCAGCTCGTGCGCATGAAGCCGTCGGCGGTCACCACGGTGCCGCCCGCCAGGTTCACGCTCGATCCACGCTGCGTGACCACCTCCTTGCCTGCCAGCCGGACCGAGCCCCCCACGGCCGCCCATTCGCCGATCGTGTGGCCCGTGGTCCCCAGGTAGCCGCCCACTTCGAGCAGCCCGCCCGGCGTGTAGTAGCGGTCGGTGGCGTAGCCGCCGGTGCCGGCCGGCAGCAGCACGAGATCGCGCACGTCGACCCATACGTCCTGGCTGGTCAGCTTGCCGCTGTCGCGGCTGCCCGGCGCGTCGCGCTGCTCGTTGCCCTGCACGCTGACCTTGACGTTGTTGCCATCCATCGCCACCTTGACGGACGGCGCCCCGGCCACGTCCAGCCGCGCACCGTCGGCCACGAAGGCCCGGCCCGCCGCGCTGACCGCGATCTGGCCGCCCGTGGCCAGCGTCAGCGACTGGTTGTCGAACGTGACGTTGCCGCCCGAGACCACCTCCACGCGCGACTGGTCGCGGCGGTCCGGCGCCCGCGACAGGTTGTCGAACGCTGCTGGAATCGCCGTGCCCGCGATGCGCGCCTCGTCCTGGGTCTTCGATTCGGCGATCAGCGCGTCGCGCTGGCTGTCGAGCGCCGTGTCGGTGCTGTCCTCGATCAGCACGGCCGTCACGCTGCCCTTGCCCAGCGTCACGCGGCCCCTGGTATCGGCGGCCGAGTTCAGCAGGTGAATCGTGCCGCGCTGGCTGACCGACGTGGTGGACAGCGCCACGCCGTCCTGCCGGACGTCGTGCCCGGCCAGCGTGATGTCGCCCCGTTCGGCCTGGATCACGCCGCGGTTGACCACCGTCCCCGCCACGCTGTCCGCCGCGCGCAGCACCGCCACCTCATTGCCGCGCGTGGTGGACACCTGGTTGCTGTCCGAGCTGTAGCCGGGGCGCAGGATGAAGCTGTCGCCAGCGGCCAGTTGCGCCTGGCCGCGCGGCGTGGCGATCGTGCCGTCGTTGCGCACCTCGCCGCCCAGCAGCAGCGCGTACCCGCCGCCCTGCGTGACCGATGCCGGCGCGCGCGTGTTCAGTTGCGCGCCGGCCTCGACGATCAGCTTGCCGCTGGCGTCGGTAAAGCTTGGCGCGAACGTGCTGCCCGCGTTCGTGCTGTACAGGCCGTTGCCGCGAAACTGCGCGTCGCTCATGCGCGCCGCGGCGGCCACGAGGTTGCCCGTATCGACCTGGCTCGATCCCGAGAAGATCACCCCATTGCGGTTCAGCACCATGACCGTGCCGGCGCCGCTGATCTGCCCCTGGATCTGGCTGGGACGCGCCTGCGGGTCGTTGACGCGGTTCAGCACGGCCCAGCTCGCCTGCTGGTCGAAATGCAGCGATGTGTTACGCCCGACGTTGAACGTCTCCCAGTTCAGGATCGCCCGGTCGCTGGTCTGCCGCACGCCCACCAGCACGCGGCCGGTGGCGGGATCGATGGTCTGCGTGGGGCCGTCGGCGCCGCTCCAGCCGGCCGTGGCCGCGTTGGTATCGACCTTGAGCCCGCCTTCGCCCAGGCCGTCCGGCACGCCGCCGGCCGCGCGCAGCGCCGCCTCGCGCGCCTTGCGCTGGGCCTCGGCCGCCGCCGCGGCGGCCTGCGCCACCTGCCCCAGGTTGGCGATCGACAGCCGCGTCTGCGCGTTGATCTGCTGGATCTGCTGCGGCGTGAGCGTGGCGCCCCATTGCGTCATCGTGCCGATGAGCGCGGCGTCGGCCGCTGCCTGCTGGCCGGCCTGCTGGCGGATCCACGCGCCGTTGAAGGCCGGGCCCGCGGCCGTGGCCTGCGCGGACCACGCGGCCAGCACGACGGCCATCGCCTGCGCCAGCGGACGCGGCACGCCTCGCCATGCGGTGGCGCGCGCGCGGGCGCGGACTTGCGGGGTGGGCTTGAGCAGGGGATTCATCGCCGGGTACGGGGTCGCTTCAAAATCGCGGCAGCTTGCAGACCACCGGTGACGCGTTCGTGAACGGAAATAGGCAGATTTGCCGGAAGCCGCGCGCCGCAAGGGCTGGCGGCACGCGCCTGGGCGCGCGGCCGTGGCGCGCCGGCCACGCCGGCCTGCGTAGATTCTGTCGCAATCGATTCATGCAGGCGCAGCGGGCCGGGTGACGCGCGATCTACGGAGATTTCGCCATATCCGAGACGCGAAGCGTGCCTAGCATCCGACCTCGCCCCAAGGTCGGGGCCCCGCACAACTCACTTCGTCTCCATGTCATCGCGCCCGTTGCCACTGCCTGAAGCACACCACCCAGTCGCCCAGTCCAACGGGCTGCGCCGTGCCCCGGGCGTGCTGACGGCGCCGGACTTCGAGTGGCGCGGCCCCCCGCTCAGCGAGACGCGGCTGGCGCGCGACGCGGGCGCGCCCGGCTGGATCGACACGGCACTCGACGCCATGCCCGAAGCCAACGGCCACGGCGGCCACGCGCTGATCCAGGCCGTGGTCAAGGCGCGCGTGGGCGGCACGTTCTGGGGCACGGACCCCGCCGCGGCGCTGGCCGAAGCGGGGGACCGTCCGCTGGCGCTGCTGCGCCCCGGCAACCTGCGCCAGGCCGCGCAGATGCTGGCGCTGGCGCAGGGCTGGAACCTGCTGCCGTGCCTGGTGATGCCCACCACGGCGCACTGGAAGAGCACGCTGCACGCGCAGTTGCAGGCGCAGGGCGGCATCCTGCTGCACGATCCCGTGGACCCGTGGCCGCTGCTCGACCGCTGCGCGCGCGTGATCGTCGACGGCAACGACACGGTCGGCTTCCTGGCGCTGCTGGCCGGCAAGCCCGTGACCTGCGTGCAGACCGGCTACCTGTCCGGACGCGGGCTCACGCATGACGTGGGACTCACCGAGCGCAAGGCGCCGCGGTCTCTGGCGCAACTGGCCGAGGCGGTGCTGCGCGACGGCACGCGCTACATCGACCCATTCACCGGCAAGCCGTGCGACTGCGACGCGGTCATCGAGCTGCTGCACTTCTGGCGCGCGTTCTGCCACCAGAACCGCGAGGTGGCCTGCTGCACCGGCATGGCGCTCTGGAAGCGGCGCGACATCACGCGCTTCTTCCACAATGGTGCGCGCCCGGTGCCCTTCTTTGCCGGATCGCGCCGGCCCGCGCAGTTTGCCCGGCGGCAGCGCGGCGCGGTGGCCGTGTGGGCCACGCGCGAGACGCTGGAACTGGCCGTGGAAGCCAGCGAGGCGCGCGTGCCGCTGTATCGCGTGGAAGACGGCTTCATCCGCTCGCGCGGCCTGGGCAGCGACCTGTATCCGCCGATGTCGATCGTGGTGGACCGGCGCGGCATGTACTACGACCCCACCAGCGGCAGCGACCTTGAAGTGCTGCTGGCCGACACCACGTTCACGCCGGCGCTGCTGCGCCGCGCGCGCAACCTGCGGCGCATGCTGGTCACGCACCGCATCACCAAGTACGGCAGCGGCCATGCCGACGCCCCGCTGCCGCCGCTGCCGGCGGGGCGGCGTTGCGTGCTGGTGCCGGGCCAGGTGACCGACGACGCGTCGCTGCGGCTCGGCGGCGCCGGCATCGCCAGCAACCTGGAACTGCTGCGCCGCGTGCGCGCGGTGGAGCCTGACGCCTACATCGTCTTCAAGCCCCACCCCGACGTGGAGGCCGGCCACCGCCCCGGCGTGGTCAGCGACGAGGACGCGCTGCGCCATGCCGATATGGTCGCGCGTGGCACGTCCCTGGCACGCTGGCTCGATGCGGCCGACGCCGTGCACGCGTTGACGTCGCTGGCCGGCTTCGAGGCGCTGCTGCGCGGCCGCGAGGTCATCGTGCACGGCCAGCCGTTCTACGCAGGCTGGGGCCTGACGCGCGACATGGCGCCGATGGCGTGGCGCCGGCGCACGCTGACGCTCGACGAACTGGTGGCCGGCACGCTGCTGCTGTACCCGCGCTACCTCGACCCCGAGACCGGCCTGCCCTGCCCGCCCGAGGTGCTGGTGCAGCGCTTTGCCGAGCGGGGCCGCCGCAAGCACGCGCCCGTGCTGTCGCGCCTGCGCCAGTGGCAGGGCCGGCTGCGGCGCGCCATATGGGCCATGCAGGGGCGCCTGCTGGGGGCGTGGTCGTGACCGCCGGCGCGCCGCGCACCTTCCTGTTCCTGCAGGGGCCGCCCGGGGCGTTCTTCAGCCGCTTGGGCGCCGCGCTGCGGGCCGCGCGGCATGGCGTGCACCGCATCAACTTCCATGGCGGCGACGCGCTGGACTGGCGCGCCGGCCCCGCGCTGGCGTGGCGCGGCCGCGACCATCGCTGGCCGGACTGGCTGGCGGCGCAACTGGCACGGCTGGGCGTGACCGATCTGGTGCTGTTCGGCGACTGCCGTCCGTTGCATCGCGCGGCCATTGGCGTGGCGCACCGCCATGGCGCGCGCGTGCATGTGTTCGAGGAAGGCTACCTGCGTCCGGACTGGATCACGCTGGAGCGCGACGGCGTGAACGGCCATTCCACGCTGCCGCGCGACGCGGCCTGGTATCTGGCCCAGGCACGCGGCCTGCCCGCGCCGCCGCCGCATGCGCCGATCCCCGGCAACTTCGGCGCGCGCGCACGGGCGGCGCTGGGGTACTACCTGGCCGCGTACTGTTCCTGGCCCGCGTATCCGCACTACACCACGCATCGCGGCTGCCATCCGGCGCGCGAACTGGCCGGCTGGGCGCTGCGCCTGACCCGGCGCCGGCGCGCGGCACGGCAGGCGGCACAAGCCACCGCGCGGCTGGCGGGGCAGCCGTACTTCCTGTTTCCGCTGCAGCTCGACTCCGATTTCCAGTTGCGCGTGCATTCGCCGTTCGGCGGGCTGGCCGATGCGCTGGCGCGCGTCATCGACGACTTCGCGCGCCACGCGCCGGCCGGCTGCCTGCTGGCGATCAAGTCGCATCCGCTCGACAATGGCGTGACCGACTGGCACGTCGTGGCAACGCGCCAGGCCCGGCGCGCCGGCATGGATGGGCGGCTGGTCTGGATCGACGGCGGCGACCTCGACCTGCTGGCGCGCCACGCGTGCGGCATGGTCACCGTCAACAGCACCAGCGGCACGCTGGCGCTGGCCGCCGGCGTGCCCGTGCGCGTGCTGGGCACGGCAGTCTACGACCTGCCCGGCCTGACCGACCCGCAGCCGCTGGCCACGTTCTGGCAGGCGCCGTGCGCGCCCGACGCGGCGCTGTTCGATGCGTTCCGCCGCGTGCTGGGCCACCGCTGCCTGCTGCACGGCGGCTTTCACAACGCGGCGGCCATCGGCCTGTTGATCGGACCGGTATGCCGGCGGCTGCTGGGCGCCGCCGAGCCGGCCGATACCGCTGCGCCGGCGCCTGCGGCGCTTGCTGGAGCCGTCGCATGAGCCACCCCGAACTGCTGCTGGACATCACGCGGCTGATGCGCCGCGCGCGCCATGCCACGCCCACCGGCATCGACCGCGTGGAGATGGCCCATGCCGACTATCTGGGCCGCCACGCTGCCGGGCGGCTGGTCTATACCGCCATGCACCCGTGCGGCTGGCACGTGCGCCTGCCCGCCGCGGCCACGCGCCGCTTTCTCGACGACACCGCGCGCCGCTGGCGCGGCGACCGCACGGGCCCGCGCCTGGCGGCATGGCGGCTCTGGGCGGCGCTGTGCCTGTCGTGGCCGCGGCTGCCGCGCCCGTGGCCGTCGGCGCGGCGGGCCGTCTACCTGCTGCTGTCGCACACGAACCTGGAACGTCCCGCCGCCGTGGCGCGCGCGCTGGCGGCGGAACAGGCGCGGCTGGCCTGCCTGGTCCACGACGCGATTCCGCTCACGCATCCCGAATTCGCGCGTGCCGGCATGGCCGACGTGCACCGGCGGCGCATGGAGACCGTCGACGCGCTGGCCGACCTGGTCGTCTGCAACTCGCGGGCGACGCTCCAGGCCATTGCCGGGCGGCTGCCGCGGGGCCCGCACGGCGCCCGGCTCATGGTCGCGCCGCTGGGTGTGGCGCCCCCGCGCGCGCCGGGCGCCGACGCCGGGCCGTCACCCGGTGCGCCCTGTTTCGTGATGATCGGCACGATCGAGCCGCGCAAGAACCACATGCTGCTGCTGCAGCTCTGGCAGCGGCTGGTGGCACAGGCCGGGCCGGCGGGGGCGCCGCGCCTGCGGATCGTGGGCCGCAGCGGCTGGGAGAACGCACACATCCTGAACCTGCTGGCACGGTCGCCGGCGCTGCGCGGCGTGGTGACACTGGCCCACGGCATGGCCGATCGCGACGTCGCCACGCTGCTGCGCGGCGCGCGGGCGCTGCTGATGCCGTCGCTGGCTGAAGGCTTCGGCCTGCCCGTGGCCGAGGCGCTGGCACTGGGCGTGCCCGTGATCGCCAGCGACCTGCCCGCCCTGCGCGAGGCCGGCGGCGACGCGCCCGAGTACCTGGACCCGCTGGACGGCCCCGCGTGGCTGCGCGCGATCCACGACTACACCGACGCGGCCGCGCCGCGCCGCCGCGCCCAGCTTGCCCGCATCGCCGCCTGGCGCGCGCCGGGCTGGGACGACCACTGCCGCATGGTGCTCGACGCCATCGACCGGCTGCCGGACACCGCCCGCCCACCGACGGAGGCCAACCTTGCCAACTGATTCGATCGCCTCGCCGCTGCGCCACGGCCTGCGCGTGCAATGCCGCGTGATCGGCGCGCTGATCCTGCGCGAACTGCATACGCGCTACGGCCGCGAGAACATCGGCTACCTGTGGCTGATTGCCGAGCCAATGCTGCTGGCCGGGTCGGTATCGCTGATCCACATCGGCGACAGCCACCATCGCGGCGGCATCCTGCCGGTGCCGTTCGCGCTGGGCGGCTACTGCGCGTTCATCATCTTCCGCTCGATCGTCACGCGGGCCGAGGGCGCGCTGCACGCCAACCAGCCGCTGCTGTACCACCGCATGGTCACGATCTTCGACATGCTGGTGGCGCGCGCGGTGCTGGAGGCCGCATCCAGCGTCGTGGCGCTGCTGTTGCTGCTGGCCGGCGCCTGCGCGCTGGGCGTGGCCCAGCCACCGGCCCGGCCGCTGGTCATGCTGGCAGCGCTGGCGCTGATGACGTGGTTCTCGTTCGGCGTGTCGATGCTGGTCTGCACGGCCACCTACCTCAGCAAGATGGCGCACCGCCTGATCCACCCGGTGGTGTACCTGGCCATGCCCATGTCGGGGGCGTTCTTCCTGCTCAAGTGGATTCCCGACCCGTACCGCACCTGGCTGTCGTGGGTGCCGCTGACGCAGATCTTCGAGCTGCTGCGCGAGGGTCAGTTCCAGAGCTTCGAGAGCCCCTACATCGACCCCTTCTACATCGTGGCGTGGTGCCTGGCGCTGACGCTGGCCGGGCTGGCCAGCCTGCGGGTCCTGCGCCGCCACGTCCACCACTGAACCACGCCACGCCATGACCGCCGATGCATCGACCGCCCCCGCCGCCGAGATACCCGCCCATCCGGCATCCCACGCCCAGGCGCCACGCCTCGCGGCGTTCTGGCACCGACACCGCGTGTTCCTGGCCGTGGTGGTACTCCCGACGCTGCTGGCCGCGCTCTACTACTTCGGCATAGCCGCCAGCCAGTACGAGTCCGAGGCGCGCTTTGTGGTGCGGTCCACGCAGTCGCAGCTGCCGCAGGGCACGGGCGGCCTGGGCCAGATGCTGGGGCTGGCCGGCGTGCTCAACGACGCGCAGGCGCAATCGTTCAGCGTGGGCGATTACCTGGAGTCGCACGACGCCGTGCGCGCGCTTCACGACAAGGTGGATCTCGTGTCGCTGTTCCGCCGCCCGGAGGCAGACGTGGTGTCGCGGCTCTGGTGGGCCGATCCGAGCCCGGAGACGCTGCTGCGCTACTACCGGCGCCAGGTGACCGTGGCTTTCAGCCAGGACACCGGCATCACGACGCTGCGCGTGCATGCGTTCCGCCCGGACGACGCGCGGGCGCTGGCAAGCTGGCTGCTGACGCTGGGCGAGTCGCGCGTCAACGCCTTCAACCAGCGTGCCGTGGAAGACGCGGTGCGCGTGGCCACGGCCGAACTCAGGGAGGCCGAGGCCCAGGTGATCGAAGCCCAGCGCGCGCTGACCACGTTCCGGCTGCAGCAGCGCGACATCGACCCGGAAAAGACCGGCGTGGGCCAGCAGACGCTGGTGGGCCGGCTGGAGGAATCGCTGGCCCAGTCGCGCGCGCAACTGGCCACCGTGCTGGCGGCCGTGGACGCAGGTAGCCCGCAGGCCGTGGCGCTGCGCGACCGCGTGGCCGGCCTGGCACAGCAACTGGCCGCCCAGCAGGCCCGGCTGACCGATGCGCAGGGCACCGCGCCGCGCATGGCCGATTACCAGCGCCTGCTGATGAAGCAGGACTTTGCCGCCAAGCGCTACGCGGGCGTGGCCACCGCGCTGGAAACCGCGCGCGAGAACGCGCTCAAGCAGCAGCTCTACATCGTGCGCGTGGTGGAGCCAAACCTGCCCGTGCGGGCGCTTTACCCGCGCAGCGCACTGATCGTGACCAGCCTGTTCGTCAGCCTGCTGGTGGCCTATGGCATCGGCTGGCTGATCGTGGCCGGCGTGCGCGAGCACGCGGCCTGACCCGGAGACCCGTTGTGAAACTGTTCAAGAAGATGTGGGCCGACCAGGCCGGCGGCCAGGCCGCCGCGCTGGTGGCCACCGCCGACGCCGCGCGCGACGCGCGCGACTGGGGCACCGCCGCCGCGCACTATCGCCAGGCCCTGGACGCGCGCCCCGAACTGGCGCCGATCTGGGTGCAGTACGGCCACGCGCTCAAGGAAAGCGGCAACCTCGTGGAAGCGCGCGCCGCCTATCGGCGGGCACTGGGGCTGGCGCCCGACGTGGCCGATACCCATCTGCAGATGGGCCACGCCGCCAAGCTGGCCGGCGAACTGGAGGAAGCCGCCGCCTGCTACGCGCAGGCGCTGACGCTGGCGCCGGGCCATGACGACGCGCTGCGCGAGCTTCACGCGCTGGCGCTGCGCGGCATCCGCGTGGACATGCACCCCTTGCGCGGCGCGTGGAACCGTGCACCGGCCATGGTGCCGGCCGACGACCCGGTCGCCGCGCTGTCCGCGATGCTTGACGCCGCACGCGCCGCCGCGGCCCACCCGGCCCACCCGACCAACGCGGCCCATGCCGAAGCGGCCCGGCTGGCCCGCGAGCAACTGGCCAGCGCCGTCGAGATCCTGCGCCGGATCGACCGCGACGCGCTGCAGGCGACCCGGCCCGCCGGCCAGGGCGCCACCATCGTCTTCGACGCCACCGACCTGATCCACCACTTTCGCGGTTCGCGCCTGCCCACCGGCATCCAGCGCGTGCAGCTCGAACTGATCTCCGCCGCCTGCCGCGCCACCGATCCCGCGCATCCCGCGCCGATGGTGTGCTACCTCGGCGACCAGGGCTGGCTGGAAGTGCCCGGCGCGCTGTTCGCGCAACTCTGCCGGATCTGCCTGGGCCACGGCGACGCGCCGCCGGCAGCCTGGCAGCAGACGCTGATGCAACTGGACACGCTGATGCTGGGCAGCGCGCCGATGGCGTTCCCGCGCGGCGCGTGGCTGGTCAGCCTGGGCACGTCGTGGTTTCCGGAGTACCTGCTGCACGTGCGGCTGGCCAGGCAGCGATACGGCATCCGCTACGTGCCGTTCGTCCACGACCTGATCCCCGTGGTCATGCCCGAGCATTGCGTGGACGACCTGGTCGACCGCTTTGCCGCGTGGCTGCTGGGCGCGTTTGCGCACGCCGACCGCTTCCTCGTGAACTCGGAATCGACACGGCGCGACCTGGAAGCCGCCGCCGCGCGGCTGGGCCAGCCGCTGCCGGCGGGCCACGTGGAAGTGGTGCGGCTGGATGCCGACATCCGCAAGCCCGGCCTGCGCGCGCCAGAGGCCGCCAACATGCAGGGCTGGGGCTGGAGCCGGCAGCCGTTCGTGCTGATGCTGTCGACGGTGGAGCCGCGCAAGAACCACCTGGCCGCGTTTCGCGCGTGGCGCAGCCTGATCGACCACCATGGCGCGCGGCACGTACCGCAGCTCGTCTGCGTGGGCGCCCGGGGCTGGAAGAACGAGGCGGCCCTGGCGATGCTCGACAACGATCCCGTGCTGGCGAGCCGCGTGACGATCCTGTCCGGGCTGGCCGACCCGCAGGTGGCGCTGCTGCTGGAGCGCTGCCTGTTCACGCTGTATCCAAGCCTGTACGAAGGCTGGGGGCTGCCCGTGACCGAATCGCTGTGCCACGGCAAGGTGCCGGCGGTGTCCGACGTGGCGTCGCTGCCGGAAGCCGGTGGGCTGCTGGCCGACTACTTCGATCCGCAGTCGCCGGGTGAACTGCTGCGCGTGGTGGAAAAGCTGATCTTCGACGTGCCGTACCGCCGGTCGCGCGAGCAGCGCATCGCGGCGGAGTTCCGGCCGCGCACCTGGCAGCAACTGGGCGACCAAATCGCGCAGGCCGTGCACCGCTGGCAGGGCGGCATCGGCGATGCGCAGCCTGCCGCGCCGGCCCCGACGCTCGCCGCCGGCCGCTTCTACCCGATGGCCGCGCCGAGGCGGCTGCCGCTGGCCCAGGGCACGGTGGTCACCGAGAGCCTGCGCGCCGGCGACGGCTGGCACGGCGTGGAGGACTGGGGCTGCTGGAGCCGGCCGGGCGACAGCCGGCTGGCAATGCGGCTGGCGGACGATCTGGCCGACGCCAGGGTGCGGGTCTACCTGTGCGTGCGCGGGCTGCCGTCGCGCGCCACGCAGTACCGGCTGGAATGTGGCGACGGGCCGCGCAGCGAAGGCCGGCTCGACGCCGGGCGCGAGCGCTGGATTGCCATCGACGTGGATGCCCCGCCGCCTGGCCAGCCGCTGGAACTGTCGCTGCACGCCGACGTGCACGAATCGCTCGGCGAGACCACCCAGGGCGCCGACGCGCGCGTGATCGGGCCGGCCGTGCTGGGGGTGTACGTCTGCGCGGCCGACGATACGGCCGCGCGCCTGCGTCTGGTGGAAGCCGTGACGCTGGGCAGCCTTGACGCTCTGGCGGTACCGGCCGAGACGGACCGCTTTCTGCTGGCGGCGCGCCAGACCTCGCAACTGCTGGCTGGACTCTAGGGGGCCGTGATGGACGTCATCGACATGCCCGTGGCGCGGGCCGCCGACGCCACGGCTGCCGCCGCCACGGCGATCCTGCTGCAGCCCGTGATCCTGGCCGGTGGCGCCGGCACGCGGCTCTGGCCGCTATCGCGGGAGCAGATGCCAAAGCCGCTGATCCCGGGGCTGCTTGGCGATACCACGCTGCTGTGCGCCACGGCCGGGCGGCTTGCCGGCATCGACGCGCCGGGGCTGCAGGCGGCGCCGCAGGTCATGGTGGTCTGCGGCCACGCCCATGCCGAGGCCACGGCGCGCCAGCTGCGCGGCAGCGGCCATCGGCCCCGGCTGCTGCTGGAGCCGTGCCCGCGCAACACCGCGCCCGCGCTGACCGCGGCCGCGCTCGACATCGCCGCCACGCGCCCCGACACCGTGATGGTGGCGATGCCGGCCGACCATGCCATGGGCGATACCGCCGCGTTCCGGCAGGCCATTGCCACGGCAGCCGGCCATGCCGCAGACGGCGCCGTCGTCACGCTGGGCGTGGTGCCGGATGCGGCGCAGACCGGCTACGGCTACATCGAAATCGGTACCGCGCTGGACGACCGCGGCACGCGGCGGCTGGCGCGCTTTGTCGAGAAGCCGTCGCACGACGTGGCCGCGCGGTACGTCGCCGCCGGCCAGCACTGGTGGAACAGCGGCATCTTCGTGGTGCGCGCCGACGTGTGGCTGGGCCTGGTGGCCCAACTGCATCCACAGACCCTGCTGGCGTGCCGGCAGGCCCACGCCTCGGCAACGCCGCTGCCCGACGGCCTGCTGCTGGACGAGCCCGCGTTTGCCGCCTGCCACGCCGATTCCATCGACTACGCCGTGATGGAGCGCCTGGGCGACACGCCGGCGGCCGTGGTGCCGCTGGACGCCGGCTGGTGCGACCTGGGCGCCTGGGACGCCATCTGGCAGCGCATGCCGCGCGACGCCGCCGACAATGCCGTGCGGGGCCAGGTGCTGCTGGAAGGCGCGCACACCACGCTGGCGCACGCGGCCAGCCGGCTGGTGGTCTGCGTCGGCACCCGCAACCTGGCCGTGGTGGAAACCCCTGACGCCGTGCTGGTGGCGGACATGGCCCATGTACAGCACGTCAAGACGGCCGTGGAGAAGATCCGCGCCCAGCGCCGCACCGAGGCCAGCACGCACCGCCGCGTGGAACGCCCCTGGGGCCGCTTCGAGTCGATCGACCAGGGCGAGCGCTTCCAGGTGAAACGCCTTGTCGTCGAACCCGGCGGCCGCCTGTCGCTGCAGATGCACCACCACCGCGCCGAACACTGGATCGTCGTGCGCGGTACGGCGCGCGTGACGCGCGGCGAGGAATCGTTCCTGGTCAGCGAGAACCAGTCGACCTACATCCCGCTGGGCGTGGCGCACCGCCTGGAAAACCCGGGCAAGACCACGCTGGAGATCATCGAGGTGCAGTCGGGGAGCTATCTGGGCGAGGACGACATCGTGCGGTTCGATGACGTGTACGGGCGGGGATAGGCATGCCGGAAGCCAACGCAACCCTACAGGCCGATCTGGCGGAAGCGCAGTCGCTGGCGGAAGCGGGCCGCTTCGACGCCGCGCTGGACGCCTACCGCAGGATCCTCGACACCGACGAAAGCTGTACGCTGGCGTGGTACCGCAAGGGGCTGCTGCACCGGCACAACGGTGAGACGCGGCTTGCCATGGTGGCATTGCGGCGCTGCATCTCGCTATCCACGACCGACCCGTGGCCGCGATTCCAGCTGGCGCAGATGCTCTGGTCCACCGGCATCGCCCGGCGCTGGGAAGCGCTGCGGCTGTTCAAGTCGGCATTCGAACTCGATCCTCACTGCGCGGAGTTTCGGCTCAACCTCGGCAACGCGCTGGCATCGATGCAGATGCTGGGACGCGCCGCGCACATCCTCGCCCCGCTGCCCGCGTCGCTACCAAGCTGGTGGGCGGCGGCGCGCGACAACGCGATCGCGGCCTGGCGCGCGGCCCGCCACGAGACGCGCCAGAGGCTGGCGGCCCGCCGCCACGCCGACGGCGAGCGCTCGACCCTGCCCGACACGCTGCGGCTGGCCGGCCTGCTCGGCCAGATTGGCAAGCACCGTGCCGCCGGGTCCATTGCCCGGACAGTCATGCGCCAGCATCCCCACACCTGGGAGGCGTTTGCCATCCACGCCGACGTGCTCGCCCGGGATACCGGGCCGGCGGCAGCGGTCGCTTTCCTCGACAGCATCCGCTGGCTGTTCGGCGGCCAACCCGCGTTCGAGATCGCGACGGCCCGCCTGCGGTATGAAGTGGGCGAGAACGACGTCGCGTGGCGTCTGCTGACCCCCGCACTGCGGCGCGTATCACAGGAATCCCGCGCGCTGGCAAGCTCGGTACTTCTGGCGTTGAACGAAGGCGAGTTGCTGCTCGAACACTGCCGGGAATGGATGCACGACGCCCCCGACGACACCGCGCCCTTCATGTTCGCCCTGGCGGCCCAGCACGCCAGTGGCCGGCTGCAGACCTTTCGGGAAGGCACGGGCGCGCCGCATGCGGACGGCGGCGTGCCTGCCGCGACGACGCTGGTCCAGTTCTGGGACACCCCCAGCCCGCCCCCGGAAGTCATGGATGCCATGTCGACCTGGTCGGCCATGAACCCAGGGCTGCGCCATATCGTCTTCGACGATGCATCGGCCAGGGCCTACATCCTCGACCGGTATGGCGAGGAGGCGGCGGCAAGCTACGACTGGTGCCACCATCCGGCCATGAAGTCCGATGTGTTCCGCATCGCCTATCTGGCCAGTGACGGGGGCATCTATGTGGACGCCGACGAGTACTGCCGCAGGCCGTTGGCGCCCATCCTGCATGCGCTTGCCTCGGTCGAGCTGGTTGCCGCGCGCTCCGCCGACGTGGCGCCGTACCTCTACAACGCATTCCTCGCAGCGAGGCCCCGCTCGGACATCGTCAGGCGCGTCCTGGAACAGTTGCTTGCCCAACTGGCGCGCGCCCGACGGGCCGGCGTCCGGCTGGATATCTGGCACGCGACGGGCCCCGGCATTCTGACCCGTGCGGTCAGCCATCTGCTCATGAGCGAGCCCGACGCCTGCGCACGCGTGCTGCTGCTGACCAAGGGGCAGTACGAGAGCTTCTCGGAGGAACGCGACACCATGGCCTACAAGCAATCGACCCAGGGCAACTGGCGGCTTTCGGACCGCGCCGCCCCCTGAGCCCTTCTATCCTCCCCACGAAAACAGAGCAGGAAACCCCCATGAACCAGGCAAACGAAGCGCAGGCCGTCTTCACCGAGATCTATCACCGGAACCAATGGGGCAGCCCCGAATCCGTCTCGGGGTCCGGCTCCGAAATGACGCGCACGCGCCATCTGCGGGCGGAGTTGCCGCATCTGCTTCGGGAATTCAACATCCGATCGGTGCTGGACATCCCTTGCGGCGACTTCAACTGGATGCGGCACGTCGACCTGGGCGGCGTCCACTACATCGGCGCCGACATCGTGCCGGAACTCGTCGAGCACAACCGGCGGACTTACCGGGGCCCCCGCATACAGTTCGAGCACCTGGACGTGATCGCCTCGCCTTTGCCGAAGGTCGATGCAGTGCTGTGCCGCGATGGCCTGGTGCACTTTCCGCATGCCAGCATCGCGGCGGCGCTGCGCAACATCTGCAGCAGTGGTGCGCTGTATCTGCTGACCACGCACTTCTCGTTCCGCACGCCATCGGCCAACGAAGAGATCGACTTTGGACAGTGGCGCCGGCTGAACTTCGAGCTGGCGCCGTTTCACTGGCCCGCCCCACGCCGGTACATCATCGAGGGCTGCGACGAGCACGACGGGCACTTTGCCGACAAGAGCCTCGCCATCTGGCCGGTCCAGGAGATCCGTAGCCGGCTGCAGTGGCCATGACAGCGGCGGCGGGGCGCGGGCCGGCCCCCTTCCCTCACCGCTTGAAGAACTGATTCCCGGTATAGACCGGCGAGAACAGCAGGTTCAGGATCGACACGAACTTGGTAAGGCCGTTGGATTCGGCGTTGGCGATGTAGACCACGTCCTTGTCGCGCATGGCGAAGCGCTGCGCCAGGAAGTAGCTGGACGGGTTCATCAGGTCGAGCCGGTAGATCACGGGCGCGGTATCGGGCTGGTAGCGGAACACGAAGATCGCGCGCGGGTCGGCCTGCAGGTCGCCGGGGCCGCCCACCTTGGCCACGGCTTCCGCCAGGTTCACGCGCGGGGCGTCGAACGGTACCTGCGATACCTTGCCGGCCGCGCCCATGACCGAGAAGCTGCGCGGCCGGCGCTCGATCATCAGGCGGTCCTGCGGCCGCAGCGGCAGGTTGGCGTCGCTCTCGGGCGACAGGTCGGCCAGCGGCAGTTCCAGCGTGGTCTGTCCGCGTGTCAGGCGCGCGGCGACGTCGGTCATCGGATAGGCCGCGCCGCCGGCCAGCGCCACCATGTCCAGCACACGCTCGCCGCCGGGCGTCAGCGGCACCCGGCCCGGCTTGCGGACCTCGCCCATCACCATCACGCTGTTGGCCAGGTTGTCGCGCACGCTGACCACCACCTGGGGGTCTTGCGACTTGCCCCGCAGCGCGGCGCGGATGGCGTCTTCCAGTTCGCGCGGCGTGCGGCCGGCGGCCCGAATGCGGCCCGCGTAGGGCACCGGAATCGTGCCGTCGGCGGCCACCGTGAGCGTCGGCATGGCCTGCCCGGCCGCGGTGGGCTGCGGGGCCGCCGTCATGCCGCCGCCCATCGCCCCGAGCGTGGAGGCCGGGCCAAACAGCGTGGTGCCGACTTCGAAGATCGAGATGCCCAGCGTATCGCCGGCCCCGATGCGCTCGAAGACGGTGCCACCGCCGCGCGACACCGGCACATCGACGGGTACGCTCGCGGGCGCGGCGGGCATGGCGTCGAGCTTGCCGATCAGGTCGGCGTCGACGTCGGCGATGCGATAGCCCAGCGCGTTGGCGGCGCTGGCCTGCGCGTCCAGGATGTCGCGCGCCGTGGGGCCGCTGCTGGGCAGGTAGGCACAGCCGCCCAGCACGGCGGCGCAGGCCAGCGCCACGGCGCGCGGCGCAAGGTGAGCAAGGGAAGCGAGGGAAGCGGACGGTCGTTTCATGGTGAATCGGGAAGGGACAGCACGCGCGCGTACATCGCGCGCAGCCTGGCTTGATAAGGTTCGGGCGCAAACCGCTGCGCCTGGCGCGGGCCCAGGGCGGACAGTTGCGCGCGGAGATCGGCGTCGGCATCGAGCCGCCGGAAGCCGGCCGCGATGTCGGACACGCTGTACGGATCGACCATCAGCGCCGCGTCGCCGGCCACCTCGGGCAGCGACGCGACGTTCGACGTCAGCACCGGCGTGCCCACCGCCATGGCCTCCAGCACCGGCAGGCCAAAGCCTTCGTAGATCGACGGGAAGGCCACGGCGCGCGCCTGGCGCACCAGCGTCATCAGCCATGGACGCGGCAGGTAGTCATAGCGGCGGATGCGTTCACTGACGCCGCGCAGCGGGTGGCCGCCGTCACCGTGCAGCAGCCGCGTCTCGGCCGCGCTCTTCCAGGCCCGCGCGCCGACGATGACGAGCGGCGTGTCGACCTGCGCGGCCAGGTAGCCCTCCACGAGCCGGCCAATGTTCTTCTTCGGCTCGATGGCGCCGAAATACAGGAAGTATCCGCGCGGCGCCAGTTCGAACGCGGTTGCCAGCCGCGCGCCATCGTCGGCATCGGCCAGCGGCACGGGCATGACGGCCTGCCAGGTGTTCGTGATGCGCGCGGGGTCGGCGGCGGGAAACATCCGCAGCAGGTCGGCCCGGCTGGCTTCGGAGACGGTGCAGACGTGGTCGCCGTCGCGCAGGCACGCGCGCACCAGCCGGTAGTGGTAGCGCTTGTTCTCCAGCGACGTGTACGGCAGGCGCAGCGGCACCAGGTCGTGGATCGTGTAGATGTTGCGCGCGCCTTCGATCCGCACGGGCAGCGGATAGGTCCAGTGCATGATGTCCGGCGGATCGGGCACGCGCAGCCGTAGAAACCTGCCGTGGCGCCGGAAATGCCGCGCCGCCGCGTCGAACAGGTCGGGGCTCGTGAAGAGCCGGCTGCTGTCGGGCACGCGCGCTTCCAGGCCACGGGCGATAACGCTGTCCGTGCGCGGCACGTGTACCGCCGTGCGCCCCAGGACGTCGGCGCAGGCCGTGCCGATGGCCGCCAGCCGGTTGCGCGACGCGCGGCGCGGCCGGTCCAGCGCATCGAAGAACAACACCTCGCGCAGCGGCACGGCGGTGCGTGCCCCGACCGCGAGGCCGTAGACCAGGTCCACGTCGTGCCCCATCCGCGCGAGCGACCACGCCAGCGTGCGGGCGTAGGTGGCCACGCCGGAGCCATTCGGCAGCGCCAGATTGAATCCATCCACACCGATGCGCATGGCTGTCCTGTCGATATGGGAGTCAGGCGACGCCGCGCGCGGTGGCGCCGCAGACATCGGCATAGAGCGCCAGCAGCCGCTGCGCGTAACCGCGCGGGGCAAACGCGGCCACCTGCTCGAAGCCGGCGGCACGCAGGCGGCGGCACAACTGGTCGTCGCGGTCCAGCGCCCGGATGGCGCGGGCCATGGCATGCGTGTCGCGCGGGTCAACGTGCAGCGCGTGGCCGCCCCCCACTTCGCGCAGCGCGCCAGCATTGCTGGTCATCACCGGCGTGCCCAGCGCCATGGCCTCCGCGACGGGCAGGCCAAAGCCCTCGGCCAGCGACGGGAACAGCATCGCGCGCGCCTGGCGGATCAGCGCCATCAGCTCCGCCTGCGGCAGCCAGGGCAGCCGGATCACGCCCGGCGAGCGCGCGAGCATCGACTCGATCTGCGGGATGTCGCGCGCGATGGGGCCGGCCACCACCAGCGCGCGGGACGTCTGCGCGGTGCGATGGGCCGCCACCAGGCGCGGCAGGTTCTTGCGCGCTTCGGGCATGCCGCAGCAGATGAAGTAGCCACCTGGCCGCAGGCCGGCCGGCAGGCCCGGATCGCGCTGCAGCGCCGCGTGCACGGCCTGCGACGTATTGGTGACGAACGCGGGCGGGCAACCGAGTACGTCGATGATCTCGGCGCGCGAGGCGTCGGAGACGGTCACCAGATGGTCCGCCTGCGCGACGATCTCGCGCAGCAGCCGCAGGTGCCGCGCGGCACCGACCGACGTCAGGCGCGGATGCGTGAGCGGGATCAGGTCATGGACGGTGTAGACGTTACGCGCGCCTTCCAGGTACAGCGGCAGCGGATAAGTCCAGTGCATGATGGCCGGCGGCGCGGCGCAGCGCACGCGCATCAGACGCTGGTGAAGGTTGAAGTAGCTCTGGGCCTCGCGGAACAGACGGCCCCCATCGTGCACGCGATGCTGGGGTTCGGCCAGGCCCGCGTGACGCTCGAAGACGGCCTCTCGCGTGCCGGTGCGCAGCGCGGCCAGCCATCGCGCGGGCGCGGACTCGCGTGCCGCGCCCCCCGGCGTACGCGCAGACCGGCCGCCACCGAGCCAGTGCACCGCCACGCCGGCACGCGCCAGGCTCGCGCCGAGCGAGCGCGCATAGGTGGCCACCCCGGTGCCGGCGCCGAGGCTCCACGTGCGGGCATCGATGCCAACACCCAGGTCCACGGGCGGTTGCGCGCAGGGTAATGCAGGAATGACCACGGGCGCGTGGCGTGGCGCCACCGCATCGCGCGCCGGCCGCGATTGATCGGTCCGAAGGATCGTGCTCATAATGCGGCACCGAAAACCTCCGCGCACCGCATCGGGCCACGCCAATGATTTCCTTCCAGAACGTCAGCAAGCGCTATCTCGTGGGGCATGTTCCGACCACCGTCCTTCAAAACGTTTCCTTCACCATCGGCCGTGGCACCGCGCTTGGCATCTGCGGTGCCAATGGCGCTGGAAAGTCCACGCTGATGCGCCTGGCCGCGGGCGTGGAGCTGCCCACCAGCGGCCAGGTGCAACGTACGTTCTCCGTGTCGTGGCCGCTGGGCTACAGCAGCGCGTTCCAGAGCAGCCTGACCGGGGCCGACAATGCACGCTTCATCGCGCGCGTGTACGGCAAGCCGATCGACGACACGCTCGCGTTCGTCAACGACTTTGCCGAGCTGGGCCGCTACTTCCGCATGCCGGTGCACGCCTACTCGGCCGGCATGTCGGCGCGGCTGGCGTTCGCGATCTCGCTGGCCGTGGATTTCGACTGCTACCTGATCGACGAGGTGACGGCAGCCGGCGACGCCCGCTTCCGCCAGCGTTGCCACGATGCGCTGCGCGCCCGGCTGGCCAACGCGGCGCTGATCATGGTTTCGCACGACCCGTCCACGCTGACCGATTTCTGTAACACTGGGGCCGTCCTGCACAACGGCACGCTGCGCCGCTTCGACACCATCGACGACGCGCTGCACGCCCACCATGACCTGCAACGGGCGCCAGCCTGAACGGACGGCACGACACGGGCGAAAGCGTGACCTTGCGCGATGACGCACTTGCGTCACGGATTGGGCAGATTTTGAAACGGGGGCGCCATATTCGGGCCGGGCGCGGCAGACCCCGCCCCGCCCCGACGGGCGCGCGGGTCATTGGGGCAGGCGGGGCGGGCGGGACTGCTAGCGCAGCGGGATGTCGTCGAGGTCGCGCACTTCGCGGAAGCGCTCTCCCGGCGTGGGCACCTGGCCGCCGGCCGTGTCGATGGCGCGGAACGCGGACAGGTCGAGCCCGGTCATCGTCTCCAGTTGCGGCACCGGCACCACGAACTTGCGGATGCCGGCGTCCACGCCCTTGGCCGGGTGCGCGTCGCCGCGGTTGATGTCCAGCACGTCGCGCTGGTCGGCCAGCAGCGCCACGGCCTTGAGCCCGCTGGCGCCGTGCCACGCCACGAGCTTCCAGTAGGCGGACGGGATCTGCACGTCGTCGGCCCAGAGGTCGGTCTCGTCGTTGAAGACCGGTCCCTGCAGCACCGACAGCCGGGCGCCCTCAATGGTCCGCACGCCGCGCTCCAGCACGTATTGCTCGATGCCCTGCCAGAGGTTGTCGCCCTGGTTGAACAGGAAGTGCTGCGGCGTGCAGTTCGGAAAGTGGAAGGTATCGGTCTCGGCACGCGCGGCGAAATCGCCCCAGGTGGCATCGGCGCGGCGGGTCAGGTGTCCCCGGTCGAACAGCGCGCTCCAGGCCGCGTAGAACGTATCGTCGATGACGCTGGCCGGGTCCACGCGCGGGTCGCGGTACCACGCTTCGCGCTCGGGCTCGCGCGGCGCCGGGCTGCGCTTCAGCTCGATGTAGGTCGGGCCGTCGATATTGGTCGCCGTGAACAGGGCCAGCCGGCGCGCGGCATGGACGATGGCGCTGAAATTCTGGTAGTGCAGCAAGCCGGGCGTGGTGCCGTCCAGCAGCGGCAGCGTCCGGGCCTGGATGCCGCGCACAAGCTGGCCGAGATCGATGTCGAGCCCCTTGATGAAGCCGCCGTCGAAGCCGCTGCGATTGGCGTAGTCTCGATCCAGCCGCGCGCGCTCCGGCTGGCCGCTGAGCCGCAGCGCCGGGGTCGGCGCCAGAACCGGCGGCGCGGGCGCCGGGGCGGCGGTATCGGCCAGACGGATGCTGATCTGCAGCGGCACGACCAGCGAGGCGCCGCCATCGGCCGATAACACTGGCGCCGACGTGCCGCGCGCCAGCCGCGTCGATTCCGCCTGGCCGCCGGTGCGGACCGGCACCACGGCCGCAGACGGCGGCGGACGGCGTTCCAGTTGCTGCCGCGTGGCGGGCCGCGCCGCGGCGTAGCGGCTCAGCGCATCGACCAGCAGGTCTTTCTGCGGGCCAGCCGCCAGGGTCTCGGTGCGTTGCTTGAGATCGGTGTAGATCGCGCTGATCCGGATACCGACGTTGACCACGGCCTGGCGCGTGCCCGCCGCGTCTTCCTCGTTGTCGCCCTGGCCGTAGTGATGCAGCGCGATCACTTCCCAGTCGTCGTTGAACGCGGGCGAGCCCGACGTGCCCGGCAGCGTGTCGGTATCGTAGATCAGGTACTGGTCGCGCCGGTCCAGCAGGAAGTTGTTGCGGATGGCAATGGTCTTCTTGCGCCCGCGCGGGTGCTGGATGATGTTGACGGCCATGCCCTTGCGGTGCTTGTCCTTGGCGTCACTGAGCGGCACGTAGCCAAAATCGGCCAGCGCGCCGGCGCCCTGCACGCGGTGGCCCACGGCCACGATGGCGTAGTCCAGTTCGGCCTCGGGCGAGAACACCGCCAGCCGGTCGGGGTCCAGCACGAACACGGTGGGCGCCACGGGCTGGCCGGCGCCGTTGATCTCGTCGTCGAACACCAGCTCGGCGGCGCGCGCGTGGTCCACGCTGCGGATCACATGCTGGTTGGTCATGATCAGCGAGGGGCTGATCAGGAACGCGGTGGCGCTCTCGGTGGCGCCGTCGAGCTCGATCTGCACACGGCAGACGCAACGCCGCGCCGTGGCGCCATCGACCAGGAAGCTGACCGGCTGGAAGTCGTTGGTGCCCGACACCGACTCGGGCATGCCCATCGACATCCCGCTCTTGACCGAGAACGCGCGCCGGCGCACCGGGTCCTGCTCGGCCTGCTCGGGCCGGCCCTCCTTCAGCAACTGGCGCACGCGCCGCCGCTCGGCGGCGGTGGCCTCGACCAGCGCCTTCATCTGACTCGTGGATAGGTCGTTCAGCCAGCGCATCGTGCCTCTCCCGCTGTGGGTGTGGCCGACGAGCTTGGCGCACCGCTGCGACGGTTTTGTGACAGCGGCGCCGAATATGTCAATTTCATGACAGAGAACCGGCCTGCGCCCGGCAAAGGCATGGCTCTTGCAGCCATTCCCGCAGCGCCCTGACGGCGCCCGTCCGCAACGGTCCGGGCGCACCAGGGCATGTAATTCTCGCGCACCGCTTGTACGAACGGCATGGTCGTTCCCCGGCGGGACGCGCGCTGCACAAGGAAAGGCGACCATGGAGAACGAACTGAAGCTGCCGACCGACCTGGCACAGCGGCCGAACGCCGGCGACCCGACGGCGCGGCCCGACCCGCACACCGACACCCGCTCGGCCACCACGGCGGCCCGGCTGACGCTGAAGCGGCGCGACACCGTGGAATCGGCGTTCTGCAAGATCCTGCACAACTGCCTGGACCAGGTGCACGCCAACGCGCCGCTGGTGGCGGCCGGCGATTCACCGGAAGGCGTGCACCAGATGCGCGTGGGGCTGCGCCGCTTCCGCTCCGCGCTGGACCTGTTCGAGGGTGTGGTGACGCTGCCGGACGGCATGGAGGAGGAAGTGAAGTGGCTGGCCGACGAACTGGGCCGCGCGCGCGACTGGCACGTGCTGGCGAATGCCACGCTGCGCCAGGTGGATGCCGGCGACGACCAGCGCGACGCGCTGCGCGAAACCAGCGCCGCCGCACTGTCGATCGAGCAAGCGCGCCAGGCCGATGCCGCCCAGGCGGTCACCTCGCCGCGCTACGGCGAGTTGATGCAGGCGCTCGACCAGTGGCTCACGACCGCCCCGTGGCGCGACGGCACTGACTCGGCCCGCGCGAAGCAGCTCGATGCCAACGCCATCGACCATGCGGACAAGGTGATGCGCAAGCGCCACCGCAAGCTGGTCCAGCGCGGACGCGGGCTGCACAAGCTCGACGCGCACCGCCGCCACCGCGCCCGGATCGCGGCCAAGAAGCTGCGCTACGCCACCGAGTTCTTCGCCGGCCTGTTCCGGCCGAAGACGCTGAAGCCCTACCGGCGCGTGCTGTCGAAGCTGCAGGACGACCTGGGCTGGGGCAACGACATGGCCGTGGCCGACGGCCTGCTCAGCCACCTGGAACTGCACCACCGCAAGGCCTCCGCTGGCGCCAGCTACGCGCGCGGCTTCCTGGCCGCCCGCGTGCAGGACGACCGCGACAACCAGCGCAAGCTGTGGAAGCGGTTCCGCGCCACCGGGCGGCCCGTGGCGGTCAGGGGTTGATGACGGACGCGTAATCGCCCAGCCTGTAGAGGGTTAGGTTGCTGCCTGGCAATCGGTTGTGGGTGAGTTATTCGACCTTGACGTTGGCCTTCCTGACCAGCGCCGCGTAGCGGCTGGCCTCGCTGCGGAAGAACTGGGCGGCTGCCTCCGGCGTGGTGGGCTTGACCACGGTGGCCTGCTTCCGGAGCGCCTCGACCACCTCGGGACTGGCGAACGCGGTGGCGAAGGCGTCGTGCAGGCGCTTGACGTCGGCCGGCTTCATCCCGGCCGGGCCCACCACGGCGAACCAGCCTTCCACGTCGTAGTGCGACAGCCCCTGCTCGGCGATGGTCGGGATGTCCGGCGCCACGGCCGACCGCTCGTCGCCGCACAGGCCGATGGCGCGCAGCGTGCCGGCCTTGATGTGCGGCAGCGCGGCGTTCAGCGCCACCACGCCAAAGTCGACCTGGCCGCCGATCAGGTCGGTGATCATCGGGCCGGTGCCCTTGTACGGGATATGGTTGGCGCGCACGCCGGCTTCGCTCAGGAACAGTTCGCCGGCCAGGTGGATGATCGTGCCGTTGCCCGACGACGCCATGTTGTAGCCGTCCGGCCTGGACTTGAGCAGCGCCGTCAGCTCCCTGACCGAGCGCGCCGGCAGCTTTGGATTGGCCACCAGCACCAGTTGCGTGGCGCCGATCACGCTGATCGGCGTGATGTCCTTGATGGCGTCGAACGGCATCGACTTGAACACGCTGGGGTTGATGACGTGGTTGTTCGACACCACGCCCAGCGTGTTGCCGTCCGGCGCGGCCTTGACCACGGCGGCCGCGCCGCTGATGCCGCCGGCGCCGGGCAGGTTCTCGATCACCACGGGCTGGCCCAGCGACTTGCCCAGTGCGGGGCCGGCCGCGCGCACGATGGCATCGACGCCGGAGCCGGCGCTGATCGGCAGCACCAGCCGCAGCGGCTTGCCGCCCTGGGCCAGGGCCGGCGGCAGCACCGATACCGTGGCCGCGGCCAGCAGCAGTTTCAGAGCCGACCGCCGGCCGGCCCGCAATGCGGGGGATGGGTACATCGTTGTCTCCGTCATGTTTTTTGTAGTGAAGCGGTACGGCGGCAGCGGGTCAGCGCCCGCGCAGGCGCCCGAGGATTTCCTCGGTGTGCTCGCCCGGCCTTGGCAGCGGCCGCTGCACGCCGGGACGGCGCCCGCCCATCAGCAGCGGCAGCAGCACGGTGGGCGCCATCGAGCCGTCGTCGGCCTGCATCGGCACCAGCCCGCCGCTGGCCTTCAGGTGCGGGTCGTCGAGCAGCTGGTCGGGCCGGACGATTGGCGCATACGGGATGCCGGCGGCTTCGAGCTGCGGCGACAGTTCGTCGGCGCGGCGGGTGGCGAGGATCGCGCCCAGTTCCTGCAGCAGTTGCGGGCGCACCGCCACGCGCGAGGCGTTGTCGCGGTATTCGGGTCGCTCCAGCAGCGCCGGGTGGCCGAGCACGTGGCAGAGCGTGACGAACTGCTTGTCGCTGACGGCGCCGATGAAAAGCTGGGCGTCGTCGGCCAGCGTGAAGACGTCGTAGACGCTCCAGGCCGACACGCGCGACGGCATCGGCGGCGGCGCCTCGCCGGTCATCGCGAACTGCTGCATGTGCTGCGACGCCAGGAACACGCAGTTCTCGAACAGCGCGCTCTGGATCTCCTGCCCCTGGCCGGTACGGTCGCGCTCGCGCAGCGCGGCCAGCACGCCGATGGCGCCGAACATGCCGCCCATGATGTCGTTGACCGACGTCCCCGCGCGCAACGGCCGGCCCCTGGGCCCGGTCATGTACGACAGCCCGCCCATCATCTGCACCACCTCGTCCAGCGCCAGCCGTTTTTCGTACGGGCCGGGCAGGAAGCCCTTGTGCGAGACGTAGATCAGGTGGCGATACCGGCTGGACAGCGTGGCGTAGTCGAGCCCGAGTTTCTCCATCAGCCCGGGGCGGAAGTTCTCCAGCAGCACGTCGCTCTGGCCGGCCAGTTCGGCGGCGGCAGCGCGGCCTTCGTCGGTCGTGATGTCCAGGATCACGCTCTTCTTGTTGCGGTTGAAGGCGCGGAAGAAGCCGATGCCCAGGCCGGGCAGGTTGCGCGTCTTGTCGCCGCCGGGCGGCTCCACCTTGATCACTTCGGCGCCAAGGTCGGCCAGGATCATGCCGCACGTCGGCCCCATGACCATGTGCGTGAATTCGACCACGCGGATGCCGGCCAGCGGAAGGGAGTTGTCTTGTTGCATGGTGGTCTCGCGGAAAGGGTCAGGCGGCGGCGCGGGCGGCGGCCGGAGCGAATGTCCGGGGCAGGCCGGCGCGCCAGAGCGTGCCGTGCAGCCTCTCGCCGGGCAGCATCTGCGCGACCTCGCGGCGCAGGGCCAGCAGCGCATCGATGTCGATGCCGGTGTCGATGCCCATGCTGGCGAGCATGTAGGCCAGGTCTTCGGACGCCACGTTGCCGCTGGCGCCGGGCGCGTGCGGGCAGCCGCCGATGCCGGCCAGGCAGGCGTCGAAGCGCGTGACGCCGGTATCCAGCGCGGCCAGCACGTTGGCCAGGCCCAGGCCGCGCGTGTCGTGGAAGTGACCGCAGTGAAAGCGCTCGCCGCCGATCCGCAGCGCCCGCTCGAACAACGCTCGCACCGCGCGCGGATCGGCGTAGCCGACCGTGTCGGCCAGGCTGACGCGGTCGGCCCCGGCATCCAGCAGCGCCTGCATCAGCCGCAGCACCTCGTCGGCGTCGACATGGCCCTGGATCGTGCAGCCGAAGGCCGTGCCCACGCCGCCTTCGATCAGCGTCTTCGATCCGGCGGCGTCGCGCGCGGCCCGGATGCGGGCCACCTCGGCCACCACGTCGTCGGGCGTCTTGCGCAGGTTGGCCAGGCTGTGGGCGTGGCTGGCCGACAGCGGCACCAGCATCAGGTTCGCACCGCTGGCGATGGCGCTTTCGGCGCCGCGCAGGTTCGGCACCAGCACCGAGACGAACAGCCCCGGCAGCGTGCGGGCAAACGCGACCAGCTCGGCCGTGTCGGCCAGTTGCGGCAGCAGCCGGGCCGGGACGAACGAGCCCACCTCGATTTCGCGCTGGCCGGCGGCATGGGCGGCCGCTATCCACGCGATTTTCTGCGCGGTCGGCACGATGGTCTGGAGGCTCTGCAGCCCGTCGCGCAGGCCGACTTCGCGGATCACGGCGTGGCGCGGCCATGGCGCCGGCCGGGCTTGGGGATGGGATGTCATGGGTAGGAATGAGGCGGAGCGGAAGCGATGGAGCCACTATATGACGTGCCAGGATCGCTCTGAAGCGGTAATCCGCCACGCTATCGATTCCAATCTGGAAACTCTCAGCGCTTGCCGCTACCATGCCCGCACCCCTTCCGGAGGCAAACCCGCCATGCGTGATCTCGACCTCACCTCCCTGCGCCTGTTCGTCGCCGTCTGCGAGACGCGGAACATGGCGCGCGCCGGCGAGCAGGAGCACATCGTCGCGTCGGCCATCAGCAAGCGGCTGGCCCAGCTGGAGCAGACCGTGGGCGCCGCGCTGTTCGAGCGGCGGCGGCGCGGCGTGATTCCGACCGCGGCCGGCGAGATCCTGCTGGAGCACGCGCGGGCCATCCTGGCCGCCACCGACCGCGCCGCGCGCGACATGCGCGACCACGGCACCGGTGTGCGCGGCCAGGTGCGGCTGCTGGCGACGGTGTCGTCGATGGCCGAGTCGCTGCCCGACGACATCGCCAGCTTCCTGGTCCAGCCCGCGCACCGCGACATCCGCGTGTCGATCGAGGAAAACCTGAGCAAGGACGTGGTGCGGGCGCTGCGCGAGGGGTCGGCGCCGCTGGGCGTCTGCTGGGACGCCGCCGACCTGGAAGGCTTCGAGACCCGCCCGTACCGCACCGATTCGCTGTCGGCCGTGGTGCATCCGTCCCATCCGCTGGCCGACCAGCCGGGCTGCGCGTTCGCGCAGACGCTGGATTTCGAACACGTCGGCATGCCGGGCCAGACCGCGGTCCATACGATGCTGATGCGCCAGGCCGCGATCCTGGGCAAGCCGATGGCGTACCGCGTGGTGGTGTCGTCGTTTGACGCGTCGCTACGCTGCGTGCGCGCCAACCTGGGGCTGGCCATCGTGCCGCGCGAGGTGGTGGGCACGCTGGAGGCATCGCTGGGCGTACGCGTGGTGCCGCTGACCGACGACTGGGCGCAGCGTCGCTTTGCCATCGTGTTCCGGGCCGCGTCGAGCCTGTCGCCGGCGGCGCGGCTGCTGGTGGAACACCTGGCCGCCGCCGCTCACGCAGCCGCGCCGGTCATCGCCAGGAGTTCGTGAACGCCCGGCACGCTTCATTAAGCATTCTTAAGGAAAGATGCGGACGAGAATCATTATCATTTGGTCCTCTTCTGCCATCGCCCCGGGCCCTTGCGCGACCCGATCCGCCCCTGAATGCGCCTCAAATATCTTGCCGTCGTTGCCGGCACCCTCCTTTCCGCCGCGCCGCAGTTGCGGGCCCAGCCGTCCGGCACCGGCGATCCGCTGCCGACGGTGGTGGTGACCGGCACGCGCAGCGAGAAGACGCTGGACGAGACGCCCGTCCGTACCGAAGTGGTGGACCGCCAGGAGATCGAGCGGACCCACGCGCGCACGCTCAAGGACGCGCTGGAAAACGTGCCCGGGCTGCAGCTGCGCGAGATCCACGGCAAGTCCGGCTACGAGGTGACGCTGCAGGGCATGACCAGCGACCAGGTGCTGGTGCTGATCGACGGGCTGCCAATCTCGGCCAGCACCGGCTCCACGGTCGATGTCTCGCAGTACCTGCTGACCGAGGTGGACCGCGTGGAGGTGGTCAAGGGCGCCAGTTCGGCCCAGTACGGCAGTTCGGCGATGGGCGGCGTGATCAACGTCATCACGCGGCCGATCGACAAGGGATTCTCCGGCGCGGTGACAGCCGATGCGGGCAGCTACGGCGGCCAGAACGCCGACGGATCGCCGGGCGCGCTGCATGGCAACGTGCGGCTCGAAGGCGGGACCGAGCAGTTCCGCGCGCGCATCAGCGCCGACGGGCTGGACAACAAGGGCTTTGCCGTCGAGCCGGACGGCTGGACGCGCCGCGGCGACAAGATCCGCCGCGAGCAGTACGCCGGACGGCTGGAGTGGTTGCCGAGCCAGGCCGGCCGCGTCTGGTTCGACGCCAGCGCGTACCGCGAGACCGACGAGCAGCGCTACCAGTACTACGTACCGCCGCGCTACGTGCCACAGCGCAAGACCGAGGACATCGACCGCAACCGCTATACGTACGGCGGCCAGTGGCGCTTTGACAATGGCGTGCGGGCGCGGCTGGCGGGCGTGCACGAGACCTACGACAGTACGTCGCGCGAGTATTCGAACGACTTCCGCACGGCCGAGCGCAAGTCGGCCCAGCAGACCGACCACGTGTCGGCGCAGTTCGACCTGCCGGCGTGGTACCGCCAGCTCTGGCAGTTTGGCGGCGACTTCCATCGAGAAACGCTCGACCAGTCGGTCAACGGCACGTCGGAGCTGGCCGGCGCCGGCAGCGCGTCGCGCCAGTCGGGCGAGCTCTACCTGCAGAACGACATCCTGCTCAGCGAGACCTGGGAAGTGATTGCCGGCCTGCGCGGCCAGCACGACTCGGACTTCGGCAGCCACTTCGCGCCCAAGGTGGGCGTGCGGGCCAACCTGCTGTCCACCGATACCTGGAAGGGCGTGCTGCGCGCCAACTACGGCCAGGGCTACCGCGTGCCCAACCTGAAGGAGCGGCACTACCTGTTCGACCACAGCTCGCTGGGCTACATCGTGCTGGGCAATCCGGACCTGAAGCCCGAGTCGTCGCACAGCTTCCAGCTTGGCGGGCAACTGAGCTGGCGCGACCGCGTGACGGTGGACGCCAACCTGTTCTACAACCGCGTGACGGACCTGATCCAGACCGACATGACCAATTTCACGATGGTCAACGGCATTGCGGTCTACACGTACCGCAACGTGGCGCGGGCCCGCACGCAGGGCGCCGAAACGTCGCTGCGCTGGCGCGCCAGCAACACGCTGAACCTGACGGCCGCCTACACGTTCACCGACACCGAGGACCTGAACACCGGCGCCGAGCTGACCCGGCGGCCGCGCCACATGGGCCGGCTGGGGGCCGACTGGCGCCTGTTCCCGTCCACCGAGCTGACCACCCGCGCGCGCTTCCAGAGCAGCGAGCTGACCGATGCCGCCACGGGCGCGCGGTCGCCGGGGTGGGGCACGCTGGACCTGGTGCTGAACCAGAAGATCGGCAAGTCGGTGACGGCCTTTGTCGGCGTCAACAACCTTTTCGATCGCCAACGCGATTTTGCGAATGCCAGTGACTTCGGGCCCGTGGCGGGGCGCTTTATCTACCTGGGCGCACGGTTCCGCGTGGACGTCGCCCGCTGACAAGAACACATCGGGGAAGCATTCATCATGAACGACACTCTCGCATTGCACCGCCGCGCGCTGCGCGCGCTCGGCATCGCCTCGCTGGCGCTGGCCCTTGCCGCCTGCGGCGGTGGCGGCGACGACGGCGCCACCACCACCACGCCGGCCACCGGCGGCGGCACCAGCACGGGCGGCACCAACACCGGCGGCGGCACGACCACGCCGCCGGCATCGACATCGGCGTTCACGCAGACGGCCGAGTGGAGCTTCAAGCTGCCGGCGGCCGGTGCGTCGCTGTGCTACGACTTCAACACCAAGGCCGAGACGGCCTGCACGGGCACCGCCTGGGACCTAAAGGTCAAGACCGAGACCGGCGGCCGCACGGCCAAGCTGTGGACCAACAGCGGCACCAGCGGCACCGGCAACGGCGGCGCGTTCGGCAGCCCGTTCGACCACACCTGGACCGCGCTGTCGGCCTGGAAGAACGCCACGACCGATCCGGTCAGCGGCGCCCTGCCCGCCACCGTGTTCCTGAAGGATTCGGCCAGCGGCGTGTTCTCCAGCGCCAACGCCATCGGCTCGGCCGTGTTCGAGTACGGCGTGACCGGCGCGGCCACCGACCACTCGCTGTACCCAACCTTCCGCACCTTCGTCATCACCACCAACAGCGCCGTGGCCGACGCCACGGGCGCCACGCCGTCCACGGTGTTCGCCCTGCAGGTCACGGGCTACTACGGCGGCGCCAGCGGCACGACGTCCGGCTATCCGAGCTTCCGCTTCGTCGACCGCAACGCGCCGGGCACCGTCCACACCGCCCAGGTCAATGCATCGGCCGACTGGGTCTACTACGACCTCGTGAACCGCGCCGTGACCACCGCCACCGGCACGTGGCACATCGCGTTCAACCGCTACAACGTCAAGCTGAACGGCGGCGAATCGGGCACGGGCACGGTGGCCGGCTTTGTCGGGCGCACCCCGGCCGGTTTCTACGATGCGTCGAACAAGCCGGTGGCGGCCCGGTTCACCGACACGAACAACCTGACCGCGACCCTGGCCGACCTGGCCGACGCGACGCTGGCCGTACCGGCCACGGCGACGGCCTGGGTCAAGGACGCGACGGCTTCGGTGCTGAACCCGGCCTTCACGGGCAACTTCCCGAACCCGCTGAACTATGGCTGGTTCACGTACTTCCCGACCGCCGCCGCTGCAGCCGCGAACGGGCTGCCGTCGGTGGCGCACGTGATCGCCGCCAATGCCGACGCGGGCGGCCTGATCCGCGGCGGCGAAGGCACCACGTATGCGCGCTTCCATCTGACCAAGATCGCCTACGCGGACCCGACCCTGAACACCAGCCAGCAGACCTGGACGATCAACTTCGACATCCAGCCCTGACCGGGCGCGTCGACCAACACGATGGACATGGAACCGCATCACATCGACACGCTG
The DNA here is from genome assembly GCF_032190535.1 of Cupriavidus sp. SZY C1. NCBI lineage: Bacteria > Pseudomonadati > Pseudomonadota > Betaproteobacteria > Burkholderiales > Burkholderiaceae > Cupriavidus > Cupriavidus sp. SZY C1. The sequence continues at coordinate 42,578 of NZ_JAUANU010000009.1, forward strand.
CGCCAGCGCCACCAGGCGCTGGTGGCAGCCCAACCGAACCTCCGCATCCGGGATCGCGCCCGGCAACTGGGCGTCACCGAAGCCGAACTGGTGGCCGCCGGGTGCGGCGTGACGGCCCGGCAGCTTGGCGGCACGCCGCAGCAACTGGTCCGCGACCTTGGCACGCTGGGGCCGGTCATGGCGCTGTCGCGCAACGACCATGCCGTGCACGAGCGGCACGGCCAGTACCAGGGCATCGAAGCCGACGGCCCCGTCGGCCTGGTGCTCGGGCCGGACATCGACCTGCGCCTGTTCTTCGGTAGCTGGCGGTATTTCTACGCCGTGACCGAGAACGGCCGCGACAGCCTGCAGTTCTTCGACAAGGCCGGCGATGCCGTGCACAAGGTCTACCGCACCGACGCGACCGACGCCGAAGCATGGCAGGCATACGTCGACCGTCACGCGCTGGACGCGCTGGCGCCGGTGACGGTGGAGCCGATCGCGGCCGTCGCCGAGGCGGCTGCCCCGGCCGACCCGGCCGCGCTGCGCACCCACTGGCGCGGGCTGCAGGACACGCACGACTTCTTTGCGATGCTGCGCCAGTTCAAGGTGTCGCGCCTGGGCGCCCTGCGCGCGGCGGGCGACGACCTGGCCCAGCAGGTGGACAACATCGCCGTGGAGACCATGCTGGGCCGGGCCGCCGAGGCGGGCCTGCCGATCATGTGCTTCGTGGCCAACCGGGGCATCGTGCAGATCCACAGCGGCCGGGTGCACAAGCTGGTGCGCACCGGCCCGTGGTTCAACGTGCTGGATCCCGCCTTCAACCTGCACCTGAACACCGGCGCGGTGGCGTCGAGCTGGATCGTCAACAAGCCCACCGTCGACGGCTGGGTGACGTCGCTGGAACTGTTCGATGCGGACGGCGGGCTGGTGGTGCAGTTCTTCGGCGAGCGCAAGCCAGGCCAGCCGGAACTGCCGGCCTGGCGCGCGCTGCTGCAATCGCTGTGCCCGGTCGCGCTGGCCGCCTGAACCATGTTCCACTGCACCATGACACTGCTGCGCCCCGCGCTGATGTCCCTGCTGTGCGCGGCGGGGCTGGCCCAGGCCGCGCCGCCCGCCCGTGTGGTCGGGCTGGGCGGCGCGGTGACCGAGATCGTGTACGCGCTGGACGCGCAGGCGTCGCTGGTGGGCGCCGATGCGTCGAGCATCTACCCGCCGGCGGCGCTGAAGCTGCCCAAGGTTGGCTACTACCGGTCGGTATCGGTCGAAGGGCTGGCCAGCCTCAAGCCGGACCTTGTGCTGGCCGCCGACCACGCCGGCCCGCCGCAGGCGCTGGAGCAGATCCGCAGGCTCGGCACGCGGATCGTGACGCTGCCGTCGGCGTCCACGCTGGCGGCGCTGGACCAGCGCATCCTTGGCACCGCCACGGCGCTGGAGATACCGGAGCGGGGCCGCGCGCTGGTCGACCGGCTGCACGCCGAACTGCGCGACATCCGCCCGGCCGCGCAGCCGGTGCGCGTGCTGATCGTCAGCAGCCATACCGGCAGGATGCAGGGCATGGGCCAGGACACGCCGGGCCACGCGATGCTGATGCTGGCCGGCGGCACCAACGTGCTGGCCAACCAGACCGGCTTCAAGCCGTTCTCGGCCGAGGCCGCCGCGGCGCTGAAGCCGGACGTGATCGTGACCACGGCGATGTCTGTCAGTGCGAGCGGCGGCCCCGAGGCGTTCCTGGCGCAGCCCGGCCTGAACGCCACGCCGGCCGCGCGCCAGCGCCGCATCGTCGTGATGGACGACCTGTTGCTGCTGGGCTTTGGCCCGCGCCTGCCCGAGGCCCTGCGCCTGCTGCAGGCCGGGCTGGCAGCGCCGCAGCCGGCGGGCCGCTGATGCGCCGGCATCGACCCGCCATCTTCACCGCGCTGTGCGGGATGGTCGTGCTGGCCGCGCTGGGCACGGCGGCCAGCGGCGCGCTGTCGATCCCGCATGACCGGCTGCTGCCGCTACTGTGGTCGCCCGCAGCCCAGGGCGACGACGCGATGTGGCGCAACGTGCTGATCGAAGTGCGGCTGCCGCGCATCGTGCTGGCCGTCACCGTGGGCGCCGCGCTGGCGCTGTCCGGCGCCGTGATGCAGGCGCTGTTTCGCAATCCGCTGGCCGAACCGGGGCTGATCGGGATTTCGCTGGGCGGCGCGTCGGGCGCGGTGGCGGCCATCGTGCTTGGCGCCGACGGCTTGTCCGGGGTCGCGCCGGCCGCGTTCGCCGGCAGCCTGGCGGCGACGATGCTGGCCTACCGGCTTGGCTCGCGCCGCGCCGGCATGGCCAACCTGCTGCTGGCCGGCATCGCCATCAACGCGATCTGCGCGGCCATCGTCGGCTTCTTTACGTATCAGGCCAGCGACGTGCAACTGCGCAACCTGACGTTCTGGAACATGGGCAGCCTGGCGGGCGCCACGTGGCCAATGCTGGCGTGGCTGGTGCCGCTGGTGGCGGCGCTGAGCGCGCTGCTGCTGCGTGACTGGCGGGCGATGAACGCGCTGCTGCTGGGCGAGCGCGAGGCCCAGCACCTGGGCTTCGACCTGAAGCGGCTGCGGCGCCGGCTGATCGTGCTGACCGCGCTGCTGGTGGGCCCCATCGTCGCGGTGACCGGGACGATATCGTTCGTCGGGCTGGTCGTGCCGCATCTGGTGCGCATGCCGCTTGGCGCCGACCATCGCTGGCTGCTGCCGAACACGCTGGCCGGCGGCGCCATCGCCATGACGCTTGCCGACTGGCTGGCACGCATGGTGGTGGTGCCCGCCGAGCTGCCAATCGGCATCGTGACGAGCCTGGTGGGCGGGCCGTTCCTGCTCTGGATGCTGACGCGGAGGGCCCGCTGATGCTAGTCGCCCGGAATCTGCAGGGCCACCGGGGGCGCCGCCAGGTGCTGTCCGGCATCGACCTGCGCTTGCCGCCCGGCGAAGTGCTGGGCGTGCTGGGCGCGAACGGCGCCGGCAAGAGCACGCTGCTCGGGATGCTGGCCGGCGAGATTGCCGCGCCGGGGCATCCGGCCGACATGCTCACGCTGAACGGCCGTCCGCTGGCGGACTGGCGGGCCGATGCGCTGGCCCGCACCCGCGCCGTGCTGCCGCAGTCGCCGGGACTGCATTTCGATCTGGACGTGACCGAGGTGGTGGCCATGGGCGGCTACCCGTTCCCGGAACTCGATCGGCCTGGGCTGGACGGTTTGATGGCGCGCGCGCTGGCGCTGGCCGATGTCTCGCATCTGGCGCGCCGCGACTACCAGAGCCTGTCCGGCGGCGAGCAACAGCGCGTGCAGTTTGCGCGCACGTTGGTGCAGGTGCTGGCGTGCAAGCCAGCCGACAGCTATCGGGCGCTGCTGCTGGACGAGCCGATTTCTAGCCTGGATCCCCGGCATCAGTTGCGGCTGCTCGACAGCGTCCGCTCGCTCGCGCGGTCCGACGGGCTGGCCGCACTGGTCGTGCTGCATGACGTGAACCTGGCCGCGCGCTGGTGCGACCGCTTGCTGCTGCTGGCCGACGGCCATGCGGCCGCCTGTGGCACGCCGGCCGAGGTGCTGACGGCGGCGAACCTGGCCCACGTCTACGGCCTGCCGGCCACGGTGATGGCGTCGCCGGTGCACGCGGGCGTGCCGTTCGTCGTGTTCGGCTGACGGCGGCGCTCCTTCAGAGACTTGTCATGACGCCCCGCCTGCCAACCGTCCTGCACGCGCTGGGGGCGCTCAAGCCGGCCGCGCTGGCGCTGCCGGTGATCGTCGCCGGCGCCATGATGTTCGCCGAACTCGGCCATATCGGCCTGACCATCGCCGTCGGGCGCGTGGCGCTGGATCGCGCGCTGGAGCGGTTCCACGTGGACGCCGCCGCGCCGCCGGCGCCCGCCGTGGTGGCCCGCCAACTGCGCACGCGGATGGCGGCGGCGTCGCACCAGTATCTCGACGACGGCGACATTCCGACGGTGGCGGTAGAGCGCTTCGCGTCGCTCGATACGATTGGCGCCGCCCCGGCGAACACCCGCCCCGCCGCGCCGGTCTGGCGCGTGACCGTGGAGATCCGGCGCGACTTCCTGACGCCGCTGCCGCGCCTGCTGGGCGTGGGCGGCAACGCGTTCCGCTACCAGTACCAGCGGCTGGTGGAAGACCCGCAGCCGCGGCCGTCGGACATGCAGCGCGGTTAGGAAAATCGGCAGGGCTTGGCGGCTGGCAAGCCGACTGCTACGTCTTCATCGCGCCCTTGAGACTGGCGCGGTCGCTCCAGTGCCGGCGGTCCAGCACCAGCGCCGCCAGCAGGCCGCCGGGGCGGTTTTCTTCCAGGACCAACTGGGCGCCATGGAGCCGCGCGATGGCGTTGACCAGCGCCAGTCCCAACCCGCTGCCCGACTGCGACGCGCCGCCCAGACGCCGGAACCGCTCGACGGCCTGCCCGCGCAGGTCCGCCGGAATGCCGGGCCCGTGGTCGGCAACGCCCAGCGCCAGTGCATCGCCCCGGCGCCGCGCCAGCAACAGCAGCGTCTTGCCGTCGGGGGCGTACTTGATCGCGTTTTCGACAAGGTTGGACAGGGCCTGGAACAGCAGCGCGCGGTCGCCGTAGAGCGCGCGGCCCGGCTCGGCGTCGATCCGCAGGGCGAGGTTGGACATCGACACCAGCGGCGCGTAGTACTCGGCCAGGTCGTCGAGCAGCGTGCGGGCGTCGAACCATTCGAAGGCATGCGCGCAGCGGCCGGCCTCCACTTCGCCGATGCGCAGCACCGCGCGGACCATCCGCTGGATGCGCTCGCCCTCTTCCAGCGCGCCGAGCACGTCGTCGCGCATGGGGTCGTCCACACGCTCCGCTAGGTTGGCCAACCGGTTATGCATTCGCGTGAGCGGCGTGCGGAGTTCGTGGGCCAGATGGCTGCTGACGCTCTTGACCTCTTCCATCAGCCGGTTCACGCGGTCGAGCACGTGGTTGATGTCCTGCGCCAGCAGGTCGATCTCGTCGCCATTGCGGCGGCACGGCACCGTGGCGTCGCGCTCGCCGGTCACGTAGCGGCGCAGCGCATTGCGGATGCGGTCGACGCGGCGCATGCTCTGCACGCTGGCGTGCAGGCCGATCGCCAGGCTCGTCAGCAACACCGCGAACAGGCCGGCGCCGGCCACCAGCGGAATCACGCGCAGCCGCTCCTGCATCGGCAGGATGTCGTAGCCGCTGAAAAACACGCCGCCGTCGGCCAGCGGCACCAGCACGCCGAACAGCCGCGCCTCTCCGGCATTGGGGTTGCTGACCGTGACATTGCGCCAGGCCAGCGCGCACGGCGGCGCGCATCGCAGCGCGGCATGGACGCGCGCGTCGCCGAACAGCAGCCCGCCCGCGGGGGACAGCACGAGCGACCGGCTGCCCTCGCGCTCTCGGCCCTCGTCGCGCGCCAGCGCCACGGCCAGCCGCCGGGCATCGGCAAGATGCTGGCCGCGCTCCTGCGCGCGGACGTCGGCCAGCACCATGTCGCGCACGTGGCCGTGCAGCAGCACATCGATCTGATGCGCGCTCAGCAGGACCGAGCCGATGGCCACCAGCAGGAACAGGAACGCCACCACGGAGGCATGCCGGAACGTGCGCGTCTCCAGCAGGTGGGCGGCGCCCTCAGCCCAGGACATAGCCCACTGCGCGCACGGTGCGCAGCAGCGAGCGCGGGAAATTCCGGTCGATCTTGCTGCGCAGTTTCGAGACGTGGACGTCGATCAGATTCGTCTGCGGATCGAACTGGTAACCCCAGACCTTCTCCAGCAGCATCGCGCGCGTGACCGTCCGGCCGATATGGGCGGCCAGCACCTGCAGCAACGCAAATTCCTTTTCGGTGAGATCGATGACCTGGCCGCCGCGCGAGACGCGGCGCTCGCGCCAGTCGATGCAGAGGTCTTCCAGCCGGGTCACCCAGTCGGCGTCAGCGAGCGCCGCACGCCATTTGGCCAGCCCTTCCAGCCGAAGTAGCAACTCGGTGAAATCGAACGGCTTGCCCAGATAGTCCCCGGCACCGGCCCGCAGCCCTTCTACGCGGTCGCTGGGCTGATCCACGGCGGAGAGCACCATGACGGGCGGATGCGGATGATCGGCCAGCGCACGCAGCACGCCGATGCCATCGATTCCGGGCAGCATGCGGTCCAGCAACACGGCATCGAACGCCTCGCCCCGGATCAGTTCGAGCGCGTGCTCGCCCGTATCGGTCAGCCGGCAATCATGGCCATTCTGCTGCAGCTTGGACCCCAACCATTGCCTCACCCGCGAATCGTCCTCGACGATCAGCACACGCATGACTGTTCACCCTTCCCCAACAAACCCGTCCATCGACCCTGCGGTTGACTGGCATCTCTTTGTGATCTGTGCCGGTCGGGCATAATTCTACATGAGAAGCATTCTCATTTGTAAGGGGATGGGAGCCGAAGGTATGGGGTGATCTTCAGTTGCAGTGCATTGTCAACCGGCATCTGGGCGCGGACCCCCGCGCAGCCACGCCGCTTCCAGGGGGCAGGCCGTTGTACCGCGGCGACGGTGGTGCCCTGTGGTCTCCCGCTACCAACCGCTCTCCGCGACGTCGGTCTGCCCGAGTAGTCGGGGATTGTCTGGCATCAAATCTCTGAAGCCCCCAAAAATGTAGTGTCACGCAGGTAGGGTTTGGGGGTCCCAGCCGGCCCCCTGGTCAACATCTCGCTGGTTTTCAAAGGGGACGCCAATGACAATTGCAACTTTCAATCATGTGCGATATATCGGTCCGGATGACCGCACGCCGGGCGTTCGCTTTGGGGATATCGGGTACGTTACCAAAGACCACGATGATGGTAGCTTTGAAGTCGAGTTCTCCTATCGGGACGGCATGATCAGGTTTCTGGCGGTGATACTCGGTCGTGATCTGGAGCGTGCAGATAAATGGTTAGATCCGGTGTGAAAGTGGTGCTCTTGCGGGATCGCGCCATGGCAGCCTTCGGGGTCGTGCGCTTCGACCTGCAGGGCGAGCACGTCGTCGTCGATGACGTGCAAACGGTATCCGACTCACCTCTAGAGCCGTAAGCAGCGCCACAGAAACGACGAACCCGGCCGAAGCCGGGTTCGTCATGTCCGCGCCACTAATAACAACTACCACCAGCGTTCGAACTCTTTGAACTGAAGCGTTACATGGGCAAACGTATCGGCATCAATCGGAGAACGGAACGTGGCAGTAGTAATGGCTCCAGAGGTATCACGCTTCTTCATTTCCCACGCTAGCTCCAAGCACCCGCTCACCACGCCGAGCGTCAACGTGAAGTGATCACCCATATCAACAAGAGAGACCTTCGTTGTATCAGGTCCGGCTAGCCCCTGAACAAACGTATCCCACGTTGCGCAGTCGAACCATGCATTACCCCTATACGCCAGCTTATGTCCGAACTGCTGCACATCAACAGCGATCTGCATCCTCATTGACGGAACATGTTCATCCGTCTCGACAACGTCAAGGCACAATCGCAAGGGCTTTTCAATATTGATAACCATGGCTTGTACTACTCTCCTGTGGGAAGTGCATGGATAAGGGCTGGCATTTGCCCGGGCTGTCGCGGCAGGGCAAACTTCAACTCCCATCCTCCTACATTCACGCAATGTTGACGAAGTCTTCCTGCGTGCACTCCGTGCCGCACTCGGTCATCAACCTCGCATTTTCCCGTGCAGCAATGCCTCGCGCTGGACCGCGCGAGGTCGCATTATTTAGCGCCTCGTTCTGCGCGGCCAGCGCCGCCGCAGTGGCATTCGCCCCCAGCAACTGCCCGGTAGCCCCACCAATGAGCGTCGCCAGGCCAACCGTCACCGCCTGACGCACCGGGTCATCACTGTAGTTCGGCACCGGGCTATCGGCGTAGATCCCATCCCGAATCAACGGCGCCGCTATCGCACTGGCCGCCCCGCCAATGGCTCCCGATGCTTACTGCGAAAAAACTCGACCAGTTTTGGGGTGTGCTGGCCCGCCGTGCCTCGGTACGGGAGAGTCACGCGCTGGTGCACGCCCCCGTGGGCCCTCAAGACGTACGCACTATTTGCGCTTTCCAACATACGGTGAAGGTGAGGCAAACCACAAGCCACCTGGGTCTGTGTCGCCTGCACCAGTAGAAAGCCATTCCTGTACCACCGCATCTGCGACCTCCTTGATATCAACGCCATATTTGGGTTCCAGAATCCAGTCGTACTCGGTTCCCCCGCCACCCACAACTGGCTTTGCACCGCTCACCAACAAGGAGAACACACATCTTCTGACAAATTCTGTCAAATCAACATCTACCAGCTCATAGCCATATCGTCCGGTCTGAACAATTTGCCACAGCCCGACAGCGTCTATCGGCAACTCACCCGGAACCGTCTCTATGTACTCCGCGACAGTCAGACCGGAGAAGTTGTCCCTGGCTTGAAGATCAAATGTCATTTCGGGTGAACCTTAAATCCAGGTGGCAGAGCAGGATCGGTACTCTTGACCACGTCAATGGTTGTACCACTACCGGTACTAGTTCTAATGCCGAAGACAGAGTCATCAGGCCTCTGGTACCAAGAACCAGCATATCCCGCTGGCGTATTGACCGGAGTAGCTCCATTCAGCAATTGCAACTGCAGTTGATTGAATTAATCCGTTGTAACCGTTCTGATACCGGGGCCCGCGCCAGGATTGACGTACCCGGTTGGCTGTCCCCCGGCATCAGAATGCTATCGATATTGCCGCTTCCGGCTTTGGCCCCACCAAGCACCAACGGACTCGGCCCCACCACCGGCGGCACGGCATTGGCCATCCCCGGCTTATTGCCAACCTGACCCAGCGCGCGTCGTTCAGCCTCCATCATCTTGCGCACGTCGTCCGGTATGGGCGGCTTCTTCGTACCACTGGTCGCATTGTTCAGCGACTCGTTCTGCGCTGCAAGCGCAGCGGAAGCGGCGTCCGTACCGAACAGGGCACCGGCCGACGTACCGATCAGCGTTGCAAGGCCGACCGTAAGCGCCTGACGCATCCGTTCATCGCGGTAGTTCAGCACCGGACTGTCAGCATAGACTTGGTCCCGAATCAACGGCGCCGCAATCGCACTCGCTGCCCCACCAATCGCCCCTTAAGCGCAGTTTTCTCCCTTGGCAGATCCGCGCCGCGCCGACCAATGCACTGCAGAGGTTTCAGCCTAATCCTTCAGCGGGCGGAACTCGACGAGGGTATCTGGACCCAGTTCCTCTCCAAGCCGCCGGCTAAGCTCTAGTCCGCGCTGATTATGGTGAATCCGATCCTTATCCGAAGGAAATTGCGAGTCAGGAGGATAGTCCTCCCGGAAAGTTACCTGATACTCATGGTCCCAAACTCCTAGATCGGCAAGTAGCGATTCGCTCAACGGTAGCGACTCCGGCTCCACGTAACCCATTTGATCAACGTCAGCACAGAAGATCGGAGGGGCACCATAGACGGCACCGAAACGAATAGTCTTCATTTAATGGGCTTCCACGTACTCACAGGGTTCGCTCGCACGATGTACCCGTTTGAACCAATCCCGACGGAAATGTACTGCGGCCTACCGCGATATGCAATCTCGTAGACCGGGGCGGAACCGTTTGTTCCAACGATTTTCCCTTGTGTAACAGCTTGCATCACGACAGAGGGAATATCTGCAGCTGCAATACCCTTGTTGTCGAAAATCGCCGGCATGTCGCTTTAGGATGTGCTGTAGACCAGAACTGGAATTTCCAGTCTCAATGGCATCGCGGCCGAGCAGCGCGCCGGTCGCCCCGCCGATCAGCGTCGCCAGGCCCACCGTTACCGCCTGTCGCACCGGGTCATCGCTGTAATTCACCACCGGACTGTCGGCGTAGATCCCATCCCGAATCAACGGCGCCGCAATAGCCGATGCCGCCCCACCAACCGCCCCATATCCAGCATCCGACGCGGCCCACGTTGGCAACGACCCGCAACCCTAGACGCGGCTTGGCTTTGCGAGCATCGAATGCTCCAACGCGGGTGCGCTTCCCAAGTATTTGCCCAGACGTGGTTTTTGGCCGTTCAATCCGATTTGGCTGCGCAGCAAGAAGGCTCTTAGTGTCCCTCACTCGGTCACGTCTGCAGACCCTTCGAACTTCAGACCTGCCGAAACCGGTAGCTTTTGCCTACCGATTGAGTACCGAGGCGTACCACTCGTGTCCCACCAAGTCTCCGGGCTCAAGATAGCGAGAGAAGGGATGCATATTTCTTGTAGCTAGGGCGGCATCGTTCGATTCCTGCGGGTCACACCATTCGGACTCGCAGTCCTCGCACATAACAAAGAGGCTGCCCTTGTCTCCCTCGGATGCCACAAGCACTCGCCCCTGACCACAAATCGGGCAGGTTTCGTTGATAACGGCATAGTGTCTATAGGTCATAGTTATTTTGATTTAGGCAGGGGAAGACCGTTTCCGGGGAATGCGGTAATAATTTGGTTCGTTCCATGCACCGTGATAATGGTGACGGCGTCTAAGTTCTGGCGCTGCCCAGTGTAACCACCTGCGTATCCGGAATTCTGGCGAGGCACCACATAAATGTCGGTGCTGCCGCTGGTCACCGGTTGGATACCAGCCTGCCGAGCAATATTCCATGCGTCATTCACTGTCGAAACCGGATCGCCATAGAACACGCCCTGGTTTGGCTTGTTCAAATTAAGGTCGCCATGCTGAGCAACGATGTGATCGGGGCGCGATTCGCCAGTCTTGCTGACAATCGACCAATCCAACCCTGGCTGAGAGTTGCTATCCGATCCCGCCCCGGGACCTACACCATTCTGGATCTGCGCAATTGCCGTCAGGCCCGCGCAGAGCGCCGGCGCCAGCATACACCCCGGATTGCCCAGAATCGTTGGCCCCTGCGGACCGCCTGCGGGCGTGCCTGTCAACGTCGAACCCTGCGGTCCATTGTTCGGCGTCGCAATTGCATTGCCCTTGCTGTTCTGCTCTTCCAGCGGATTTGTGAGCGGATCGGATTTCTGCGGCCCGTTGTTCGGTGTGCCGATGGGGTCATCGGTCACCACCGGCATCGGCATCATCACCACACCAAAGGGGGTCGGGACCGGCCGTGGCACGATCTTCACGCTCAGCGAGTTATTCAGCGCCTCGTTCTGCGCCGCCAGCGCCGCCGCAGTGGCGTTCGTCCCGAGCAACGCGCCAGCAGAGCCACCGATGAGTGTCGCCAACGCGATGGTCGTAGCGTTGTAGCCGATGTTTCCATACCTGACCGTCTGCGTGCCATCACCGTTGTCGATGATGGTCTGCTTCCCGTCATACAGCCCATCGCGAATCAGCGGCGCCGCAATGGCACTGGCCGCCCCACCAACCGCACCACCCGCACAATCCCCACCCGTCAGCCCCTGCGCCGCGCAGCCGATCAACGCGTGGGCTGCCGCGTTGGCGATGATGCTGTTCGTCGTCGCCCCCTCCGACCCGATCCCCGGTAACTTCACCCCGGCCGCGTTCGCCGCGAGCGCTGCGGCGTCCCTCACCAGTCCGCCCGCAAATGCTTGCCCGAAGCTGCCGCCGTATGCGACCGTCGTAATCCCGGCGCTGATCGCCGAGCGGACAACGCTTGCCTGGGCATAGCTGCCCAGCTGCCCTGCCGCCTGGGTCCAGTTTCCCTGCGCGATGTTGTCGCCAATGCTGCCGATGCCAGCCTTGTCGAGCCCCAGCGCGCCTAGCGCGCCATGCGTCAGTTCAGCCGTCAGGCCGGAGATCGCACCGGCCTTCAACGCAGCGCCGATGTTCAGCGAACCGGTGGTAATTACCTGGCTCACCATGCTGGACAACGTGCCCGACACCATGGCCACGGCCGCTGCCTGCATCGCCGTCATCTGTGCCACGGCCACTCCCATCAGGGCAGCCCCCGCACCCGCCGTGACAATCGAGATCGCCACCGCCGCCACCATCGCCACGATCTGGCCGATGACGCCGAAGCCCTTCTTTTCCTTGATGAACCGCGTGTGGATGTCGTCGGCCACCGTGCCTTCGATGTAGTCCAGGCCCAGGCTTTCCTTGAGCTGGGCCACCAGTGCCGCGCTGGCTTCCTCGTCCACCGACCCGTCCGGGCGCGTGATGCGGAACGCGTCGTTGATCGCGCGGATGCTGTCCGCCTCGATCTCCATATGCATCGCCGACAGGAAGCCGCCCGGTTGCACCACGGTGCCGGTAACAACGTTCCAGCCGCCCTGTGCCTTGTAGGCATTGGTGCCGATCGACACCACGTTCGGGCTCAGGTCCAGGCTTCCGGCCTTGACCGCCAGCGTGTCGGTGGCAATGACCTGTCCGCTGTTGCGTAGCTGGCCGTCGACCGTCAGCCTGATGGTCTCGCCGCTGATGGTGCCGCCCGTGGGTGCCGCCAGGGCCTGGGCGTAGCCTTCCGGCAGGTACACCTGCGGTACCAGCGCCTTGACCGGCGGACAGATCGTGCTCGCCGCCGTGCACCGCGGATCCGGCACGGCCTGTTCCACGTACCAGAGCATCGGCGCGTCCAGCGCCTTCACCTGGTCATCGCTCAGGGCCGTGCCCAGCGCGATGTGGTGCGCCTTCGCGTAGTCCGCCGCGTTCTTGTAGAGCGCCAGCTTTTCCTGGTCCGCGACCGACAGGTTGTTCTGGCTGTCCCACGCCAGGCCATTGATGAAGCTGTCCTGCCCGGTCTGGGCCAGCGCAGCCTGCTGCAGCTTCTGGCCTTCGGTGTATGGGTCGAAGTAGAACGTCACGTTGCCCGGACGCAGTGCCGGCGGGAGCTGCCCGATCAGGCTGTCCGGCGTCACGCCCGCCAGGACGCCCGTCGCCGGGTTCGGGCTGACGTACCGGGCGCGATCATCCTGGCCGGTTGGCGTCGAAATTGGTGTGCCGTCCGGCCTGGCGCTGAAATGCCAGTCCACCGTCGGGGTGGAGCCGGTCGTCGGCGCGCCCGGCGTGGCGACGATCACCGGGGTGAACTGCCACGGTTCGGTCGGGTCGGCGGCCGGGGTCGTGGCCGGCAGCGATCCAGCTGGCACGGGCGTGGGCCCGAGCGGAATCACCTGGCGTGGCGCGGCGTTGCCAGGCGTCGGCTGGTCCGGGCTGATGATGCCGTTGACCATCGAGGCGCCGGTCAGATCCACAACAGCCCCCATCAGGTTGCCGGTGTTGACGATCTGCCCGCCTGCGCTGACCGACAGCGTGTTGCCCGCCCGGATGCCCGACGCGATGTTGCCGATGGCCGCGCGGCCGCCGGTGTCGTGCCAGCGGTCGCCGCCGCTGCGGTCTTCCTGCCAGCGGCCGATCCAGTCGGCGTTCAGTGTGATGGCCGTATTGTCCACGCCGCCGCTGGCGCGGACGCTGACGTCCCGGCCGCCGCTGATCAATGCGCCGTGGTTGTCCAGCGATTCCGTCTCGATGGTGACGTCGCGCGCCCCGCTGATGACGCCGGCTGGGCCCGTCGCCGCATCCTCCTTGGCCGCGCACTGGCTGTTGCCATAGGTGCCACCCGGATTGCAGCCGCCGGCATAGGGCGGATTCTGGCCGCCGTAGCTCTTGTGCAGTTGCACCGGGTCCAGCGACGTATTGACGAGCGACGCGGCCGTGATCGCCACGTCCCCGGCGACGGACTGGATGGCGCCCGCCCGGTTGGTTACCGTGCCACCCGCCGTGATATCCACCCTGCCCTGCGCCGCCAGCGTCGCGCTGAGGTTCTGCACACCGCCGGCGTTGATCGTGAGGGCGTTGCCGGCAGCCACCGTGCTGGGCGTCTGCTTCCACACCACCGACTGCACCGTGGGACTGCTGTCGTCCGGACAGTCTGCACCGGGCACGCAGCCCTGCACCGTGCTGACGTTGACCTCGTGCACGCCCTGGTTGGTGAACGTGCCCGGCGTGGTGATCCGGATATTGCCGGCCGCCGCGATATCGCCAGCGTTGGTCAGATCGCCGGTGCCGTTCAGCGCCAGGTTGCCGCCCGAGGTGATCTGCCCGGCCTTGCCGAGCTGGTAAGTGGTCGACGACTGCGTGGGCGCCGCCACTGCCGCATTGTTGCTGTCCAGCCCGACGTTCACCGGTGCCGCGGTGATCGGCGCCGCACCGCAGCTGTCGGCCATACAGGGCGGCGGGATGGTGCCGAACAGCAGCTTGTTGTTCTCGTTGCGGAGCTGACTGTTGGGCACGTTCTGGGCCAGGTCCTTCAGGCTGGCCAGCAGCGCAGCAAACTCCGCCTGGTTGACGGCGTCTGTCACGCCATTCACCAGTGTCGCCGAGCGGCCGTTGTCGAGGCTGCCGACATCGAGCGTGACGTCGCGCGCCGCCGCGATGACGCCACCCTTGTTGGACAGGGTCGACGCGGCGATGTCGAGATTGCCGCCCGCGATGATCTGGCCGGCGGCCCCATCGGTCTGCTTGACCACCGTACGGTCCACGGTCGGCAGCGCCAGCGTCGTGCCTGCGCCGTTCACCGGGTACCGGCTGGTCACGTCGACGAGCTGCCACATCTGCAGGTAGGTGATGCCGGCGTCGCCACCTGATGAGTACGGCTGCCAGCCCAGTTCGGGCGCGATGCCCTTGCCGTCGGCCGTCTTGCGAATCTCGCCGAGCGTGAGATTGACCGGCACCCCGGGCCTGGGCCAGAAGGTGTTGCCGAACACCCACGGCGCATAGCTGCCGATGACCGTCGAGGCCAGCAGCGCGTCGTTGTTCACCTTGCCCGTCGTGCTTCCCGCATCCACGGGCCCCGCGCGGTCGTTGACCACGGCGCCCGCGGCAATATGCAGGTCACCGATGGCGCCGAGCACCCCGCCCGTATTGGTGACGGTGCCGTCGATGTCGATCTTCAGGCTGCCGTTGGCCTGCGTCTTGGCGCCGGTGTTGTCGTAGTGGCTGCCGGTGATCGCGATGTTGCCCAGGGCCTCGGCAACCCCGCGGTTCGTGACATTGCCATCCAGCGCCAGGTCGGCGTTGGCGTGCAGCGTGCCGGTGTTGGTCAGGTTGCCCGCCGACAGCGACACGTTGCCCCCGCCCACGATCTGCCCCGTGTTGGTCAGCGCCCCGCCGGTCGCCAGCGACAGATCGCCGGCTTTCTGGATGGTGCCGCTATTGCTGATGCCCTGTCTTGCATCGAGCACGACGCTTCCGCCGGGGACGGTCCAGGTGCCGGTGTTGTGGATCGCCAGCGCACCGAGCGTCACCGTACCGTTGGCATCGATCTTTCCCATGGCCGCCGCGGACGGATCGAACACCTGGTTCCACGCGTGCAACGTAAGGTCATTGCCAGCCAGCAACTGCCCGCCGACGTTGTTGAAGCTGCCATCGCCGCCAAGCACCGACATCACGAGATTGCCGGCCAGCGGATTCTGGCCGCTCAGGTCGCCCGCGAAAATCGTGCCGCCCTGATTGCTGGCGAGCGCGCCCGTCGACACCGTCAGGCTCTGCGCGCCGGACAGCAGGCCGGCGGCGTTGTCGAAGGCATTGGCGACGGTGATGTTGACGGTCTGCCCGCCCAGCACGCCCCGGTTGGTCAGGTTCGCGGCGTCGAGTTTCACCGTGCTGCCAGCCAGCGTGCCCGCATTGGTCAGCGACCCTGCCGACGCCTGCAACCGCTGTACGGCAACCGTGCCGCCGGCATTGTTCACCGTGGCGCCGCTCAGGGTGATGTTCGTCGCGGTGGTGTCGCCGGTCATCGTCAGGCCGCGCGTGGCAGCGGCGTCCAGCGTGCCGTTGATGGCGTTCTGCTTGCCCGCTGGCGCGCCGATCGCCACATCGCCGCCGCGCAGCGTGGCGTCCTTGCCAACCCACGTCAGGTCGCCCACCTGGAGCGTGCGTCCCGCCGAAACGCCAAGATTGCCGCCCGTCATCGTGCTGCCGGACAACGTGGCGTCCTGCGCCGCCGAAACGCCGGCGTTGCCCAGGCTCGTCAGCGCGCCGCTGATCGTGGCCGACCCCGTGGCAGCCGTCACGTTCGCATTGCCGCCGCTCGACAGGCTGCCCGAGACCACTGCATTGCCACCCGCCGAAACCGTGGCGTTGCCGTTGGCGATCATCGCGCCGTTGACGGCGACGTTGCCTTGGGTCGCCGTGATGGCGGCATCGCCGGCGCTCTGCGCCTGGCCGCCGATCGTCACGTCCCGCGCTGCCCGCAGCGTCATGCCCGCATTGCTGCCGATCTGCCCGCTCGTGGCGATGCTGCCGCTCTGCGCCGTCACGTCAAGCGCGCCATCGGCCACCACCTGCCCACCGAGTTGGACGTCGGTCCCGGCCTTCACGCTGAGCGTGCCGGGCGACACGACGTTGCCCGATGTCGTCACGCTGCCATCCACGCCGACAAGCGAGACGTTGCCCGTGGTGCTGCCCGCCGCGCCCCGGATCGTCAAGTTGCGCTGGGACGCAAGGTTCAGGTCGCCTGCCGACACCGCGCTGCCGTCGATCACCGTGTCGCGCGCGGCCTGCAGGGCGATGGTCCCCGGCGAGGTGACGTCGCCGCCGAGCCGGATATCGCCGCTGCCGCCCTGCCCCGCCGCCTTGACGGCGATCGTGGCACCGCTGACCGCGCCGCCGACGTCGACATGGGTTGCGGCGTCCAGCGCCACCGCCTGCTGCGCCCTGACGCCGCCGGCGCCCTGGATCGCGCCTTCCGCAGACGTCACCGTCAAGCCGCGCCCCGATTCCAGCGTGCCGCCCAGCGCCACGTCGCCCTGGGCATTGACCGTGTAACCCGCCTCGCCGATGCCATTGCCGGCGGCCTCCAGCGCGCCGCCCGCCTTCAGCGCAACCTCTTGCTTGGCATAGCTGCTGCCGATCCTCAGGTTCCCAGCGGCGTCGATTGTCAGGCCACCAGCCGACGCGGCCAGATTGCCGTCCGCGCGCACGCCCACCCCAGCGGCGGTGCTGACAATGTGGATCTGCCCGGCATTCATCGCGCCGAATGCGGTGGCGTCGATGGCCAGCCCGTTGGCCGCCGTGGTATTGACCGCAGCGGTGTTGGCGCCAGCCGGGCTCGTCGCCAACCCGTCGCCATCGGGCCTGACCAGTTGCCGGCCAGCGATCAGGTTGATCTGTCGCCCGGCGTTGATCGCGGCGTCGACACCGATCGATTCCGCGATCAGGCTGATGCTGCCGACGCTACCCTCGATGCCCGTGCTCGGCGCGCCCGGCGTGGGGTTGCCGATCTGGATGCGGCCGCCTTCCACCAGAAAGCCCGCCGTCGCCGCGACATCGAAGCTCGTGGACGCCCCCGAAGCCGACAACCACTGCGGCGTGCCCGTCGTCAGCGTGACCTGCGAAGTATTGGTAAAGCCCGCGCCATTCGTGTGGATGCCGCCGGGCGCGGCAATCACCACGCCGGCCTGCGCGCCGAAGACCTCGACCATGCCGTTGATCTGCGCCGGCGCACTGCTGGTGACCTGGTTGACGATCAGCCGCGCGGGGCCCGACGCCGCGAGATTGGCGTTGCCGGCCACCTGTCCGCCCAGGAAGGCGCCGCCGCCGGTGACGCTGTTGTTCAGGATCAGCCCGATGGGGTCGACGACAAAGGACCGGTACTGGTTCAGCGAGACGCCCTGTGCGTTCGGCGTGGTAATCCCCACGACCGGCACGCCGCCGGCCGGCGCACCGGGGCCCGTCGTTGCCGTGATTGCCGGCGTAAACCGGATCGGCGCGTTGGGGTCGACCACGGGTGCCGCGGCGGCCTCGGCGGGGCCGAAGCTCACCACGACGGGCAGGCGGGCCATCGCCCAACTGAGCAGCCCCTGCCGCACCGCGCCCACATGGGTCGCCAGGCCGTCGACCGGCGTAACGCCCGCCGCAATGACCCCGGCCGCCTGCCTGGACTGCTGCAGCGTGATCGACATCGGGCCCACCCACATCGTGATGGCGAGCAACGTCGACAAGGTGCGGGCGACGAGGCTGCGACGGCCGCGGTCGGCCAGCGAGACGTCGGTGGCGGAAGCGTTGGACAAGGGAACGGGGTACAGCGTGGCCGGGCGGTCGCGATGCATGGAATGGCTGAACAGCGTGCTTCAGTCGGAGGTCGTCAACCGGCGTGCCCTGCGGGCATGCCGTTGAAGACAGGAAGGGGAGAACGAGCGCTCGGGCGCCCGGCGCCGTCGTTACTGGGTAATCCTTGCCTTCGCCAGCAGGCCGGTCACGAGCGCCACCGTGGCGCGTTCCAGCGCCTGCGCCTGCAGGGCCTGCCGGATGCCAGGCGCCGCCGTGTCGAAGGACGGCACCTGCGTGGGCCGCACGGCATCGACCTTGACGACGTAGCGGCGCTCGCCGACCACCACCGGCGACGGGCTGACGGCCCCCGGCGGCAGCATCGACAAGGCCTGCGCAATCGGCAACGGCAGCGTCTGCGTCTTGCCCTCCTGCGCCGGCACCTTGAAACTCACCCAGTCCATCGCGCCGCCAGCCGCCTTCGACGGCGCCAGGCTCACGTCCTGCGCGATCCTCGCGAAATCCTCGCCGGCCTTGATCCGGCCCAGCACGGCATTGGCGGCGGCATCGTCCGCCACCTCGATCACGCGCGCCTTGTATTCCTTGTCGCCGAGCGTGGCGACGATGGCGTCGTACCGCGCGCGCACCTCGGCGTCGGTCACCGGCGCGGGCTTGATGTGGTCCTTGAGCCAGGCTTGCGTCAGGATCTGCTGGCGTGCCTCGCGCAGCAACGCCTGCACCTCGGGCCGCTGCTCCAGCGCCTTGTCCTTGGCGGCTTCCTGCCGGAACAGCTCGCGCGCGATGAGCTGCTGCTTGATGGCCTCGCGCGCGGCCGGGGAATCCGGCAGCCCGGCTGCCTGCACGGCCTGGGCGATGGCGCTGTCCGGAATCGCCACGCCATTGACCGTGGCGGCGTGCGCCCCTTGGAGGCCGATGGCCATCACGGCACCAAGGACTGCGCGGGTGACTTTCGCTTGCATGGCTTGCTGCTCCTAGTAGATCCAGTTCAGGGTGGCCAGCGCGATCGCGCGCCGGGGCCCCAGGCTGGCGGGCTGCGCCAGCGGCGCACCCACCAGAACTTCGCTTGTGAAGGTTTGTCCCGCCCACTGCGCCGACAGACGGATACCCGCGCCCGCGCCGGCAACTGCCTGCCATCGGCGCGTTGCCACGTACTGCGTCTCGCCGCCATCCAGGAACACATACGGTTCCATGCGCAGGCCGCCCAGCACCGGCGCGTTGATCCACGCGAATTCGTTGCGCAGATAGGCGCCACGGTCGCCGGCGATCACGCCTTCCCGGAAGCCGCGCACCGTGCTCATGCCGCCGGCGTAGACCTGCTCCGACCCGAACAGCGCGACGTTGGTCCACTGTCCGACCAGCTGGGCCCGCCACGCCACCTGCGCCCGTCCGGCCACCGGGGGCAGCGGCAGTTGCAGGGTCGTGCTGGCGTCGAACTTGTTGAATTGCGCGTGCGCTTCGTCCCGGCGTATATCGGACGGATCGTCGGTCGCATGGAACGATGTCAGGCCGCGCGAGTAGCCGGCTTCCGCCGTCACGTAGCCCTGCTGCGCATTGGCGGCGAACCGCCACAGCCCGTTCCAGGCGGCGCGCAACACGGTCAGCCGCTGCGGGTCCAGTTGCAGGTTGTTGATCTCGCGCTCGCTCTTGCGCCACGTGAGCGTCAGGTCCACGGCCTGCCGGCCGCGCTGGTTGCGCGTCAGCACGCGGTTCCATCCGAGCGTATGGCCCATCGACCGGCCGTACAGCAGCGCCGTGTCACCGATCGTGTTCTGGTATTCCGACAGCGAAGCCGTGTAGCTGAACGTGTTGTAGCCGAACGGCACCGCGGCCGACGCCACGGCGGCATTGGTGTCCGACGTGCCCACGTAGCTCACGCCCAGCGATTCCTGCAGCCCCAGCGCGTTGTCGGCGTCGACCCCCAGCCGTGTGCGGGAGATACCGGTGACGCGGCTGCCGTAGTTGTCCACGCCCGCGTTGAAGCGGAACCGGTCGCCGGGCTGGTTCGCCAGCGCTACCACCGAGCCTCCCGGCGTCTGCCCCGGCAGGATCTGCAGCTCCGCGCGATTGCGGCGCAGCCGGTTCAACTGATCGACACCCTGTTCGAGGTCGGCCAGCCGCAGCGTGTCGCCCGGCGCGGGAAACTGCCACACCGTCCCGGCATCGGTGATCCAGCCGCCGGCCGCCGTGTCGAACAGCGGCAGCGGCCCCGGCCGCAGTGTCTTGCCGTTGAGCTGGAGCGATTCCACGCGGCCCGGCACAACCGTCACGCGCAGCACGCCGCTGGCCAGGTTCTGCTCGCCAAGGTAGGCGCGCGTGGTGATGTAGCCCTTGGCCACGAACGCCTCGGTGAACCGGCGCAGCAGCAGGTTGATGCGGTTGGCGCCGAGCCGTTGACCGATGAACGGCGCCGTCACGGCATCGACCTCCGCATCGGACAGCACCGTGTTGCCTTCCACCTCGATGCGGCGGATGTCGAACGTAGCTGCCGTCTCCTCCACGTCCTCCACGCGCACGTCGGGCGCCATCGGCACGCGGCTGTCGATCTGCGGCGGCGGCTGGGTGGCCTCTCGTTGCAGATCGCGCTGCCGCTGTTCCCGGAGCAGGCGTTGCGCCGGGTCCTCCGGCGGCAGGGGCCCGATGGGCGACACCTGCGCCTGCACGCCGGCCGAAGCCATCATCGCCATCAGCGCGGCGGCGGCCGCCCGCTTCATCGCCACAGCCATGTCGTCAGGCCCAGATGGTTTTCCACCGATACGGAATCCTGCTGGCGCGACCGGCTCACGCTGGTGGCGCCCGCGATGGCCACGTCGCCATCGAAGCTGCCGCCATTGACGACGGCATCCCCGCCGATGCGTGTGCGGCCGGTCGCCATCCAGCTTCCGCCGACGTCCATCGCATACAGCCGCGCCCAGGTATCGCCGAAGAACGCCTTGAATCCCCGGTCGCGCGCGATCGCCGTGTAGCCGGTGAGCCCCGACGCATACGTGACCGGCGCGTCCACGGTCAGGTCGCCCAGCGCCAGCACGCGGCCGCCGATGTTCTCGGCGGCCCGGCCAGCCGTGATGTCGATACCGCCGCCCGCCGACAACAGGCCGCCGGTCACCGCGGTGTTCGACGACGCCGACGTCCGGCATACGATCATGCAGGTGCGGGCGTAGTGGGCCTGCCCGGTCGTCACGCCCTGTGTGCGGAACGTGTCTGCGGCATGGATCGATATCGCGCCGTTGTTGGCGTAGATCTCGCCGCCGGTGTTGAACACGTTGCGGCCGCTGAGCGTCGTGCCGGTGTCCGATAGCAGATAGGCAGTCTGTCCCGGGCGATCCACCGCGCCATAGTCGATGTCGTACGTGCTGGACCGCTTGGAGAGCACCAGCCAGCGCCGCCCCGACGTGGCGTCCACCACGGCCTGGTCGCCGTTGGCGCCGGGCTGCCTGGTGATCTCGTTGATCAGATCGCCCGTCGCCGCCACATCGAGCCGCGCGTTCGACAGCATGCGCGCATGCCGATTGACGATATCGCCCCCGGCCAGCACGACGACATCGTCGGCGGCGCCAAAGAAGATGCCCAGGTACTGCGGCGTCGAGCTGTTCAGGATGGCGCCACCCGCGCGCACCGCCAGCGCGCCTTCCGACCCGGCCTGGTCGGAGCGGGTCTGGCCTTGCACCAGCGCGCCGTCGTTGACAAGATCGCCATCGATGCTCAGGCGGACGCCGCCGTGTTTGGCGATGACGGTCGACTGGCGCGTGGCCGAAGCCAGTTGCATGGCGCCGGCCTGGATCTTGACGTTCGACGCCGCCAGCACGTCCGCGTCCTGCTGCTGCCAGAGCCCGCCTGCCTGGACCTCCACGTCACCGCCCGTGGACGACAGCGTCGCATCGCGCAACGTCAGGTCTCCGGTCCTGATGGACACCCCGCCGACGCCGTCGATATCGGCCCCGCCGGCATGCAGGTCCGTGGCCAGCACCGACAGCCCCCCCTGCCTGGAAGTCAGTGCCGATCGCCCGCGCCCGGCGCTCACGCTCAGTCCGCGCGCCCCCTGGCCTTCGATCACCACGTTGCCGTTGGCGTTGAGCCGTACACCGGCCAGCGCAATGCCCGCGCCGGCATCGAACAGGCCGATACCGCCGCTCGCGTCCAGGGCGGTGTCGGCAAGCGCCAGCGTCCGGCTGCGCGTCTGGCCCGGTGCCCCGATGACGATGTCGCCCGTTGTCGACGTGCCTGCCGCGATGGCACTGTCGGCCAGTGCGACGCGCTCGGAAGTTATCTGGACGTGCCGGCCTGCGGTCATCGATCCGCTGCCGAACAGCCCGCCGCTATCGATCCACACATCGCGCGTGGCACCGACCTTGCCCCCGCCAAGCTGCAGGTCGCCGGTGCCGGAGATCAGGAAATCGCCAGCCGTCGCATACGCGGCGCCGGCATGCCGCACGCCCGCGCCCTGATCGGTCACGATGACTTCCACCCGGCCGCCGAGCAGGCTGCCCGCGCTGGTGATGTCCAGCGCGAGGTTGCCGGACGAGGCGCCGCCGGCTGCGTACGAGATCCACGGCGACAGGTTGTCGCCCGGCGATACGCTGGCATCGATCTCGGCATGGCTGTCGCCAACCACGGCCCGGACGCGAGAGTTCGGATCGGTATAGCGGTTCTCGACCCTCCCGGCCACGCGGAGCTGCTTGGCGATCAGTTCGAGGTTCAGCAGCGTGCCCGACAACCCACCGGGCCCGATATCGATGGC
Source organism: Cupriavidus sp. SZY C1 (assembly GCF_032190535.1). NCBI lineage: Bacteria > Pseudomonadati > Pseudomonadota > Betaproteobacteria > Burkholderiales > Burkholderiaceae > Cupriavidus > Cupriavidus sp. SZY C1. Next base: position 65,231 of record NZ_JAUANU010000009.1, read on the forward strand.
GCCCTGCCGCGTGCTGAGCACCAGGTTGCGCTGGAGCTGGCCGTTGACCGAGACGTCGTTGAAGGTGACCTGCCCGGTGGTCAGCGCCAGGTTGCCGATGTTCTGGACCACCATGCCGTTGACGCTGATGCCGTTGGGATTGGCGATGACGACGTTGGCACGCGGCCCCAGCACGTTCAGCGGGCCTTCCAGCAGCGACGGGCGGGTGCCCGTGACCTGGTTGAGTATCGTCCGGGCGCGAGCGGTGGCGTTGTTCAGGTCCACACCCGCCGCCGGGACGTTGAACTCGCGATAGTTGTTGGTGGACACGCCGCCCACGGCCGCGGCCACGCCCACGGCAATACGGCCGCCGGCCCCGACGGCAGCCGTCGTGGCAGTGCTGCCATCCGGCACGATGCCGGACGCCAGCGCAGGCGCAGCGAACACGCACAACATCAGCGGCACCCAAGCGCCGCTTCCTGAAAGCCAGAATCGGTACAAAGAACGACCCCTTCTCACGACATGGTGTGGAACGTCGCTGCCATGCCGCGCATCCGGCCCGGGCCACGTTTTTCTGGGGCGCGACTCTAGCAATATCGAAACCGGTCGAGAAGGCGATCGTGACCGATACGCAACGCGCAGCGGGCTTGTCGTGGGGGTTTCTTAATCCAGGTCTAAGGGACGCCGAAAAGGTGGCACAGGGCGGCGATGGCATGCTCCTCGGCGGAGAAGCCTCGGCGGATGCGGGCGGAGCAGGGAAACGGGCGACTACAGCGAGGTTGCAGGATGCCGATCACTGCGATGTACCGGCATGCGGCTTGGGCTTGCCAAGGCGAGAAAACCCGTCGGTGAGGGGCCGGTGCAACAGCCACCGTCCAGGGCGCGCGCATCGCATCGAAAGCGGGCCCAAAAAAACAAAACCCCGGAAGACCGCGATCTTCCGGGGTTCGCCGCCAATACAGACGTAGTGGCGGAGACGGAGGGATTCGAACCCTCGATCCAGGTTTTGGCCCGGATGCTCCCTTAGCAGGGGAGTGCCTTCGACCTCTCGGCCACGTCTCCCAAACTTTTGTTGTGCAAGGGAGGCTGCACAACAGAGCGCGTATTCTAGCGAGGCAGTCCCGACTGGTCAACGAATTTTCGATGAACCGTGACAAAAATCGCGGCAATCGGCGCCGCGATCGTGTCGCGCCGGAACGGCCTTACCAGCCACGGATCACGCCTGATCCAGCTCGAACACCTTGTGGAGCGCGCGCACGGCCAGCTCCATGTACTTCTCGTCGATCAGCACCGAGATCTTGATTTCCGACGTGGAAATCATCTGGATGTTGATGCCCTCTTCCGACAGCGTGCGGAACATCTTGCTGGCGATGCCGACGTGCGAGCGCATGCCCACGCCCACCACCGACACCTTCGACACCTTCGGATCGCCCGACACGCTGGCCGCGCCGATGTGGGCCTTCACGCCGTCGTTCAGGATCGTCAGCGCGCGCTGGTAGTCGGCGCGCGGCACGGTGAACGTGAAGTCGGTCTTGCCCTCGACGGACTGGTTCTGGATGATCATGTCGACGTCGATGTTGGCGTCGGCGATCGGGCCCAGGATCTGGTAGGCGATGCCCGGCTTGTCCGGCACGCCGAGCACGGTGATCTTGGCCTCGTCACGAGCGAAGGCAATGCCGGAGATGACGGCTGCTTCCATTTCAGAATCTTCCTCAAAAGTAATCAGCGTGCCCGAGTGCATTTCCTGCTCGAGCGGCATCAGGGGATCGGTCAGCGACGACAGCACGCGGGTCTTCACGCGGTACTTGCCGGCGAATTCCACCGAGCGGATCTGCAGCACCTTGGAGCCCAGGCTGGCCATTTCCAGCATTTCCTCGAAGGTGATCTGGTCGAGCCGGCGGGCGTCTTCCACCACGCGCGGGTCGGTCGTGTACACGCCGTCCACGTCGGTGTAGATCAGGCACTCGTCGGCCTCGATGGCGGCCGCGATGGCCACGGCCGAGGTGTCCGAGCCGCCGCGGCCCAGCGTGGTGATGTTGCCGTCGTCGTCGATGCCCTGGAAGCCGGTGATGACCACCACCTTGCCCGCCTCCAGGTCACCCAGGATGCGCTCGTCGTCGATCGATTCGATGCGGGCCTTGGTGTAGGCCGAATCGGTCTTCACCGGCACCTGCCAGCCCGTGTAGCTGACCGCGTCGATGCCCTCGCCATGCAGCGCGATGGCCAGCAGGGCCACGCTGGCCTGCTCGCCCGTGGACGCCAGCATGTCCAGCTCGCGCGGGTCCGGCTGCGCGGAAATTTCCTTGGCCAGGCCCAGCAGGCGATTGGTCTCGCCCGACATGGCCGAAGGCACCACGACTACGCGGTGACCGGCGCGGTGCCACTTGGCCACGCGCTTGGCGACATTCTTGATGCGTTCCGTGGAACCCATCGAAGTGCCGCCGTATTTGTGAACGATGAGAGCCATCTTCTTGTCGACGCCAGCGATTGTGCAAAGCCGATGAAATTACACGATGCGCCGCGTCCCGTAAAGGCCAGCGGACGAAGAAAGGCCAAAAACGTGGCAAATTTGACGCTGTTTTTATGTGAATTCTATTCACATAGAGAATTAAATCTGTCCCTATTTATGACGTAAGGTGGGGCCACCCGGCCCGCTTGCCAGCTCTTCAGCGTCCGGCAACCGGCGCCGCCAGCCACTCCACGCGCCAGCGCGGCGCCCCCTCCACGGCGGCCGGCCAGCGGCGATGCATGCCCAGGCCGCCGGCCATCACAAGCTGCTCGCCACCCTCGGTCGATGCGCTCCACAGCAGCGGCAGATACAGGCGGCGCCAGGCCGGGATGCCGGCCTCCTGGTACGCCTGCTTCAGCGCCCGCGCCGGGCCACCGGGCCGCAGGACGATACGTTCGCCGCCGGCCCTCGCGGCCAGCCGCAGCGGTGCGCGCAGCACGGCTTCAGGCACGCCGAAGGTGTCGTCCCGCGCGAAATGCAGTTCGCCCCGCCATGCTGGCACCACGATGCGGGCTTCGCCGTGCCAGTCGAACGCGAACGGCGCCGGCGTCTCGTCGGGCACGCGTTGGCAGGCCAGCACGCGGCCACGGAACCGGCGCAGCACCAGTCCATCGTGCGCAATGGCGGGCTCTCCGCCGCCATGTTCGATCAACTGCGCGCGCATCGCCGCCAGCCGCGCGGTGCTGGGCGGCTGGGCGCCGAGGTCGCGCAGCCAGTGCCGAAGCACCGCATCGGCGTGCTCGGCCGGCAAGGCGCGCAGGCCGGCGAGGTCGAGTTCAGAAAGGGTATCGGCATCGCGCCCGGCGCAGACCAGCCGCGACAGCGCCTGCTCGGCCAGCGCATCGAGCATGCCGGCGGCCTGGCCGAAATGGGCGGCGGCCTGGGTCACATTCTCGTAAAGCGCGGGGAATGCCTGCAGCAGCCCCGGCAACTGCGCGCGCAGCGCGTTGCGGGCGAACCGTGTGTCGGCGTTCGAAGGGTCGTCGATCCAGCGCAGGCCGTGCGCGTGGCAATAGATATCGATATCGGCACGCGACACATCGAGCCAGGGCCGCAGCAGTTGTACGTCGCCGCGCGCATCGAGCGGCCGGCGCGCCGGCATCCCGGCCATGCCGGCCACGCCGGTGCCCCGGAACAGCCGCAGCAGCACGGTTTCCACCTGGTCGTCGCGATGATGGGCGAACAGCAGCAGCCGGGCGCCCTGCTCACGGCACATCCGCCCCAGGGCGTCATAGCGGGCGCGTCGCGCGGCAGCCTCGATGCCCTCGCCCGCCATCGGCCGAACGGCGACGCGGGTACTGGCCAGCGGCACGTCGAGCTCGGCACAGAGCGTCGCGCAGAAGTCGTCCCATGCATCGGCCTGCGGCTGGAGCCCGTGATGGACGTGCAGCGCCACCAGCCGCGCCAGCGGCCACGTAGCGGCCAGCGCCCCGCGCGCGGCATGCAGCAGCGCCACGGAATCGCGCCCGCCCGACAGCGCCACGGCCACGGTGGCGGGCGGCGTGCCGGCGGCTTCCGGGGCGCCAGAAACAACAAAGGCCGCACTGGCCTGTAGAGCCTGTGCGACCTTGTCGGTCAGACGCGCGGTCAGGTGCGTCGGGTCTTCGGTGCCCACGTCACTCCTGGGCGCCGGTTTCCTTGAACTTGCCATAGGCCATCAGGCGCTCGTGGCGGCGCGCCTGCAGTTCCTTGACGCTCATGCCCTGGAACTGGCGCAGCGATTCGGCCAGCGACCGCTTGAGCATCGTCGCCATGCCCTTCGGGTCGCGGTGGGCACCGCCAAGCGGCTCGTTGATGATCTTGTCGACCAGGCCCAGCGCCTTCAGGCGGTGCGCGGTCAGGCCCAGCGCCTCGGCGGCTTCCGGGGCCTTCTCGGCCGTCTTCCACAGGATCGACGCGCAGCCTTCCGGCGAAATCACGGCGTACGTGGCGAACTGCAGCATCTGCACGACGTCGCCCACGGCAATCGCCAGCGCGCCGCCCGAGCCGCCCTCGCCGATGATCGTGGCAATCAGGGGCACCTTCAGGCCGGCCATGACGTAGAGGTTGTGGCCGATCGCCTCCGACTGGCCGCGCTCCTCGGCGTCGATGCCCGGGAACGCGCCCGGGGTATCGACGAACGTGAAGATCGGCAGGCCGAACTTGTCGGCCAGTTCCATCAGGCGCTTGGCCTTGCGGTAGCCCTCGGGCTTGGACATGCCGAAGTTGCGCAGCGCGCGTTCCTTCGTGTCGCGGCCCTTCTGGTGGCCGATGACCATGCACGCCTGGCCGTTGAAGCGCGCCAGGCCGCCGACGATCGACAGGTCGTCGGCAAACGCACGGTCGCCGTGCAGTTCATGGAAGTCGGTGAAGATCTCGCGCACATAGTCCAGCGTGTACGGACGCTGCGGGTGGCGCGCGATCTGCGCAACCTGCCACGGGGTCAGGTTGGCATAGATATCCTTGGTCAGCTGCTGGCTCTTGCCGGCCAGCCGCGAAATCTCTTCGGAAATGTCGACAGCCGAGTCGTCCTGCACAAAGCGCAGTTCTTCGATCTTTGCCTCGAGCTCGGCAATCGGCTGCTCGAAATCCAGGAAGGTGGTTTTCATAAAAACGCGGACCTGTCTGTGAAGGGGCGCATTCTACCGGAAAAACTCCAGAAGACTGCGACCCAATATGTTGATTTCTATGCATTTTTGGCAGGCGTCAACCCCGCCACTGCCTCATGCTGCCACTTCCTGCCGCTAATACGTCACTGGCAGGGGGTCCAGGCTGCGCCACATGTACCACGTGGCCACGGTGCGCCAGGGCTCCCAGTTGGCCGCCACCTCGCGCGCCTCGCTGCGGGTGACGGGTTCGCCACTGAAGTAGTTGGCCGAGATCGCGTTGATCAGGCCCACGTCGTCCAGCGGCAGGACGTTCGGACGCATCAGATTGAACATCAGGAACATCTCGGCCGTCCAGCGCCCGATGCCCCGGATCTGCGTCAGCTCAGCGATCACGGCCTCGTCGTCCATGCCGGCCCAGTCGTTCACGTGGACCGTGCCGGCCTTGAAGTGGCTGGCCAGGTCGGTGATGTACTCGGCCTTGCGCTTGGACAACCCGCACCCGGCCAGTTGCTCGTTGCCGGCGCGCAGGAACTGTGCCGGCGTGACGCGTGGACACAGCGTCACCAACCGTTCCCACACCGACTGCGCCGCCTTGACCGAGATCTGCTGGCCGACGATGGATCGCGCCAGCGTGATGAACGGGTCACCGCGCGACACCAGGTGGGCGGGCCCGTAGGTCGGAATCATCTTGCGCAGGATGCGGTCGCGCTTCATCAGGTCGGCGCAGGCCTCGTCCCAGTAGGCCGGGCGCACGGCGTCGACCACGGTCTCCACCGGCAGCGGCACGGCCTGCGCCTCGGGCAGGTCGACCTTGCGGCCCTTGCCGCCGGTCCTGGTGGCGGCAGCCGCCTTCGGCTCGTCGCGCGCCGGCACCCTGGGCGCCTGCCTGGCGGCGGCCTTGCCGGCAGGCTTGGGCGCGACGGTTGCGGATTTCGGCTTGCGCGCGGCAGCGTTCAAGCACGCCTCCACTCGGTGGCACCACCCGGCTTGTCTTCCAGGACCACGCCGGCCTCCAGCAACGCCGCGCGGATGCGATCCGCCTCGGCAAAGTTGCGCTCGGCCTTGGCCGCGCGGCGTGCCGCGATCTGCGCGTCGATCTGTTCGGCGCTGAGCCCGTCCACGCTGGCCCCGCCCTGCAGGAACGTGTGCGGATCGCGCTCCAGCAGGCCCAGCGTGCCGGCCAGCGCCTTGAGCTGGTGGGCGGCCTGGAGCGAGCCGGACCGGTTCACCTCGCTGGCCAGGTCGAACAGCACCGACATGGCGATCGGCGTGTTGAAGTCGTCGCTCATCGCCTCGGCAAAGCGGCGCGCGTGCGCCTCGTCCCAGTCCACGGCGCAGCCGCCCGGCTGCGTTTCCTTGAGCGCCGTGTACAGGCGCGTCAGCGCATGGCGGGCGTCGTCCAGGTGGGCGTCGCTGTAGTTCAGCGGGCTGCGGTAGTGCGCGCGCAGGATGAAGAAGCGCACGACCTCGGGGTCGTACTGCTTGAGCACTTCGCGGATCGTGAAGAAATTGCCAAGTGATTTCGACATCTTCTCGTCATTGATACGCACGAAGCCGTTGTGCATCCACATGTTGACGAACGGCTTGCCGCTGGCGCCTTCGGACTGCGCGATCTCGTTCTCGTGGTGCGGGAACTGCAGGTCGGCGCCGCCGCCGTGGATGTCGAAATGCTCGCCCAGCAACGTGCAGCTCATGGCGGAGCATTCAATATGCCAGCCCGGGCGGCCGCTGCCCCACTTCGAATCCCACTTGCTCTCGGGCGGCTCAGACTCCTTGGCCGACTTCCAGAGCACGAAGTCCAGCGGGTCCTGCTTGGCGTCGTTGGCGCTCACGCGCTCGCCGGCGCGCAGGTCCTCCAGCGACTTGCCGGACAGCTTGCCGTAGCCCGGGAACTTGCGCACCGAGAAATTCACGTCGCCGTCGGCCGCCTGGTAGGCCAGGCCGCGGGCTTCGAGCTTGTCGATGATGTTGAGCATCTGCGGCACGAATTCCGTGGCGCGCGGCTCGTAGTCGGGCCGGATCACGCCCAGCGCGGCCGCATCCTCGTGCATGAACTGGATGAAACGCGTGGTGAGCTGGCCGATGGTCTCGCCGTTCTCGGCCGCCCGGCGGATGATCTTGTCGTCGATGTCGGTGATGTTCTGCACATACGTCACATCGTAGCCAGCGGCGCGCAGCCAGCGGTGCACCATGTCGAACACCACCATCACCCGCGCGTGGCCCACGTGGCAGTAGTCGTACACGGTCATGCCGCACACGTACATGCGGACCTTGCCGGGTTCGATTGGCACGAAAGGCTGCTTCTCACGCGCGAGCGTGTTGTAGATGTTCAGTTGCTGCATGGAGCTTGTGTGATGAGTGGCAGGGCGGCGTGCGCGGCGGGCGCGCCATGGCGCACGGGCCCCATATCTTACCGGAACCCCGCTGGGCCGGCCGGGGGACGGGTGGCGGCGCCTGGGGCGCGTCGTGCACGCCGTGCCGCTTTGCTAGAATGCCGCGGAGTATAACGGACCGCCCTTACATGAGCCTGCTTCTGCCTTTCCCGATCTCCGCGACGGCCCGCCGTGGCGCCGCCCTTTCCGTCGCGCTTCCCGTCGCGGGTGCGCTGGCGATCGCCGGGGCGCTGCTGGCCCGGCCGGCCGCCGCCCAGAATGGCCCGATGTCGATGCCCGCGGCGACGGTGACCACCGGCGGCGTGGCGTCGGCGGACCCCGGCATGGTGCCCGCGCAGAAGGCCGTCAACGACCAGCGCTACGACGACGCCATCAAGGGCTTCGACAAGGTGCTGGCCAGCAACCCGCGCAACGCCCAGGCCCGCTTCCAGCGCGCGTGGGCCATGGCCAAGGCCGGCCGCGAGGACGAAGCCATCCAGGCCTTCGCCGAGATGGCGCAGGACTTTCCCGAGTTGCCCGAGCCGCACAACAACCTGGCCCTGCTCTATGCCAGGCGCGGCGACCTGAAGCGCGCCGAGGCCGAGCTGCTGCTGGCCATCGATGCCAAGCCCGACTACGCCATCGCCTACAGCAACCTGGGCGACGTCTACCGGCGCCTGGCGGAAAAGGCGTATGGCGATGCGGTACGCCGCAACCCCGCCGACGCCCGCGCCGCCGCCAGCCTGCAGCAGCTTGGCGGCACGCCGGCCCCGGCCAGTGCGCCGGCCGCCGCGCCGCGCGTGCGCAAGGCGCCCGCCAGCGCTCCCGCGGCCCGCTGACCCCGGCACATTGCGGCGGACGGGCCCGCGCCCGGCCGCTGCCGCCCGCTCTCCCTTGATTTACCTGCACTGAAAGACGGAGTTCCAGACATGACCCTTTCCCGACGCATCGTCCTGGCCGGCCTGGTGGCCGCCGCCACCGCGCTGAGCCCGCTGGCCGCCATGGCCCAGGGCGCCAGCCCGGCCGCCGCCGCTCCCAAGGCCGAGCGTGTGCAGTTCGTCACCAACGCCGGCAAGTTCACGATCGAGGTCTACCCCGACGCCGCGCCCAAGACCGTGGCCAACTTCATGGAATACGTGAAAAGCGGCTTCTACAGCGGCACCATCTTCCACCGCGTGATCAACGGCTTCATGGTGCAGGGCGGCGGCTTTGACCGCGACATGAAGGAAAAGCCCACGCGCGCGCCGATCCCGCTGGAGTCGCAGAACGGCCTCAAGAACAAGGCCGGCACCGTGGCCATGGCGCGCACGTCGAACCCGAACTCGGCCACGGCCCAGTTCTTCGTCAATGTGGTGGATAATCCGAACCTCGACTACCCGCAGCCCGATGGCAACGGATATGCCGTCTTCGGCAAGGTGGTGGAAGGCATGGACACGATCGACAAGATCAAGACCACGCCGACCACGGCCTACGGCGCCATGCGCAACGTGCCGGCCGCCCCGGTCGTGATCGAGTCCGCCACCGTCGTCACCAAGTAACTCCCGGCCCGCCGCCGCGCGGGCCTCACCGTCACCAGACAGAGGTCACCCATGAGCAAGGTACAACTCCAAACGACGCAAGGCGTCATCACCATCGAACTGGACGCCGAGAAGGCCCCCAAGACGGTGGAGAACTTCCTGTCGTACGTGCGCAAGGGCCACTATGACAACACGATCTTCCATCGCGTCATCAAGAACTTCATGATCCAGGGCGGCGGCTTCGAGCCGGGCATGAAGCAAAAGGACACCGACGCGCCGATCGAGAACGAAGCCGGCAACGGCCTGAAGAACGACCGCTACACGGTGGCCATGGCCCGCACCAACGCGCCGCACTCGGCCACGGCGCAGTTCTTCATCAACGTGGTGGACAACGACTTCCTGAACTTCAGCTCGCCCACGCCGCAGGGCTTCGGCTACGCCGTGTTCGGCAAGGTCGTGGAAGGCACCGACGTCGTGGACGCCATCAAGGCCGTGCGCACGGGCAGCTCGGGCTTCCACCAGGACGTGCCGATGGACGACGTGGTGATCCAGAAGGCCACCATCGTCGAATAATCGTTCGACCGCCCTCTTCCTCCCCCACGCGGCATGCCGCTCGTGAACCGACCTTTCCGACCCGCATGACCGCAACCCTGCCCGCGCCGGCAGCCGCACCGATCGAGGTGTCGGCGCCGGCGTGGTTCATTTCCGATCTCCACCTGACGCCGGGCATGCCCCGCACGCTGGCCGCCTTCCAGCACGTGCTGGACGACGCCGCGCGGCAGGCCCGCGCGCTGTTCATCCTGGGCGATTTCTTCGAATTCTGGGTAGGCGACGAGGAGACCGATACGCCGTTCGCGGCCGGCATCGCGGCGGCGCTGCGCCGGCTGGCCGATACGGGCGTGCCGGTCTTCCTGATGCACGGCAACCGCGACTTCCTGATCGGCCAGCGCTTTGCGCGGGCGGCCGGTGCCACGCTGCTGCCGGACCCGACCGTGATTGTCTGCGGCGGCGCGCGCGTGGTGCTGAGCCACGGCGACCTGCTCTGCGTCGACGACCCGCGCTACAACCGCTTCCGGCACTGGACGCGCAAGGGCTGGGTGCAGCGGCTGTTCCTGGCGTTGCCGCTGAACACGCGGCTGAAGATTGCCCGGCGGCTGCGGGCCGACAGCGAGGCCGGCCGTGCGCGCCAGGCCGACGGTGCGGCGCCGCCGGACTATGGCGATGCGTCGCCGGCGGCCGTCGAGGCGCTGCTGGCATCGAGCGCGGCCCGCACGCTGGTCCATGGCCACACCCATCGCCCGGCGCGCCACACGCATGCCGGCGGCGAACGCTGGGTGCTGACCGACTGGGATCTCGACGGCCGGCGCCCGCGCGCGGCCGTCCTGCAACTGGACGCCGACGGCTTCCGCCTGCTGCCGCGGGTGGACTGACCGGAGCCGCCGGTCCTGCCCCGCCGCACGCCGGCGAGCGCTATTTCATCAGCTTGCGCAGTTCGCTGGCGTCGAAACGATCGTTCGGCGTGTTTTCCAGGTGCTCGCCCAGCCGGTCCAGCGCGGCCAGCACGGCCTCGATCCGGTCATGCTGCTTGGCCGCGTTGTCGATCAGGCTCTTCAGGGCCAGCGACACCGGATCGTCGGCATTCGGCGTGATGCCGTAGGCCGAGAACTCCTGTTTGGCGCCCTGCTGCGTGGCCGGCGCGTCCGGCATGATGATGCGGGCCGGGATGCCCACGGCCGTGGCGCCCGGCGGCACCGGCTTGAGCACCACCGCGTTCGATCCCACGCGCGCGCCGTCGCCCACCTCGAATCCGCCCAGCACCTTGGCCCCGGCGCTGACCACCACGCCCGCGCCCAGCGTCGGGTGGCGCTTCTGGCCCTTGTAGAGCGACGTGCCGCCCAGCGTCACGCCCTGGTAGATCGTGCAGTCGTCGCCAATCTCGGCTGTCTCGCCAATCACTACGCCCATGCCGTGGTCGATGAACACGCGCCGGCCCAGCCGGACGGCGGGATGGATCTCGATGCCGGTCAGCCAGCGCGACCAGTGCGAGATCCAGCGGCCCAGCCAGTGGAATCCGCCGCGCCAGCAGGCGTGGGCCACGCGATGGAACATCACCGCGTGCAGCCCCGGATAGCAGGTCAGCACTTCCAGGCGGCTGCGCGCGGCGGGGTCGCGCCGCATGATGGCATCGATATCTTCCTTCAGGCGAGTGAACATCTTCGTCGTGTCGTGTTGCCGGGCCGTGCGCGCGTCCGCACGGCATGCGGACGGCGCCGGCGCGGTCATGAGCCGGTAGGGCCTGATTCTGGTAGGGGGACGGCCTCGCGGTGGCGAGCAGGGAGTGTAAGAGATTTAAGCGCCTGCCGCCGGGCCCTGAGGCCATCAGGGCTTTTCGGGTCGCGGCGGCTTCAACATCGCGCGGGCTGGCCGGCGCAGGCGCGCGGCGTCTCACGGCCGGGGGCGGGGCCGCGGATGGCGCGCTGCATGTCGGGTGCCGGGACGCGGGTCACGGAATTCAGCCTTCCTTGTTGCCTTCGGTCTGCCTGCCGGCCAGCAGCATGCGCTTGGCGATGCCGCGCAGGATGTTCACTTCCTCGCGCTCCAGCCCGGCCCGGGCAAACATGCGCCGCAGGCGCGGCATCAGCTTGCGGGGGTTGTCGGGGTCCAGGAAGCCGATGGCCACCAGCCCGGCCTGGAAATGGTCGAACATCGATTCGACCTGCTCCGTCGTGGCCGGCTCGCCAGCATAGCCGATATTCGGTACGCCGTCCGGCACCACGCCGGCCGCCGCGTGGGCATCCAGCAGCGCCAGCCGCAGCTCGTAGGCCACCAGCTGCACGGCCTGGGCCAGGTTCAGCGACGCATAGGCCGGATTGGCGGGAATATGGGTCACGGCCGAGCAGCGCAGCACCGCTGCGTTGGGCAGCCCGTAGCGCTCGTTGCCGAACACCAGGGCGATCTCCGCGCCGTCGTCGGCCGCCAGCAGCGCACTGCCCCGGGCCGCGGCGGCGCGCGGCAGCAGGCGCGGCGGGCCGAATTCGCGCTGGCGGGCCGTCATCGCCACCGTGAAGGCCGTGCCGGCCAGCGCCGCCTCGATGTCGTCGACGATCCGCGCGCCGGCCAGCACGTCGTCGGCACCGCTGGCCATGGCCACGGCGTCCGGATGGGCCAGCACGTCCGGCTCGCGCGGCGACACCAGCACCAGGCTGCCCGGCGCGTCGCCAAAGCCCATCGTCTTCATGGCCCGGGCCACGGACCCGACATTGCCCGGGTGGCTGGTTTCCACCAGCACCACGCGCACACGGGAAAAAATGCCGGACAAGCCACCGGCGGCGGCGTCCGCGGGGGCCTGCCCCGCCTGGGAATTCAATGCGTCAGTCATCTGGGATGCCCTGGCCGCGGCGTTTGCCGTGCGCGACTCGTATGGCGGGCCGGGTTCCTATACAATGCAGCCTTCCAATTGCGGCGCGGCGCCCGAAGCTCTGGCGACGCCCCTCGTTCTTCGACAATCCGTTGTGCTGTTCGGCCCTGGCCGGACTGTCCGTGCGCCCCGTCCGCCATGATGATCCTGGCGGCAGGCCGCCATCCGGGCAGGTCCGCGGGCCCCTGGAGAGATTCATGCATCCGATGCTCAATATCGCCGTCAAGGCGGCCCGCAAGGCGGGATCCATCATCAACCGCGCGTCGATCGACGTCGACCTGGTCCGCGTCTCGCGCAAGCAGCACAACGATTTCGTGACCGAAGTCGACCGCGCCGCCGAGGCCGCGATCATCGAGGTCATCCGCACCGCCTACCCCGAGCACGCCATTCTAGCGGAAGAGTCCGGCCAGTCCTGGGCCGAGGGCGAGGAACAGGCCGAATTCACCTGGGTGATCGATCCGCTGGACGGCACCACCAACTTCATCCACGGCTTTCCGCAATACGCGGTCTCGATCGGGCTGCTGCACAAGGGCGCGCCGTCCCAGGCCGTGGTCTACGATCCCACCCGCGACGAACTGTTCACGGCCAGCAAGGGCGCCGGCGCGTTCCTGAACAACCGCCGCATCCGCGTGACCCGCCGCGACAAGCTGGCCGACTGCCTGATCGGCACCGGCTTCCCGTTCCGCGACCTCGAAGGCGTCGAGGAATACCTGGAAATGTTCGCGCTGATGACGCGCAGCTGCGCCGGCCTGCGCCGCCCGGGCGCCGCCGCGCTGGACCTGGCCTACGTGGCCTGCGGCCGCCTGGACGGCTTCTTCGAGCGCGGCCTGAAGCCGTGGGACATGGCCGCGGGCATGCTGCTGATCACCGAGGCCGGCGGCCTGGTGGGCAACTACGCCGGCGAATCGCGCCAGATGGAACAGGGCGAGGTGCTGGCCGGCAACCCCAAGGCGTTCGCCCAGATGGTGCGCCTGCTGTCGCCGTACTCGCTGGACAACGCCAAGCCCGCGCTGAAGCCCATCGAGGGCTGAAGCCGAACAGTGCACGGGGCCCGCTGTGGCGCCCCCGCTGCCTTCCCGCCTGCCATCCGTGCGGCCGCCGGCGCCTGTGCCGGCCCCTCCCCGCGCAGCACGGCGGGCCGCCAGCCGACATCCTCGGCCTGGTCCGACCCAGTTTAAGAATCCTCCGCATTACAACGCACCGGCTTCCCGCTAGATTGGCGAGGCAGGCAGTAAAATGCCGCTTTGCGCCCCGGCGCGAACCGATATACCGGCGGCCCGGCCCGTGGGCCGCCCGAGAGGAATGCATGTCCGCAGAAGCCTTTTCCCAACCAGCCGAAACCACGCGCCCCGATGCCGCCCCGGACGCCGCGCCCGTGTCCGCCGAGACCCTGGCCGCCGCGGAAGGCAAGCCCCCGCGCAAGGGCCGCGCCGACAAGGCGGAGCCGGCCGACAAGGCTGACAAGCAGACGCCGATGATGCAGCAGCGCCTGTAGCGCGCCAATGCTAGGTCCCAGCAGCGACCTACGCTAAAAGCTACGCCTGTTTTGCGCCGCTTCCGGCGCGTCTTACTCCCCTCCCGAACTTAGAACGGCTTCGTCGCCACCCTTGCACTTGCTAATGCGTGTGCTAATATGTGTGCATGTTGATAACGAATGCACGGAGGCGGCAATGAATACGAGCCAAGCCACGGCAAGACAGGCAGCGCATGAAAACCTGATGCCTGAACTTGTCCAGGCCCTCTCCAACCTTAAGCGGGCCCATGAGCGCCTTCTGGCGTCGGACGCGGCGCGGTCGGACGAGATCCGGGCCGCCGATGCCGCCCTCGCAAAAGTCGGAGCTCAATCGTGATCGGAACGGGCCACACCTTCACGCTGGACGCGCCTTTCACAGGGCCGCACGGCGCGGTGCTCGAAGGCTTCCTCCGCGTCGGCTTCATTCACGACGAAGAAGCCAACGAAATCGAGGTCACCGAAACCACCCTTCAGGTCGGGCCCCATCGGTTCCCCTACAACGGCGACGAGCGCCTGATTCGTGCCGAGTGCTGGGCAAAGCTGATCGTGGAAACGATGGAGCGGGCGCCATGATCGACATGCAAGACCCCATCTTCATCCGGCTTCGAGACAGCAAGCGCGTGCAGCGCTGGACTCTCGTCGGCATAGCCGTCATCGCAGCTTTGGCAATGGCCTTCCCGTTCCTGACGGGCGCCTATCGCTAACCAGGACGAAGCATGGGAAAGCGAATTGATATCGCCGGGCAGCGTTTCGGGCGACTACTCGTAATCGACAAAGGCCCAAGCAGCACCGGCAAAAATCCGCTCACGCAGTGGAACTGTGTGTGCGACTGCGGAGAAGCTCGACTTGTGGGAACGATGAACCTGGTGCGAGGCCGAGCGAAATCGTGTGGGTGCCTCCATAAGGAAATCGTCGGCAAGAACAGCATCAGGCATGGATTGCATAACTCTGGCGCATACAAATCCTGGCACGCGATGTTGGGCCGCTGCCAAAACAAGACCAACGGCGCCTTCCCAAATTACGGAGGCAGGGGTGTGGTGGTCTGCGAGCGCTGGAAATCATTCGAGAACTTCTACGCGGATATGGGTGAACGCCCCGAAGGAAAGACCTTGGATCGCTTCCCGAATTCCAACGAAGATTACGAGCCGGGAAATTGCAGATGGGCAACCAAGGAAGAGCAGGACAACAACAAGCGGACGAATGTCTACGTGACTTGGAATGGAAAGACCCAGACGTACGCGCAGTGGGGCAAGGAGTTGAAGCAGGACCCAAGCATTCTGCGGCGCAGATTCCTGAAGTTTGGAACGTTCGACCCAATCAAACGTGATCGAAGCAGCTACTTGAGAAAAGACAGGAGAGATGAAATGAACGATCGAGTTAAACCTCAACTGGAGATTGCAATGATTGAAGTTTCCAGCAGCCAAATCCACAGCATCGGCCACGACGTCACCAGCAACACCCTCGCCATCCGGTTCAAAAGCAAGGCCGGTGCGGGGAGCCTGTACCACTACGCCAACTTCACGGCAGCAGAGTTCGAGGCATTCAAGAACGCGGAATCGATCGGCGCCTACTTCGGCAAGTACAGCAAACCGGAGACGGCCAAGTATCCCTTCACCAAGGTCGAGCCGGCAACGGTCGGCTGATCACCCATTAACAGGAGTCTGGACATGGATGACTTCGTAATGATCTGGGCGCTGCTGGCCTTCGTGCTGGTTGTCGGCGTGCCCCTGCTTTCCACGCTGCGATGAAAGCCTACATCTGCTGCTACTGCGGCGCCGGCGACCACACCGTAGCCGGTTGTCCATGGACCAGATTCGCCCGGGTAACGCTTGCCCGCCCCTGAACTGAATAGAGAGAGACATGGCCGACCCCAAACCTACCCAAGGCAGTGCGCAGGACGGGCGAGACAGCGAGGCGCGGGAGCGTGCTGCGTTTGAAGCTGAGTATGCGCATCTCGATCTGACGAAGCAGATCGACTCATGGCAGGGCATCGTCTACAAGCACTCGCATGTGGACGCCATGTGGGAAGCGCGGAAAAAGAGTTCTGCCAGAAATGCCGCCCGCCCCGCCCCGGAAGCGTTGCTGTGGCACATCATGGTAGCGGGCCCCGCAGGCTACGTGCGACGAGAGGCGTTCGCCGGATCGAGCCTCGCGGAAGCTTTGGAGAACGTTCGCAAGCAAGGCTTCGCGTGGGTGGAAGACGAAGACAGCGGCTTTCCTGACGTGCTCGTGAAGATGGCCGCCCCGGAAGCGTTGGGCGCTGCGAAGGGGGTAGTGGCAAGTCTTCTGTCCGAAGCATTGGCATGCATTGGAAATCTGCCGGACGGTCCTCAAGACCAGCGGCGCCATGCTCTTATCAAGAACCAGATTCGAGGATTTCAGGCAATTCGAGCAGCAGCCCAATCTGAGGCGCATCAAGGGATTGCGGGCAAAAACAATGGTTTCGGGCAGCACTTCGAATGCTGGTGGGAAAAGGATGGGCAGTTTGTCCGAGCCGGTGGCGGTGACTATGAAAAGTCATTCGCTCATGCGGCGTGGAATGCTGTCGTGGAAGAATGCGCCCGCATCGCAAACAACAAGTACAACGTTTGGGACGAAGGCATTGTCGCCGGTCAAGAGATCGCCGAAGACATCAAGGAGCAATCCAAATGACGACCACCCCCAACACCACCGCACGCCAAGCGGGGCTGATCGCCACGATGATCGACGAGTGGTACTTTCATGCCGACGAGCATGTGAAATCCAAACTGGCAGATTTCTCGAACGTGCTGCTGGACCGATTCGCCGCCCATTCTGCGGATGCCCGCACTGAATACATCGGTGAGCCGACTGCCGAAATGTATGAGGCTGCGCAGCGCGTCGAAATCCCTATTGATGATGGGCGCATCACACTCAATACGTCTGAAATTCGGAAAATCTGGCAAATGATGCTGGTTGCAATGCCACACGATCTGTCCCCAGTCGTCAATGCGGATGCCCGCAATGGGGAGGGGGTGCATGAACTTTTGCGTAAGTTCCTTGATTTTGCTGACGCAGAGTACGTTCCCAACTATCTGTTTGACCAAGCACGCGCCCTACTCGCCGCGCCCGCCGCACCAGCGCCGAAACTGACGCCGCACGCAGCCGACGTGGAGCAAATGCTTGACAGCAGCGAAGCAGCGCCGACCGACGGGTTTTCCGCTGCCGTGCATCAAGTGCGTGGCGCGCTGGAACTTTGCGAGCCGGAAGACCTTGCCGCATTCGATTTCATCATTGCTGCGATCACCCCCACCCCGGCACCCGCTGCGCAGGCGAACAAGAAGGTTGCGTTTGGGAGCTGGTTCGACCGCTATCACGCAGAGGCAAACGACGCCCGCCAACAATCCGCTACCCCGGTAGATAGCCTTGACGTGGAGTGCCCATGTTGTTTCACAAAGCTGACCGCGCGAATGACCAGTTATGGGCCTGCGGTGGCGGTTCGGGAGGGCCCGGCACCCGCTGCGCAGGTGGATGGGTGGATTCGCAAAGCGCAGGCGATGATGAATGTTGCCGGTGACAACACATTGCGCGTGCCGCCCGAAACCATGATCGCACTGCTTCGCCAGCAATCCGCCACCCCGGCAGAACCTAGCGACATGGGCCAAGACAACATCGCGGAAGATTGCCCTCACGACACATGCTACGCCGCTGCGTGCAAGTGCGTCGCCACCCCGGCAGACGCGGCGAGCGAGGCGGATAAGAGGGACGCCCTCGCGGCGGCGCATGAAGGTGACTGGCACGACATGATGAGTGCGTACAACCGGTGTCCGGCAGATCTTTCGCACCCTGACCGGATGCGCTGGCTGGCGGCGGAATTTAGGCGTTTAGTCTCGCTCCGAGCAATCAAGCAGCGCGAGCGGCAACAGGGGGCGCAGAGCAATGGAGGTGCCGGTGAATGAGCTTCATCTTTTCGCGGGCGCTGGTGGAGGCATCCTTGCAGGTCAACTGCTCGGCCGTCGATGCGTATGCGCCGTTGAATTTGATCCCTACGCCCAGGCCGTCCTTGTCGCTCGCCAAAATGACGGCACCTTTCCTCCGTTCCCGATTTGGAATGACGTTCGAACCTTTGACGGAAGACCTTGGCGCGGAATTGTTGACGTCGTGGCTGGAGGGTTTCCATGCCAGGACATCAGCGCAGCTGGAACCGGAGATGGACTTGACGGAGAGCGCAGCGGACTCTGGACAGAAATGGCGCGCGTCATTTGCGAAGTACGACCCCGCCGAGTCGAAGTGGAGAACTCCCCAATGCTCACTTCTCGGGGACTTTCCCGAGTTCTCGGAGACCTGGCCGAGATGGGGTTCGATGCGGAATGGGGTGTCATATCTGCGGCCGACGTCGGCGCTCCCCACCTTCGAGAGCGAATCTGGATTGTGGCCCACGCCAACGCGAGACAGCGCGGTGATGCGCGACAGGAAGTATGCGCAAGGCGGAACTCCGCTCACGCTTGCAGTGAAGCTTTGGCCCACTCCCACAGTACATGGGAACCACAACAAGCCGGGTGCCAGCAAGAACGCGGGTTGGGGCCTGTCTTCGGCTGCCAAGCTCTGGCCAACGCCGACAGCAAGCCTGGCGGACAAGGGCGGCAGGATCACGCCGCGCAAGGGCCGGGAGGGCGGGACGCTGATCGAAGCGGTTTCTGCGCGCGCGATGTGGCCGACGCCGTGCGCGAGCGCGAGCAAAGGATCTTCGCCTGCGGCGCTGGTTCGCAAGAATGGACGGGACAGATCGAACGACAGGATCGACCACGCGGTTATGGCGTCCGACGGTGGCCAGCTGAACCCGGAGTGGGTCGAGTGGTTGATGGGATGGCCAATCGGGCACACCGCATTAAAGCCCTTGGAAACGGCCAGGTATCAAGAGTGGCTGCAACAGCATGGCATCTTCTCGGGTGAAGGTGCGCGCACCGAACCGGAGGGCGGGAATGGCTAAAGACAACCGTCAGCGGTACTGCAATTGCCACGCGCCAGATCCGAAGCGTGGGTACTGCCAGAACTGCGGAGAGAATGCATGGCCAGAAGCAACGCGGTACGAAGACCTGCGCGCCAAGTTCGACGCAGAGATGCGTGACCGTATCGACCATCCGTTGAAGCACATGGCGCGTCGTGACATTGCGCAAGAGCTTCAGCACTGCATTGATGACACGAACGTCGGACAGCCGAATCGTTACGCATCCGTCAATCTTCTTGAGCGTGCGATCACTCGCATCCGCGAACTCGAAGCCGACCGCGACTCCTGGGCCGAGCAGGCATCGCAGCGCGTTGCCGATTGGGAGCGCGAGCATGAGCTGCGGATCGCGGCAGAGCGGCGTGTCGGCGAACTGGAGCGCGCCAGCCAGGCTGGTGGCGGGGAGGCGGATCTGCGCGACGCATTGCGCGACTACGAAACCATGCGCGATACCGTTGGAGGTTGCACTGACGGCGGGTGTCTCGTGAAGAAGCCAACCGGCATGCATACCAATGGCGGATGCAAATGCCACAAAGACCCTCTTAAGGCAACGCGCATGATGTGGGCAGGCAGCAAGCTTTTCGACGCAGCACGCGCTTCGCTGGACGGGCGGAGGGAGGGGTGATGCCATTCATAGACTTCGGCGGCACGCGCTGCCATCTATCAGTTGGCGGTCCTGACCGAGTGATCGTTGACGAGAACGGAGTGCGGCACAAGTTTGAGATGCACCCGTATGCTGGCCCCATTCTGTTGAACGCTGACGGCGATCCAGCGAAGCGTCAGCCGAGTGCGAAGGCATCGTTCTGGAACGTCACCACATGGTGGATACAGCAGGGTGGGAATATCGATGCGAACGGCCTGTGTGTCTGGAAGAAGCCAAAGGAGCCGAAACTGCTTCATCTCGGCGGAAGGCACTACAAGATCATCAACGACACCGGAGAGCAACCGTGAACGAGGAATTTGAGAAGTGGATGGTCGAGCAGTGGCAGAACAACGCCGACATATCGCCGCTCGCCGCATGGCAAGCCTCGCGCAAGCAGGCTGGGTGGCAGCCGATTGCGACGGCGCCGAAGGATGGGACAAACATCATCGTGACCAATGGATCGTCCGTTGCACAAGGTTGGTGGTGCAGCGAAGAACCATACGTCCGCGAACAGCGCGATCTGACCGGCGCTTGGATAGACCAGCAGGAAAGCGATGGCTTTGAAGGATGGCTGGACTGCGATGGTGGCATGCAGCCTGATCCAACCCACTGGATGCCCCTACCGCAACCACCGGCCATGCAGAAAGACTGATGGAAGCAGCAGCCTGCGTCAGTTACCGGTCTGCTGCAGCAAGAGTCCACCTCGCCGGCGGCCGTTTCTGTCCCGCGCGCTAACGTTGATCAGTTTGTTGCGCCGACCGCAATGCGGGCAGATGAAGTAGATGCCGAAGTCGTCGATGCCAGGCTCCACAGCATCGACGGAGATTTCGGCGCGGCATCGGATGCAGATCCACATGGCCGCCTCCCCCCTGAAGGTGCGGACCTCTACGATAGGCAAACTGGGCGGGCCATTCAAGCCGCGCCTCCGTTTAGTCCAAATTATTCAAAACCAATAATTCAGGAGCGGGCAGCCGCCGTATACTGCTCGCAAGCACGAGACTCGCAGAATCAGGTACGGAGGAAGCATGAGCATTGCCTACAACGCCATGATGTTCGCCCGCCAAGTCCACAAGGACCAGCGGCGGAAATACACAAACAACCCTTATTTGGACCATCTTGCCGAGGTAGCGGGGATTGTGAGTTCGGTGGCCTTCTCAAGCTATGGGGATCGCGCAGAGGAAATGGTGGCCACCGCTTGGCTCCATGACTGCGTAGAAGACCAGTCCGTAACGCCCGATCATTTGACCGAGGCTTTCGGTGAGTTCGTTTCGCGTGGAGTCATGTTCCTGTCCGACCTCGAACAGGGTAACCGGGCCGAAAGGAAAGCCGCTTCCCGGGCTCGCCTGGCCGCTGCGCCAGGCTGGGTCCAAACGGTCAAGTGTGCCGACCTGATCAGCAATACATCGAGCATCGTCATGCACGACCCAGAGTTTGCCAAGCTCTACCTCGAGGAGAAACGGCTGCTTCTGGACGTGCTGACGCAGGCGGACCCGCGTCTGGTCGCAATCGCGCGGGCCCAGGCTTGCGCCTAGTGTTCGCCTTCTAGGGAATCGTCGGCATTGAAGAAGCTGACCACCGGCACTGCGCGCAACTGAGGCCGGGCCGCCCTCTCCTCCTGCGCGATCTCGAGCTCGTTGCTGAGGTTCTGCGTTAGGGCAGCTCCCACCTGGCAAAGCCGCTCGACCTCTTGGTCGTCCACCCCCAGCGCTTGCAAGGCGCTGAAGATGCCCGCGACACCCTCTGCGATTTTCCTTGCCCCTTCCAAGCCGGCCGGCACCGGCGGCGTGCTTCTTTCGTTCATTGCGTTCACGTACCCCTCACTTTTTTGGATTGACCATCCCTGCCTGACCGACCGGGGGACCCGCGCAAGTCCCATCGAACCCCTATACAACTACTGTATATTCATACAGTATATAGCCAGTGTGAGTGCTGTTGCCACAACCTGCCAATTGGGTTTTTCAATGTGCTTCTTGACACCCATTGCGCGGCATACATTAAAGACATGAGGGCGAGATGAACGACCGGTGCGGAGAGCCATTGCTGGCTCGCCCGACAGTGAGCGACGCGGCCAGGCGCCTACTGGCTGCGCTGGATAACTTGACGGCCGGAACGGAGGCTGCTGGCTTCCACGGCTGGGAGAACGGGTACGGCGAACCAGCCGGTGAGGCCGTCGAGGAAGCGAGACGGGAACTGGAGGTGTTGCTAGATGCCTCGGCTTAAAGCCCTGCCCCGCCCACCCGCGCCGCCGGGCGGCCTGCCCAGCAATCCAATCGACCCGGCTTACGACCGCTATTACGTCCTGGACGAAGCGGGCGCGCCGCGGCGTTGCTACGACTACACCGAGCACGCCATGTGGATGACTTGCGATGGCAAAGCCTGGCAGATTAAGGACTTGCTGCCGGAATACGCGGTCGAGGTCTGGACCTACTTCTCCGGCTGGGCGAGCCTACGAGACGACAAGCCGCCCATGTTCCGGACCACCGTCAACGGCGGCATGAGCAAGTCCTTCGAGTCTGAGACGTGGGAAGAGGCTGAGGACAAGCACCGCAGGGTGCTAGAGAAGATTCGGCGGACCCTGCCTGCCAAGGACGGGTCGTAGCTGCATGCAAAAAAGCGAGGCCGGCGGGGCCGCCAGCCCCGAACTACTACGGAACGGGTTCACTGGAAAAGCAAGTGAATCCGGTATTACGTCACAACACGATTTAACTTTAGAGCGTGGCGTCCCCACCGGCGTAGGGACGACAACATCACACGACCGGGGCACACTAAAGGTTCGCGATTGACCCCGCGATTTTCCATGTCGCCACGCAGAACATCCCTGCGTGGTTTTTTTGCCCGCGTCCCTTAGGTGGATGTCAGACGCCTACCGATAGTGGCGATGCGTGGACCGCGCGCAGACTGTCTTCATAACTCTAGGAGACAGCCATGGCAGCAGATATCCATGTGGTACCGGCCGGGAACGAATGGGCCGTCGAGACGGCCGGCGGCGGCGACCGAACAATGTTCTTCACGCAGGAGGAAGCGATTGCCGCCGGCACCGAGCGCGCCAAGCGCGACAAGGTCGAGCTGCTGATTCACGGCCTCGACGGCCAGATCCGCGCTCGGAACTCCTTCGGCCATGACCCCCGCGACGTCAAGGGCTAAGCGCCATGCCCCGAGGCGACGGCGCCCCGACACTGGACCAGCTCTGCCCCATGCTGCTTACAGAGCGAAAAACCATTCCGCGCGAGGGCGACTGGCTCTACGAGATCAAGTACGACGGCTACCGCGTCTTGGCCAGTACCGGATCCACGGCCCGGCTGAAGAGCCGCGGCGGGATTGACGCGACTGCCTGGTTCCCGGAGGTGGCCGCCGCAGTCGCGGACATGCCGAGTGGCAGCGTGCTGGATGGAGAGGTATGCGTGCTGGACGACCTGGGGCGTAGCAATTTCGACCGCCTGCACGCGCGTGCGCGGCGCAAGGGTTGGTACGAAGGCGCGGACCTGGTCGTCTATTGCGTGTTCGACGTTCTGGTCGCCATGGGGAGGGACTTCCGGCCCATAGCGCTGGAGAAGCGCAAGGCAATGCTGGCCAAGCTGCTGCGCTCGCACGGCGGCCAGGTGCTCCATGTCACGGGCGTCGACGACGGCGACTGGCTGTATCGCTCCGCCCTAGAGCTGAAGCTGGAAGGCGTGGTAGGGAAGCGGCTGGGCTCGAGCTATCAGGACGGGGTGCGCTCGACGGACTGGATCAAGGTGAAGCGCCCCGGCGCGGTGCCGCCTGAACGCTTCAAGCGATGACCTTCCACAACGGATCGTGCCCGCCCGGAGAGCCCACGTAGCGCTTCCGCATTACTTTCCTATATTTTAGTTTTACGTTTTCTTATGTTGTCCTATACTTCTTTACCAGGACAACACGGAACACGATGGACACACCGCCAAACATTCAGATCATCCACGACGCACAAGGCAAGCCGGCCTTCGTAGTGATCCCATACGCCGACTATGTCTCCGACCGCGGCGCTGACCGTGACTGGGTTCCCAATGAGGTTGCCCACCGTCTCCTAGTGGAGGGCCTTAGCCCGGCCCGCGCTTGGCGCGAGCATCTGAACCTGACCCAGAAAGAAGTTGCCGACCGCATGGGCATCTCCCAGCCTGGCTACGCCGAGATCGAGAACGGCAAGGGCAAGATGCGCAAGGCGACGCGGGTGAAGGTAGCCGCCGCGCTCGGCATCACGCCCGGCCAGCTAAACGTCATCGCCTGAATCGCGCCCCCACACGTTCCTTTTAAAGCCGGCCGTGCGCCGGCATTTTTCATGGACCGCCCTGATAAAGGTCAAGCGGCCGGAAGCAGTGCCGCCGGCGAGGTTCAAGAGATGAGCACGATAGTCACGTTTCCCCAAAGTCAAAGCTTGACTGACCGTAGATCTTTTCGGCAATGAATTTTTCGTACTGCTCACGACTTTCAGAAACCATTGCTATACCGGCTATCTTGCCCACTTGTGTCCTCAGAGCCTTCACGCCAACCTCAGAAAGAAACTGGTGAATTTTATTGTTTTTGTCCCCAAATTCTTGTTTGTTGGATCGCGCGAGAGCGAAAACCTTCCCATTGCTCTTCGCAAGAGGCTTATATATGTGATCAATAGTTAGATACCGGAACTCCCAAGGCCTGCCGCGCTCCGGCTTCGCCAAGCCATACAATCTGTACCATTGCTCGTACAACTCCATGGGGAATTCACGTTCGTATTCGCGCGCCTCCTCCATGACATAAAACTTATACGCGGCAATGACCTCTTCTTTTGTCTGGTCGTAGCCCGCCAATGCGTAGACAAGGCCTTGGATTCCAGCTTTTGCAGAAGCGCCTGTAACAATCGATGCCTGCTGGACGATCTTTTCGTAACGCTTCCCCAGCCGACCCGCTGAGTTTGCAGCGGTGATCGCATTGCATAAATCGATCAGCAGCCCAGCCTCAAAGCCCTTGATGTTTGAGGGAGGCTGTTCCGCCCCGCCGACACCCCATTGAAAAATAAGGGGATTTCGCAGTTTATGAAGTAGCTCGGCCCCGGCGAATCCCGCCATGGTTTCACTGCCCGCAAACCGCTCCAAGACATTGCCACGCGGAGATATTCCCAGCACTCTAGCCATACCCGACTGACTAATCACGGCAGTCTTGGCCTCATCGTTGAGGACATAACAGTCCACATCGATGCCGAAGTTCTCTTTGAAGTTTCCGGTGTGGGTCGCTTTAATGGGCTTTGCTCCCCACCGAGCCAAGGCAGCCTTCTTGGCGATATCCCGGCGCTGCTCATCCGACAGCGATTGCGCCCTTGCGACCCCCCCTTTAGCTTTTCCTTCGGCCTTCTGAGCCTGGGGCACTTCCTTCTTCCCAGCCATGCAAGCACTCCGCGAAACAATATGCTTGCATACTATCCTACCGGACTCGTTTTTTGCAAGCATAAAATACCCTGTACATGCTTGCACGACGCTACCATGCCGGAGGGAGCTAGGGTGGCCTTCGTAACAAGGATGGCCGGGTAGAAGCGTCCTGCGCATTAGGCACTGGCGATCCTCCGCGGTAATTTGTATATTTTCTTCCTCAATGAACGCCCACCCGGCTGTGCTCACATCGTCATGTTGATCACGCTCCATCGCAGCGGACATCGCGCGCTTTTCGTCCGAGTTGGTACCAATTTGGCTACGCTCCCCTCTCACGTCATCGAGTGGCTAGGGCCCATCGAAACATCGGCAGACGCTCAACTAGACGTCGACACCCCCATGCTGGGTCTGATGCCGTCCGCCGTCATGAACGATATTGAGGCCCACGGGTATTGCGCGTTGGACGCCCCTAGCGGGGCGCCAGCGTAGGACAGATCCGGGAACAGGAACTTACATTCAGCCACGACCCATCCGGGCCGCGGCTTTTTGTACCCCGAGCGATTTAAGCGGTAGTTTTCACCCTTTCGGGCGATGCACCAAGCGGCTTCCCCGTGACATCCTCTGACCTGCCGGGAAACCGGCGGCTACTTCCTAAATCGTTGAAGCCACGGCTATGGCGGCCGTGGCGTTTTTTTTGGGACCGGGTGCGGATAAATGGGAGACGAAGTCGCCCGTGCTCCACCAAACCTGTCGCAACGTCGACATCAGAGTCAAATTACCCAGACATGTCAAATTCGTTCCGCATAGCAAAATCCCCACAAAAGTAGGGAACGATTCGTCGCAGTTGGTTGTATATTCGAGGGTCCGCCGTTCCTTGTCTTGAGACATTTTGGCAAGGCGAATCTTCACGGACCCAGCCGAGAGAAATGAAGTCGAGTATTCGCGTTGCAGCGTTCCTTACAGTCATCGCCATAGCTGCCGCAGCCTGTGGCGCCTTCATATCAACCACGTTTGCGCCCCGTTGGCAGGCTACCGTTCTTGTCGGCATCGGCCAAATGGGGATTGGAAGGGACCGTCGCCTGACTGATCCAGGTGCGTTGGTCCAGCGCGTCAATTTCAAAGGTTTCGCGCAACAGGCGCTGAAAGCGGCCGGGCTACCCCCGGATTCCAGCGTCGATATGTCGGCTCTCCCGATGAGTACGCTGAAGGCAACGGTAGCGCGTGGGGGCGACCATTTCGTCGAACTCAGCGTAGAAGCTCGATCCCGTGACCAAGCAATGAAAGTTGCCGAGGCCGCATTGGGCATCCTGCAAGCAGAACATGCTCAGATTCTTCAGCCCGGAAAAGCGCGGCTTGAGAAGAGCCTCGCGGACACCAACAAGTCGATTGACTCCTTGACCCGTGAACGCACGCTTATCTTGGAACGGATCCAGAGCAACGGGGACTCGGCAGCCAAGAAGTTCTCTGAGAACGTGATGCTCTCCGAGGCGATTCGATCCAGCGACACGGAACTGCGCGTACTGCGCGAAATGCAACGCTCCCTGGAAGAACAACTGGACCCGTCACGCACGTTTAACACACGAGCGGTTGCTCCTATCTACGCACCTGAGCGCCCCATCAAGCCCAAGAAGCTGGTGGGCGCGCTGATTGGACTGTGTTTTGGTCTCCTTCTCGATTTTGCCCTTCTGATTTCTATCAACACGGGCTTTCGTCGCCAGTTCAATGCGTTCACCGGGCTGGCGCCCGCCGCACGCTAAGTCCTACGGAATTTCGGCGTGCCGCCGATAACAAAGGTTCGCCGCTGTGAAAGATCACAGCGTTCACACGGCGAGGCGGCGCCCCGCACGTCTCGCCGTCTTTTTCGGCTACCGAGGCCACGCCTCTACGGTCAGGCGATGCCGGGCGGCGCAGTCACCTAGCGCTTTGAGGACATCGCCCATCACCCATTCCTGCCAAGCGTCATAGTCGGCCGCCGCCGGCGCGTCCGGGATCCGGCATGGCGCGGCCAATGCACTATCGAGCGGCGGCGGCCTGCTTGGCCGCATCGACGGCGTCGGATAGCTTGCGCACCCGGAAATCATCAGGGCGGCAATCCACGGGCAGAGGCTTTTTCGCATTTCGGAATTCCTTCACGGCCTGATCGACCTTGGCGGCAAGCGCGGCTTGGCTGGCGTTGAACTCGTCGGCCTTGGACCGGATGGTCTGACTGGCCGCGCCAAGGTCCTCGATCGCCTTGTTGGCGCCAGCGAGGTCCGCTTGAGCGCTGGCCGCCTTCATCCGGTCAATTTCGGCGTCCTTGCGCCACCCGTTCGTTACCCAGCCGGCGGCAAAGATGGCAGCGACCAAGGCGACGGCAGCCACTACTCGGTAGATCGGGGCCCTCACTTCGTCACCGCCTTCTGCGCAACGTTGCCTGCGATGTAGGCAGCGACGACGCTGCCTACAGTCGCGCCCCACACCGCGGCATCGATTGTGCCGACCAGCAGCATGCCGTCGGCGGACACGATGACCAGCAACGCAGTCAGGAACTTGCGGCTTCCGTATCTCATTGGGACTCCAGGCATTTGCGGTTGCGATCCAGTTGGCGAGTCCATACGCCATAACAGCGCTTGTTCCCCGGCGTCGAGCAGTCGTACCCGGCCGAGTACTTGTAGAGCAGCAACGCATTGCACGCGCCCACATAGTCACCCATCAGCAAGTCCCTGCGCATGCTGGACGCCCGCCAATTCCCGATACCAAATTGACCGACGAAGTCCATGTAGACGTCGAATTCCTCCTGGTGAAGCTTTACGCCTGGCAGGCTTGCAACAAAGCGCTTCTCGTCAGCCGTCATCAGATTTCTGGCGAGTATCGCCGCCCGCTCCCGCGTAATCGTGTCGTCCATTCGAACCGGCCGACCATCCTCGTACCGGGTCGATCCATGGCCGATTGTCGGGACGTCTCCCTTCGTTGGAATGACGGCGTGGTCGGTGAAACCTTCGGATGCCTGCCAGCCGGCGAAGCCCGCCGCCGACATCGTTAGCGCTGCGACCGCAATCCGCTGCTTAAGCATCGGGTGCCTCCGCATCCGGCCCGCGCCGCAGCCAGGGGCGGACGGCCTTCCAGATGAAATTCCCGATCAGCAGCAGCACATAAAAGGCCGTCAGCCAGCTGGCCCAGTCTTGCACGCTATAGCCCATGAAGGTCATCACGGTTACAGGCGCCGCAGGCGCGAGCTTCACTGCTTCGTTTGCCATGTCGGCCTCGTTCATTAATTTCCCCGGAGAAAATGAAAAAGCCCGCCAAAGCGGGCCAAAGTTTGTTGTGGACGGGTTAAGTCGCGACGATCTTAGGGTCATGGCGGTCATACACCGCCATGACTGCGTCCTTTTGCTCCGTGGTAATCGATGGCGCGAACGCAATGCTGCCATCGTCCCCCCAAGAGAACGGAAGGCCCATCAGTCCCGCTTCCTTCAGTTCTTCGGAAAACGTCGGTCCAATTGATTTCATATCAGCCCCTGATATTTGCTGTTAGCGTCGGGTATTGGCCCAGCCAGGTTGCTGTGAACCCTGCCGTCGCCGCACCGTATGCCGTCAAATAGTGATAGCCCTCGGTGGGCGTCAACGCACCCATGGCGCTAACGTTCTGAGGCGTGTTAACGGCCGTGACGTTGACAACCATGTTGAACGGTGCAGGCGTGATACCGTCCAAGCCAACCGAACTCGAGAACGAGCCAGACGTCGTGTTCTGGGAAGCGGACGCGAGAAAGGTCACATAGGTGCTTTCGTCTCCCCAGTTAAGAAACTCGGCGCGTTCAGTAGGACTCAACTCGACAGGCGTCGTGCTTGTTGTCGAACGGTTGACATTGAAGGTATTGGTCGCCGCAATCGATCGCCGGTTGAACCAGTTGAGGCAGAACCTCTGGGTGGCCGAGTCAACGAACTGGCTTGAAGCATTCGTGCGCACCATGCCGACTAACGTACGTGTAGGATCCCCGGTCTTCTGCTCAACGCCCGCCGTCCCGGTCGAATGCCCTGTACTCGAGAGCTCCAAAGCCATGACCCCCGCGTTCATGTAGGAGTAGGCGTAGTACAAGGTGCCGGCAGCTAATCCTGCGTTGCTGACGCTCACACCCACACCGGGGACCTGTTGCGGCAGTCCGTTGATGATCAGACCATTGCCGTTGTAGGGGGAGAGCTTGAGTTGAGTGCCGCTAACGACGGACAGCCTGCATTGGCCATGCTGAAGTCGCACCGCAGCCTTTAGGTTTGCCAATAGGGTTGCCGTCGTCCCGTCATCCACTGCGTCTTGGCCAGTTTGGTCCGAGATGAACTGTGCGAGCACCGCAGCCATGATGCTCGACTGACGCCAGACCTTGTTGAGCTGGGCTGATTGCGCGACGCCCGACGAGAAGCCAGCCGTTCGGGCGGTCAAGCCAGAATAGGTGACTTGCGGGATGACGTTGGCGCCAGCACCGCCGCCAAACACTAGGAAGTCATTTGTTGCCATTGTGTTCCTTACAGTGGTGTTCCCCATGCGCCGGTGTCAAAGCCGGCGACGAGATCGTTGCTCATGTCGAAGCCGAAGATCGGTTCACCATCCAGGGATGTGACGATTACGATGTTGATGCCTACGCCTTCTGGCTTGAGAGGGATGGTCCCGTTCGCCAGCAGACCTAGGAACACCGCAGACGGGACGTCCCCAGAGATGCCGATGGTCATCGACATGTCCTGGTTGTCCTGGATGAAGACGGAGGTGCCACCGCCGAAGATCGAGTCCAGGATGGCCTTCGACGATCCGAGTGTGCCGTCCCAGTGGTTCGCGCCAATCTTTGCGCGGATGACCAGCCGGTATGTGTCGTCGTCTAGCCGCGTCAGCCCGGTGTCAGGATCGAATGGGCCCTTCCAATTGCCCTGGTCGAAGCCAAGCCCTGCGGTGTCGAACGAAAAGTAGACACTGGTCAGAGGCACCGGCACGTTGCGCGAGATGCCAACCCACCGGCCAACATCATCAAGCTGCGCACCCACCGCGGCATCGAGGTCAAACTTTCCCGGCATGCTGCCAAGCAGGTTCTGCAGCTCGACCATCGGCTGCGCCAGCGCTTCGACCACGGCCATGAAGGCTGGCTGCTGGTTGTGCTCGCTTGTGACGCGGCCGGTGTACTTGGTGATGTCTGCCATATCAGGTCACCGTCAGGGTCACCGCCGCCGGCGTGCACCCGGCCACTTGGCTGAATCCCAAGGCCACGTCAGGCCCGCCCGCCCCGCCTGGCCCGGTCAATGTCAGAGCCGTAAGCTTGAAGGCGGTGCCACCCCCGACGCTGTTGGCCGCCGTGATCGAGTCGGCCCATTCGACGCTGCCCGACTCTCCGCCACCGATGGCTACGCCATTAACGTAGTCGGAGACCGCTTGCTTGATCGCATCGCCGACCGCGGTGGTATAAGCGGTCAGAGCTTTAAGGCTTACAGCTACCGTGATAGCCGCCGTCGAGGGTCGGAAGAATCGGATGGTGATCGGTCGCCCGTAGATGTCCTGCACGGAAACAGCCGTCGTGCCGTAGGTTGGCGACCCAGGCGTCTTCTTCTTGGCAATCGCGTTTGCGATATCGGTGGAATCACCGCCTTCCACCACCAGAGAAATCGAGTGCGGCGGCAAACCATTCGCATCCGTCGTGGCCGAGTCGTTCTCGTATGCGCGCACTCGGGTCACGCCCGCCACGTTCCACACTGTCCCGATGATGCCGTCCAGCACCGTCAGTGATGGGAGCGCTGTGGATACGGTCTGCCGCTGCCTTAGTGCTGCGTCCTTCTCTACTGGCGAGCCCTCCGCGGCGTCATCCGGATTCGTCACCGTCTGCCAACCGAGCGTCGGCGTGCCGATCTGGCTGATCGTGCCCGCAGCTGCGCTGATGGCGCCGATTGAAATGCACGTCGCGGTGACGGTGATCTGGCCAGAAGGCGGAATCGTCACGGTCGCCGGCAGCGTCCACTTGTTCTTGTTCGCGTCCGTGGCGACGCCATTGGTAATGGTCGTACCGGCCTGGCCGACGATCAGCAGGTCGACTGTAGAGAACGATGCGGCCTTTCGCCCAATGCCGTTGATCTTGACGTTGCTCGACAGTGCATCGTCTTGCGCGGTGGCCGGGCTGAAGGAACGGTAGATTGCCACGGCAACGGCATTGGCATCGTTGATAGAGTCGGCGAACACAGCCAGCAACTGGCCGTCTTGGCTATCTTCCTCCAGATACGTGTCCGGCCCATAAATGCCGCGGAATTTTCCCTTCAGATAGTCGAGGACATCAGCATAGGTCGGCGCGGTGATGCCGCTGGCATCGATTGTGGGTGCGGTCGTGGTGATGGCCATTACAGAGTCGCCTCAACGGTGGTGGGGCCGTAGATGGTGTTGATCCTCGCGACCACGCTCAGGTGCCGCTTCTCGGTGTCGACGGTGCCGGAGTACTCGACAATTTCCCTCACGCCTTGCGTGCCCAGGATGCGCTGGCGGATAGCGGCGTCGTAGGTACCGTTGGTGTACTTTCCCAGCACCTCGGTACTCCATGGCGTGCCAGCCGTCTTGTCGAGGAACCATTCCCCGCGCAACAAGCGCAGCCGCGTGAGCACAGCCTGGGCCACCGCCTCGGGGACGTCCTTGTAGAAATCGGCCTGCTGCCCACCGAAGACATAGTCACCAGTGCCGGATAGCTTTCGGTACCGCATGGAGATCCTTAGTTCACGTTGCCGCTGCTGCCGCTGCCGGGCTGCACGCCGTTGTGGGTGTGGGTGTCATCTACGCGCTTTCCATTCGCGGTGATTTGCCCAATGACATTCAGTACGCCATTGAAGACGGCTGCCGCCCCGCTAACCGCGCTTCCGACCAGGCCGCCCACAAACGTCAACAGCCCCGTGATCGTCACTGCTGCCGAGAAGGTCGACAGGGGTGCGACCACGTCGAATCCACCAGGCGCGACGATCTTGACCTTCTGCAGCGTTGGATTCATCTCGATATAGGTCGTGCCGGACTCAGATCGCAGTTGCGTGGCCGTGGTGCTCACATTCGGCAGCGCCCGGGGCTTCGACCGGAATCCAAGGAGCACGAACCCGTCCGACAGGTCGTGCATCCTCTGCTCGGCCTGTTCCTGAACACCGCCGGACTGCCACCAAGCGTCAATGCACCGACTGGAGAACACCACCAGGCACTCGTCTCCTGGAGAAACCGGGAAGGTGAGACTACAATTTCCGCCAGATGGGAACTGCACAGGGCAATCGCCCAAGAGCGGAAGCGCAACTGAAACGACCGCGCCGTCCTTCTGCCGGACATTTGCCTTGATTGCTGGCTGAACCCGGCAGGTCATCTCGTCCGGGTCAAAAGATTGGATGATTCCCGGAATGGCGGTCCAGATGTCTGCTCGCAGCCCATGGAATGCAACGCGAAGCGCGACCTCGGGTTCGCCGATTCTCTCTAGTCTGTTCATTGGATTCCAGAATGAAGAAGCTGCCCCTACTTCTCGCACTTTTTGCCAATGCGGTACTCGCGCAAACGGCATATGTCACACCGCCTGGAACACGAAAGGAAGGAGATACGATCGACCGGTCTCATTTCATCTACGTCCTGCACGAATCAGAGCCATGCGGCTTGCCCATCGTGAACGCCAGGCACATGCGTAAAGCTGAGATCTACAACACCAGGAAGCCAGACATTGGATGCTGGGGTGGCACCCTTTCAGCCAGCAAAGGGAGCGTCGTGATCATCGGACCGCAGGGAAACACTTCCGCTCGCAACCTTGTTGATTTCTCCAAAGTCAACTTCCGGCCCGACGGCAGTGTCGTAATCATCGAAGGATGGCCTGGACTGTGATCAACCCCACGGCTTGATCACACCCTCCGGCGGCACTACCTGCCTGTCCGTAAAGTTCTGGACGCCCGCTGTCACGTCCGCCGCCAGGCATACGACTTCGGTGTAGAACTCATTCCCGCGCGTATCGCCGCTGTGGTTGGCCAGCATCACGTAGTAGTACCCGTCATCCTGGAGCCGGTTCCCCTCTGCGATAAATGCCTCGTCGGCCTGCTGCCCAACCGCTAGGCTTCTCTCCCGCTGCTGAACGCTGCGATTGTCGATCTTGATCAGCGATCCGATTTTGACATTGGGATTGAGCAGCATCTTGATAGTGATGCCGTTCTGTGTCTGCTCTGGTAATCCCACCATTCCGGTCTCTGAGGTGATCACCGGAATGTCCCCCGGCATATAGGATGTCTCCGGGATATTGACGACCTTGCCGTCCTGAATGCTCCAGACAGTTTGGGCGGTCCTCGCGGTCTTAGCGAGGAAATCGCGCACCATCCCAAACATGACCTTTTCCCGAGGCAGAGGGTTGGTCGGCAGGGGTGGCGTGTATCCTTGAGTCACGCCGTACGGATTCATTGCCGTACACGCCGCCGCGATGTGATCGGACAGAGTCGATCCCGCGGCCAACGTCATGTTGAGCACAGCGAAGTTGTACGCTGAGTCGCCATCGGCTGCCGTTATGTCCAGGTAGGTGTCGGTTTGGCTCTCACGACCGCGGCGAACCTGCTTGATCGTACCGTCGAAGATGATGCCGTAGTTACCTTGATACCCGGCCTGCAGAACGACCCGGCTGTACTCGTACTCGATACGCTGCGTGGTGTTTTCGGAAAGGTTGTAGACACGGAAACGCGCTGAGTTCGGCGTCTGCGTGTCGCCACGGCGCACGTCAAAAACGATCCGGAGGTGCGACAGATCAAGGGCAGATCCGGCGTCGCGCCCAATGATCAGCGAGACCTTGCGGCCGTATTGCTGGGTCATATCGCCACCAATGAAAAAGCCCCGCCGAGGCGGGGCTGCGTCTGACTCTGGTATGTTTACCGGCTCCTACACCTGAACAACCAGAGTCACCATGACGACGTCTAATAATAAGCCAAAAGTCCCGGACCCGACGACCCCAGTGTACCGAACCCCGACTCGGGACGCGAACATCCGACAGAAGCGGAGGCCGTCTGAGCCGGGAACGGTTAGGCGCCAACCGTCCACCAACCAACCCACAAAGCCAAAGCGGTAGCGACCGGGCTGAGTGCCGCTGCCATACGCAGCCGGTTCAACCACCAGACGACGCGTCCATTCTCTTTTCCGACGGCCGCTATCCGACGCTGGAATCCATCCAGCTCGGATTCGATCACATCGAGATACGCAAACTGGGGCATGTAAAGGTTGCTCGGTTCATTAAACACCGGGGGAATCGCCCGAATCATCAGGCACTTCCCAACGAGCAGCACACTTAACACTAAGAACCAAACTGTGAAGAACGCACAGCCCGCCGCCTGCCATTTCCACTCGCCAGCCTCCAGCAGTTTCAATGCATAGGCGATTCCACCGCCCATTGCTGCCAGAAAAATCGTCAGCGTTGTGGAGGCTTCTTTAGCGATGACATCCGCGCTCGCGTGATGCCCTTTCAGGCTTTCAATTGCAGCCTTTTCGGCCCAGAGCAGCAGTTCCTTGCGGTTCGTGTCGTCCATTGATTGTCTTTCAGCTTAGTCGGTCACCCAGTATAAGTGCGACCCGATGCCGAGGTCTTCAAACGTCGGAACGTCATCGGGGTCGGCCGCGCCCTGCACCCAGAGCCGCCCGCCAAATCCCAGATGTCGATACTGGCCCAGCAGGTCCACACCGGTCACCAGCAAGATGCCGCTCACGATCGGCAGGTTGGTCGCGTCGGCCACGTCCAGCACCCAGCCGGCGCCGCCGGCGTCGCGGTATTGCACCGTCATCCGGTATTCAACGCCGCTGAGCGTCACCGTGAACCGCTGCGGATCTGGCGTCAGAGGGATCTCGTAGAAGGTGGGCATTACATGCTCGTCGGTGGCGCCGATCCGCCCGGCGCCGGCGTGGCCGGCATCGCAGCCTTGGTGCCGGCATTCTGGGTCTCGGCCGTGGCCTGGGGATCGGCTTGGTTTTCCTTCGGCGGCAGCGTTGTCGCCTTCGTCTGCACGATCCGGATCTGCTTCAGCGTGGCAGTAACGCTAAGAGCCTCGCCAGTTTTCTGATCTTTAACAACGCGCAGCGACTTGAACAGCATGTCGTGATACACACGCGTCGATGTCACCACATCAAAGGGCTGGCGCGTCTCCTGCAGCGCGATCAGCTGCGAGTACACCGTGCTGATGTAGTCGTTAGACGGCAGGCCGCCCCCGGTGAAAATCGATTCCAGGGTGCCAATGAGTGCGGCCAGATCGGCGTTGGACCAACTGCACTGGATCGTTACCTCCGGCTGCAGCTTGAACGCGTGATCGTTGATCTGCGCCCCCTTCTCCACCGGGTGCTCGGTAATCTGCAGTTCGTCCTGGTGGGCTTCCTCAAGCGTGCAGCCAATCTTCACTGGCCCGATGGTCTTAGGCACGAAGGTGATGATGTCGAGGAAGCTCACGAGATTGCCCCTTGCATGTTGCGCACGATTTCGTCGTTCACCTGCCGCTGGCCGTCATTTACAGCCCGGCCGGCGGCCGCCGGGTCAGACACTCCGTACAGGTTGATAGTCGTCTCCTGCTTCAGGTCGACCGCAGCACGGCCGCGAAGTGCGGCTTCCCGGGCCTTGTCCGCCTCTTCCTTGCCCGGCCGTTCGTAGTAGCGAGAAACGATCTCGCCAGCCTGTTGGGCATTCTGCGCGGCGCGTAACAACTGGCCGGCGCGTTGCTCGGCGCCCCGCGTCAGTTCGTAGTTCACGAACTGCAGTTGCTCCATCAGGGACGAATCCCGGATGTCCTTTCCGGACCATGCTTTGAAGTTCGCTTGGCGGTCAGGGTGCCACTGGGCGACACCGTAAGCTTGCCCGTTGTCGCCCACGGCGCGGTGATTCAAGCCGGCGGTGCTCTCGCGCTGCAAATTGGCAACGATGCCAGCGGCCTGGTCATGGGACCAGCCTAGTCGCTGGAAAAACGATACGGCGTCGACGCCGGCATTTCCCGTACCAGCCGGCTGGCCGGCCGCCGCGCGCCTGCGGGCCAGCTCGGCGTCCTCGCCGTTGTTCAGGCCGCCACTATGGAACATGAGCGCCGCAGCGCCACCGATCCGAGCCGCCCACGGCAGGAAGCGCGCCAGCCAACCGGCGCCAGCCGCTGCCGCGCCCCCCGCGCCGGCGGCCCCTCCGGCAGCCGAAGCGCCGCCGGCCGCCGCTGCCGCCGCATTTGCTGCGCCTAGCGCGCGCACTGCCGCGACCATCTTCCAGATGCCGCTGACGATCTTGAAACCGCCCAGCGCCCCAAAGGCGCCGACAAGCAGCATGATCTTCGTCGACCATCCGTCCGTCGCCTGATCAAGCTCGATGAATTTGTCGGCCAGCCAGGACAGCGGAGGCCCAAGCGCGGCGGCAGCAGCAAGGATAGCGCTGGCGATCTCCGCCACCCGCTCGGAGATCTCGCCGGAATGATCTTCGAACCACTTTTGGAACCGCGCGAGCTGCGGCCCGACCCTGCGCAGCAGCGCGCCCTCAACCTTGATCGCGAAGTTCTCGAAGGTCGTGCCCAGCCCGCGGAGGGCGACCATGAAGGCATGCGCGTCCTCGGCGGCCTTGTCCAGCCCGTTGCGCCGGGACATCTCCCGGTACTGCTGCATGAACTTGGCAAAGTCGCCGTCACGCATCGCCAGCAGAAGGTTCTCGTCGATGCCGAGGATCTTGCCGTACTGGCTGGACAGCCACGTCGGCCGTTTGGCAAGTTCCGTGCCGATGTCGGCAAGGATGTCGACTGTGTCGCGCAGTTCGCCATTGGCGTTGCGCGTCTGCACACCGATGGAGGCCAGATAGCCCTCGCCCGCCGGGTTATTCCGCAGGAATTTCGCCAGGCTTTCCACCGCGCCGAAGGCGGTCTCTGTCGAGATACCCAGATTCCGGGCGGCAAAGTCGAACGCCTTCAGACTGTTGGCCGCCGCACCGGTGCGTTTGGAGACGAAGTACAAGTTCTCCAGTTTCGACGCCAGCGCCGACACGCCGACGCTGACGGCCAGGGCCGAGGCCGAGATGGTCGTCACCAGTTGCTTGACGCCCTTGGTGGCCTGCTCGACGCCGTCGTTGAACTTCTTCAGGCCCTTCTCGTCGACCTTGAATCCCAAGGCGACGAGGAACTCACGGATTACGGTGCTTTGGGCCATTGCTCTGC
Organism: Cupriavidus sp. SZY C1; assembly: GCF_032190535.1. Classification (NCBI taxonomy): domain Bacteria; kingdom Pseudomonadati; phylum Pseudomonadota; class Betaproteobacteria; order Burkholderiales; family Burkholderiaceae; genus Cupriavidus; species Cupriavidus sp. SZY C1. The sequence goes on from NZ_JAUANU010000009.1 coordinate 102,228, forward strand.
TGTTCCAAGATGCGGCGTGCGGCCGCCTGGTTGTCGGCCCGGACGGCCAGCGCGTCATTCATCAGCGCGATGTCTTCCAGCCCGAGCGTGCCGTCGACAAGGGACTCGTACTTGCACAAGCCCTCGAGAACCGGCGCCATCAGCCAGTCCTCGCCACCCGGCAAGTGCCTTAGCCAGCCTGTCCCGACTGATCCGGGTTGCTCGGCAGGCTGGTAAGCAACCCTTGAATAAAAGGGCCGAGGTTGGCCACGATGACCTGCACCACCAGCGGCAGAATCACCGCCATGTCCATGTCCTGGAACATGAGCGTCTTCTGCTCGGGCGACACGACGCGCGCCCAGCCAGTGGGCTGCTGCCGCTGGACGGCGGTCAGGCAGTTATCTATGACGTAATCGGCATCGGCATCGTTCATGGCCGCCAGCGCGTCAGCGAAGGGCTGCAGCGACTCGCCGAGGTCCGAAAGGTCTCCCGCCATCAACATCTTCGCCTTGTCCGCGCCAGATGCATCGGACGCCTCAGCGCCGCTGGCCTTAAGCTTCTCGGCCAGCTTCAGGAATGCCGGAATCATGGGCGGGATCACCGGCGCGATACGGCGCGACACGTGCAGTTGTTGCTTTGCGGTCAGCCGCCCGATGGAATACTGGGCGCCGTTAAGTTCGATTTCACGGCCCATGATTAGTACGTCCCCAGCATGCCTTCGATTCGGCCAGCGTCGAATACCCATTCGACGGTGCCGCCCTCGGTGGCGTAGGTCAGATCCGGCACCTTCTTGAAGGCGCAGAAGATGCCAGCGATCGCATCGTTCGCAACGGACTGGGTCACGGTGATGACGTTCTTGCCCCACAGCCGACTGTCGAGCTTCTGGGCGTTGTACAGCGCCATCAGCGTCCGGTTGATCGGCGCGGTCTTCAGGTACCGCAGCGTGATCTGGCCCGAGCTGTCCGCGCGCAGGCTGTGCTGGACGCTGCCGTCCGAACCCACCGTCATGGCGTTCTTGTCGTTGGCCATAGCCACGGTGATGCCTTCTTCAGCCGTCGCCTCACCGTAGCCGAGCGAGAACGACCCGCCCGGCCCGGCGATGGATGCCTGGACATCAATAAACGAATAGGTTCCGCCTTGCATGGTCTCTTTCCCCTATCAGCGGTTCACGTTGACCAGGATGTCAACGGTATGGATGGCGCCGGCTTCCTTCGCCGCGACCTGGAATGCGACCGACTTGCGAGCTTCGCGGTCGGCCTGCGACTGCAGCGCGATCGGCGGCGCGTAGACGTAGTAGCCCTTGGCAAGCGTGTCGCCCTGCTTCAGCGCGCCGAAGCCGCCGGCATTCCAGACACCGGGGGCCAGGTAGCCATTGTTCACCGCAGCCGCGCATGCCGCCTCGATCGTCGTTGCGATCAGCGCATTACCGGCGTCGGTCTGCGGCACCTTCGTCGTGCTCTGGTACAGCAGGTTGTAGACGTCGGTCTGGATGCGGTTGCGGAACCAGATCGAGTTGTAGACCGAGTCGATGAAGATGCCGCTCGGCGTCACGCCGTACTGCACGATCGCCGTTTCGTTGTCGTACTCGACGAACACGTTGCCGCGCTTGTCTTGCAACACGTTGGCCTGGCTGCTCGACAGGGTCTCGGGCACGATGCCCGGCTCCTGCTTGTACATTAGGGTGATCGTCGTGTTGTTGCCGTTGAAATCCGTAGTCAGCAGACGTCCGAACATCGAGGCGGCAGCATATGGGCTGGTGCTCGAATACTGCGCGAACGAGTACTTGTAGCTCTTGGCCTTGAAGCGCGACAGCAGGTCGGTCGTCGCAGTGCCGTCCAGCGCCTGCGGTTCCTGCGTGGTGGCACCGTAGATGTGGCGCTGATCCGCCTCGATCAGGTCGGCCACCGCCACGTGCTGGTCATTCGTCACCGACGTATCGGCGAACTGGATGCCGAGGAACTTGTTGGCGAAGCGGTCCAGGAAGATGTTCACGCACGTGTCGGGCGCCTCGGCCACGATACCGTCGACCGGCACTGACGCCAGGCCGCTGGTCAGGCCCAGCATGGTCGAGATGTCGGTACCGGAACCGGTCGGCGTGGCATAGCTCACCTTCGACGCGGTGCCGGTAGTCGGCGACGTGATGACGAACTGCGTGCCGTTCCACACGCAGCTCGCACCGGCCAGTGCGGTCTGGATGATCGTTGCCACGCCGTTCAGGTTTGTGACACCCGAGAAGTCCAGTGCCGACAGCGTCTTCACCGTGGCGTCGATCGTGACCTTGAACGAGCCGGCCGTGACCGCCTTCCAGACGGTGATGTCCTTCTGGGCAGCGGACAGGGCTGCGCCCCGGATCGAGCCTGACGTTGCCGACTTGGCCCAGCGGCCGATCTTCAGCTCGGAAGGCTGAGGCGTCTGCTGGAAGTACAGCAGCGCGGCTAGGTATTCCGGGGCGGTGTTGCCGAACTCGCTGCCTACGGCATCGATGGTGCCGTAGGTGCGCATGCGCTCGTTGGTGTCGATCACCGGCGAAGCGCCAAGGATCAACTCCGTATTGAGGTTGGCGCCCTGTGCCGCCAGAGGCGACATGTTGATGGTGACGTCGATCAGCCGCGATACCGGCAGTCCGTTGGACATGGTCATTCCTCTACTGGTGAATGTTGGTCGTTGCGGCCACCGGCGGCACCGAATCGGTGGTGCTCTGCACTTCGGCGGACAACAGGTTGAGGACCGGATAGGTCCGGGTGATCTTGCGGCGCAGGGTCAGCGTCAGGTCGTACCGCCGGGTCCACTGTTGGTTGATGAGCGCTGGCGCGGGCTGTATCTCGCTCGCACGGACAAACTTCATGCCGTTGAGCGCCATTTGCTCGCTGTTTTGAGGAATAGCCATGCCGTCGGCCAGGCGCTGGGCGTACCCCTTCGCGGCCGGACCATAGAACGAGCACAGCAGGTCGATCTGCTGGTGCCGGATGTACTCGTCGCTGCCGTCACCATCGCCGTCGTGCTGGATCGCCGGGCCGGCGTCATTCGCCTGCAAGGTGATTCCCAGCGCACACCAGTTGACTGCCGGCTCGGGTTGCTTCGGCACAGTCGGCTGCCAGCGCGGGCGCACCATCTCACCTGGCAGGCTGCTCACGCCGGCGACCAGTTCCTGCAGCAGGTTGTCGAGCTCGTCGTCTTCGACGGGCACCGGCGCCGTCGGCGCAAGGTAGCCGCCGGTGGCGCTGGTGTTTGCCATGGATTACCCCGAAAGCGGTTTCAGATCGCAGACAGCGGCTACGAAGCCGCGGCCGAAATGGCTGTAGTCATTGACGCTGACCACGGTGTAGGTCCGGCCCTGCCAGATCACCTCGTCTGCATCCTGGCCGGGGCTGCCGTCCTTCAACCGAAACGGTGTATGCAGCGTGATCGACCCGGTGATGAGGCTGCCGTCCGAGCCACGCTGCAGGATGTCGCCCTTGTCGCTGGTGACCACTGCGGCGAACGGCGCGGCCGTGGCCGTGTTCTGTGCGCGGCCGTGCCCGTCGAACGTCTGCACCATCCGATTGCACACCAGGCCGGTGTCCATGAAATCCGGGTCGAGCAGCACGTCGGCGACGTCGAGTAGTGCCATGGTCACTTCCGGTTGCGAAGCACGTAGGTAATAGAGTTGCGGTACTGGGCGGTGTCGACCAAGGGCTTGGCCAGCTCGGTGCTGGCTTGCTGGCCGGCGGCGCGGGATGCCAACTCTTCCTTCGCCCCTTTCCTGCCACGCCGCGCGCGGTTGCGTAGCGTGGCCTCGCTCAGGGCCGGGCCGATGCCGCTGTTGATCAGCGCTCGAACCGAGGACTGGGCTGCAAGCCCGGCCATGCTCATGCGCCGCTTGGCGCCGTCAAGGTCGCCGTCCAACGCCGCCTCGATACCCTTCTGCAGCAGCGGCAGGGTCTTCGGCTGCGCCGCGGCGACGCCTGGCACCAGATGGGGGCGCGCTGGGAGGTTGATCTCCGGCGCCCCATTTTCCTGGATGTATCCGATTTCCGCGTTGCTGAGCGGCGCGCCCTCGTCCTTGCGACCGGCAGTGCTGTCGGGAACCCCTACCAGCACCTGCTTATCGACGAGCCCGCTGATCGACCCGAGAACTTCCTTCAGTCGATCCGTCCTGATGAAACCAGCCATTGAGCGCCCCTGCGAGCGCCGATGGCTAGAATTGCAAAGGCCCGGCGCCGATGGATTTGGAAAGAGTGACGAAGCGCACGCCGTAGGAAGTCAGGTTCCAAAAGCCCGCGCCATCGATGGTCGCAGCACCGGTGTCATAACTGGCGCTGACCTTATCGACAGACTTCGACGACTGGGGCCCGGTCATCTGACCAGGCACGCCACCCACCTCTGCCGCCTGCACGTCGCGCGCCCCAAGCACCAAGTGGTGTGCGGCGACTAGTCCGAGGGCGAGGTCCATCAGCGGCCCCCAGCGTTCGCCGTTGACGAGATGACCCGCGACCGAGAGCCACAGCGCGACTTGGGTGTCGGAGTACTTCGTCGGGTCGGCGAACTCCGGGAAGTCGTTGCGGAACTTTGCGACGTCCATATGGATCCTGTGGGCGAGATGCCCCTTAGGGGGGCATCATACCCCTCATTTCCCTTGGCGGCGGCCTTGCTGATTGGCGTCCTTGCCAGCTGCTTCGGCCGCCTTTTCACGATTGGCGATGGCCACCTCACGCCCGTCCAGCACTTCGGCACGAGCGTTCAGGTCCGCTTCGCGCTGATCGGCGGCCTTCTCGCGCTCCGAAAGCGCTAGAGCCTTGGCATTCTGCTCTTCCCGGATGCTCCCCAGAATGCCTTGGCTATCCTGCAGCGCCTTCTCACGCTCGTCCAGCGCCTTGGCCTTGGCTTCCAGCTCCGCGAGCAGTTCGTCGGCCGCAGCCTCGGCGCCCGGGTCAACGGTAGGGGCCTCGCCGGTATGCAGCTTCACGTACCAGTGGTCTACCAACTCGCGCGGAACCTCTTCCCCGGCAACGAACTTGCGGACGTTGCCGTTGTCCTCGGTGAGCGAGAACGCGGTGTGAACGTGGTTTTTCGCCATGTCCACCCCCTTAGATGCCGTCGCGGTAGGCGAGCGTCACGCCGTAGCGGAACTCGACCTGGCCGAGACGAGACCAGTAGGTGGTGATCTGGAACAGCGAGCGATACTCCAGCGGGGTGCGCTGCAGCTCGGTCATCGGGTACTGGACATACTTCTTGTCCTTGCTGTACGCGACCATGCGGTCGACGGTACCCAGTTGACCTTGCGTGCCGCCGGCGCCCGCACCGATCAGCCACTTCAGCGGAAGGATTTCCAGCTTGGTCCCGCTACGCGAGCTGATGTTGTTCTCCAGCACGTAGGTCAGGATCGACATGTTGCCAGCCGAACTGACCTTCGCCGAGGCGATGTAGCCGTACTGCGCCGGCGGCAGCAGCAAGCGGTTGGGCATGGCCTTCCAGCCCGATGCCGCCCAGGCAGCGGTCAGCGTGTCGTTGACGTCCTTCAGGATCTCGTCGGCCGTCTTGGTCGTCCACTGGGGGGTGCCGGCAGCACCGTTGGCGACGTTGCTCACGCTGCCAACAGCCGATGCCGAGTTGATCAGCCCCGTGAAGGACATCGTCGGGTCGCCGATGTAGACGATCTGGTCGATGTCCATATTGCGCTTGAGGTTCATCGCCTCGACCTTCTGCGCATCGATCGGCATGCCCAGTTTCTGGCTCTTGACCAGTTCGGGCACGGTGTACTTCACTTCCGAGCCCCACAGGCGCATGGGTTGGCCAGTCTTGCCGATGTCCACGGACGGGCCGGAAATCGCGTTGCCCTCGTTGCTGATCCAGTTCAGCCCCCCGGCAGTGATACCGCCCGGCGACGCGAAGGTCGAGTTGGTGAACGAGGCGATCTCGTCGGCAGCGGACACGTCAGTACGCAGATCGATGTCTCGCGACCAGGTGAACTCGACCAGCGGCTCGTTCAGGGTCTGGTCCAGACGTTCCAGCTGGCCCACGAGAAAAGCACCGGTCGAATCGACGGTGGCCTGGTCGTAGGTGTACTGCTGATCCTGCGTGCGCGCGAGGATACGGCGGGGAGAGGCGGCAGCGACCAAGGCGGCCGCTACGGCTGTCCCGACGATCCCAGCCCGACGCTTGTGATTCAGATTGGCTTGCATTCGATGCTCTCCTAGAAGCAGAAAGCCCGCCTCTTGGGCGGGCTCAGGATTGCGCGGTTAGGCGCCGGGTCAGATGTTGAAGGCGATTTCCACCGCCCCGTATGCATCCTTGGGGCCGGTGAAGTAGGCATTCGTCAGCGCAACGGTGTTGGTGCTGTCCGCAGCGGCTTCCACGCCACCGATGGGCTTTCCGGCGCTGGCGGCGGCCACACGAACGTACACCACGCCATTCTTGGCCGCATCGGCCGTCCCGCCGAGGTTAGCCATGATGTAGCCACGCTTCAGGATGTCGGTCACACCCGAGGTCGGCGGGGTCGAGGTGCCCAGCGGATCGGTGCCGTTGCCCTGAATCGGGTACGCACGGATGTTGAAGCCGTACACCGACGCTGCGGTGTCGGCCGCATTGTTGATCGGCTGGATCTTGCCACCGACCATCTTGACCGGCACACCGAAGGAAGTCGGAGGCGTCGCGGCGTCAATGATCTGCGTCTCGATGGTGGCGATCTCGGCGCGCTGCAGGTCGCCGGCGAACCCCGCCGGCATGCGGTATTGGAATGCTTGGTACGAGGGCATGTCAGCTCCTTACTTGCGGTTGGCCCAGAAATCAGCGTTGCGTTTGTTCTGAGCTTCGGCCCAGTTTTCGCCGCCGCCGTCGTTGGTCTGCGTCTTGTGCGAGTTGGCGGTCAGGAGATTCTTCTGCTTCACCACTTCGGACGCGGCCATGAACATCGTCTTGACCGAGTCGCAGGTCATCTGGCTGATGTCCTGCCCGCCGGTGATGGACTTGACCAGGCCGGCGTTATCGCTATCGCCCGCCGCACGCAGCGCACGACGGCGGAGCACGCACAGGGAGTCGCTGGTCTTCTTGGCGGTCGCCTTGCTGTCGAAGGTCGGCAGCTTCACGCCCGGCGCGAGAATTTCGGCGCGCGACATAGCGTCTTGGAACTCGTCGCGGAAAGCGGTGGAGTCGCCGGTCTTCATCTGGCCCGCGTCGTCGTCCGGATCTGCGTCGCCGGTCTTGCTCGGATCGTCGTCCGCGTCACCGCCCGGATCGGCATCGGCGGTGGTCGTGCCGGCCTCGAGCTTGGTCACGCGATCGGCGATCGCGGTCACAGCGTCCGTCAGGCCCTTGAGGGCCGTCAGCACTTCTGCCATCGGGCCGGCCGGGGGATCACCCGCCGGGGAATCGGCATCACCGGTAGCGCCGGCCGGCGGCGTTCCCGAACCCGGCACATGGATATGGATCTGCGGCAGGCCGGAGCCTGCCTCGTCCTCGTCGCCGGTCATCTCGTTCGCGACCTGCTCGAATGCGTCCGAGTCGCGGGTCATGAACGCCTTGCGCAGTTTCGCGAGCAGCGTCGATTGCTCGGGCTTCTTCGTTGCCATACTGAAATCTCCTGTCGGGAGTAGGTTGGAGAGGCTATCCCCGATGGAACACACGGGGCCACAGCGGGCGTTTTTCACCAGGGCGACGTGGTTGCCCACGATCGTTGCCTGTCGCGCCCGCCCAGGCGCAATTTGTTCGTACTCGGCGTCGTAGCCGTTACTGACCTGCGTGAGCGCGTCCGCGCCCTTGCTCTGCACACGGCGGATTGCCTCGGCGTCGGTGATGAGCAGGTCGGCAAGCATCAAATCGGCCTGCGCACCTTCGCCGCGGCGCACATTTCGCACCGTGCCGCGCGCGACGGACATGTAGTTCGCCGGGGTCACGAAATCCGGCGGGTGGTCGATCGTGACCGGCTTGCCCTCGAAACTGGCCAGCGTCTCTGCGCTAAACAGGACGTCAGCCGTGCGCTCGGCAACGATGACGCCGTCTTTCGCCTCAAGCGTCGGCAGTTCGAAGTACGCGTAGTCCTGCGAACCGACGCGCGCGATCGGCACCTCCTCGCAAAGCAGGAAGCCTTCGGGCGTGATCGATTGCCGCGTGCCGATCTGCTCGGCAGAGAGCACGCCGGACGCGGTGATGCCGTCCCGGGTATGCGCGCGAGCGTGCGGAGCCGAGTCGCACCCGCATTTCCCCGATTTGTGATGTTCCATACGGTCTAGTCGCGAAAATGCAGCAGGAATATGCAAACCTGCTGGAGGATGTCTATAATTGGTCTCGGAGACCCCGGACGTTCAAACCATCCCGCCCTGGCAGCGTGTGAGGTACGTTACTCAAACGGCGGTCTCTTTCTCATTTCACGAGGCCGTGGTCGTAATAGCGACGCCCATCCGAATACCTCTTCACGGTCAGAATCGCGTTGTGCTGCTGCCCATCCAGCTCTATTGGAGCGTGATAGGTCTCGACTGCTAGCACGTTGACGTCTCCCCGCTTGTCTGACGCTGTCGAAACCAGCTTGGCGTTCTCGAGTAGCGCGGGAATGGCTGGAATCGAACGGACCAAGGTGTCTGACGCGCCCGAAATCGTGTGTTTCACGCCTCGCCGGGTGACTTGTATATGGTGGCCGGTTGCCCTGTTCTCGAACGATTTCCCGATGAACGTTTCGGCGCTGGCCATGGCCTTTTGTCGCAACTCGGCCATGCTCGTGTAGTCGCCGAGTTCGTCGCCCTTCAGCTTTACTTTCCCCGCGCCGCCGGCGCCGCCACCACTGCCGAATTGCCCGTTCTGCGCACGCGGATGGTCCTCCTCGTTCCACGTCGAATCGCGCACGTGGACATAGATGTGTAGTGCTTTGGTCATTCAGGGATCACGTGTTCTGACTGCGCCGCTGCGTCGTGTAGATGCGCATTGCCATCAGTTGCTTTCCCATACGATCCCGAACATCTTCCTTCGCTTGCCCACGCGCGAGTAGACCGGCCTGCCGAAGACGGTACGGTGCCATGTCAGTCCTCGGGTACTACCGGTTCCGCATAGCAGCGGCAGTTCGGATAGCAACCAGCGTGCGCCGTCATGCCATCCAGCGTCGGCGGGCTGTCCCAGCGCACAAATTTGCCTTCCATCTCTTTGTGAGAATGACGAACGTCTCCATCGCCTGACGTGCGCCAGATGTAGCCTTCCGATCCGATGTGCTCGGCACGGGCCTGCGTCAGCACGGTCGCGGTGCGCGATACCTCAGTACGCGCGATCAGGTCGGCCCGGCTCTTCGCCACCTCGCCAGAGCGCCGAATCTCCTTGGAGATCACGTTCGCCCGGGCCGAGTTCTCAATGCCTTGAAGCGTCAGTCTGTGGACCCGCTTTGCCGCCTCGCGCGGGATGCTTTGAATCAAATCAACCTGCTCAGCCAGAAGCTTCCTCATGGCCTGCCCGGTCGGCGCGCTCTTGATCTCCTCGCGCAGGCCCCGGGACAAGTCTCGCGCATGCTCGCGCCAGTTCTTCTCGTCCCGGAGAGCAACGTCCATCAGCATGTTGCTGGCAGTCTGGACCGCCCACCCGTGAAGCACAGTGGAGTAGGCGTCCAGCAGGTGAGTGATCGTCGGCAGTACAGTAGGATCACCAGGCGCGAAGCCGTTGATGATCGTCCCGCAGTGCGCGGCGATCTTCCGAAGGCTGGTGGCGTAGCGTCGCTCGACGGCCTTCGTCTTCACCGGGTTACCCCGCCGCTTCTTTGTTGGCAGTGCCATATCAGCGCTTCAGGAAGCGTTTGAGGAACGAGTCTTTGGTCGCCGTCGGCAGGTCTGGCAACGTCAGGTCCGGAGGTGGCGGGTCTTCTTCCTCGGCCGCATCGATCTGCTCCGGCGTGATGTTGCCGAACAGACCGGTGACAGGGGCCGAGGCTTTCAGCTCCTTCATCGCGGTCTGCCGGTCAATGAGCCCGGAGTCATGCGCTTCGATCACTGCTGTCGTCTTCTTCTGCGCGATGTCGGCCTTCTCGCCTTCCGACGTCTCCTGAAGCGAGCGGAACTCGAACTGAAACTCAGCAGGCAAGGGCTTCCTGAGTGTCGACATCGAAATGACCGAGAGCAGTCGATACAGCCCGTTGCGCAAGCGGCGCTCCTGCTGCTGCTTGATGTTCTCGTGGTACTGCTTCATGTCGCCCTCGCCTGTGGCATTCAGACCGGCGGGCGATTGCCCAAACAAACGGACCATCGGGATGCCGGTCGCGCCAGAGAGCTGCTGCGCGAACTGAATAAGCATGTCGGACAGGCCGGAGAACGAGTATTGATGCGCCTCGAACTTGTCCTCGGCGTCGATAGCCGTAATGCCTTCATTGGTCTGGCCGGCGCGCATGAATTCGATCATCGCCTTTAGGCCAGCCAACGCCGGACCGCCTTGGGCGACGATTTCGCGCAAGCCCTCGATACTGATCGTCCGCAGGTGAGCCTTGTAGACCAGTTGCCCGGCACCGACTGTTGCGCTATCGAAGGCGACGAGGCGGTCCCACATCGGCTCCAGCACAGATAGTCCCCAGCCGTTCTCACTCACCCTCTGGTAATAGGGCAGGTCTGCGCCCTCCATCCGCAGCACGCGGCTGTAATGGATTCGCTTCCCCGACAACGCGTGAATGCCAGGCATGACGTCGTAGTGGAGCGGCTGGCCCATGTCCGGCCCGAACTCCTTCACGACTTCGCCGACGGGAGGATTGACCATCCACCGATCTAGCACTGCGAGGCCCTTGAACTGGTCGCGAGCAATGGTTTCAGGCCGCAACGGGGTCGACGTGTCCTGACCATCCACCAGCATCACTGCGATCGATCCGCCGTAAAGCCGCGCCCACTTCCCGTTGTCGCAGAGTGCATCCCACAGCTTCAGGCGCTGAAAGTCTCGCTCGATCTGTCCGATCTCGGTAGGATCAATGCCGGACATCTCGATGCCGGCCCGCGTCATGTCTTCCGGAATGGCATCGACGGCCTTGGCGACGATCCAACTGCCGCGGTACGCCGCCTCCAACCAGATCCGATTCCGGCTCTGATAGCTCAGCGTGTACTGCGATGCGGAGGACAGATTGTCTGCGCCCCACCCCAAGCGGGCCTGAAAGTTGGCAAACGAGTCCGTGGTGCGCACCGTCGAAGCCGGTTGGGTACGGGTGGGGTTCCCCTTCCTTTTGCTCATGTCGGAGAATCCTAGTTAGCCGGCCAGCTTGGCCCACACAGACAAGTCCTTAGCACCGCCCAACATGTCATTGATCGCGTCCACCATCGGATCGATCTGATCGTCATGCATATGCGTGTCGTCGGCGGTGAATCCGTCGCACTCCGTAGTGAAATCGCTCACCCAGGGCGCATCTTCGGGGATGCAGACATTACCTGCGTCGATATGGCTGACCACGTCCATGACGCGGGTCAACTTGTCCTTCGTACGTTCGATGCCTTCGATCGGGATGCCGCCGTCCGCCTCGATCTCTTGGATCAATCCGGTACCGCTAGCCTTGTCCTCTACGCGCATCTGGCGTAGCACTGGAGCGTTAGGATCATCTGCTCCTATCGCGGCGTGCTTGTTCCAGAAGTCGATTGCGCGTTGCTTCAGATCCGGCGCTTTCCACTTACCGCGTATCAGGTCCAGCAGATAGATGCGGTTGTCGTAGCCGTAACCCCAGCACTCGAAGACGCTGTAGTCGTTGCGCTCCGCGGTCTTTTGGGCCGTGTCCGCGTAGATCTTTCGATACCGCAGCTGAGGTAGAACGCTGTAGCGTTGAAACTTGCCGCTCTGGATGATCCCGCCGCCCAGAGGCGCCGGCCGTTGCATGTACTGGCCGTTGAAGACATAGGCGTCGGCCTTCTCCGATGCCAGAAGGTCATGCAATGGCTCCTTGTAGGGCCAATAGCTGTACCGCCCATCCTCATCCTGCTCGTCGCACTCGACTAGCGCCCGCACCCGTTCCGGCAACTTCGCAACGTAGTCATCGGTAATTAGCGCCGGGATCTCGATGAACTCCCATTCGCCCGGCACCTTGCCGGCCTTGATGAAGCCGGTCGGGTCTTCCTCGGCCAGCCGCTGCATGATCACGATGATCGGCGTGTCCGGGTTGGCCTTTCGGCTCTTCACCGTGGACAGCAGCTTGCGGTTCGCCTTGTCGCGGTTCGTCTTGCTGTAGGCGTCCTCCACCTTCAGCGGGTCATCGATGATCAGCGCACCCTGCCAGCCTTCGGCCATGTGACCGGCCCGGAAACCGGTAATCTGGCCGCCGAGAGATACTGCATACACGCCGCCAGCCTTCTTTCCGTCGACCAGCACGTTCCAGCGCTTCTTAGACTTCGCATCGTCCGCGACCTTCAACGGCCACAGAGCCTGGAACTCGTCCGATGCAACGATGTCGCGCGCCGTCTCGCTGTTCAGGAGGGCGAGATCGTCCGAGTACGAGATGTGCAGAAAGCGCGCGCGCGGGTTCAGCGCTAGGCCGCGTGCGATCAGGTTGATGGCGACAAGCTCAGTCTTCGACGAACCCGGCGGGACGTTGATGACGACGTTCTTTAGCGTGCCGTCGATCACGCGCTGCACCGTGTCGGCGATCAACACGTGGTGCCAGTTCACGCGGAACTTGATGGCCTGCCGATGCTTGAAGAAGTAGCGGCTGAAGAAAAGATGGTCGCGCTCGCACTTGCGCTTCAGGACTACCCGCTCGACGGCGGGGTCAATACTCTGATTCGAGTTTGTCGACGGCGGCTCTGACCTCATGTTCGTTCACCACCGCGGTGCGCTGTTCGATCGGCGCGCCATCCTTGCCCGTGTGCTCCACGCGCTGTTTGTTCGTAAAGGCGCCCCCCGCTTCCTTGGCCGCCTGCTCGAGCAACTGGCTGACCATGCCCATGTTCCCTTGCTTCTCTGCCTTCGACACCAGTCGATTCAGCACCCGGAGGCGATACGCCTGGGTGGCGATTGGAATCTCGGCCGTCGCCTTAACGAAGCTGTCACGGGTCGCGGCGAAGACGTCCCGCCACTTTTGGCTTAGAGCCTTACCCTGCGCCTTGGTCGGGTCGTATGCCTGCACCTGCATCCGACTAACTTCGAGGCCAAATTCTTCCTTGACGGCGTCCACTACTTGGCTCGGCGTGTCGTAACACGCCAGCGCCTGCACAATGAACGCTTTCACGTCATCGTTAAGCGTTGCCATAGAGAGCGATCAGTAAAAGTGGAGTAAAAGCTATGCGGCACGTAACAAACATGTGCCGCATGCCCTAGCGACGTTCAAGCGAGCCACCTCAGGCGCCGCGTTGCTGGCATCGATCAGCCGCGCCAGAGCCCCATCGGAATGGCCAACGCCGTATCTGCGTACCACCCCAATAAACTCCTCCACGTCGTGACCACGCATGGCCAGCTTGGGCAAACCTTCCTTCGTGAAGCGCGGCGACCCGAAGTCGTCGAGGTCGTGACCGATGTGGTAGAGCTCATGCTCTATGAGCGCACAGAATTCAGCGTCCGTGCATGTGGCGCAATATGAGGCGTCGAGCGTGATCAACCACCCAGGCACACGGCCGAACCACTCCGATAGCTGCTGCTCTTGGCGCCCGCGCTGCCATCGGCCCACCCGGAAGACGACTTCCTCCGTCTGTCCGATGATCTTGCGCATCTTGCTCTTGTTGGGCTCCCCAGCCCAGAGATACCCAACGTCCGCATGGGCCAGGTGATCGTGGTCCGGGTTGTACAGTGGCGCACCGTCCCGGAGGATGTTGGCGTGCACCCAGTCGTTCAGCGCGGGAACCGGCACGTAAAGCGGGCCCCATCGTGTCCCATCCCACTCCCCCATGTTCGCTGGGGGCATCGGCCTGCCAGCCTTTTGGGTCTTCGTCTTGGCCATGGGTTACTTCCCGCAGCCCTCAAGGGCCGCGACATGCCGCGCCAATAGGTTGTAGGCGTCCACCCGAGCGTACAGGTCATCCGCCGCACCCGGCAGAACGTGAGCCAGCCCGGTCTTGCGGTTCAGCACAATCCCCGGCGTATCGAGCAGCGCGGCCTGAGCGATGCGGAGTGCTTCGGTCAGTTCCATCGCATCAACGGTCGTTCTTCGGCCACATTGGTACGCCACACATGAGCAACCACAGACCGACACAGTAGCCGGCGTAAGTCATTCCCCACATGGGCACACCTCAGGAATAGAAAGGCCCGCCGAAGCGGGCAAGACGTGCAAGCACGCCGGGAGGAGACGACGCTGGTTGCGGAAGGTGGACTCGAACCACCGACCTACGGGTTATGAGCCCGTCGCTACTACCGCTGAGCTATTCCGCAAAATCGGTACACAACAAAGATTACGAAAGTTCTTGCTACGGTAATCTTTTTTGATTACTATTCATTCGTCGCAACAAACAACGGAGGTGCGGTGAAGCAAAGTGAGTTTGTCCGTTGGCTAGCCGATCAAGGCGCGACCTTCAAGCAGGGTAAGAAACACCTGAAGGTCTCACTGAACGGCAAGCAAACGGTGGTGCCAAGACATGCTGCGGAGTTGAAGACCGGCACAGTCGAGGCGATCAAGAAACAACTCGGACTTAAGTGAGGGCGGCCCCGAAAGGGGCTTGTCCCACTCGCTTCACCTCACAACCAGAAACTGAGGACTGAGACCATGCAATATCCGGCACTGTTGGAACCTGCATCCGAAGGCGGCTTCGTCGTAACCTTCCGCGATATCCCCGAGGCGATCACTCAAGGGGATACCGAGGCGGAAGCTCTCGATATGGCTGCCGACGCGCTTCTAACTGCGATGGACTTCTACTTCGACGACCAGCGCGCGGTTCCGGCACCCTCGAAGGCTCGCAAAGGGGAGCAGCTTGTCGCGCTTCCACCGAGCGTCGCCGCTAAGGTGCTCTTGCTGAACGAGATGGTCACGCAAGGTATCCGTCCTATCGACTTGGCTGAACGACTGGGGACGACGAAGCAGGAAGTGAATCGCCTCATCAACTTGGAGCACACCACGAAGATCGACCGGATTGGCGAGGCGCTGGCTGTTCTGGGCAAGCACCTGGACGTTGTCGTCGCGTAACACCGTGGAGCGGGCTGCCGGGATCGAACCGGCGTGGACAGCTTGGAAGGCTGCAGCCTAGCCACTCGGCCAAGCCCGCGAAATCGTGCCGGTACTTTCCCGGCCGTCAGCCTGTTCCATCACCGGCACGCAGGTCCGAGATAGGGTCTTGGGCATTGAGGCCCCGGCGCGCTGGCGGTCTGGCCGCACCTCGCATCCGGGTAAGTCGTGCCCTCACGGCTGGCGGTTGGATTTGAACCAACGACCCTTCGCAACTATCGCACTCGGCTCTACCGACTGAGCTACGCCATGCGTGAGGCGGCTCTTTAACGGGAGCCAAGCGGCGGCACGCTAATTTTCTCCGCCCGTCACCGCAGTTAAGGATTGCGGCTCCATGCACCAAACAGCAGCCGCTCAGTCGCAACCCGGATTGCCCAGCGCATTTGTTGAGGGGCCGGCGCCAATCCCGGCATGCTGAGGTCGAATTATCTCAGACCCGCATCGGCTTTACTTCCCCTCACGACTGAAACCTGGCGGGAGCGCCGCGCCCGGCTAGCACGGGCATCAGGTCTCATGCGTGAAGGTGCCGGTTGCGCCCGGCGTCCCGTGTTAAGGGGACCGCTTCGCCGCCCCTGCGGGCCGCGTACAGATTGAGGGAGCCTTCCTTCCGACCCGTGCTCAGGTCACCCGCGGTCAATCGCACGAATGCGTCCGCTGCCAGCTCCTGCGGTCCATGGCCTCCAAGGCGTTGCCATGCCACAGCGCATCTCTGCGCTATCCCTCAAGGTTGGCGGCGTCAGGGCGTCCCCGACCATCGCTCGGATGCTCACGCGCCTAGCACGCGGACACCGCCAAACGTGAGAGAGCCGGGCTCTCCCGGCCTTCTTCTGAGGCTTCTACCAACGGCTGAACGCCTCCGCCGCAGAAAAGTAGTTTGCCTTCTGCTAATCGTTGCGCTATAGTTCGCGCAAACGGCACATGCATTAGCATGTCGCTCATAGCCCACCCGACAAGGAGCACAGCCTATGAACAACGCCCTCTACACGTCATCCAGCGCCAGAAGACCGCCGGCGCCCGGGTGCCAGAAAAGAAGAGCCCGCGCGCGACCCCAAGTACCTGGCGCACGGGTCGCGCGCTAATCCGGAAGAGCCCGGGGGTTGCCCTCCCGCGCCAGAACCACCAGACCAGAACAAGACGAGAGCCCCACCGCCGTGGGGCTCTTGGCTTTTGAGGGCCGCGCAGAATGGGCAGAGCCCGTCCCAGAAACGCCAAGAGCCCGGACAATGCCGGGCTCTGCTGGGGGTCGCTTCATTTGGTTCGGGTGACCAGTCTCTAAGCTAGCCGAATCTTAGCAAACTCGGCGCACATATGCAAACACTTTGCACACATGTTAGCTGTCGGGGCGCAAAAAATGGCGGTTCAATGCCACATCCAGCTTCCTCACTTGGTTGCATGCCGCCAACAGGTCGTCAGCAAATTCACCCATCAACTGGTGTTTGCTAGCGCCGTCGGCTGTCTGATAGGTCAGCACAACGCCGCCGACCCTCCCGGCTTTGAAGTCCTCGAGCAATTGCTCCAGGACCATGACACCCTCACTTACCGCTTCGCTGCTTCTTGGTTTTTCCATCGTCTTCCAGGGTAATGACCCGTCCCGTTTGTTTTTGATTCCCTTGTTGAACAGTCGCCTCGTCTACGGGCATCTCCACATCGTCCGTGCGGACGTCCAGCAACTCCGCGATGGCGCGGAGCTTGTTGCTCGGCACCGTCAGCAGACGATCATAGACCCTACGGGCGAGCAGAATTTCGCTCTCGTCCGTGTGCAGTTCATCTAGCCATCCAAACGGTTTCCCCATGGCGTGCTCGAGACGGCGGGCCATCTCGTCACCAATGGATCGAATCGCGGCCGGCCCGACGCACTGCGACAGGTATGACTGAGACGTGCCTGCCATCCGGGCGAGTCCGGAGAGGCTACCGATATCCCGCTCCAGCAGGCGCACGTTCAGTTTGCGGATAGTTTTGATGTCCATTTCGCTATTGTATGTGTCACCGCATCGCTGTCAACACATGTTCGTCTAGCTAACCCGTTACTCCTGCTAAACTATTAGCGTCTCTATCAACAAGGAAAGGACGCGAAATGAACCTCCGGGAATGGCTGGAAGCCACGCGCATCAACGGTTCCGACATCACCTCGGGCGAAAGAGAGCGCCGACGCGAGTACAGAGCGCTGGTCCTGAAGCGCGCGAAGACCAGCATGAGCACGATCCGAATCTCGCACAGCCGCGGCAAGCTGGGCCGCGACCTGGCGAAACGGCTGGAAGCGGCCACCAAGGGCACCTTTGCCGAGTTCAAGCTGCTCGACCAGATGCCGGAGCTGCGCGGCAAGGTGGACAACGACCCTCCGCCGGCGGACCTTCCGTCTACGGAACTCCGGCCCGAGGACGCTAAGGGATTGCCCGAGGCCCTCACCGCGGAACTCAGCAAACGCGGGCAACAAGCCGCCGCCGAAGCCGAATCCTGACAAACTTTGACGCATGCATACATGTGTGCGTCGCTTTCGTGCATCACCGATCAATCGGGCAGGAAGCGTGCCCGTATGCTTAGCGTGAGGCTAGGGTCGCTCCCGAAAAGACGGAACTCCTCCGCCCGTCCTGCCGATCGCGTCTTTTGCGGAGTTGGGAGGTTTTATGGCAGCAACACGTCGAAAAGGCCTGGGCAAAAAGCTTAGGTTTGAAGTCTTCAAGCGCGACTCATTCAAGTGCCAGTACTGCGGTAACTGCGCGCCCGAAATCGTCCTGGAAATCGACCACATCGACCCGGTAAGCAAGGGGGGTGAGGACGACATCATGAACCTGATCACATCCTGCAGAGACTGCAATGCGGGGAAATCGGACCGACTTCTGTCGGATGATTCCGTGGTCGCCAAGCAGCGGGCGCAGCTCGAAGAACTGAACGAGCGCCGGGAACAGCTTGAAATGATGCTCCAGTGGCGCGATGGACTGAAGCAAATCGACGAGGACTCGTTGGCCAAGGCCGAGTCGGCCTGGGTGGCCTCGGCCGTGGGATGGAGGCCCAACGAAAAGGGGCAAAACGACCTTCGGAAGTGGCTCAAAGAATTCGGGCTGATTAAGGTTTTGGACGCAATTGAAACTTCGGCGCGTCAGTATCTTGATTACGATGAGAACGGCGCGGCAACGCAAGCCTCCGTGCAGATGGCATGGTCGAAGATTAGCGGAATTTGTCGCGTGGCATCCCAGCCAGAGTACATGCGTGACCTCTACTACGCGCGAGGAATACTCCGCAATCGATTGGCTTATTGCGATGATCGTCAAGCCATGACAATGATGATTGACGCTGTGGAGGCCGGCGTTTCTGTCGATGCGATCAAGGATCTGGCGCGAACCGTGCGGACTTGGACCGAGTTCCGGAACGAGATCCTGAACTGGGGTTGATCATGGCTCGAGCGCGGAATATCAAGCCAGGGTTCTTTAAGAACTACGAGCTGGCCGACCTAGGCCCCATTTGCCAGTTACTGTTTGCGGGGCTGTGGTGCCTCGCCGATAAGGAAGGTCGACTTGAAGACAAGCCCCGCTTGATCAAGGCCGAAGTCTTTCCCTACTACGACTGCGACGTACACGGTGAACTCACGAAACTGGAACGGTGTGGTTTCGTTAGACGATACGTTGCTCGGGGAATCGCCGCCATCGAGATCCTGAACTTCAAGCGGCATCAGTCTCCCCACCATACCGAGAAAGCATCCGACCTCCCTGCTTTCGAAGAGCGGGACGACGTAAGTCATTGTTTCACAAAGGAACATGAGATTAACGGTGATGCCACCGTTAGCTCACCAAACACGAACGGTGGAAATCCCCCTGATTCTCTGATTCCTGATTCTCTGATTCCTGATTGTGTAAAGGGCTCCGCCCCTCCCGCTACCGCGGCCCCCTCTACGCAACCGGCGGCGAAAAAGCCAAAAGCGCCGAAAGCAGCCAAGCCTGCCAAGGTTTCCTTGCCGGACAACTTCGCTATCAGCGAACGGGTAAGGCGCTGGGCAGCCGAGAAAGGTCATGGCCAGTTGGACGCCCACCTCGAATCGTTTGTCGGCAAATGCCGCGCGAACGGCTACCAGTACATCGACTGGGACGACGCTTTCATGACCGCCATCCGGGAAGACTGGGGAAAGATCCGTGGGCGCGTGGCCCCGGGACAGACGCCAGGAGGTCCGCCGCCCACTTCGGGAGATTGGGCTGCGTCACCGGCGGGCGTTGCCGAAATGGCGAAGCGCCACGGCCTGGAGCAGCAAGAAGGCGAGCATTACCTGTGGTTCCGGCTGCGCGTGATCAAAAAGCACGGGGACGATGCACTCATCGAACGCGAACTGTCGGCCGCTTCGAGGCGGAACGAATTGGAGTACGAACGCGTGTTCAAGTTGTTCTTTGGCGTCGCGCCGAAGCTCTTGCCTAACGGCGGATACGAAAAGCGTCCACAACGCGCCTCATTTTGACTATCATGCTAACGTGTTAGCGTTTCGTTTTGTAATTAGCCATGTCGACCTGCCTCACCTGCCAAAGCTGCAACCTCAAGAGCGATCCCGCGATGGCGCGGCTCGGTTGGGGTCACTGCGAGAAGGATACCCAAGCCGGCAAGTTCCGCGCATTCGACCGAGAGATTGAATGCGACAAGTTTGAGCGCCTTTCTCAGGACCTCGTCGACAAACGGGTCCAGTGGGCAAGCCGTCGTTGAGGTCCCTGTCATGGCTCGAAGCAAGCGCCCTCGCAAGCAGTACCGGCCGAAGCATATCAATCCCGGAGCGATCGTCGACGCATTCGCCGCGCGACTGCCGATGGCGGTCGACAAGCAGCAAGACGTCTCACTGGTAGCCCACCAATCCCTGACGGCGCTGACGCAAGGAAAGGGATCGGATTTTGACGTGGAGTGCCTGGCCGTCGCGATGAACCTGTCGATGCTGCTGTCGGAGATCGGCGTAGGGCGCGAATACCAAAGCATCGCCATTGCAGGCCAGGAAGCCGTCATGCGCTGTAAGGCGCGTGCCGAGCGCACCGGCAAATGGGGATTGGACGGCCCCGGAATCGCGGCGATTGAGCAGGCAATCGATCTCCACGACCAGCAGCTCGAAATCGCAACACAAGCGCAGATGTCCGCCGTGCTGCGCGAGATGAACCGCCGCAAAGCCAACCCGGAACACGTATTCAGAGTCGAAAAGGAGAACGCTTGATGCCGTCCCCCGTCATGAGAACCGCGAAGGCCGACCGCGCC
Organism: Cupriavidus sp. SZY C1; assembly: GCF_032190535.1. Taxonomy (NCBI): domain Bacteria; kingdom Pseudomonadati; phylum Pseudomonadota; class Betaproteobacteria; order Burkholderiales; family Burkholderiaceae; genus Cupriavidus; species Cupriavidus sp. SZY C1. Next base: position 122,473 of record NZ_JAUANU010000009.1, read on the forward strand.
CGAACCGTGCGTCAGATCGAGATCGTCGACGCGCTGGTATCGCACGCCGGCCAGCAGTTCACCCTTGCGGATCTGGTAGCCCGCTTCGGCTCAACGCCGGAGAAGCTGGCAAAGATCGCCAACCGCGCCTCTGAGTCCGCCCTACTCCGTAAGGGTCGTGACGTTGCAGGCGACGTCGTCTACTGGGCGCCGACGATCAGCGAGCAGGAGGTCGAGCGCAACCGCCACAAAGGCGACATGCGCGGCTACGAAGCCTACGTGTTCTCGCACTGGCGGATCGCCGAAGAAGCTCCCTTTGCGAGGTACGCATGAGGATCTACGTCGCCGGTCCGATGACGGGGATTCCGGAACTCAATTTCCCCTTGTTTCACGCCACCGCCGAGCGCCTTCGCGCGGAAGGCTACGACGTCGTCAACCCAGCAGAAATCAACGCTGACCCGTCTGCAGGCTGGCTTACTTGCATGCGGGCCGACATCCGCGAACTGGTGACGTGTGACGCCATCTATCTGCTGCCTGGATGGGAGAACTCGCGCGGCGCGTCATTGGAAGCGCACATCGCGAGGAAGCTCGGACTCCAGGAATTCCATGACGTCCCGATGGTCACTGCTGATTTTCCGATCATCGCCATGGGTCACGGAAAGATCGAGGTCGGCGACGCTGTGTGGAGCGGCCTGCCAGCTCTGTGGTTCGGTAACGATGGCCAGGGGATGGGGGTTGTCCGAGATCGCAACGAACCCGCCAAAGAAGGGGAAACGCTCGCCGTCTTCACGTTCGCCAACATTGGCGGGCTTGAGGCCATCGAAGCGGCGGTCGCGCGCGTGCGCGAAAAAATCCTCGCAACCGAGGTGCCGGCATGACGATCCTCGCCATCGATCCAGGCACGACGGAAAGCGGCTGGTGCCTCTATCACCCCGAGCGCGGCATTCTCGGCGCAGGCGTCAAGCCGAACGATCTGATGCTGATGGAGATCGGCCACATGCCGGCCGACGCTCTGGCAATGGAAATGATCGCGAGCTACGGCATGGCGGTTGGCCGCGAGGTGTTCGAAACCTGCGTGTGGATCGGCCGTTTCGTCCAGGCATGGCATGCGCCAAACGAAGTTCGCCTGGTCTACCGCCGCGACGTGAAGCTGCACCTTTGCGGCACGACTCAAGCCAAAGACGCCAATGTTCGCCAAGCCATCGTCGATCTATTCCCGCGCACCGGCGCCGGCAAGACGCCGCAGATCGGCACCAAGAAGCAGCCGGGCCCGCTTTACGGCGTGACGTCGCACGCATGGTCGGCGCTGGCTGTGGCTTTGACGGCCCTCCACCAGATGGAGCGCGCTGATGCCTGATCCCCTGATCGCCCTCCCCGGCGTCGAGCAAGAAGGTGCCGCGGCCTTCGAGCGTGGGCAGGCCATGTGCATGCATGCCATGCCGAAGGGCTTCGCTTTCAACCCCTACCCGCCCGGCACCGTCCTGAACGAGAACTGGCTGCAGGGGTACGCCGGCGCTTGGCGCGAGTCGGGCAAGCGGAAGTGAGTACAACCGATACGTTGTAAGCGGAATTTACAACCTTTGTGATGTAAGGAGCGCTGTGAAAAAGAACATCGTAGTCGCCGTCACCTTGGTCGCCGTCGGCTTTGCCTTCGGATTCGGCCTGAAGCTACTGATGTGGCTCCTGCTCATTGTCGGGGTAGCCGCCGGCGTGGCCTGGTCGCTGACAGCCGGCGGCAAGCTTGGCGAAGACGACGTCGAGGAGGTATTCCCCGATCCCAGACCGGAAGGAACGCCGGACGTGCGTCACCAATGGCGCGGCAACAGCGCCAAGGCGCCTCACGCGAAGTAAAGGCCATGAGCGAAATCACCCTCGTGCGGATGCCAACGGCCGAGATCTCGCAGCCAGACCGGGAGGCAGCTCGACGCGTGCTCTTCGGAGCCGTGGACGGACTTGGGGAGAAGGGTCGGAAGCAATGGCGCCGGTTCGTCAACGGCCTCTTCAGCCTGGAGCCGGGCGAGATGGTCGAGATCATCACGCACAAGGCGCGCAGCGGGCCGTTTCACCGATTCCATATGGCACTCGAACAGCGTGTATTCGAAGCTCAAGAGCGGATCGAAGACTTTGAGCAGTTCCGCCTCTGGCTGAAGCTTGGCGCCGGACACGTGACGTGGATGCCTGGCGCGAAGGGCGGCGTGTTCCCTGTACCGAAGTCGATTTCGTACGCCAAGCTTGAAGAAGGCGAGATGCGCGAGTTTCACGAGGCGGCCGTCGCGTTCCTGCGCACGCCGCATGCGCAGCGCTACCTGTGGCCGGCGCTGAAGCCGGACGCAGCCGAGCAAGCGGTTGAGGCAGTGCTTGCGGAGTTCGAGCGATGACCCTACGCGTCGTACCAATCTCCTTTGCAGAGGCGAATGCGTTTGTCGCACAGCACCACCGCCACCATAAGCCCGTCGCTGGCACGAAGTTCTGCGTGGCTGTCGCAACCGATGCCGCAGTGTCCGGTGTCGCGCTGATCGGTCGGCCGGTCTCTCGCGCGCTAGATGATGGCTGGACATTGGAAGTGAACAGGTGCTGCACAGACGGCACGAAGAACGCCTGTTCGATGCTCTATGCCGCGGCTTGGCGAGCGGCCCGCGCGCTCGGCTATCAGAAATTGATCACCTACACCCTTCCTGAGGAGGGCGGCGCGTCCCTTCGCGCAGCTGGTTGGCATGTCGTCGCGCAGACGGATGGCGGCACATGGAGTTGCCCAAGTAGACCGCGCGTGGATACGCACCCGACGCAGGGCAAGCTGAGATGGGAAGCGCAGTGAGCAAGATCCGCAAATCCGCCAACGGAAAGGACTGCCAAGTTCGTATCGCTGGCGTCTGCACCTTCGACCCGACCCACACGATCTGGTCCCACTACCGCGGCTCGGCCGGCGGCAAGGGCCTGAGCATCAAGGCGCTCGATCTGTGCGGCGCCTATGCCTGCACAGCCTGCGACGCAGTCTATGACGGCCAGCGCCCTCGCCCCCCAGGCATGACAAAAGAGGAAGTAGACCTCGATTGGATGACCGGTCACATCCGATCGCTCGTGATCCTGGCGTGCGAAGGTCTGATCTGAGCCACAGAACGTATTTCGACGGGAGAGATGAATGAAGGTATTCCGGGACACGGACGCCGTACTGCGCTGGGCGTATGCCCTGCCCCAGCAACCGATTTGCAAGGTGTCTGACGCCCAACGCGCCATGGCCGGCGCCAGCGCTACAAACAAGAGCGCCGACGGTGACCTGAGCATCCAGGACCAGCATGCCCAAGCCGCCATGATCCGCGGGCACGTGGAAAACCTGCCGGAGCTGCTCAGCGCCTACTGCTGGGCCGCCTACTCCTGGGAAGACCACGAGCGAAAGGCCGGCAATCACGTCCTCGACCAACACCTCGCCGAAGTAACAGCGATTCGAAACAACCGGATGCGCTTCTTGCTGATGCGCCGGCACATCGAGTTCGGCCAACACCGCTGCATGTCCTGCGAACGCATCGCAGAGAAGATCGGCGTCCATAAGAGAACCATCCAACGATACGAACCCGCAGTGAAATCGGCCATGCAGGCGGTCACCGCTCAATTTTTCGACGCGCTCGACCCCTACTTTGTGGGGGCTGGCCTGATATTGCCGTAATTTCTTTTGCTAATGTTCTTGCACACGTGTTATCTGTTTGCTACAGTGTGCACATACGTTAGCAAACAGGGAGCGCGAGATGAACAATTACCAGGTCACCTTCACAACGAGCCTCGGCACGATGCGCGTCGACGTTGCCGCATTCGACCGCGACGACGCTCAGGAAGCGGCCATCGACCTGATGGAGCAGGTAGGCGTTTGCCACGGCGAGATCGTCTCGATCCGGCGCGCCGACCTGCACTGATCGGAGCCGGCCGTGGACCGCTACCAAGCCGAGGACGAGATCGAATACAACCTGCGCGCCGGCGCCATCGAGGAGTACGTCGACGGCGATACGGCACTGGCGGTGTTGGGCAACCTCGTCAAGCTTTTCCACGCCCGAGCCAAGCCGGGCATCCCTCTGGTCGAGCACCTGCGCCAGGTGAATCTGGCAATCGCCGGCGAACTCGCCAAGTTCACCGAGCAGGTCATCGCCGACAACGTCGATTTCGTGATCACGGCCGCCGCCGAGGATCGTCGCAACGCCCGCTCTGACTACCGCGAACGCGTGTCCGAAGCGCACCACTGAGTCTTCCCAGGAGAAGAAAAATGAAGAAGTTGCTCCTCAGCGTGGCGCTGATTGCGTCGACGCTGTTCCCTCTGGCCGCCCATGCCCTGGACTTCGAGGTCGGAGCGGGCGTCGCCCGATACACCACGCGCGGAAACATGATGTGGTACCAGGAAGGCTTCCCGCACACACTGGACCTGAACGCCCCCGCCTTCGAGGCCGGTCTCGCAGACAACTTCTACCAGAACGGCCGCTTCGGCATCGACTGGCACGCGAGCTACGTCTATATGGGCAACGTCCACTCGGACGCCATTGCGACGCCGGTCGACAGCAACTACGACAAGGTCAACAAGACGTGCTTCGGCGAGTGCTACGCCATGTCACGGTACGTGGCCAACGGGCACAACCAAGGCATCAAGCTGACCATCGAGCCGAACTACACCTACATGGGATGGCGGTTCGGTCTCGAAGCCGGCGCCTACATCTTCCGGCCTACGTGGCACGCCACGGTCTATGACGTGCCTCCGTGCAAGACCTGCGAGCCGCAGACCCTGAATGTTGCTAGCGACAGTCGGATCCAGGTTGCGCCGGTCGTGGGCGTGTCGATCGGCCGCGGCGGATTCAGCGTTGCCGCCCTCCACTACTTCAACAAGACGCGCGGCGACCCGACTTTTCCCATCTGGAAAAGCACCACGACGCTAATGCTCAAGTACCGGTTCTGACCCCCCCTTTTGCGGTGCTCTGCATCCCCCCGCCGGGGCGCCGCCATTTCTATTCCGCCTGAGTTTCATCCATGACCTGCACCCAAGCCAGATCCGCGAGATATTTGACAGCCCGCTACGAAGAATTCCTCCGCGCCAAGATAAGAATGGCGTCGTTCAACGGCTTCGCTGTGGAGCCATCCGACTTGCATCCGATCCTGTTCGACCACCAACGGGACATCGTTCGGTGGGCGGTGCGTGGCGGGAATCGCGCCATCTTCGCCAAGTTCGGTCTTGGCAAGTCCGTCATGCAGTGCGAATGGCTGCGCCAGATACTCAGCGCTGCAGGCGGCGCAGGCCTGGTCGTCTGCCCGCTTGGTGTACGCCAAGAGTTAATCCGCGACGCGGCGATGCTGGGCATGGAAATCAGGTTCATCCGCAGCGTGGCGGAAATGACCGACGACCACGCCTTCTACCTGACCAACTATGAGACGGTGCGTGACGGCAAGCTGGACCCTTCACTATTCACGGCCATAAGCCTGGACGAGGCCAGCGTACTGCGCAGCTTTGGCAGCAAGACCTATCAGGAATTCTTGCCATTGTTCGAAGGCGTCCGTTTCAAGCTGGTCAATACAGCCACACCGAGCCCGAATCGCTTTAAAGAACTCATCCATTACGCCGGCTTTCTGGGTGTAATGGACACTGGCCAAGCCTTGACGCGATTCTTCCAACGCGACAGCGAGAAGGCCGGAAATCTCACCCTGTACCCGCACAAGGAAGAGGAATTTTGGCTTTGGGTTTCAAGCTGGGCCGTCTTCATTCAGTTTCCGAGCGACCTCGGCTACTCCGACGAGGGCTATGACCTGCCAGACCTGGATGTCCGGTACCACGAAGTCCCTACCGACTACGCGAAGGCCGGCGAGGACCGCGACGGCCAAGTGCTGATGTTTCAGGATCCTGCGCTCGGTCTAAGCGCTGCGGCGGCGGAAAAGCGGGAAAGCCTGCCGGCGCGCGTGGCCAAGGTCGCAGAAATCATCGACGAGGCGCCAGAAGATCATTTCGTGGTCTGGCATGACCTGGAGTCTGAACGCCACGCGATCCAGCAGGCAATCCCAGACGTGGTCAGCGTATGGGGCAGCCAAGATCTGGACGAGCGCGAGCAACGAATCATCGACTTCGGTAACGGAGCCTACCGCTTGTTGTCGACAAAGCCGGTCATCGCCGGCAGCGGCTGCAATTTCCAGCGCCATTGTCATCGCGAGATCTTCGCCGGGATCGGGTTCAAATTCAACGACTTTATCCAAGCCATCCACAGGGTACAGCGCTTCCAGCAACCGCATCGCGTCCGCATCGACATCGTCTACAGCGAAGCGGAGCGCGAGGTACTCAGAACCCTGCAGCAGAAGTGGGCACAACACGAAGAAATGGTGCAGAACATGACCGACATCATCAAGAAATACGGCCTCAATCAACTTGCGATGCAGGAGACGCTTGCTAGATCGATCGGTATCGAGCGGATTGAAGTCAAAGGCGAGCGCTTCACCGTTGCGAACAATGATTGCGTGGAGGAAGCCAGAGGCTTGCCGGAGAATCACGTCGACCTGATCGTTACGTCTATCCCGTTCGCGAACCATTACGAGTACAGCCCTAGCTACAACGACTTTGGCCACACCGAAAGTAATGATCACTTTTGGGCGCAGATGGACTATCTGACGCCGGAGCTGCTGCGTATCCTGAAGCCTGGCCGCATCTATGCTTGCCACGTTAAAGACCGAATTCTGTTTGGCAACGTAACAGGGGCCGGGGCGCCCACCGTCAGCCCGTTCCACTGCGAAGCCATCATGCACGGCCGCAAGCATGGTTTCGACTACATGGGACTAATCACCGTAGTTACTGACGTTGTCCGAGAAAATAACCAGACGTACCGCCTGGGCTGGTCGGAGCAGTGCAAAGACGGCACAAAGATGGGCGTGGGATCGCCGGAGTACATTGTGCTATTCCGAAAGCCTCAGACGGACCGGTCGAAAGGCTACGCGGATTCCCCAGTGAAGAAGACCAAAGAGGAATACACACGCGCTCATTGGCAGGTAGACGCCCATGCATTCTGGAGATCGAGCGGCAACCGCCAAATCACGGCCGAAGAACTTGCGGCGCTGGGTCCGGACAAGCTGGCCAGCGTTTTCACGAAGTTCAGCCTCGACTCCGTCTACGACTACGATTTCCACGTTCGCATCGGCGAAGAACTGGAGGCCCGCGGCGCCCTTCCCTCCACGTTCATGAGCCTAGCACCGGGATCTCATCATCCTGACGTATGGCACGATGTAACACGCATGCTGACGCTCAATGGCGAGCAGGCGAAGCGCTCGGTCGAGAAGCACATCTGCCCACTACAATTCGACATCGTAGACCGCCTGATTGAACGATACAGCAACAAGGATGAGCTGGTATATGACCCGTTCTGTGGCCTAGGAACGGTCCCCTATCGAGCAATCCTGAAGGGTCGGCGCGGGGGTGGGTCGGAACTTAACCCGACCTATTTTTTGGACCAGGTGCATTACCTGAAATCCGCAGAGCGAGAGTTCAGCATGCCGACCCTGTTTGATGTGGACGAGATCGAGCAGGAAGCATGACCGCCCTCACCCCCTGGAATCCCGACCACCGGGCCGTGCGCCGCGTGAAAGCCCCGTTGCCAGCGCCGACGCACTGCCCATGGTGCCAAGCCCGGGTATCGATCGTGAAGAACAGCGAGATCTACGGCCGACCGCACGGTGACTGGCCGTGGATCTTCCTCTGCGGCAACAAAGAGTGCGGGGCCTACATCGACATGTATCCCGGCACCGGCATTCCGCGCGGGACGCTGGCCGACTCCGCCACCCGCCAGGCCCGAGGCTGGGCCAAGCAGCTATTCAGCGGCATCTGGCAGAGCGGCCACATGACTAAGGCCGACGCCGTCCGCTGGCTTGCCGCTCGCCTCGGAATCCAGGAGGAGGAGTGCGAGATCGGCCGGTTCGATGTGCCGATGTGCCAGCGGGCGGTTACGGCTTGTTTGGAGCTGGCGAGAAAGGCGGCTTAACGCTCGACGTAAAGCAGTGCGTCCATTTCAGCACGCGCTACCGTCTCAACCTCCGCTCTTAATGTCGCTAGCGCTTGGCAATGGTCGGAAAATTTTAGTTTCGCCTGCTCGGTGTGCATCCTATAATCATCGAGCCGGCCTTGTGAAATTGCCATAGAGACATCGTACTGAATACCTGCGGCGTCTTGAACCATTACATAAACCTGCTGGGCAAACGCGTAGACCGGAATGCGAAGGTTCGGAAAATAAAGGGAAGCTATGCTGCAAGCCGCATCGGCGCTCGAGGTATTCATCTCCGATGCCTTGCCGACAATACTTTCCCTGAAGTAGGAATTCGTTCTTTCCTGCTCTTCCAAAACATAGCGGACGAGCTCCTCAACTTTGATACGCCTGAGTGAATTTGCCTCCCGCGCCTTCCACTCCGCATGCCCGATTTCCGCCTTGATTTCCTCGGTGACGCGCGTGTTCTGCGCTAGCTGCCTCTTTAGCTCCTCGAAATCGTCGCGCGTCGCGAGGTTCTCAGCGCGCCGCTTTATGTATGCTCCAGCGAACGCCGCGAGGAATGAGGCCGCCAAGAAAAGCAGCCAGTAAAGCCAGTTCTCGGCGATGCGCCTGGAAACGATCTCGGTGACGAAGGCTTGGGTGGTGGCGTCCATGATCAATTAATCCAAGCGTCCATCTGCAGACCGTCCATCACAGTGGACAGCCTTGCTATGGCAATCGCAGAACCGACACTCGTTGGCCTTAGCGTGAAAAGCCTTTGTGATTCATAGATATCGAGAAGCTGCGAGAAGATCGGCGCCTGCTCCGAAATTGCAGTTTTGAAAGTTACGAGTTCTGTTAGCCCTTCTCCCTTGTATTTTTCGTACAAAGCTGAATAGATATCGAACTTGAAAGAACTTTGAGGACCTGCGCACACTCCTACGGCCTCAGCGTGGCTTCGCTGCGCGCGAGACAACTCAGATATGGGTTCACACAACGGCATCACGGCCAAGGCATATGCATCGAGCGATGGAAAAAAAAGCTCATCCTTCTTGATTTCCACCTCAAGAACGCTATGCAAAAGCACAAGCATCGCCACCTGAGGCGAGGTAAGTTGTGGAACGACCCTGATGGCAGCTGCAATGACGATGTCTTTGAACTGGTCGTCTCCCGGCCTAAGCCGCTCAGTTATTAGTTCGCACAGAATCTCCGGATTTGCTTTCGAGCCGAGACGAGCGCTTGCCAGGACGGCGTCATTAATTCCTGCCTGTACGTCCGGTAGCACCAATTTTCCGACGTCGATGCTCTCTCTCTTAGCGATCAGCGATTCTTTGAGCTGCTTCCCGAACTGCTCGACATAATCTCGCGCGATCGCCAGAGCTTCGTCACGAAGCTTGGGAAAGTTGTAGTCCAAGAAGAGTCGAACCATCTGGTCGATGTGCTCCGGGGAAGCGCCCTGGATGTTAATGTCACCCTGCGCTTGGATCGCAAGCGCGTACGGGCCTACACTCTGGCTCTGTTTGTCCCCAAACATGTCTCCTCACTTCCCTATCTTGATGTCACCGCCCGCTTGCATGCCGGTGCCATCATTCCCGACCTTCTGAGACTGCGTAATGGCCCTGTCCGCAACACGTCTCGAGGCGAGTTCCGCCAGAAGGCTACCTAATGCCACCACCGCCGCCAAGATTGAGTCCCATGCGGGCTTTGAGATAGCCCATGCAATGCTCCCCACGAAGGCAGCGGCAAGTACCATGCGCAGAAGTAGACGCATCCCTTCCCCTTTTTTTACCTACTCAATCCAATCTTCAGATCCAACCATCGGCTTGAATTCTACCGACGCAAAGTGTTGCGCGTAGAGATGCTAACGTGTTAGCATAAAATGAAGCTTGACACTCGTGCGTCGCGTGGCTAACCTTTGCTCATCGCTGAGACAACAGCGATACGGGATTGGCGTCCCGGATACAAGGCGCACATAAAGCCGCGCCGTCAGGTCGCGGCTTTTTTGTTCGCATCGCTTGGCACTCCTATGGTGGGCCGGGCGAGGGAGCCGAAAGGCTCGCCGGTTCCTTGTACCGGTACGCCAACCTCGTTCGGTCCACCACCCCGATTGGCGTCGGGGCGGCGGAAACAACCCGCTACAAGGAGTCAATCATGGCTGATCCCCGCCTTCTTTCCTTCAATTTCACCGGTACCCAGGCTGTTCGCGTCGTCATGGTCTACGGCACGCCGTGGTTCGTCGCGTCCGATGTTTCCACGCTGCTGGAATACCTGTCCGCAAAGGACATGACCCGTATGCTGGATGATGACGAAAAGGGTAGGCAGATTGTGCCCACCCCTGGCGGCGACCAGTCAATGACGGTCATCAGCGAATCAGGTCTCTACTCTGCAGTCCTCCGCAGCCGCAAGCCGGAGGCACGCCAATTCCGCAAATGGGTGACGGCTGAGGTATTGCCGGCCATCCGGAAGACGGGGCGCTACGAGACGCCGGCAGCGCCGTCGGAGAGGAAGGTGGCAACGCCGACCGAGTTCCTGTCGCTTCCGTTCATCGACGTCAACTCCCCTTTCCGCTTCTGGTGCCTGCCCCTGGAGGGCGACTACTTTGCCGGTTACGAGAAGGGCCGATCCATGGCCCTCGCCTACCTGGCGTTCCTCAGCAACAACACCTCGCGCAAACCGGACAGCAGCTACATCCCCCTGATTCTGGAGTCGTTCATGAAACGGTTCCAGTTCATCAACGGAGCTGCGTTCATAGATGCGCCGGTCGACCACGGCCCATTGGATTTCCACATCCTCAAAGGCCACTACTGCGGCTTCTTCGGGACGATTGGCCACGCCGCGTGGCTGACGGCCCGCAGCCCTGCCCTGATTCAACTCCACTGATTAATTTGGCGTCGCGCTCTGCGCGGCGCTGAATCCCACTTGCGCATGCGTTATTCTTTTGCTAATGTATGTGCATGTCAGTTAGCAAACCGCCTGCGAGGAGAAGATGAACACTGGAACCGCACTGGCCACCCGAAACGAATTCGGCGCCCAAACCACCACAACCGCGCTCGTCGAGACCGCGTCCACGGCAGTAGCGGCCCAGGCGAAGGCCATGGTCGAAGCCCGCTATGTCATGGCCATGCAGCGGCCGCGCGACTGGGACCAGGTCCGTCAGACGCTCCTGCGCGAGTGCCGCCGGCCGTCATTCGCCAATAACAAGAGCGCCTACTACCGCAAGCCGATCGGCCAAGGCGTCGAAGGGCTCGGCATCCGCTTCGTCGAGGTGGCGCTGCGCTGCATGACGAACGTCCTGGTCGAAACGACCATGATCTTCGAGGACGACAGCAAGGAGGTCCATCGCGTCTCGGTGACCGACCTGGAGTCGAACCTGACCTACCCGCTCGACGTCCGCGTGTCCAAGACCGTGGAGCGCTCGAAGCCGATGGATGACGGCAGCTACATCTCGGCCCGCAAGAACAGCTACGGGAAGATGACGTACACGGTGCCGGCCAACGACGACGACCTGCTCAACAAGCGCGCGGCACAGATTTCCAAGGCTATTCGGACGCTTGGGTTGCGTATCGTCCCCGGGGATCTGCAGGACGAAGCCGAGCGGATCATTAAGGACATCCGTATGGACGAGGCGGCGAAAGATCCCGACGCAGAGCGCAAGCGCATTGCCGATGCCTTCGCCGAGATCGGGGTGAAGGCGTCCGATCTGGTGGCCTACTTGGGTCATGCCCTGGACAGTTGCTCCCCGACCGAACTCGTCGATCTCCGGGGTATCTACGGCGCAATCCGGGATGGAGAAGCCACCTGGAAGTCCGTCATGGAAAACAAGGCCGAGCACGCCGGGGGCAACAGCGGCGACGAGAAGAAGCCGGAAACCAAGGTGACCCCTGTGTGCAGCGACGAGCGTCTTAAGGAAAAGACGCCGGAGTGGCGGAAGCTGATCCTCGACAAGAAGAAGACGCCGGCCGACCTGATCGCGATGATCGAGACGAAGGAAAAGCTGACCGAAGACCAGAAGAACACCATCGATAGCTGGAGCCACGAGAATGACTGAGCGCATCACACACAGCCTGGTCCAGGGAACTGATGAATGGGCTCAGTTCCGCCTGACGAAGTTCGGCGCCAGCGAAGCGGCAGCCATGCTCGGCATTTCGACGAAGGTCAAGCGCAACGAACTGCTTCATATGAAGCACACCGGCACGCCGCAGGAGTTCAGCGACTGGGTACAGACGAATATTTTGGACTACGGCCACGAAGTCGAAGCGCTGGCTCGCCCGATCATTGAAGAAATCATCGGGCAGGACCTGTACCCGGTGACGCGATCCCTGGGGCTACTGTCTGCGTCCTGCGACGGCCTGACGTTGGACGACGAAACCGCGTTCGAGCATAAGCAATGGAACGAGGCTTTGGCCGCCTCGGTGCGGGCCAAGGTATTGCCGGACGAGTATCAGCCCCAATGCCAACAAATCATGCTGGTGCATGACGCCAAGCGGGTGATCTTCGTCGTCTCTGACGGCACCCGCGAGAACATGGAATACATGGAGGTCCATCCGGACCAGGCGTGGCAAGAGCGCATCATCGCCGGCTGGGCGCAGTTCGAAAAGGATCTCGCCGAATACGTGCCCGTCGACATCCCTGTGAAGCCCAAGGCCGAGGCAATGATCGCGCTGCCCGCGCTGGCTGTCCAGATCCGAGGCGAAGTCATCGCGAGCAACCTGCCGGCGTTCCGTAGCGCTGCCGAGACGTTCATTGCGAACATCAAAACCGACCTGAAGACGGACGAAGATTTCGTCCAGGCCGACGCGACGGTCAAGTTCTGTAAGGAAGCCGAGGACAACCTCGAAGTAGCGAAGAACGCGGCCATCGCGCAAACCGCCAGTATCGACGAACTGATGCGCACGGTCGACCACATCAAGGCCCAACTCCGTGACAAACGGCTTGCGCTGGACAAGCTGGTCGAACAGCGCAAAAAGCAGATCAAGGAAAACGCCGTCGCCGAACGACGCCAGAAGTACATGGCGCACGTTGCTGCGCTGAATGCCGAGCTGGGCGAGGTGAGCATCGTCGTCCAGGCTCCCGACTTCCTGGGCGCGATCAAGGGACTGAAGACCATCGCCAGCCTTTACGACAAGCTCGACACGGCCTTGGCAAACGGCAAGATCGCCGCCGATGCGGCCGCCAAGGATCTCCGCGCGAAGCTGGACTGGTACAAGCCGCACGCCGAACACGCTTTCCTGTTTCGGGACCTGCAGACGCTGATTCAGAAGCCGGTCGAAGACTTCCAACTGGCAGTGACGACACGGATTGCCGAGCACAAGCGGAAAGACGAGGAGAAGGCGAAGGCTCAGGCAGAACTGCAGCCGATTATCGAAACGGCGACGCCGCGACCGCTCGACCAATCGCCGATCGTTGTCGCTCGCCCGGTCGTTTCACGTTCGGCCCCGACCAGCGCCCCAACACTCCGCTTGGGCCAGATCAACGAGCGACTCGCACCCATCACGCTGACGGCGGAAGGTCTGGCTTCGCTCGGGTTCAAGCATGCAGCGACGGACAAAGCCGCACGGCTCTACCACGAAAGCGACTTCGAGCTGATCTGCGCAGCATTGACCCGTCATATCGAGGCAGCCCTTCACAAGCAGGCCGCCTAACCGCATCCCTGACAGGAAGACAGACCATGCAGAGAAGAACGCCCGAGTACATCGAATGCGCGCGCAGCATCATGCGGGACCATTTCGAGGACCTTCCGCCTGACTTCAACGTGCGCGTGCTTGCCCAACGTATGCCGGAGCACAAGCCATCCATGATCACCAATGCCCTCCGCCACCTGGAGACGACCGGGGTAGTCCATGCCCCGGGCGACAAGACGTACGACGGCGCGACCGGCCGGCGCAAGGTGGCAGTCATGGTGTGGCGCAAGGGACCGAACGCCGGCCCCCGAGCGATCGCCCGACGCGGCGGCAACACGCATGTACCGCCCAGCGAGGCACTGGCCCGGCTCGGCCTGCCTTCGCCACACGACAAGGCGAAGGAACTCCAGTTGTGCATGGCGAACGAGATTCCGCTGGAGAACATCGCAGGGGCGGGCGAGCACCCGGTCTACTACGTTCCGCGCGCCTGGCTGGATGAGCGGGCGCCTGCGCCCGCAGATCCTGACCAGAGCGCCGAACCCAATACGACCAGTTCGGAGGGCCTGCCGGCCGACCCGCTGTTCACGCTGCTTTACGAGGTCGTAACGCTGCTCCGCACGCTGGTGTCGCGTACCGGGCCCGGACAGTACCGCCTTCCGATCTAGGAATTAGGCCATGAACCTCACTCGACTCACATTCGACTTCGACGGCCATAAGGTCGAGGTGACCGGTTACCACTACGCCGGCTACTCCGGCGACGTATCGCCGCCCGAGCCGGAATCGTTCTCTATCCACCAAGCCGCGATCATCAAGCAGGCTGATGCTGGTGAGCCGGTTTGCGTGGACGACCTGGACGAAGACGAGCTCGCAGATGCCGCCCTGCGCGCGTGGAGGGATCGAGAAGACGATGCCCGCTCGGACCTCGCCTATGCATTTGGGGAAGATCGCTGGACGGAGTCGAGGGGCTACCTGTGAAAGCGGCCGACGTCAGAGCAGTTATTGCCGGCGCCCTTTACGGGTTGGTGCTCGCCCTGCTTCTTGCCGCCTTTATTTTTCGCCGCATTGGCTAACATGTGTGCGATTTGCACACTCAACGAACATATACCATGAACCACACAACGGACCTCAAGGACTGGATCACCCCGGACCTATCCCTGCCGGAAGAACCGGCATCCGAGCCGACCAAGCGCTGCATCGGCTGCGGCGCAGAAGTCATCGACGGCGAAACGCCCCCCTGCGGCCACTGATCATGGAGAGCCTGGCAACCGGCCATTGGCTCGCGGACGAGCGCGGCGACGTCGTGCATGCCCGCCTGCTGCCCGATGTCCGGCTTTCCGTGGAGGGCGAGTTCGCGTCGCTCGACAAGAAAGTGGCAGCCGCCCGGTACATCGCCCACTGCCTGAATGTGGCGATTGACTCCACGCCTGTAGACGACAACCCGGCGGCGGAGCGCATCTACGTGGGCGGTTCCGGTGTCAGCTTGACTCCGGTGCCAGACGGCGTCGAGTACGTCCGCGCGGATATCGCCGCGACGCTTTCCCAGATGACAGGCCGGTTGGCCGAACTGATCAACGCAATGGCTTCCGCCCACGCGAGCGAGCGGGCACGCGTGCTCAAAGCTTTGGAGGCGGCAGCCCACATCGCCATCATGCCCGACGAATGCAAAGGGCTGGCCCACGACCGGTGCTACGAGATGGGCGCCAGGGAAGGCGGTACCGCCGTCCGCCTAGCCATCAAGCGCGAGGTCGCGGAAGCAATGAATCTGGAGGAGTAGGAATGTCCAAGAGGAGACCCCGCGAGCCGGGCAAGACAGTATTTGGAACGAACCGCCTTCGGCGCCCTGCGGCGATCGGCGAAGAACTCGAACGGCTGGCCGGCGAGGCGATGAAAGCGTTCGCGTCAGTCGGAGCTGGCGGCTTGACGCGCGCCGAACTTCAGCGACGCATCGATATCGGGCTCGACGGATCGTTCGCCGCAATTAAAAAGCTCCACAAAGATGGGCAAATCTACGTCGCTACATGGCGTAAAGGTCAGCCCGCGTATGCTGCCGGCCAGTTGAATGACGTGCCCAGACCGGAACCCTATTGGACTGGCGGCATGCGAGGAAAGAAGGCCGAGAACGACGGCAGTGATTTCGCTGAGATCGCGCGCGCCGAGGTACTCAACGCCCATGCAAAATGGGCTGCAACCTGGGTGCCGCACCGCGACCCGGCCGCAGCATGGATTGGAGGTGCAGTTTGATGAAACCGATCTATCTTGATCGGCACGCGGCCGCAGCCGCCGTTAGCCTGTCAGACACAAGCCTGGAAAAGTTGGTGCGCGAAGGGAAGTTTCCGAAACCGCGGGTGTTATCTGGACGCCGCGTCGCCTGGTTGACGCGGGAGGTCGAAGAATGGGCCGAAACACGGCCCGTATCAGACCTCCCTCCTCCCGCCAACACATCACGGCGCGGCTGATGGTCGAGTTGACGCCAGCGCCTCAAGCCTGGCGGACAGCTTGTCCAGCCACTCGTGCCGCTCCTTATCGTAGGTGTGCCGATTGTAAACACCCTGTACGCCGGGAAGCATATGCCCGAGGATCGACTCCGCAACCTCATTTGGGCAGCCCATGGAAGCGAGAATCGTTCGGACGGTCCGCCGAAGGTCATGCGGGGCCCAGTGCGTGACCGTTAGCCGGGCTCGTTTGGCCTTCGGACGAGTCTTAGAGTAAGGCTGGTGATAGAACACCGCCGTCTGGATCGCTTTTTGTTCGATCGACCCGCCGAATCTTGATGGGAACAGGTAGCCGCTTCCTGCAACCGCAAGCCGACGCCTGACAATTTGCTCGGCTTGACCGAACAGCGGCACGCGCAAGTCCGTCGCGCCCGCCCTCTTCGCGTTCTTGGTTTTTTCCTTCGGGATCGTCCACCAAAGGCCACTGGACTCTTCCTGGATCTCGCCCGCTTCCATGCTGACGATCTCGGAGCCCCGCGTCCCGGTCCAAAGATAGAGCGTTAGGACGTCGGCCACGACCCGGCTGAAGTTCGGCAACCAGCGGATCAACTCTCCTACCTCAACCTCCGAAAGTACCCGCTTTACCTCGCCGATCGGCTTGCCTTCGATCATCTTGCCGCGGCTCTGCAGCCGGCCGCGCATGATCTGTCGCCACCAGTTGGCAATGGCCGGATCGAGCCGGCCTGAATCTAGGCCATAGTCCCAGGCGGCGCCCAGTTCCGAGCGCAGCTTCGCGGCCTGGACCGGGATATGGGCATGCGAGTCCAGGAGGTCGAATGCGCGCGCCCTTGTCACCTCCTCCGGTCGCAGGTCGGCGAAGTCCCCCAGCATTGTGTCGAACATTCGACGGACTTCCTTTGCTCCCTTGGCTGTTCTCTTGCGCTCAATGTGACCGACAAGGAAGTCATCGCACAGCCGGCGCACTGTATAAGGGCCCGGCTGGGGTAAACTGCCCTCCGATACCGACCGCGCCATGGTTCGCGCTGCCTTTTTCTCGGCGGCGACGTCCCGGCCGCTATCGCGCACAGCCCTCAGCCGCTCCCATTCGACGATGGCGGCGGCCGGAGACATCGCCGGCCAGGCGCCGATCTTCGACTGCTTCATTTTCCCGTCGATGGGCGACTTGTAGCGGTAGATCCAGGTCCGCCGCGTGACGGTGCATTCGAGACGCAGACCAGGATGGTCGGCGATTGTCATATGCTCCCCGGGCTTGAGCAGCTTGGCTGCGCGCGCGTCGAAGTACATGGCGTAGGTTTTCCCCGGCGTAGGTTTTGCCGCAAAGGGATGGATGCGATGCGGCGTAGGTTTTTTTAGATGATACGCCAAAAACCTACGCCGCAGACTGGAGTGAAGGCTAGCAATGACGAGTGTTGATGTGGCTGGCGAGATCGAGCCAAAAGTCGTAGGAACCGCCCCCACAAAGGGATTGCGGGCGAAAACCGAGGCAGATCAAGCAGTTAAGAAGACTGCCAAAGAGACGCACACCCCAATGATGCAGCAATACCTGCGCATCAAGGCGGACCATCCGGACACGCTGCTGTTCTACCGGATGGGCGACTTCTATGAACTGTTCCACGACGACGCCGAGAAGGCCGCCCGCCTGCTCGACATCACGCTGACGTCGCGCGGGCAGTCCGGCGGCGTGCCGATCCGCATGGCCGGCATCCCGTTCCACTCGGTCGACCAGTACCTGGCGCGGCTGGTCAAACTGGGCGAATCGGTGGCGATCTGCGAGCAGATTGGCGATCCGGCCACCAGCAAGGGCCCGGTGGAGCGCAAGGTCGTCCGCATCGTCACGCCCGGCACGCTGACCGACGCCGCGCTGTTGCCCGACAAGGTGGACAGCTACCTGATGGCCGTGCACCAGCAGACGCTGCGCCGCGGCGTGGGCAAGGTCGGGCTGGCGTGGCTGAACCTGGCCAGCGGCGAACTGCGGCTGATGGAATGCGACGCGGCGCAGTTGTCGCGCGAGCTGGAGCGCATCCGGCCGGCCGAACTGCTCTATGCCGATGGCATCGACCTGCCCGCTCCCACCTGCGCCCGCACGCGGCTGCCCGAATGGCATTTCGACCAGGACGCCGGCACCCGTCGCCTGCGCGAGCAGATCGGCGTGGCCAGCCTGGAGCCGTTCGGCTGCGCCGGGCTCGGTGCGGCGCTGGGGGCCGCCGGCGCGCTGCTCAACTACGCCGCCACGACGCAGGGCCAGTCGCTGCGCCACGTGCAAGGCGTGACCGTCGAACGTGAATCGGAGTTCGTCGGGCTCGACACCGCCACGCGGCGCAACCTCGAACTGACCGAGACGCTGCGCGGCGGTGAATTGCCGACGCTGTTCTCGCTGCTCGACACCTGCTCCACGACCATGGGCAGCCGGGCGCTGCGCCACTGGCTGCACCACCCGCTGCGCGACCCGGCGCTGCCGCGTGCGCGCCAGCAGGCCATCGGCGCGCTGATCGCCCAGGACCCGGACGCCGTGCGCGCGGCGCTGCGCAAGCTCTGCGACGTCGAGCGCGTGACGGCGCGGCTGGCGCTGCTGTCGGCCCGGCCGCGCGACCTGTCCGCGCTGCGCGACACGCTCAAGGCGCTGCCGACGGTGCAGGCCAGCGTCAGCGCCGCCCAGGAATCGCCGTTGCTGGCGCAGACGATGGACGAGCTGGACATCCCGGAGGCGTGCCTGTCGCTGCTGGAGCGCGCGGTGGCCGAGGAACCGTCGTCGGTCATCCGCGACGGCGGCGTGATCGCGCGCGGCTACGACGCCGAACTGGACGAACTGCGAGACATTTCGGAAAACTGCGGCCAGTTCCTGATCGAACTGGAAACCCGCGAACGCGAGCGCACGGGCATCAACAACCTGCGCGTCGAGTACAACCGGGTGCACGGCTTCTATATCGAGGTCACCAACGGCCAGGCCGACAAGGTGCCCGACGACTACCGGCGCCGCCAGACGCTCAAGAACGCCGAGCGCTACATCACCCCGGAGCTGAAGGCGTTCGAGGACAAGGCGCTGTCCGCGCAGGACCGCGCGCTGGCACGCGAAAAACAGCTCTACGACGCGCTGCTGCAGGCCCTGCTGCCCCATATCGGCCCCCTGCAGCGCGTGGCCGCCGCGCTGGCCCGGCTGGACGTGCTGGCCACGCTGGCCGAACGGGCGCGCACGCTGGACTGGAGCCAGCCCGAGCGCGTGGCCGAGAACGTGATCGACATCGCGCAGGGCCGCCATCCCGTGGTGGAAGGCCAGTTGGCGGCCGAATCGGTGGCGTTCATCGCCAATGACTGCCAGCTCAACGAGGCGCGCAAGCTGCTGCTGATCACCGGCCCGAACATGGGCGGTAAGTCGACGTTCATGCGCCAGACCGCGCTGATCGTGCTTCTGGCCTGCGTGGGCGCCTGGGTGCCGGCGCAGCGCGCGGTGATCGGGCCGATCGACCGCATCTTCACGCGCATTGGCGCGGCCGACGACCTGGCCGGCGGGCGCTCGACGTTCATGGTGGAAATGACCGAGGCGGCCGGCATCCTGCACAACGCCACGCCGTCGAGCCTGGTGCTGATGGACGAGATCGGGCGCGGCACGTCGACCTTCGACGGCCTGGCGCTGGCGTGGGCGATTGCCCGCCACCTGCTGTCCCACAACCGCAGCCACGCGCTGTTTGCCACCCACTACTTTGAGCTGACGCAACTGCCGCAGGAATTCCCGCAGGCGGCAAACGTCCACCTGTCCGCCGTGGAACATGGCGACGGCATCGTGTTCCTGCACGCGGTGCAGGACGGTCCGGCCAGCCAGAGCTACGGCCTGCAGGTGGCGCAACTGGCCGGCGTGCCGCAGCCCGTGATCCGCGCCGCGCGCAAGCACCTGGCCTGGCTGGAACAGCAGTCGGCGGACGCCACGCCGACGCCGCAGATGGACCTGTTCGCGGCTCCGGCCACGCCGCTCGACGACGACGAAGCCCCGGAGCTGGCCGGGGCCCTGGCCGCCGAACACGCGGCCGCGCTCGATGCGCTGGCCGAGATCGACCCGGACAGCCTGTCGCCGCGCGACGCGCTGGAGGCGCTGTACCGGCTCAAGGCGCTGGCAGCCCCCACGCGCAACGCATGACACCCACCCTCCGCCCCGCGCGCGCGGCCCGGGCCCTGGTGGCCCTGGCCTGCGGCGCCTGCCTGCTGGCGCCCGTGGCGGTCCACGCGGCGCGCGCCGGCAAGGTCGCGCCACCCGCCGCGGCGGCGGAACCGGTGACGCGCATGGCGCTGATCGCCGACGTGCCGCAGTGGCCGACGGCCGAAGCCGACACGTCCGCGCTGTTCGAACAGATGGCGTCGCAGAAGGTGGCGCTGATCGTCCACGCCGGCGGCATCAAGGGCGACACCGAATCGTGCGCGGACCCGGTGCTCAGCGCGCGGCTGCGGGTGCTGGACGACGCGCCTGCGCCGCTGCTGTTCGTGCCCGGCGAGACCGACTGGGCCGAATGCCACAAGCCCGTCAACGGCAAGTTCGATGCGGTGGAGCGGCTCAACCGGCTGCGCGAGCTGTACTTTCCGGCCGACACCACGCTTGGCCGCCGCACGCTGCCCGTGGTGCGCCAGTCGGACCAGGCGATGTTCCGCAGCTTCCGCGAGAACGTGCGGCTGATGATCGGCAACGTGCTGGTCGTCGGCCTCAACTTGCCCGGCGACAACAACCACTATCGCAGCGAAGGCGGCCGGAACGGCGAGTTCGAGGACCGGCGCGAGGCCAATCGCCAGTGGCTGGGCCGCGCGTTCTCGATCGCGGGCCAGCGCGACCTGGCGGGCGTGCTGGTGGTGGTGCATGCCGACCCGCAGTTCGGCAACGGCTGGGAAAAGCGCGGCAGGCCGACGCTGCTCGACGGCTTCCTGCGGCGCGGCACGCGCGACGGCTATCTCGAATTCAAGCGCCAGCTACGCGACCTGTCGGCCAAGTACGCCGGCCAGGTGCTGCTGGTGCATGCCAGCGACAGCGGCTTCAGCGTCGACAAGCCGCTGCGCGACACCGCCGGCAAGGTCGTCGGCAACTTCACGCGCGTGGCGCTGCCGATCGGCAACCCGTCGCGCTGGGTGGAACTGACCGTCACGCCCGGCACGAAGTCGGTGTTCCAGGTGGCATTGGAAGACGGGCCGCGGACGAATTGACGAGGCGGCGGACGGGCACCCCGCCGGATTTGACCTGCGTCACGCGCGCAGCAATGAAAAAAGCCGGCGGGAGCCGGCTTTTCTCGTGTTCGCGATGACCTGTCGCGTATCGCTCGACGGGTTCAGTGCAGCGTGCGCGGGCTGTTGCCCTCGCCGCCTTCTTCCTCGTCCTCGTCAACGACCTCGATGCCCGAGGCGCCATGCGCGTGGCCGTGCTCGACTTCCTCGCTCGTGGCCTCGCGGACTTCCGACACCTTGAGCCAGAAGCGCAGCGCCATGCCGGCCAGCGGATGGTTGCCGTCCAGCACCACCTTGTCTTCGGCAACGTCGGTCACCGTGTAGATGATGGAATCTTCGTCGTCGCCGTCCTCGGGCACGCCCTCGAACTGCATGCCCACTTCGAGCGGCTCGGGAAAACGGTCGCGCGGCTCCACCTTCACCAGTTCGGCGTCGTAGTCGCCGAACGCGTCTTCGGGCTCGAGCTGAAGCTCGGTCTGGAAGCCGGCGTCGTGGCCGTCCAGCGCTTCCTCGATCTTGGGGAACGTGCCATCATACCCGCCGTGCAAGTAGACCATGGGCTCATCGGACTCCTCGATGAGATTGCCCTGCGCGTCCGACAGCTTGTACACAACGGACACCACCGTGTTCTTAGCGATTTTCAATTCTTGACTCCATGAGCGATTCCGCATTATACGCGCAGGCCCTGCCTGCGGGCCCCCTTGATCCCGACGCACCGCTCACGCTGCTCGGGGGCATGACGCCCGCGGCCTTCATGCGCGACGTCTGGCACCGCAAACCGTTGCTGATTCGACAGGCCGTGCCCGGAATCGTGCCCCCTGTGTCGCGCGAAGCGCTTTTCGAACTGGCCGACCGCGACGACGTGGAGTCACGCCTGGTGTCGTACTTTCGCAACCGCTGGAAGCTCGAACATGGCCCGTTCGCCGAAGACAACCTGCCGTCACGCAAGACTGGCAAGTGGACGCTGCTGGTCCAGGGCGTGAACCTGCACAGCCGGGCCGCGGCCGAGCTGATGAGCCAGTTCCGCTTCGTGCCCGATGCGCGGCTCGACGACGTGATGATCAGCTACGCCACCGACGGCGGCGGCGTGGGTCCGCACTTCGATTCGTATGACGTGTTCCTGCTGCAAGTATCGGGCCGGCGCCGCTGGCGCATTTCGTCGCAGACCAAGCTCGATTTGATCCCCGACATGCCGCTGAAAATCCTGTCGGACTTCAGCGCCGAGCAGGAGTGGGTGCTGGAGCCGGGCGACATGCTGTACCTGCCGCCGCAGTACGCGCACGACGGCATCGCCGAGGGCGAATGCATGACCGCCTCCATCGGCTTCCGTGCGCCCGCCTATCGCGAGCTGGCCGGGCACTTCCTGGCGTGGCTTTCGGAGACGGTGGAACACAACGAGGGGCTCGATGGCCGCTACGCCGATGCCGGCGAGGCCGCCACGGCCACCCCGGCACAGTTGCCGGCCGGGCTTGCCAAGACCGTGGCCGAGCGGCTGCAGTCGCTGAAGTGGAACGCGGGCATGGTGTCCGAGTTCCTGGGGTCGTACCTATCGGAGCCCAAGCCGTCGGTGCAGTTCGACGAGGTGACCGAAATCAGCCTGAAGCAGTACACGAAGCTGGCCAAGGCGCATGGCGTGGTCCTTGCTCCGGCTTCCATAGCGCTATACGATCGCACGCACTTCTTCCTGAACGGCGAAGCCTACGAGCCGCCCCCGCCGCTAGCAAAATGGCTGCGCAGGCTGGCTGACCACCGTCAACTGACGGCCACGGAAGTGGCCGCGTGCGCGGCGCTTCCGGATCTCATGGACACGTTCCATGACTGGGCCATGGAGGGCTGGTTGCAGTTTGCGCCGGCACGTGTGTAATTTTGCGTAACAGAATGAACCGGCATATTTTCGCTGTACACAAGGCGGGAAAACGCGGATATAATCGCCCGCTGGCTAGTACTGTGGACCACTGCACTGTCGGCACCCGGGAGAGCCTATATTTGCAGCACAAGAGCGATAATTACCGGTAATTATTCATCGCCTGTTTTCGTTTTATTAAAAGTTAAAGGACGAACAATGAAGAAGTCTCTCCTGATCGCATCCCTGCTGGCTGCTGTTGCCCTGGCCGCTTGCGGCAAGAAGGAAGAAGCTGCCGCTCCGGCCGCTGACACGGCTGCTTCGGCTCCGGCCGCTGCTGCTCCGGCTGCTGATGCATCGGCTCCGGCCGCTGCTCCGGCTGCTGACGCTTCGGCTCCGGCCGCTGACGCATCGGCCCCGGCTGCTGACGCTTCGGCTCCGGCTGCCAAGCAGTAATCGGATCTTTCCGAAAAACAAAAAGCCGACCTTCGGGTCGGCTTTTTGTTTGGGCGATTATCTGACGCCTCCACATTAGCGGCGCCGGCGGCCACGCCGATTATGCCCGCACCGGCTGCCAGCCCAGCCCTTCCTCCTGATCCGCGATCAGGATTTCCTCAGGCAAGACTCCCAGCGCCGCCGCCAGCGCGCCGGCCGCCAGTTCCCGCGTGTTGTTCTGCTTGCTCAGGTGCGCCGCCACCACGCGCGACAGCCCCGTGTGGGCAACCCGCGACAGGATGCTGCCGGCGATATCGTTCGCCAGATGGCCGAAATCGCCGCCGATCCGCCGCTTGAGCGACCACGGATAGGCCGAGTTCTGCAGCATGTCCCGGTCGTGGTTGCATTCCAGCACCAGCGCGTGCACGCCGGCCAGCCGCGCCGTCACATAGGGCGTTTCCATGCCGGCGTCGGTCAGCACGCCCAGCCGCGCGTCGCCATCGGTCAGCACGAACTGCAGCGGCTCGCGCGCATCGTGCGGCACCGTATAGGGATGGATCTGGAGCCCGCCTACCGAGAAGACATGGTCGGCGCAGCAGACGCGCACGTCGGCCTGGTCGGCGCCGCGCATGTGGGACGTGGCCAGCCAGGTGCCGTGGCTCGTGTGGACGGGCAGCTTGTGGCGCGCGGCAAACGCGTAGGCCGAGCCTACGTGATCGCCATGCTCGTGCGTGACCAGCACGGCGTCGAGGTCATCGGGCGAGACGCCCAGCCGCTCCAGCCGCCGCGACGTCTCCTTGATGCCAAAGCCGCAGTCCAGCAGCACGCGCGTCACGGAGACACCCTCGCCAGCCTCGATCAGCAGCGCGTTACCCTCGCTGCCGCTGCCCAAAAAAGCAAAGCGCATCATCGATGCGCTCGCCGGGGGCGATGCCCGACGGCGGGCGCCGTCGGCATCGAATTGCAACAAAAAACGAACATCAATGCAATTGTTCGTCCAGCAGCGACAGGATGCGCTTGCTGACTTCGGTGTTTTCCGGCTGGCCGGCGTCGTTCTGCACGGTGACCGTGGTGCCCGTGCCGCTGCCCTTCAGCGAGACGCGATACTTCTTCGCGGTCTTGCCGTCGTTGGCCTTGGTGAACAGCTTCGAGAAGAAGCCGCGATCGTCCACCGCCTGCTTCGGATCGACGTAGCGCACGTAGTACAGGCCCTGGGCGCGGTCGCGGTCTTCCACCGTGAAGTTCACGCGGTCCAGCGACAGGCCGACCGAACGCCAGGCGCGATCGAACGGCTCCGGCAGTTGCAGCGCCGGCGTGCCATTGACCTGGCTCAGGAAAGACTTGCCTTCGGCGTCGCCGGAGGCACCCGTGGCGGCAGCCGCACCGATGCCGGTGGCGCTGGCCGACGGTGCCGGTGCCGGCGCGGCGGCGTTGCCCACCGGCGTCGGGTTCTTGGCCATCTGGGTGGCCTGTTCCTTCTGCACGCCCAGGCGCTGGGCCAGGCGCGACAGGAACTCGGCTTCCAGTTCCGGATCGGCCGGACGCGGCGTCCAGACCGTCGTCGACTTGTCCACGCCGGTCAGTTGTTCCTGCGCGCCGCGGTGGCTGATGAACACCTCCAGCTGGCCGTTCTGGGCCCGCTCCACGCGGGTGCGGAACTTGTCGCGCTCGGAGGTCGAGTACAGGCCATCGAACACCTTGCCGATCGTGTTGCGGATGATGTCCTGCGGAATCTTGGCGCGGTTCTCGGCCCAGTCCGTTTCCATGATGCCGGTCTGCGGCGAGTCCTGCGTCAGCAGGAAGCCGTTTTCCTGCCAGAAGCCGCGCAGCGACTCCCAGAGCTGGTCGGCGCGCATGCCGTTGCTGATCACCAGCCAGCGCTGGTTGCCGTCGCGCTCCATGCGGATGCCCTGCGTGGACGGCAGCACGTTCGTCGCCGGCTCGGCCTCGCGGGTCTTGGTGGCCTGCTGGTAGTTCGACAGCGTGGACGTGCCCGCGGCGTCGGGCACGGTGTAGCGGCGATCGCCTTCGAGCTTCGTCAGGTCCGGCGGAATATCCAGCGAAGCGGTCTTCTTGCCCTGGGACTTGTAGTCGATCTTGTCGGGCTGCATGGCCTCGTTGATGCTGCTGCAGCCGGCAATCAGCGTCAGCGCCAGCATGGGCGCAACCACTGCGACACGGCGAACCTGCGTCGCGCCGCGACGGTTAAGCTTCTGTTTCATTGACACGTAATCCTGGTTTCAAGAATCGGCGAATAGCCGAACGTTCAGCCGGCGAATCTCAGCCCAGCAGGCCGGCCGCTGCCAGCGCGCGGCGCACGGTTTCGTGCTGGCCTTCCGCCAGCGGGGTCAGCGGCAGGCGGATACCGCCACCCATCTTGCCCATCTGCTGGAGCGCCCACTTCACGGGGATCGGATTGGCCTCGACGAACATCGCGCGGTTGAGGTCGATCAGTTCCATGTGCAGGCGGCGGGCCGTGACCACGTCGCCCTTCAGGGCGGCCGCGCACATCTCGTGCATCTTTCGCGGCGCCACGTTGGCGGTCACCGAGATATTGCCCTTGCCGCCAAGCAGGATCAGTGCGACGGCCGTCGGATCGTCGCCGCTGTAGACCGCGAACGACTCGGGCGCGTCCTTGATGAGCTGCGCGGCCCGGTCGATGTTGCCGGTGGCTTCCTTCACGCCCACGATGCCCGGCACCTGTGCCAGCCGCAGGATCGTCTCGTTGCTCATGTCCGCCACGGTACGGCCGGGCACATTGTAGAGCACCACCGGCAGGTCCACGGCTTCCGCGATGGTGCGGAAATGGCGGTACATCCCTTCCTGGGTCGGCTTGTTGTAGTACGGCACGACCTGCAGCGACGCATCGGCACCCACCCGCTTGGCAAAAGCGGTCAGCTCGATCGCCTCGCGCGTGGAATTGCCACCCGTACCCGCGATGATGTGCACGCGGCCGGCCGACTGCTCCACCGCCACGCGAATCAGCTCGCAGTGTTCGTCGACGTTGACCGTCGGCGACTCGCCCGTGGTACCCACGATCACGATGCCATCGGTGCCTTCCGCCGCATGCCAGTCGATGAGGTTGCGCAGGGCCGGGTAGTCCAGGCTGCCGTCCTCATGCATCGGGGTGACGATGGCCACGATGCTGCCGGTAATCTGTGTCATATCTCAGGGAATTCGGGAAATTCGGACAACCGGGATTGTACCGGAACCGTCAGGGGCTCCGGACCCCCTATCAATGAGGGAAAACGTTAACGGGCGTAACGTGTGGCGGGGCCGTCTCGCTGACAGCGGCGCCGCCCCGCGCGGTGCGCCCCCGGCGCCTCAGCCGGGCAGCCGGTAGCGCGGCGGCGCGCCGTCGGAATGGCCGCCCGCCGCCTCCCGCACGGCACACAGCCGCTGGACGAAGGCGGTGCGGGTCGATTCCAGCGTGCCGTCCTCGTAACCCACCACGCGCAGCCGGCCGCGCACCACATCGAGCAATTCACCCGGCCGCAGCAGGAAATCGGGCCGCGACGGCTTGCCGACCGTCTCGTTGCCGGCTGCGAAGGTCTCGTAGACCAGCACACCGCCCGGCGCCAGCGCGTCCAGCAGGTGCGGCCAGAGCGGGCGATGGAGGTAGTTGGTGACCACCACGGCGTCGAACGGGCCGTCATCGGCCAGTGGCCACGTGCCCTGCTCCAGGTCCGCCACGCGCCCCTGCACGCCGGCGGGCAGCCCCGCCACGGCGTCGGCATCGCGGTCCACGGCCAGCACCGCAAACCCCTGCCCGGCCAGCCAGGCGGCATGGCGCCCGCTGCCGCAGGCCAGGTCGAGCACCCGGCCGCCGGGCCGGATCAGGTGGGTCCAGCGGGTCAGCCAGGGGGAAGGCGCGGCAAGTGGCGGATGCGTCGGGGTCATGCGCGGCGAAGGATCGGGATATGGGAAACGGCGGGCGGCGGGTATGCCGCTACTGGAGGATCATCAGCACCGGCCGCAGCATGAACTCCACCAGCGACAGCAGCGCGGTCATCACCGGCTGCATCCAGATCCGCGTGATGACGCCCGCGGCCACCAGCGCCAGCACGATGAAGATGCCATAGGGTTCGATGCGAGCCACGGCGGCGGCCATCGACTGCGGCAGGAATGCGGTCAGCACGCGGCCGCCATCGAGCGGCGGGATCGGGAACAGGTTGAACGCGGCCACCACGGCGTTGACCAGGATGCCAGCCCGCGCCATCTGGGCCCAGAACGGCTCCTGCACCTGGGCCAGCGCCAGCCCCACGGCCACCAGCGCCCACAGGAACGCCTGCGCGATATTGCTGGCCGGCCCGGCCAGCGCCACCCACATGCCGTGCCAGCGCGGGTTGCGCAGGTGGCTGAACACCACCGGCACCGGCTTGGCAAAGCCGAACACGAACTGCCCGGCCGTCAGGAAATACAGCAGCAGCGGCACGGCCACGGTGCCGATCGGGTCGATATGGCGCACCGGGTTCAGGCTCACGCGGCCCAGCAGCCAGGCGGTGTTGTCGCCGAAATACTTGGCCACGTAGCCGTGGGCGGCCTCGTGCAGCGTGATGGCGAACAGCACGGGCAGCGCATATACGGCGAGGGTCTGGACGATCGAGGAATCCATGCGGGCTATTCTATCGGGCCGCCGGCGCGCAAGGCTGTCCGGCATGTTTGCGGGTGTGCGGTATGTATCAAAAATGGCGGGCCGACGGAAACATGGCGCGCCACGGCTGCGGGATCAGGTGATCAGGCGGCGGCCGTCAGGCCGAAGCGCTCGACGTCGCCCCGCCCGGCCCGCACCAGTTCGGGCTCGCCGCTGGTCAGGTCGATCACGGTGGTCGGCTGGGCCGGCGCCGGGCCGCCGCAGATCACCAGGTCGAGCTGCTTTTCCAGCCGGGCGCGGATCTCGGACGGCTCGTTCATCGGCGCCTCGTCCCCGGGCATCTGCAACGTCGCGGAAATCAGCGGCTGGCCCAGTTCGGCCACCAGCGCCAGCGGAATCGCATGTCCGGGCACGCGCACGCCGATGGTCTTGCGGGCCGGATGCGACAGCCGCCGCGGCACTTCCTTGGTGGCTTCCAGGATGAACACGTACGGCCCCGGCGTGGCGCCCTTGATCCACCGGTACTGGCGGTTATCGACCCGGGCGAAGTTGCCTAGTTCCGACAGGTCGCTGCACATCAGCGTCAGGTGGTGTTTCTCGTCGATGCCGCGCAGCCGGCGCAGCCGCTCCACGGCCGACTTGTCGTCGAGCTGGCAGGCCAGCGCGTAGCTGGAATCGGTGGGCAGCGCGATCAGGCCGCCCTTCTGCAGGATCTGCGCGGCCTGCTTGACCAGCCGCGCCTGGGGGTTGTCGGGATGGATCTCGAAATACTGGGACATGGAGGGCGCGGAAAGTCGGGACGGATCAGCTTACCAGTCGTGCCAGACCGGCGTCACGTCCGACGGCAGCGGGGGCAGCGTGCCGATTTCCACGCGGCCTTCGCCGGGACCGTGAAAATCCGACCCGCGCGAGGCCAGCAGGCCGTAGTGGCGCGCCACGTCGGCATAGCGGCGGAACTGGTCGGGGGTATGGCTGCCGGTCACCACCTCGACGGCGCGGCCGCCGAGCTGCGTGAATTCGTCGAACAGCGCGTCGTGCTGCAGCGGCGTGTAGTTGTAGCGGCCCGGGTGGGCCATCACGGCGATGCCGCCGGCGCCGCGGATCCAGCCCACGGCCTCGGCCAGCGACGACCAGCGGTGCGGCACGAAACCCGGCCGGCCCTCGGACAGGTACTCGCTGAACACGTCGCCGATGGTCTTGCAGCGGCCTTCGTCCACGAGCCAGCGCGCGAAGTGCGTGCGCGAGATCAGGTCCGGATTGCCGACGTAGCGCAGCGCGCCCTGGTAGGCGTCGGGGATGCCCACCTTCGCCAGCGCCTCGCCGATGTCCTGCGCGCGGCGGGCCCGGCCATCGCGGGTGCGTGCCAGGCCATCGATCAGGTCGGCGTTGAACGGGTCGATCTGCAGGCCGACGATGTGGACGGTCTGCCCGGCCCAGGTGACGGAAATCTCGACGCCGGGCACGTAGCGCATGCCCAGCGCCTCGGCGGCGGCGCGCGCCTCGGTCTGGCCACCCACCTCGTCGTGGTCGGTCAGGGCCCAGAACGCCACGCCTCCGGCATGCGCCCGCGCGGCCACCTCGGACGGGGGCAGCATCCCGTCGGACACGGTGGAATGGCAGTGCAGGTCGGCGTTGATGGCGTGGGCATTTTGCATGGCTGCCATTCTACTCCCGGCAGGGTTTTTTAGCCCTGCCGCCAGCGGTGGCGTGTCCGGATTGCGGCAACCCGCGCGGTATGATGGGGGCCTTGTTGCAACCGCCTCGACCGCCTGTTCCCCCATGTCCTCCACGCCCAGCGCCCACGCCACCCCGACCCCGGAAACCATCCAGACCGACGTGCTGATCGTCGGCGCCGGCCCCGTGGGCCTGTTCGCGGCGTTCCAGGCCGGCGTGCTCGGGCTCAGGTGCGAGCTGATCGACGTGCTGGACCGCGCCGGCGGCCAGTGCACCGAGCTCTATCCCGAAAAGCCGATCTACGACATCCCGGCCGTGCCGGGCTGCCTGGCGCAGGAACTGGTGGACCGGCTGCTCGAACAATGCGCGCCGTTTGCCCAGCCCATGTATTTCGGACAGCGCGCGCAGTCGGTCAGCGACACCACGGGCGCCGACGGCCATCCGCGGCTGCTGGTGACAACCGACGGCGGCAAGCGGTTCGACGTGGCGGCGGTGCTGATCTGCGCCGGCGCCGGGGCCTTCGCGCCGCAGCGCGTGTCGCTGCCCGAGGCGGCGGCGCTGGAAGACCGCCACGTGCACTACGCCGTGCGCGACCTGTCGCGCTTTGCCGGCAAGCGCGTGATCGTGGCCGGCGGCGGCGATTCGGCACTGGACTGGGCGCTGGCCCTGCGCGGCGTGGCCGCGCGCGTCACGCTGCTGCACCGGCGCGAGGGCTTTCGCGCGGCGGACCACACCGTGGCCGCCATGCGCGCGGCCGTGGACGCCGGCGAGATGGATTTCGTCGTCGGCATGCTCGGCAGCCTGCAGACCGACGCGTCAGGCGCGCTGACCGAGGCCGGCATCAAGACCCGCGACGGCGACCACACGGTACCGGCCGACGAACTCGTGGCGCTGTACGGGCTGGTTTCCGAGCCCGGCCCCATCGCTCACTGGGACCTGGCCATGCGCGCCGGCCGCATCCAGATCGACGACACGACCACCTACGAAACGTCCCGCCGCGGCATCTTCGCGGCCGGCGACATCGCGGTCTATCCGAACAAGCAGAAACTGATTCTCTCCGGCTTCCACGAAGCCGCGCTGGCCCTGCGCAAGGCCTACCACTACGCCTTCCCCGACAAGGCGCTCGTGCACGTGCACACGAGCAACAACGCGGCGCTCAAGGAAAAGCTGACGCACGGGTGAGGGATTGGGTTCAGCTTCCCTCTCCCGCCGTGCGGGAAAGGGAAACAAACCTGGCGAAGATCGTACTTACGCCAGAAATTCCTCGATCAACCTCGCCACCACCGCTGGCTGGTCGTGGTGCAGCATGTGCCCGGCGTCGTCGACGAACACCTCGCGGAAGTCCGGGAAGGCGCGGAAGCGTTCCTTGAACTCCTCGATGCTCTGCTTGTGGGCGATATGGGCCAGCGTGGCCGAATCGCGCGCTTCCACGTGCAGCACCGGCGCGGTGACTCGGGCCCAGATCGCCATGATCTCGTCGATGCGGTACAGCGTGGGGTTGGTCATCTTGTGGGCTGCGTCGCCCAGGATTTCCCAGCGGCCCGCGTCGTTGCGGCGCGACCAGTGCGCGGCCAGGAACGCCGCGCGGTCGTCCGGCAGGCGCGGGTTGGTCTTCTGCAACCGCGCCGCCACGGCGGCCTCGCTCTCGTAGGTCTTCAGTTCCGGCGCCGTGCGCAGTTCGTCCAGCCAGCGTGCCAGCCGGCCCGGCGCCTGCTCGGGGCGGGTGCGCGTGAGGCCGAAGCCTTCCAGGTCCACCACGCGCCGCACCCGCTCGGGCCGCACGCCGGCGTAGATGCACACCACGTTGGCGCCCATGCTGTGGCCCACCAGGTCCACCTGCCCGTCGGGCTGGTAGTGGTCCAGCAGCGCCTCCAGGTCGGCCACGTAGTCGGGGAACCAGTACGAGCCGGTGCCCGGGTAGCGCGTGGGGTAGTCGGTCTCGCCAAACCCGCGCCAGTCCATCGCAATCACGTGCCAGTCGCGCGTGAAGGCGTCGACCAGGAACTGGAACGACGCGGCCACGTCCATCCAGCCGTGCAGCATGAACAGCTTGGGCGCCCCGGGTTGGCCCCAGTGGCGGACGTGCGTGCGCAGGCCGCGCAGCGTGATAAATTCGGAACGCGAAGTTTCCGTGATGGTCATGGTGTCTACCCTCTGTGCCCGGGTCTTCTGATGCGCGCGCAGCCTTGGCCACGCGGCGGCCCGGATAAAAATAGAACGATCGTTCGCTCGCCGGATTATAGCCAAACGGCTACGAAAGGCGCGCCGGACGATCGAGAACATTGGAGACAACCGCATGACCGCCCTGCCGGCCACGCGCCGTGACGACTATCACGCGCTGCATGACGCGTTCCACTGGAACGTGCCCGAGTTCTTCAACCTGGCCGAAGTCTGCTGCGGCCGCTGGGCGCGCGACCCCGCCACGGCCGACCGCATCGCCGTGTACACCGAGCACGAGGACGGGCGCCGCGCGGCATACCCCTACGCCCATATCCAGGCCGAGGCCAACCGGCTGTCGCGCGCGCTGCGCGAGCTGGGCGTCCAGCGCGGCGACCGCGTGGCCATCGTCATGCCCCAGCGCATCGAGACCGTGATCGCCGGCATGGCCGTGTACCAGCTTGGCGCCATCGCCATGCCGCTGTCGATGCTGTTCGGCCCGGAGGCGCTGTCCTACCGGATCGACCACAGCGAGACGCGCGTGGCCATTGCCGACGAGACGTCGATCGACAACCTGCTGGCCGCCCGCCCCGACTGCCCGACGCTGCAGACCATCATCGGCGTGGGCGACGCCACCGGGCGCGGCGACCTGGACTGGGATGCGCTGCTGGCCGCGCAACTGCCCGCCTTCACGGCCGAGCAGACCAAGGCCGACGAAGCCGCGGTGCTGATCTACACCAGCGGCACCACCGGGCCGCCCAAGGGGGCGCTGATCCCGCACCGCGCGCTGATCGGCAACCTGACCGGCTTTGTCTGCTCGCAGAACTGGTATCCGCAGGACGACGACGTGTTCTGGAGCCCCGCCGACTGGGCCTGGACCGGCGGCCTGTGGGATGCGCTGATGCCGGCGCTCTACTTCGGCCGGCCCATCGTCGGCTACCAGGGCCGGTTTTCGGCCGAGCGCGCGTTCGAGCTGCTGGCGCGGTACGGCGTGACCAACACGTTCCTGTTTCCCACGGCGCTCAAGCAGATGATGAAGGCGTGCCCGGCGCCTTCGGAAAAATACGATCTCAAGCTGCGCGCAATCATGAGCGCCGGCGAGGCCGTGGGCGAAACCGTGTTCTCGTGGTGCCGCGACGCGCTCGGCGTGATCGTCAACGAGATGTTCGGCCAGACCGAGATCAACTACATCGTGGGCAACTGCACGGCGCAGTACGACGACGACCGGCTCGGCTGGCCGGCGCGGCCGGGATCGATGGGGCGCCCCTACCCCGGCCACCGCGTGGCCGTGATCGACGAGGACGGCCGGCCCTGCCCGCCCGGCGAGGACGGCGAGGTGGCGGTCTGCGCCACCGACATCCACGGCCATCCGGACCCGGTCTTCTTCCTGGGCTACTGGAAGAACGAGGCCGCCACGGCCGGCAAGTATTCGGAATACGACGGGCTGCGCTGGTGCCGCACGGGCGACCTGGCGCGCATCGACGCCGACGGCTACCTCTGGTACCAGGGCCGCGCCGACGACGTGTTCAAGTCGTCGGGCTACCGCATCGGCCCCAGCGAGATCGAGAACTGCCTGCTCAAGCATCCGGCCGTATCGAACTGCGCCGTGGTGCCGTCGCCGGACCCGGAGCGCGGTGCCATCGTCAAGGCGTTCATCGTGCTGACGCCGGCCGTGGCGCGGTCGTTCGACAACGACGCGGCGCTGGTGGCCGAGCTGCAGCAGCACGTGCGCGGCCAGCTGGCGCCGTACGAGTACCCCAAGGCCATCGAGTTCATCGACCAGTTGCCGATGACCACCACCGGCAAGATCCAGCGCCGCGTGCTGCGGCTGATGGAGCAGGAGCGCGCGCAGCAGGCCGCGCAGCGCGCCGGCTAGCCGGCCGAGGCTTCGAGCCAGGCCAGTTCGGCGTCGTCGAACCCGGCCGCGCGCCGGGCGTCGAGATTGAACGGGCCGCGCAGCTTGGGCGCCTGGTACTGCTCGGCCAGCCGCGCGTAGGTGGCTACCGGCTCCAGCCCGCGCCCGGCGCAGAGCCAGCGGTACCAGCGGTTGCCGATGGCGACGTGGCCCACTTCGTCGCGCAGGATGATGTCGATGATCGCGGCCGCGGCGGCGTCGCCCGCTTCGGCCAGCTTGGCACGCACCGGCGGCGAGGCATCGAGCCCGCGCGCCTCCAGCGTGCGCGGCACCAGCGCCATGCGCGCGAGCACGTCGCCGGACGTCTTGTCGGTCATCTCCCAGAGGCTGTTGTGCGCCGGAAAGTCGCCATAGGTGGCGCCCAGCGTCTCCAGGTGGTCGGCCAGCAGCGTGAAGTGGTACGCCTCCTCGTCGGCCACGCGCAGCCAGTCGCGGTAGTAGTCGGGCGGCATGCCCGCGAAGCGCCAGACGGCGTCCAGCGCGAGGTTGATGGCATTGAACTCGATGTGGCACAGCGCGTGGATCATGTTCGCGCGGCCCGCCGTGGTGTGGATGGACCGGCGGCGCTCCACGCGCATCGGCGGCACCAGCTCCGGGCGCGCCGGCCGGCCGGGCACGGCACCGGGCGCCGCCACGAGGACTTCATCGGGATCGACTATGGTGTCCTGGCCGGCCTGCAGCCGGGCGTACAGCGCCCGCGCGGCGGCGGCCTTGGCGCGGGCATCGGTCATGCACAGCACGTCCAGCGCCTGCCGGCGTGCGGAATGTGGCGCTTCAGCGATGTCGGCGGGTGCGATCACTGGCATAGGCGTAAAATTCGGGAAGCCGCCATTGTAGAGCTTCGCCGGCACCGGTCCGGCCCCCATCGGGCTCTTTTAATCGGGGCGGCCATCCCCAATTACGCACATTCAGCAGGAGACCCCATGGCGCTTTACCAGCTCGGCGATATCGCCCCGTCCATTCACGAGGATGCCTATGTGGCGGCCGAGGCCACCATCATCGGCAACGTGACGCTCAAGGCGCGTGCCAGTGCCTGGCCGGGCGTGGTGATCCGCGGCGACAACGAGCCGATCGTCGTGGGCGAGGACACCAACATCCAGGAAGGCTCTGTGCTGCACACCGATCCGGGCCGGCCGCTGACGCTGGGCGACAAGGTGTCCGTGGGCCACCAGGCCATGCTGCACGGCTGCACCGTCGGCGAGGGCTCGCTGATCGGCATCCAGGCCGTGGTGCTGAACGGCGCCGTGATCGGCAAGGAATGCCTGGTCGGCGCCGGCGCGGTGATCACCGAGAACAAGGTGTTCCCGGACCGGTCGCTGATCCTGGGCGCGCCCGCCAAGGTGGTGCGCGAACTGACCGACGACGACGTGGCCAACCTGTACCGCAACGCCGAGACGTATGCCCGGCGCCAGGCCGTCTACAAGACACAACTGAAGCGGATCGGCTGACCCCCGCCGACCGCCACTTTCAACCGACAGACCAGAACCGTGACCGCTTCCCAGAATCCCGATACGCTCCAGAAATTCCTGTTCGACGCCGCCCCCGTGCGTGGCGAACTGGTCCGCATGGAGGCCTCGTGGCAAGAGGTATTGAACCGCCACGCCTACCCGCTGCCCGTGCGGCGCGTGCTGGGCGAGATGATGGCGGCCGCGGCGCTGCTGTCGGCCAACCTGAAGTTCAACGGCGCGCTGGTCATGCAGTTGCACGGCGACGGCCCGGTGCGGATGCTGGTGGTGGAATGCCTGTCCGACCTGTCGCTGCGCGCCGCGGCCAAGCTGGCCGAGGGCGCCGAGGTGCCCGACGACGCCACGCTCAAGCAGCTTGTGAACGTGCACGGCAAGGGCCGCTTCGCCATCACGCTGGACCCGCAGGACAAGCTGCCGGGCCAGCAGCCGTACCAGGGCATCGTGCCGCTGGCCGACGAGCACGGCCCGCTGGCGACGATGACCGAGGTGCTGGAGCACTACATGAAGGCGTCCGAACAGCTCGACACGCGCCTGTGGCTGGCTTCGAACGACCAGGTAGCGGCCGGCATGCTGCTGCAGAAGCTGCCCGCCTATGGCGGCACGGCCGGCGCGGGCATCGGCGAGACCGGCAGCGCGCTGACCGACGAAGGCCAGCCGCAGGACCTGGACACCTGGGACCGCGCCTGCCAGCTTGGCGCCACGCTCAAGGAAGACGAACTGCTGGCCGAATCGCCCGAAACGCTGCTGCGCCGCCTGTTCTGGGAAGAACTGCAGAACGCCGGCCTGCGCGTGTTCGAGCCGATGACGCCGCACTTCGCCTGCTCGTGCTCGCGCGACAAGGTGGCCGGCATGCTGCAGACGCTGGGCCAGGACGAGATCGAAGGCATCATCGCCGAGCGCGGCGAGGTGGAAATCCACTGCGACTTCTGCGGCCAGCGCTATGCGTTCGACCCGGTGGACGCGGCACAACTGTTCACGTCGCCGGTGGCAACCGGTGCCGGCGACGGGGCGAAGCAGCAGCATTGACCTGGCCGGCGCCGTTTCCGCAATGCGGCAGACCGGCGCCCACCATCGGCCAGGCAGGCGCACCGTACGGAACCACACACCCGGTCCGCCGGGTCCAATGGCATGCTTGGCGATGGCAGGCCCGCTTTTCCGGCCGCCGAACGGAGTCCGACATGACTGCGATCTTTCCTTCCCTGCTGGCCGTGGCCGTCGGCGCGGCCGTGCTGGCCGGCTGCGCGGCGCCGGTGCCGCGCGATGTGAACGGCGTGCCCGCCACGGCGCGCCTGGCGCCGGGGTCCACCCCGCCCGCCCCGCTCAACGACGCCGAGCGCGAGCGGCTGGCCACGCTGAACCAGCAGATCCTGCGCGAGCAGGCCGCCGTGATGGCCAGCGAGCAGCAGGCTGCGGCATGGAGCCGCGCGGCGTACGCCTACCCGAACACGAGCATGAGTCTCTACTACGGTGGATGGGGCGGGGGCGGATGGGGGAGCGGCTGGGGCGCCGGCGTCGGATTCAGCACACCGGGCTACGGCGGCTACGGCTGGGGCGGCTACCCGTACGGCTGGTGGTAACCGGCGTACCGGTTTGATGGAGGAGGCGGGGCCGGCAGCGGTCCGCCAGCCAGGTAGCTCTGGTGGCCCTGGTGGCTAGTGGCCGCCGCGTCCGGCGACGGAATTCGCGGGCGGCGGCAGCGGCGGCGTGGCGCTGACCTTCGGCGCCGGGGCGACGAACTGGACGAACACCTCGTCGTCCTTGACCATGCCGAGTTCGTAGCGGGCCCGTTCCTCGATGGCGCCGGTGCCGTCCTGCAGGTCCTTCACTTCCCCTTCCAGCTTGGCGTTGCGCAGCTTCAGGCCCTGGTTGTGCGTGGCCTGCTCGGTCACCTGGCGGTTCAGGTCCCAGACGCGCAGCCAGCCGCCCTTGCCCAGCCAGAGCGGGTACTGAATGGCCAGCAACAGCACGAACAGCAGCAGGGAAATCAGGCGCATCGGAGCAAAAGCCGCGAGGGAAAGGGCGTGTCAGGGCGTGTCGGACGTTTCCGATGGGCACCAATGATCCATCAAGCGGCCGAAGATTGCAAAACAAAAGACGCTACAAAGCGCAACAACGGTGCGCCGGCCGTCCGCCATCGGCACAATCGCCACAGCTTCGATGAAAAAAACGCCGCGCCGGCAATCCGGCAGCGGCGTTTTTCATGCGTGCGGGCGGCCAGGCCACCCGCGCGCCGGGGCTTAGCGCAGGTTGTAGAACGCGCTCTTGCCCGGGTACGTGGCGATGTCGCCCAGGTCTTCCTCGATGCGGATCAGCTGGTTGTACTTGGCGATCCGGTCCGAGCGCGACAGCGAGCCGGTCTTGATCTGGCCAGCGTTGGTGCCCACGGCGATGTCGGCGATGGTGCTGTCCTCGGTCTCGCCCGAGCGGTGCGAGATCACGGCGGTGTAGCCGGCGCGCTTGGCCATCTCGATGGCGGCGAACGTCTCGGTCAGCGTGCCGATCTGGTTGATCTTGATCAGGATCGAGTTGCCGATGCCCTTCTCGATGCCTTCCTTCAGGATCTTGGTGTTGGTCACGAACAGGTCGTCACCCACCAGCTGCACGCGCTTGCCGAGCTTGTCGGTCAGCGTCTTCCAGCCTTCCCAGTCGCCCTCGGCCATGCCGTCCTCGATCGACACGATCGGGAACTTGTCGCACAGGTTGGCCAGGTAGTCGGCAAACTGCGTCGACGACAGCTTCAGGCCCTCGCCTTCCAGCGCGTAGGCGTCCTCGGCCTCGTGGTAGAACTCGCTCGCGGCGCAGTCCAGCGCCAGCAGCACGTCCTCGCCTGCCTTGTAGCCGGCCTTCTCGATGGCCTGGACGATCGTGTTCAGGCATTCCTCGTTCGACGAGAAGTTCGGCGCGAAGCCGCCTTCGTCGCCCACGGCCGTGGACATGCCCTTGTCGGCCAGGATCTTCTTGAGCGCGTGGAACACCTCGGCGCCGCAACGCAGGGCTTCGCGGAAGCTGGTCTGCGACACGGGCATGATCATGAATTCCTGGATGTCCAGGCTGTTGTTGGCGTGCGCGCCGCCGTTGACGATGTTCATCATCGGCACCGGCATCTGCATGGCGCCCGAACCGCCGAAGTAGCGGTACAGCGGCAGGCCGGCCTCTTCGGCGGCGGCCTTGGCCACGGCCATCGACACGGCCAGCATGGCGTTGGCGCCCAGGCGGCCCTTGTTCTCGGTGCCGTCCAGCTCGATCAGCGTGCGGTCCAGGAACGCCTGCTCGGACGCGTCCAGGCCCATGATGGCTTCGGAGATTTCGGTGTTGATGTGCTCGACGGCCTTCAGCACGCCCTTGCCCAGGTAGCGCGACTTGTCGCCGTCACGCAGTTCGATAGCTTCACGCGAGCCCGTCGATGCGCCCGACGGCACGGCCGCGCGGCCCATCACGCCCGACTCCAGCAGCACGTCGCACTCGACCGTGGGATTGCCGCGCGAGTCCAGCACCTCGCGACCGATGATATCTACGATTGCACTCATATTTCCTCTCAGGACTGTTGAATCTTCGTGAATCTTCTACGTGCAAGATGACGGGTGGAAGTCTCAGGCGCCTTCCACGACGATCATGTTCATCTTTGCCGCGTGCTCGCGGGAGCGGCGCGCCGCCAGGTATTCCTCGCTGTCGTAGAAAGCCTTGGCGGCCTCGTAGCTCTGGAACTTCAGCACGACCACGCGCGTCGGCGCCCAATCCCCCTCCAGCGGCTCGGTCCGGCCGCCGCGCACCAGCACCTCCGCGCCGTGCGCCTGCATGGCGCGCGTGGAAAGCACCTTGTATTGCTCGTACTGCTGGGGGTCGGTCACGTCGACGTACGCGATGATAAGGCCGGCGGCCATACGCTATCTCCGAATCTTTTGTATTGTCTTTCGATACCGGCGCGTCGCCGGAAGCGACACCGCCCGCGGCGGGCGCGGGCGGCGGGTACTGCAGGCTGGGTCAGGCGCAGGTCGGCCAGCCGAAGTTGTCTTCCAGGAAGCCGGCGCGCTTGACCAGGGTGTCCAGGTCCTTCAGCACGGCCAGCAGTTCCTTCATCCGCGACAGCGGCACCGCGTTCGGACCGTCCGACATCGCCTTGCTCGGGTCCGGATGGGTCTCCATGAACAGGCCCGCCACGCCGGTGGCCACGGCTGCCCGCGACAACACCGGCACGAACTCGCGCTGGCCGCCCGAGCTGGTGCCCTGGCCGCCCGGCAACTGCACCGAGTGGGTCGCGTCGAACACCACCGGGGCGCCGGTCTCGCGCATGATCGCCAGCGAGCGCATGTCCGAGACCAGGTTGTTGTAGCCGAACGAGACCCCGCGCTCGCACGCCATGAACACGTCGTCGGCCAGGCCGGCTTCGCGCGCGGCGTCGCGGGCCTTGTCGATCACGTTCTTCATGTCGTGGGGCGCCAGGAACTGGCCCTTCTTGATGTTCACCGGCCGGCCGCTCTGCGCGCAGGCGCGGATGAAATCGGTCTGGCGGCACAGGAAGGCCGGCGTCTGCAGCACGTCCACCACGGCCGCGACGGGCTTGATCTCGTCGATCTCGTGGATGTCCGTCAGCACCGGCACGCCAATCTCGCGCTTGACCGTGGCCAGGATCTCCAGGCCCTTCTCCATGCCCAGGCCGCGGAACGACTTGCCCGACGACCGGTTGGCCTTGTCGAACGACGACTTGTAGATGAACGGGATGCCCAGTTCGGCCGTGATGGCCTTCAACTGGCCGGCCGTGTCGAGTGCCATTTGCTCGGACTCGATGACACAGGGGCCGGCGATCAGGAAGAACGGCTTGTCGAGGCCGACATCGAATCCGCACAGTTTCATGGCTTCTCTCTCCTTCGTCGCGCGGCGTCAGGCGCCCTTGCGTTGCTGCGCGGCCAGCGCGGCTTCCACGTACGCCTTGAACAGCGGGTGGCCGTCGCGCGGCGTCGAGGTGAATTCCGGGTGGAACTGGACGCCGACGAACCACGGGTGCATCGACGCCGGCAGCTCCATCATTTCCGGCAGGTTCTCGGTGGGGGTACGCGCCGAGATCACCATGCCGGCCGCTTCCAGCTGCGGCACATAGTGGTTGTTCACCTCGTAGCGGTGGCGGTGGCGCTCGTTGACCTCCGCGCCGTAGATCTGCGCGGCCTTGGTGCCGGCCTGCACCGGCACGCGCTGGGCGCCCAGGCGCATCGTGCCGCCCAGGTCGGACTCGGCCGAACGCTGCTCGACCTTGCCTTCGCGGTCCACCCACTCGGTGATCAGCGCCACCACGGGGTGCTCGGTCTCCAGGTTGAACTCGGTCGAGTTGGCATCGGCCATGCTAGCCACGTGGCGGGCAAACTCGATCACGGCCAGTTGCATGCCCAGGCAGATGCCCAGGTAAGGCACCTTGTTCTCGCGGGCATACTGGATCGCGCGGATCTTGCCTTCCGTGCCGCGCTTGCCGAAGCCGCCCGGCACCAGGATGGCGTCCAGCGGCTGCAGCACTTCCAGGTGGCCCGATTCCAGTTCCTCGGAATCGATGTATTCGATATTGACGCGCGTGGCCGTGTGCATGCCCGCGTGGCGCAGGGCCTCGATCAGCGACTTGTACGACTCGGTCAGGTCGACGTACTTGCCGACCATGCCGATCTTGATCTCGTGCTCGGGGTTTTCCTGCGCGTTGACCAGCTTCTGCCACATCGACAGGTCGGCCGGCTTCGGGTCCAGGCGCAGTTCCTCGCAGATCAGGCGGTCCAGCCCCTGCTCGTTGAGCATCTGCGGGATCTTGTAGATGCTGTCGGCATCCCACACCGAGATCACGGCGTCCTGCGGAATGTTGGCGAACAGCGAGATCTTGGCGCGCTCGTCGTCCGGGATCGGGCGGTCGGCGCGGCACAGCAGCGCCGTGGGCGAGATACCGATCTCGCGCAGCTTCTGCACCGAGTGCTGGGTCGGCTTGGTCTTCAGCTCGCCCGCGCTGGCGATGAACGGCACCAGCGTCAGGTGCACGAACGCGCAGTGGTTACGGCCCAGGCGCAGGCTCATCTGGCGCGCGGCCTCCAGGAACGGCAGCGACTCGATGTCACCGACCGTGCCGCCGATTTCCACCAGCGCCACGTCGGCCTTGCCGTCGTGCGAAGCGGCCGCGCCGCGTTCCACGAACGCCTGGATCTCGTTGGTGATGTGGGGAATGACCTGCACGGTCTTGCCCAGGTATTCGCCGCGGCGCTCCTTGCGGATCACCGACTCGTAGATCTGGCCCGTCGTGAAGTTGTTCGACTTGCGCATCTTGGCCGACACGAAGCGTTCGTAGTGGCCAAGGTCCAGGTCGGTTTCAGCGCCATCCTCGGTCACGAACACCTCGCCATGCTGGAAGGGGCTCATCGTGCCGGGGTCGACGTTGATGTAGGGATCGAGCTTGAGGAGGGTGACTTTGAGGCCGCGCGACTCGAGAATGGCCGCGAGCGAAGCAGCAGCGATGCCCTTGCCGAGAGAAGAGACGACGCCACCGGTGACGAAGACGAATTTGGTCATAAACCGAGCTTGCCGGGGAAATCGGGATTATACATGAGAGCCCGAGCGCCGCCGACCCGGAATTTGTGACAACAGGGTGTCCCGGGGCCCCTGCCCGGCCGCCTGCGGCGCATGCGCCGCCCGGCCGCGCCGCGCCGCCGTCAGCGCCCGGCCTGCCCTTCGGCCTGGCGCATTCCGCCAATCAGGTCGCGCACCACGCCGGCCGTCTCCAGCGGGCGTTCCATCGGATAAAGATGGCCGCCTTCGACAAAGCGCAGGCGCTCGCCGACGAGCCTGCGCGTGGCGCCCAGCCCCACCTGCCGCACCTCGCGCGAACGCGTGCCGGCGACAAAGCCCACCGGCACCGGCGCGCCTTCCGCCACGCGGCGGCCCAGGCTGGTCGGCAGCGTGCGGTAGATCCGGTATTCGACGTCGCGGTCGAAGCGCAGGCGCCGTTCGGCGGCGCGGCCGGTGGGCTCGGTGCCGTGTTCGGCATAGTCGCGCAGCACGTCGGGGTCCCAGACCTGGAAGTTGCGCTTGGCCTGGAAGTGAGTCCAGACCGATTCGGCATCGGGCCAGTGCGTGCGGCGCTTTTTCGTCACCGCCGCCGGGCTGGGTTTCTCGTCCAGCCCCAGCACCTGCGACGCCCGCAGCAGCGACGCCCGCCAGCCGGCGATGATCGGCGAATCGAGCATGACCACGCCGCGCACATGCCGGGGATCGCGCAGTGCCGCCATCAGCGACAGAAAGCCGCCCAGCGAATGGCCGACCAGCCAGACCTTGCGCGGATCGTCGCCGCCGCGACGGGCCTGCGCCATCTCGCGCAACAGTTCCTCGACGAGGTTCGGCCATTCGCGCGTGACCGGCAGGCGCGGGTCGTGGCCGTAGCGCTCGACCGCGCGGATCTCGAATTCATCTTCGAGCGCGCCGAACAGCTTGCGGTAGGTCGGCACGGGGAAGCCGTTGGCATGGGAGAACAGCAGGAGGTCGCGCATGGGGGCGATGGCGTCGGGAAGATAAGGATCGCCGCAGAGTGTAATGCCGCGCCCGCGCCGTTCGGGGCCCCCGCCCCGTCCGGCGCGTAGGGGAATCCTTCTACCCGCCGGGCGTCGGCCGCCGGCCGCCCTACCGCTCGCGGCGCGCGCGCACCGGCTGGCCCCAGCGGTCCACGTCATCGCGGGCCAGCGGAAATTCGGCCGGCTGGGTGGCGTCCCACTCGGGGTTGCTGATTTCGCCAAAGACCTGCCGCAGGCGATGGCCCCAGGTGTCGCGGATCATCCGGAAGTAGGCGTTCTTCTCGTCGATGTTGACAAAGCGCGTCACGCGCAGCGAATCGGTCTCGTAGACCAGCAGGTCCAGCGGCAGGCCCACCGAGATATTCGACTTCAGCGTCGAATCCATCGAGATCAGCGCGCACTTGGCGCCCTCGCCCAGCGGCAGCGACGGCGACACCACGCGGTCGACGATCGGCTTGCCGTACTTGGCCTCGCCAATCTGGAAATAGCAGGTCTCGGGCGTGGCCTCGACGAAGTTGCCCGCCGCGTAGATGTTGAACAGCCGGTGGCGCTC
The DNA here is from genome assembly GCF_032190535.1 of Cupriavidus sp. SZY C1. Classification (NCBI taxonomy): domain Bacteria; kingdom Pseudomonadati; phylum Pseudomonadota; class Betaproteobacteria; order Burkholderiales; family Burkholderiaceae; genus Cupriavidus; species Cupriavidus sp. SZY C1. Next base: position 165,849 of record NZ_JAUANU010000009.1, read on the forward strand.
GCCACGGATCTGGCCGCCAAAGATCATGCTGACGTTGAAGTCGATGCCGGCCTCGCGCAGCGCGTGGGCGTCGCGCTTGTGCACGGCGCGCACGGCGTCGCCGACGATGGAGGCGGCCTCGAACATATCGCGGGCCGTCCAGAGCGACCGATTCTCGTCGCGCGCCTCGGCCAGCAACTGGCGCACCGACTGGCTGATGGCCAGGTTGCCGGCCGTCATCAGCACCAGCACGCGGTCGCCCGGTTCCTCGAAGACGGTCATCTTGCGGGCCGTGGAAATGGCGTCCACGCCGGCGTTGGTGCGGGAATCGGACAGGAATACCAGGCCGGCATCGAGCCGCATGGCTACGCAATACGTCATGAGTATCAATGGTTGGCGACGGCAAGCTTGCATTCTAGCCGGTCGCGGAAATGGGGAAGCCCTAGGGGTCAAGCGTTTGAACGGCGCGCGGACATTCTGCCCGGCGCCCGCCCCCGGAGCGGGCGGAACAACCGTCAGGAAACGGGCGTGATCGAGATATCGACTTCCAGCGTCTCGCCGGCGCCGCCTTCCAGGATGCCCCGGATCGGTGCGGCCGACGCGTAGTCGCGCCCCACGGCAAGCCGCACATGGCGCGCGTCCGTCACACAACGGTGCGTGACGTCGATGCTGCACCACAGGCCCTGCGCCGCGTCCAGGCAGACGTCGGCCCAGGCGTGGCTGGCCAGCGCCGTGGCGGCCGGGTCGTAGAAGTAACCGCTGACATAGCGCGCCGGGATGCCGAGCGCCCGGCAGGCCGCCACCATCACCTGGGCCTGGTCCTGGCAGACGCCGCTGCCTTCGCGGAACGCCTCGGCGGCCGACGTGCCGACATGGGTCGTATTGGCCTGGTAGCGCACCCGGTCGGCAATGCCGCCGGCCAGTGCCACCAGCGCCGGGGCGTCGTGGCCGGCCGCCAGGTACGGTGCGGCGAACGCGCGCATGTCGGCCGGCGCCTCGGTCAGTGGCGTGCCGGCCATGAAGTAGAGCGGCGACACGCGCGACTCGCCAGGCACAGGCACATCGACGAATGCGCGGTGGTCGCCACCTTCGCCCGCCGTCACCTCCACCTCGCCCGACGCCGCGATGGCGATCGTATGGGCCGGGCCCGTCATCGTGAAGTTGTGGACGATGTTGCCAAAGCCGTCGCGCGCCTCGGACAGGTTGCCCGGCGCCGAAAGCTGCCACGTCTCGACCGACTGCAGCGGCCCCGAACGCGGCGCCAGCCGCAGCTCATGCACGCTGCGGCGGACCGCTTCGGTGTATCGGTAGACGGTGTTGTGGTGGATCTTGTATTTCACGTTGCGTATCGCGCACATGGCACGCCTTGCCGCCCTGCCGGCCAGCGACGTGGCGTGCCCGGCACCCGGGTCGCGCTCAGGCCGCCAGCAGCGGCACCAGGAAGTCCTGGCTGATGCCGTTGCCCAGGTCGCCGATGCGTTCGAGGAAGCTGGTCAGGAAGGCGTGCAGCCCGACGGCAAAGATGTCGTCGATGCGCGCGTATTTGAGGTCGGCGTGGAGTTTACCAGCCTGGCGCTCGGTCTCGGCCGACTGCTGGTTGCGCACCAGCGCCAGGATCGCCACCACCTCGTCCAGGCTGGACACCAGCGAGCGCGGCATGTCCGGCCGCAGGATCAGCAGCTCGGCCACGCGCTGCGGCGTGATGACGGCACGGTAGATCTTGCGGTAGACCTCGAAGCCCGAGACCGACCGCAGCACGGCGGCCCAGTGGTAGAAGTCGTTCTGCTCGCGGTTCGGGTCCAGGTCGCCGTGCTCGCGCGCCGACGCCTGGAACTTGACGTCGAGGATCCGCGCCGTGTTGTCGGCCCGCTCCAGGAACGTGCCCAGCCGCATGAAGTGGAACGCGTCGTCCTTGAGCATCGTGCCGAACTGCACGCCGCGCGCCAGGTGCGAGCGGAACTTGACCCATTCGAAGAAGCGCGACGGGTCGTCGCGCAGTTCGCCATCGGCGATCATGCGCTGGACGTCCAGCCACGTGGTGTTGATGGTCTCCCAGACCTCGGTCGTCAGCGACCCGCGCACCGCCCGCGCGTTCTCGCGCGCCGCGCGCAGGCAGCTCATGATCGACGACGGGTTGGTCATGTCGCGCACCATGAAGTCGATCACGTCGTCGCGGTGCAGCAGCCCGTACTTGTGGTCGTAGGCGCGGGTCAGCTCGGAGATGTCGAGCATCGCCCACCAGCCCTGCTCGGCCACCTCGGCCGACTGCGGCAGCAGCGAGGTCTGGTAGTTGACGTCGAGCATCCGCGCGGTGTTTTCCGCGCGCTCGGTGTAGCGGGCCATCCAGAACAGGTGGTCGGCGGTGCGGCTCAGCATGGCAGGTTCTCCCGGCGGTCGGCGGTCATGGATCAGCGCTCCAGCACCCAGGTGTCCTTGGTGCCGCCGCCCTGCGACGAATTCACCACCAGCGACCCCTCGCGCAGCGCCACGCGCGTCAGGCCGCCGGGCACCATGCGTACCTCCTTGCCCGACAGCACGAACGGCCGCAGGTCGATGTGGCGCGGCGCGATGCCCGATTCCACATAGGTCGGGCACGTGGACAGCGCCAGCGTGGGTTGCGCGATGTACTGCTCGGGGCGGGCCTTCACGACTTCGCGGAACTGGTCGATCTCGGCCTTCGTGGCCGCCGGCCCCACCAGCATGCCGTAGCCGCCCGCGCCGTGCGTTTCCTTGACCACGAGGTCGGCCATGTGGTCCAGCACGTACTGCAGGTCGTCCGGCCGCCGGCACATGTAGGTCGGCACGTTGGACAGGATCGCCTCCTCGCCCAGGTAGAAGCGGATCATGTCCGGCACGTACGGATAGATCGACTTGTCGTCGGCCACGCCCGTGCCGATGGCGTTGCAGATGGTCACGTTGCCGGCCCGGTAGACCGACAGCAGCCCGGCGGCGCCAAGCGCCGAGTCCGGCCGGAACACCAGCGGGTCCAGGAAGTCGTCGTCCACGCGGCGGTAGATCACGTCGATGCGCTGCGGGCCCTGCGTGGTGCGCATGTACAGGTGGTCGTCGTCGACGAACAGGTCGCTGCCTTCCACCAGCTCCACGCCCATCTGCTGGGCCAGGAAGGCGTGCTCGAAGTAGGCGGAGTTGTACATGCCCGGCGTGAGCACGACCACGGTGGGATCGGCGATGTTCTGCGGCGACACGCTGCGCAGCATGTCGAGCAGCAGGTCCGGGTAGTGGGCCACGGGCGCCACCCGGTTGCGCGCGAACAGGTCCGGGAACAACCGCATCATCATCTTGCGGTTTTCCAGCATGTATGACACGCCGGACGGCACGCGCAGGTTGTCCTCCAGTACGTAGAACTCGCCCTCGCCGGCGCGCACTACGTCGATGCCGGCCACATGGGCGTAGATGTCGCGCGGCACGTCGATGCCGAGCATCTCGGGCCGGTACTGGGCGTTGTTGTAGATCTGGTCCGGCGGGATCACGCCCGCGCGAATGATGTCCTGCCCGTGGTAGATGTCGTGGATGAACCGGTTCAGCGCCGCCACGCGCTGGCGCAGGCCGCGCTCCAGCGTGGCCCATTCGCTGGCCGGGAACACGCGCGGGATCACGTCGAACGGAATGGTCCGCTCGGTGCCGCTGTTGGACTCGTCCTTGTCGCCGTAGACCGCGAACGTGATGCCCACCCGGCGAAAGATCAGGTCGGCCTCGGCACGCTTGTTGTCCATCGTCGCCGCCGACTGCCGGCCCAGCCAGTCGGCAAAGCTCCGGTAATGGGGCCGCACCGCGCCCTGCGGCAACGCCTGCCCGGCCTCGATGGCCGGCACCGTGCCGTCCTCCCGCCCTTCCAGCATCTCGTCGAAAAACCGCGCCGCCATGATGGCCGCTCCTTCGTGGATGTGGGCGCCCGCCGCCCGGGCCGTGCCGCCAGCCAGCTACCGGTCCCGTCCCGCACGGCCATACCGCCAGCCGCCCTTGTTATCGATGCCTCGTCGAGTCGACGCTTGAAGCATATCCGTACCGGCCAAACCCGCAAGGGGCATGCATCTGGCAGGGTTGGGGGTACGCGGAACGGTTTAGCAAGATGCGCGCCAGGGGGTGGGGGTGGCAGGCCCTACGGCCTGGCTTGCTCCCCTCTCCCGCACGACACCGAATCCGGCGGACACTTGGTCAAGATGTCCTGCACCAGCGCCTCGGGCGGGCGGCGGATGTCCAGCACCAGCGCGTCGTGCGGTTCTTCGAGCGTGTCGAACTGGCTCTGCAGCAGCGCCGGGTTGAAGAAATGGTCCGAGCGGACCGACAGCCGGCTGCCGATCGTTGCCGCATCGCCCTTCATGAACACGAACGTCACGCCGCCGTCGGGCGGGGTCAGGCGGTCGCGGTAGGCCTGGCGCAGCGCGGAGCAGGTGAACACGTGGGTCCGGCCTTCGGCGCGGGCGGTGTCGATGGCCGCGCGCATGGCGTCCAGCCACGGCCAGCGGTCTTCGTCGGTCAGCGGCACGCCGGCGTGCATCTTGGCCTTGTTGGCCTCGCTGTGGAAGCTGTCGGCGTCATGAAAGCCGCAGTGCAGTTGCTGCGCCAGCAACTGGCCGACCGTGGTCTTGCCGCTGCGGAAACGCCCATCAGGATATAGATCATGTCTGCTCCATCGAACATGGTGTCGGGTGGTGTTGCCACCCTTGTCGGTAGCCGCCGGCCACGTGCGACGCGGCACGGCGGTGCCCCGGCACGCCCTGGCCGGGGAATACGAAGTTTCTGAAGAAAGCCGGCGCCTGACGGCGCCTATTGTGCGACGGCGGCGCCCGTTTGGACAGCCGCGTCGGCCTCGGACAGGTCCAGCGCGCTGCCGCCCTCCTCGGCGATGCGGGCGTGGCGTCGGAACAGGCCGAACAACCCGCGACCCATGCTGAAATCCGCGAACGGGTCGGCCGGTGCCGGCGCGGCCGGACGGGCCGCGAACGCCTGCTGCGCGGCGGCGTCGCCCACCAGTTCGAGCGTGCCGGCCACCGCATCGACGCGGATGATGTCGCCGTCACGCACGCGCGCCAGCGGGCCACCGGCCAGCGCCTCGGGGCCGACGTGGATCACGGCCGGCACCTTGCCGGACGCGCCGGACATGCGCCCGTCGGTCACCAGCGCCACCTTGTGGCCCGCATCCTGGAGCGCGCCCAGCGCCGGCGTCAGCCGATGCAGTTCGGGCATGCCATTGGCATTCGGCCCCTGAAAGCGCACCACGGCCACGACGTCGCGGTTCAACTCGTCGGCCTCGAAGGCGGCCTGCAGCGCCTCTTGCGAATCGAAGACGCGCGCCGGCGCCTCGACCACGCGGTGTTCGTCGGACACGGCCGAGACCTTGATCACGCCGCGTCCGAGGTTGCCGGCCATCAGCCGCAGCCCGCCCTCGGCCGAGAACGGCGCCGACGCGGGCGCCAGCACGGCGGTATCGCCGCTCGTGGTAGGCCCGTCGCGCCAGCGCAGCTTGCCGTCGGTCATGACCGGTTCCTCGGTATAGCGGGCCAGCCCGCGCCCGACCACGGTGTTGACGTCCTCGTGCAGCAGCCCGGCGTCCAGCAGTTGCCCGATCACGAAGGCCACGCCGCCGGCCGCGTGGAAGTGGTTCACATCGGCCGACCCGTTGGGATAGACCCGCGCCAGCAGCGGCGTCACGGCCGAGAGCTGGTCGAAGTCGTTCCAGTCGATCAGGATGCCGGCCGCCCGCGCCATGGCGACCAGGTGAATCGTATGGTTGGTCGACCCGCCCGTGGCCAGCAGGCCCACCATGGCGTTGACGATGGCGCGCTCGTCGACGATCTGCGCCAGCGGCGTGTACTCGCGCCCGCGGGCAATCAGCGCCAGCGCCCGCTGGGCCGCCGCCGTGGTCAGCGCATCGCGCAGGCCGCTGTCCGGATGCACGAACGCCGCGCCCGGCATGTGCAGGCCCATGACTTCCATCAGGAACTGGTTGCTGTTGGCGGTACCGTAGAACGTGCAGGTACCCGCGCCGTGGTAGGCCGCGCATTCGGCCTCCAGCAGCGCATCCCGGCCCACCTGGCCCGTGGCGTAGAGCTGCCGCACGCGCGCCTTTTCCTTGTTCGACAGGCCCGACGCCATGGGCCCGGCCGGCACGAAGACGACCGGCAGGTGGCCGAACTGGAGCGCGCCCATCAGCAGGCCGGGCACGATCTTGTCGCAGACGCCCAGCATCAGCGCGGCATCGAACGTGTTGTGCGACAGCGCCACGGCGGTACCCATGGCGATGGCGTCGCGCGAGAACAGCGACAGCTCCATGCCGGCATTGCCCTGCGTGATGCCGTCGCACATGGCCGGCACCCCGCCCGCCACCTGCGCCACGGCGCCCACGGCACGGGCGGCCTCACGGATCACGGCCGGGTAGCGCTCGTACGGCTGGTGCGCCGACAGCATGTCGTTGTAGGCGGTGACGATGCCGAGGTTCGGCGCATGCTCGACGCGCAGCTTGAGCTTGTCGTCGGCCGGCAGCGCCGCATAGCCATGGGCAAGGTTGGCGCACGACATGCCGCGCAGCGGCCCGAGGTCCTGCTGCGCGCGCGCGCAGCGCGCCAGGTAGGCGGCGCGGCTGGTGCGGCTACGTTCGATGATGCGCTGGGTCACGGCCGAGATTTCGGCGCGGACATTGCCACTGGCGGCTTGGGTCATGGCGGAATGGGTCCTCGTGGGGCGATCCGGACGGGCAGTCAATGCAGGCGGCAGGCCGTCCGAATCTGTAGATTTTCTACATTATAGCCACGGCCGGGAGGCGCCCGGAAGCCTTGGCTCGGCGGCGACATGGCGTTATACGCGCAAATTCCAGCGGAATCCGGGTAAATCCCGAGGGCGACGTCACGCAACAATGGTTCGATTTCATGATTCAAATGTGTAGAATCTCTACAAAATTCAGGGCTGCCACCGAAGCCGAGAAGCGAAGCCGAGAAGCCGAAGCTCGAAGCCCGGTACAACCAGAAGCCCGGTACGACACCCACGCACGACCTCCCGTCCGACCCTCACCATGCGCGACAGAATCCTCGCCGTCTACGACACGCTACGCCCGTCCGAACGCCGGCTGGCCGACTATGTGGCCCGCCACGGCGCCAGCGTCATCCGCCTGACCATGCCGGAACTGGCCGAGCGCGCCGGCGTCTCGCAGCCCACCATCGCCCGCTTCTGCGCCGCGCTGGGCTACGACGGCTTCAAGGAATTCAAGCTCCAGTTCGCCCAGAACGTCGGCGGCGGCACGCCGTTCGTCCACCAGGACGTGGAAGCCAGCGACCGCCCGGCCGACATCGCCGGCAAGGTGTTCGACCGCACCATCGCCACGCTGATGAGCGTGCGCAACGCGCTGTCCGGCGACCAGATCGAGCACGCGATCCGCCTGCTGGCCAGCGCCCGGCGCATCGAGTTCTACGGCTGCGGCAACTCCGGCATCGTCGCGCTCGACATCCAGCACAAGTTCTTCCGCCTGGGCATTCCCACCACGGCCTACTCCGATTCGCACGTCTTCAGCATGTCCGCCGCCCTGCTCCGGCCCGGCGACGTGGCCGTGCTCGTATCCAACAGCGGCCGTACCTGGGACATGCTGGCCGCCGCCACGCTGGCCCGTGGCAGCGGCGCCAGCGTGCTGGCGCTGACCCACAGCGGGTCGCCGCTGGCCCGGCTGGCCGACGTCTGCGTGTTCTCCGACGTCGAGGAGGACAGCGAGGTCTACACGCCGATGACCTCGCGCATCTGCCACCTCGTCCTCGGCGACGTGCTGGCCGCCGGCGTGGCGCTGGAACGCGCGGAGTCTGTCGCCGCCGGCCTGCAGCGCGCCAAGGCCCACCTGCGCGAGCGCCGCATCGCCGGCGCCGAACCGGCCCCGCTGGCCGCGCAGCCCGAGGACACCGACACCCCCGCCACCACGCGCGCCCCAAGGAAATCCCCCAAGCCAGCATCCAAGGCGTCCCCGGCCCCGTCCGCCCGGCGCGGCAGGACGCCCGCCAAGGTCGACTAGCCTCTCAACGCGGCGCCGGCGGCCGGTCGCGCCAGTAGCGGCGGACATGCTGCCGATACGCCACCACCCGCAGCCCGTCGCCATCCGTGACGATCGTGACCGCGCCGGTTTCGTCGGTCCGGTACCGTGCGATGCCGGCACGCCCGTACCGCTGCCAGACGTCCTCGCGCGGATGCCGGTAGCGGTTCGCAAATCCGAGCTGGAAGACCGCCACCGCCGGCTGGACGGCCCGCAGGAACGCCACATGCGACGACGTGCCGCTGCCATGGTGCGGCACGACCAGCACGTCGGCCCGCACCTGGGCCGGCGGCGCCCGGGCGATGAACCCCAGCTCCTCGTTCACGCCGATATCGCCCGTCAGCAGCACGCTGCGGTGGGCCGTTGCCACGCGCAGGACGCAGCTTCTGGCGTTGCTCGACAGCGTCGCGCGCGTCAGGTCTTCCGCCGTGGGATGCATCACGTCGAACCGGACGCCGTCCCACACCCACCCTGCCCCGGCAACGCAAGGCACCCACGGCCGTCCCGGCAAGGTCAGGAGCCGGTGACCGGGCGCAGCGGCGGTCTGGCGCGCGCTGACCGGCACCGCACGCATGACATCGAGCACGCCACCCGCGTGGTCCGCGTCCTCATGGCTGACCATCAGCATGTCCAGCCGGCGCACGCCGACGGCACGCAGGTACGGCACGACGACCTGCGCGCCCGCGCTGGCGCCCGATACGTAGGACGGCCCCGCGTCATAGAGCAGCGCATGCCGGCGTGTTTCGACCAGCACGGCGGTGCCCTGCCCGACATCGAGCGCGGTGACCCGCATTTCCCCTTCCGCGATGGCGTCGCGCCCGCCGAGCAACATCGGCAGCATCAGTACCGCACCGGGCCAGCGCGGCAGGGCCCGGCCGCCCGCTTTCGCCCGCAACCGGGGCAGCCGCACCCGGCCCGGTGTCAGCAGCACCACCACACCGGCCAACGCCAGCCCGGTGACCAGCCAGCCCGGCTGTGCGGCTTCCCATACCGCCCATGACGGCGCCGCCAGCCACGCCAGCCCGTCCACCAGCGATGCCAGCAGCGCGTGGGCCACGCCGAGCAGCATCGTCGCCACGTCGGCGGGCAGTACGGCGCTGGCCAGCGCCATCGGCGTCACGAACAGGCTGACGACCGGAATCGCCACGGCATTAGCCAGGCACGAGACCACCGACACCTGCCCGAACAGCAGCAGCGTCAACGGCACGAGCCCGACGGTCACCGCCCACTGCGCCCGCGCGGCCTCGACCAGTGCCCGGACAATCCGCCGCCAGCAGCGCGCGACGAACCCGCCGAAGCCCTGGCCGATGACAGGCGCCCCGCCGCCCCGCGCCTCCTGCCCCGCCGCTTCCCGCTCGCCCGCCTCCGGCCGCCGCGCATGGAAGAAGATCACCGCCACGGCGCCAAACGACAGCCAGAAGCCGGGCGACATCACGGCCCACGGGTCGATGGCCACCGCCACCCCGGCCGCCCACGCCAGCACGACCGACACCGGCGGCGCCCGGCCGCTCCATAGCGCGACGGCCGCCACGATCAGCATCGTGACCGTCCGCAGCGCCGGAATCTGCATGCCGGCCAGCAGGCCATAGCCGAGCGCGGCCAGCACCGTCACCACCAGTCCGGCCTGCTGCGCCGGCCAGCGCAGCGGCAAGGGCCGCCGCAGCACGCCGCCCAGGCCGAACGACCGTCGCCACAACCCGCGCGCCACCGCGCCGGCCGCCCCGGCGACCATCGTGATATGCAGGCCCGAAATGCTGACCAGATGCGAGATGCCGGTGCGCCGGAACACCTCCCAGTCGGCCTGCGCGATGCCGCGCTGATCGCCGATCACCAGTGCCACCAGCACCGGCCCGTACCGCGCATCGGCCGGCATCGCCGCGCGCAGGTGGTCGCGCACGGCCGCCCGCCACGCCGCGACGCGGACCATCCACGGCAGCGCGCCGTCGTCGCCCCCGGCTGGCTGGCCCTCCCGCACGTAGCCCGTGGCGTCGATCCCTTCGGCGAGCAGCCAGTACGCGTAGTCGAACCCATGCGGATTGGCCAGCCCGCGCGGCGGCCGCAGCCGCACCGTCAGCTGGTAGCGCTGCCCCGGCACCAGCCGTTCCGGTGGATCGCGCCACGTCAGCATGACCGACGACACGCCGGCGCGTTGCGCCCGATCGTCGTCCCAGCGCGCCACGTCGAAGCGGAACCGCGTGCCATGGCCGGCGTCGTCGGGCAGGCCCGCCACCACGCCCTCGGCAACCAGGTCGCGCGCCATCAGGTCCGGCGGCAGCCAGCGGTCCATGCGCAGCTCCGCGCGCCACGCGGCCCAGCCGAAGGCCGCCAGCGCGGCCAGAGCGATGACCAGCGCCCAGCGCGCATGACGCCACCAGGCCGGGCGTCCGCGCACCAGCAGCGCGCCCGCCAGCATGGCCGCCACGGCCCAGCCGATCCACCACGCGCGCGACGCCGGCAGTTCGGCCTGTTGCTGCAGCAGCCAGCAGCCCGCCACCAACGCCAGCAGCACCACGCGCATCGAAACCCTCCGACCGGTTGAACAACGGGCGTAGTTGTACCGCGCCGGCACACGGCAAAACGTGTCCGTCTGCTGCGGCGATGTGTCAACAGGTTAAAACGGCGGGAAAACGGAGGAAGAAGGAGGAAAGACGCGCTCAGCGCGGCGCCATCACGTCGGCAAAGGCGGCCAGCCGTGGCAGGGCCGCCACGGCGTTGCGCCACATGGCATCGGCCAGTTCGCGCTCGGGCAGGCCGCGCAGGTCGGCCATCACGCGCGCCACGCCGGCCACCTCGCCGGGCGTGTTGCGCGCCTTGTGCTGCTCGCCGAACTGGTCGTCGGACAGCCACGCCGGGGCGATGTCGGGCGCGTCGGTTTCCAGCACGATGGCCTCGATCGGCAGTTCGCCCGCCAGCCGGCGGATCTGCCGCGCCCGCGAGAACGTGACGTTGCCGCCAAAGCCGAGCTTCATGCCGTGCTCGACATAGCGGCGCGCCTGCTCGTGGCTGCCGTTGAACGCGTGGGCAATGCCCTGCCGCACGCCCACCCGCCGCAGCCCCGCGTACACCTGGTCCTGCGACTTGCGCACGTGCAGCAGCACCGGCAGGTCGAATTCGCGGGCGATCTTGAGCTGCTCGGTGTAGAGCCAGGTCTGGTGCGCGGCGTCCAGGCCGGGCACGAAGAAGTCGAGCCCGATCTCGCCGATGGCGACGAGGCGCGGGTCGTCGATGGCCGCGGCCACGCGGGCGCGCAGCGCGTCCAGGTCAGCCTGGCCGGCGCCGGGCGTGCACAGCGGATGGATGCCCAGCGCGTAGACGCAGTGCGCGTGGCGCTGGGCCAGCCCGCTCACGGCGTCGAAGTTGGCCACCGCCACGGCCGGCAGCACGATGCCCGAGACGCCCGCCGCCGTGGCGGCCGCGATCACGGCGTCACGGTCGGCGTCGAACTCGGCCGCATCGAGGTGGCAGTGGGTATCGATCCACATGGGCCGGCCGGGTCAGCGTTCCGGATGCAGGTGGCCGTCGCGCAGGCGGAAGACGCGGTCGCAGCGGCCGGCCAGGTCCATGTCGTGGGTGACGATCACGAAGCTGGTGCCCAGCGTGCGCGACAACTCCAGCATCAGATCGTAGACGCCGCCCGCCGTGTGGTCGTCGAGGTTGCCAGTGGGTTCGTCGGCCAGCACGCAGGCCGGCTGCCCCACCAGCGCGCGCGCAATGGCCACGCGCTGGCGCTCGCCGCCAGACAGCTCGCCGGGCCGGTGCCTGGACCGGCCGCCCAGCCCCACGCGCTCCAGCATGGCCTGGGCGGCGTCGCGGGCGGGTTGCTCGTTGAGGCCGCGGATGCGCATCGGCATCGCCACGTTGTCCAGCGCCGTGAACTCGGGCAGCAGGTGGTGGAACTGGTAGACGAAGCCCAGCGCGCGGTTGCGCACGATGTTGCGTTCCTTCTCGCGCAGCGCCGTGAACGGCTTGCCCAGCAGCGCCACGCGGCCCGCGTCGGGGTTGTCCAGGCCGCCCAGCACATGCAGCAGCGTGGACTTGCCCGAGCCGGACGCCCCGACGATGGCCACCTTCTCGCCGGCGTCGATGCGGATGTCCACGCCGCGCAGCACGTCCACGTCCAGCCCGCCCTGGCGGAAGCGCTTGGTCAGGCCCTCGGCCACCAGCACCGGCGTGCCGCCGGCCGGCGCCGCCCCGGCGGGCGCGGCGGCCTCCATCTCGCGGATCAGCGTCGTGTCACTCATAGCGCAGCGCCTCCGCCGGGTTCACGCGGGCGGCCCGCCAGCTTGGGTAGAGCGTGGCCAGCGTGGCCAGCACGAAGGAAATGATGCCGATCGTGGCGATGTCGTTCACGCGGGGGTCCGAAGGCAGTTCGCTGATGAAATAGATGTCCTTGGGCAGGAACTGGACGTGCAGCAGGCGTTCCATGAACGGCACGATCACGTCGATGTTGGTGGCGATCAGCGTGCCGCCCAGCACGCCCAGCACCGTGCCGATGAAGCCGATGGCCACGCCCTGGACGATGAAGATCTTCATGATCGAGCGCGGCTGGGCGCCCATCGTGCGCAGGATGGCGATGTCGGCCTGCTTGTCGGTCACGGTCATGACCAGCGTCGACACCAGGTTGAAGGCCGCCACGGCGATGATCAGCGTCAGGATGATGAACATCATGCGTTTCTCGGTCTGCACGGCCGCGAACCAGTTGCGGTTCTGGCGCGACCAGTCGCGCAGGTACAGGTCGCCGCTCATGGTGCCGGCCAGTTCCTGGGCCACCTGCGGGGCGCGCTGCATGTCCTGCAGCTTGAGCCGCACGCCGGACGGGCCGTTCTGGCGGAACAGCACCTCGGCGTCCTCCATGTTGACCAGCGCCAGCGCGCTGTCGAATTCGTAGTGCCCGGACGAGAAGATGCCGACCACGGTGAACTGCTTCAGGCGCGGCAGGATGCCGGCCGGCGTGATGGTGCCCTGCGGCGCCACCAGCGTGACCTTGTCGCCCACGCGCACGCCCAGCGCGCTGGCCAGTTCGCTGCCCAGCGCGATGTCGAAGCCGCCCGGCACCAGCGCGTTCATGCTGCCCGCGCGGAACTGGCTGCCGATGTCCGACACCTTCGGCTCCTGCGCCGGGTCCACGCCGCGCAGCAGCACGCCGCGCACGGCGTCGTCGCGGGTCAGCATGGCCTGGGCGGACACGTAGGGCGCGGCGCCCACCACTTCCTTGTTGCGCTCGGCCTCGGCGGCGGTCTTCTGCCAGTCCTGCAGCGGGGCCGCGCCGATGACCTCGATGTGCGACAGCACCGACAGCATGCGGTCGCGCACCTCTTTCTGGAAGCCGTTCATGACCGACAGCACGACGATCAGCGCAGCCACGCCCAGGGCGATGCCGAGCATCGAGATCATCGAGATGAACGAAATGAACGTATTGCGGCTGGCCCGCTTGCTTGCGCGGGTATATCGCCAGCCGATCTGCCACTCGTAGGGGAAGTTCAAGAGGAGAGTCCTGTTGTTCTGGGAATGCGCCGGGCGGCAGTCTACCCTGTCACGGGTGACGGAAAACTGGCGCCAGCCAGCCGGAAGTTTACAATCTCGCGAACCATGATGACGCACCTGACCCTGATTGTGCCCTTTTCCGTCCCGCCTGGCGCCGGCGACGACGCCACGGACGACGTCGTCCCCGGCGCGCTGCTGCGCCAGTTGGAGTTGCCCGCGCTCGGAAAGTTGCTGACGCGCGCCACCCCGGGACCCCGCGAAACGCACGACGACCCGTACCTGCGATCGCTGCCGCAGGAACGCTGGCTGGCCGCCCGTGCCGGGCTGGACACGGCCCGGGTGCCGACTGCGCCCTTTATGCGGCTGGCCGACCGCGCCGCCGCCGGTCTGCCGGCCACGCCCGATGCGTCCGATGCCGCCCCGGCCGGCTGGGCCTGCCTGCAGCCGGTGCACATCCATGCCGCGCGCGACCACCTGGTGCTGCTGCATCCAGACCAGATCGCCATCCGCCCGGACGAGGCCGACGCGCTGCGCGCCGCCATTGCCGACCTGATGGCCGAGACCGGCATCCCGCTGGAGGCGCCCCACCCGGCCCGCTGGTACGTGCCGGCCGACGTGTTCGGCGACCTGGAAGCCACCACGCCGGTGCGCGCCACCGGCCGCAACATCGACATCTGGATGCAGGCCGGCCCGCGCGCCCGCGACTGGCGCCGGCTGCAGAACGAGATCCAGATGACCTGGCACGCCCATCCCGTGAACGCGGCCCGCGAGGACGCCGGCGAGCTGCCGGTCAACTCGGTCTGGCTCCATGGCGGCGGCCGGGCCGGCACGGCGCGCAAGCTGGCCGACACGGTGCTGACCGACGACCCGTTCATGGCCGGCCTGGCGCTGGCCGCCGGCAGCCGGACGGGCCCGGCGCCGGCCCGCTTTGCCGCGCTGGACGCCGCCGGCGGCAGCGCGATGGTGATGCTCGACGGCGCCACGCAGGCCCATATCGCATCGGACTGGGGCCTGTGGCTGGACCAGATGCACGCGCTGGATGCCGACTGGTTCCAGCCCGTGCTCGACGCGCTGGCCGCCGGCCAGCTCCAGGCCGTCACGCTGGTGCTGGGCGGGGAAAACCACTTTGCCGAATTCACCGTCACGCGCGCCGACCTGCGCAAGTTCTGGCGCGGCATGGGTGCCCGGGGCGACTGGCGTGCGCTGCTTTCGAACCTGGCCATGGCCGCCTGACCGACTTATCCAGACATGACCCGGATCGCCATTCGCTCCCATTCCCACGAACACGCCGGCGTGCTGGCCGCGGCCGGCCTGCATCCCACGCTGGCCCGCATCCTGTCGGCGCGCGGCGTGCTGCATCCGTCCGAACTGGCCACCGACCTGCCGGAACTGGTGCCGCCGTCGCGGATGAAAGGCATCGGCCACGCGGCCACCTACCTGGCCGACGCCATCGCCGCGGGCCGCAAGCTGCTGATCGTGGCCGACTACGACTGCGACGGCGCCACCGCCTGCGCGGTGGGCGTACGCGGCCTGCGCATGCTGGGCGCGCGCGTGGACTACATCGTGCCGAACCGGTTCGAGTACGGCTACGGGCTGACGCCCGAGATCGTCGAACTGGCGGCCCGGCAGCAGCCCGACGTGATCGTCACGGTCGACAACGGCATCGCCAGCGTCGACGGCGTGGCGGCCGCCAATGCGCGCGGCATCGACGTCGTGGTGACCGACCACCACCTGCCCGGCGCGGTGCTGCCCGACGCGGCCGTGATCGTCAACCCGAACCAGCCCGGCTGCGAATTCCCGAGCAAGAACCTGGCCGGCGTGGGCGTGATGTTCTACGTGCTGCTGGCGCTGCGCGCCGAGCTGCGCCAGCGCGGCGTCTACACGAAGGACACGCAGCCGCCGCTGCAGACGCTGCTGGACCTGGTGGCGCTGGGCACCGTGGCTGACGTGGTCAAGCTGGACACGAACAACCGGATCCTGGTGGCGCAGGGGCTCAAGCGGATGCGCGCGGGGCGCATGCACCCGGGCGTGGCCGCGCTGTTCCGGGCGGCCGGCCGCGAGGCGGCGCGCGCCAACACGTTCGACCTGGGCTTCGGGCTGGGCCCGCGGCTCAATGCAGCCGGGCGGCTGGCGGACATGTCACTGGGCATCGAATGCCTGCTGACCGACGACGCCAACCGCGCGTGGGAAATCGCCCAGGAACTGGACGGGATGAACCGCGAGCGGCGCGACATCGAGGCCGGCATGCAGCAGGAGGCGCTGCAGATCCTGGAACAGCCGCTGGACGGGCTGGACCCGGCGTCGCGCTACACGGTGAGCGTGTTCCACGAGACGTGGCACCAGGGCGTGATCGGCATCGTCGCGTCGCGGCTCAAGGAGAAATACCACCGCCCGACCATCACGTTCGCGCGCGGGGACGACGACCACATCAAGGGCTCCGGCCGCTCGATCCCGGGCTTCCACCTGCGCGACGCGCTGGACCTGGTGTCCAAGCGCCATCCGGGGTTGCTGGTGAAATTCGGCGGCCATGCGATGGCGGCCGGGCTGACCGTCCGCGCCGAGCATTTCGACACATTCGTGGCGGCCTTCGAGGCCGTCGGCCGCGAATGGCTCAACGACGACCAGCTTGCCCGCGTGATCGAGACCGACGGCGACATCGAGGACGCCTGCTTCAGCCCGGAATTCGTGACGCTGCTGGAGGGCCATGTGTGGGGCCAGGGCTTTCCGCCGCCGACGTTCTCGGGCGAATTCGAGGTGCTGCGCCAGACCGTGCTCAAGGGCAAGCACCTGAAGCTGCAGCTTGGGCGCGGCAGCCAGCGCTTCGACGCGATCTGGTTCAACCACGCCGACGCGCTGGACGGCGCCAGCGCACTGGTCGCCTACCGGCTCGACAACAACACGTTCAACGGCGTGACGCGCGTGCAGTTGGTGGTGGAACACGCGCAGTAGGGATTACGTCCCCAACCTCAACGAAGGGCGGCCAACCCGCCTACCCCCTCGGCGGCAGATAGCTTGCCGGATTCACCGGCTTGCCGTTGCCGCGTACCTCGAAGTGCAGTTCGCTGGCGCGGCTCATGCTGCCGATGTCCTGACCGGCTGCCACGCGGTCGTTTTCCTTGACCAGCGGGCGGTCCAGGTTGCCGTAGACGGTCAGCCAGTCGTCGTTGTGCTTGATGATGACCAGCTGGCCGTAGCCGCGCAGCGTGCCCACATGGATGGCCCAGCCCGGCGCGGCGGCGCGCACCTTGCCGCCGGCCGGTACCTCGATGCGCAGGCCCTTTTCGGCCGGGGGCGAGAAACTGCCCGTGACGCGCCCGTCGGCCGGCCATTGCAGCCGGATGGCGCTGGCGGGCGGCCGGGACGGGGCCGGCTCGGACGCCGTGCCGCGCGGCGGCGTGGCCGGCGTGGCGGGCCGGTCGTTGGCCTTGGCCGCCGAAATGCCGGCGCCGGCGGGCGGCTTGACCCGGACAAGCTGGCCGACCTCGATCTGGCTGGTATCGGAAATGTTGCTCCAGCGCGCCAGTTCGGACACCGAGCGGTTGTGGCGCCGGGCGATCGAGTACAGCGTGTCGCCGCGCTCGACGCGGTAGTAGCCCTCGGGCGCCGGCTCGCTGGGCGTGGTGCCGCAGGCGGCCAGCGCGGCGGCCAGCGAGAGCGCCGCCAGGCGCCCCAGCACACGGCGGCGGGCGCCCGGGCGGTGCCGGGCGTGGGGATGGACTGCGTGGATTCCTGTCATGCGTACGGGGAAACTCCTGATCGTGGCCGCCATTGTCGCCGAAGTCACACCAAAAATCGGCAACTGCCGGCCACCAATGTCTGGCAACAGACAGTTCGCCTCCCGAACAGTTCAGCGAAAAGGTGCCGCCCATCGTGCAGGCGGCGGCGGAATCGGGCCGCCGATCCGCTATAATTCCGTGTTTTGCAAGCGCAGAATCTAGGAATCTCCATGGAAGCAGAACGCCTCAACGCCATCTCCGGTGCCATCTCCGATCTCCGTTCCCGGACGGAAGATCTACGGGGGTATCTTTGACTACGATGTCAAAGCAAACCGCCTAGACGAAGTCAACGGACTGCTGGAAGACCCGGACGTCTGGAACAACCCCAAGCGCGCCCAGGACCTGGGCAAGGAAAAGAAGGCGCTGGAAGCCGTGGTGCAGACCCTCGGCAAGCTCACCGACGACCTGAGCGGCGCCGACGAGCTGTTCGAGCTGGCGCGCGAGGAAGGTGACGACGACACGCTGGTGTCGATCGAGACCGACGTGCAGGGTTTCGAGGCCATCGTGGCCGACATGGAATTCCGCCGCATGTTCTCGGGCGAGATGGACCAGGCCAACGCGTTCATCGACATCCAGGCCGGCGCGGGCGGTACCGAGGCGTGCGACTGGGCGTCGATGCTGCTGCGCCAGTACCTGAAGTACTGCGAGCGCAAGGGCTTCAAGGCCGAGGTGCTGGAAGAGTCCGAAGGCGACGTGGCCGGCATCAAGAGCGCGACGATCAAGATCGAGGGCGACTACGCGTTCGGCTACCTGCGCACCGAGACCGGCGTGCACCGCCTGGTCCGCAAGTCGCCGTTCGATTCGTCGGGCGGGCGCCACACGTCGTTCTCGTCGGTGTTCGTCTACCCCGAGGTGGACGACTCGTTCGAGGTCGAGGTCAACCCGGCCGACCTGCGCGTGGATACGTACCGCGCGTCGGGCGCCGGCGGGCAGCACATCAACAAGACCGATTCGGCCGTGCGGATCACGCACATCCCAACCGGCATCGTCGTGCAGTGCCAGAACGACCGCTCGCAGCACCGCAACCGTGCCGAGGCCATGTCGATGCTGAAATCGCGGCTCTACGAGCACGAGATGCGCAAGCGCCAGGCCGAGGCCGACAAGCTCGAAGCCGGCAAGACCGACGTGGGCTGGGGCCACCAGATCCGCTCGTACGTGCTGGACCAGAGCCGCATCAAGGACCTGCGCACCAACGTGGAAATGTCCAACACGCAGAAGGTGCTGGACGGCGACCTCGACCCGTTCATCGAGGCCAGCCTGAAACAGGGCCTGTAACGCCGCAAGACCCCGAGCCCCGCCCGCCGGCCCCCAAGCCGGCGGGGCGGTGCGACGACAACCCAGAGTCTCCACCCCCGAAGCCGCTGTCTCATTCGAACAGGTCCTCGCCATGTCCAACGGATCGCCCCGCTCCACCCACCTCTACATCGTCACCGGCGCCTCGCGCGGCCTGGGCGCCGCGCTGGTGCGCGCGCTGCTCAAGCCGGGGAACCGCGTCATCGGCGTGGCCCGCAGCCGCAACACCGACCTGGAACGCGAAGCCGCGGCCAGCGGCGTGCCGGTGGCGTGGCACCTGCAGGACCTGTCGCAGCCCGGCCCGTCGGCCGGCTGGCTGGCGAGCGTGCTGGAGGCCGTGGACGATACCCCGGCCAGCGTGACGCTGATCCTGAACGCCGGCGTGGTCGAGCCGATCGGCCCGATCACGGCGCTGCACGAGAACACGCTGGTGCCGCACCTGCAGACCAACCTGGTCACGCCGATGACGATGACCGGCGCGTTCATCGACGCCACCGCGCGCTTCGACTGCCCGCGCAAGGTGCTGGCGATCTCGTCGGGCGCGGCCCGCAACCCGGTGCAGGGCTGGAGCGCCTACTGCGCCGGCAAGGCTGGCCTGGACATGTTCATCCGCTCGGTCAACGCCGAATACGCGGGCCTGCCGGGCGACCGGGCGGTGCGCGCCGTGGCGCTGGCCCCGGGCGTGGTGGACACCGGCATGCAGGAAACCATCCGCGGCGCCGACTTTGCGCAGGTGCAGCGCTTCCGCGACCTGAAGGCCAACGAGCAGCTCGCTTCGCCGGACGACGTCGCGCAGCGCATCGCCGCCTACCTGGACCGCCCCGACTTCGGCCAGACCGAGCTCGACGACATCCGCAACCATTGAACCGACCCATCGCGCGGGGCACACGTCCCGCGCGGCCGAACCTGACATCATGACCGAACCGACCCGCACGCCCGCCGCCGACGCGCCTGCCGTAGACGAGAACAAGATCATCGCCGAGCGGCGCGAGAAGCTGCAGGCCCTGCGCGAGCAAGGCGTGGCCTTCCCGAACGATTTCCGCCCGACGCACCAGGCCGGCGCGCTGCACGCCCAGTACGGCGAGACCGACCAGGCCGCGCTGGAGGCAAGCCCCGTGGAGGTGTCGATCGCCGGGCGCATGATGCTCAAGCGCGTGATGGGCAAGGCCAGCTTTGCCACCGTGCAGGACGGCAGCGGCCAGATCCAGTTCTACATTACGCGCGACAAGGTGGGCGAGGACGTCTACGCGGCGTTCAAGCACTGGGACCTCGGCGACATCATCAGCGCGCGCGGCGAGCTGTTCCGCACCAACAAGGGCGAGCTGTCGGTGCAGGTGCGCGAGCTGCGCCTGCTGTCGAAGAGCCTGCGCCCGCTGCCGGACAAGTTCCACGGCCTGGCCGACCAGGAGATGAAGTACCGCCAGCGCTATGTCGACCTGATCGTCTCGCCGGAGACGCGCGACACGTTCCGCGCCCGCACCAAGGCCATGTCGTCGCTGCGCCGCCACATGGCCGACGCCGGCTTCATGGAAGTGGAAACGCCGATGCTGCACCCGATTCCGGGCGGCGCGGCGGCCAAGCCGTTCATCACGCACCACAACGCGCTGGACATGCAGATGTTCCTGCGCATCGCGCCGGAGCTGTACCTGAAGCGGCTGATCGTCGGCGGCTTCGAGCGCGTGTTCGAGATCAACCGCAATTTCCGTAACGAGGGGGTGAGCCCGCGCCACAACCCCGAGTTCACGATGATGGAGTTCTACGCCGCCTACACGGACTACCGCTGGCTGATGGACTTCACCGAGAACCTGATCCGCGAGGCCGCCGTGGACGCCAGCGGCAGCGCCGTGCTGACGTACCAGGGCCGCGAGCTGGACCTGAGCAAGCCATTCCACCGCCTGACGATCTGCCAGGCCATCCAGAAATACGCGCCCGAGTACACCGACGCGCAACTGGCCGACGCCGCCTTCCTGCGCGCCGAACTGAAGGACAAGTTCAAGATCAACACCAGCGCGCCCCAGTTCCTGAACGCCGGCCTGGGCACGCTGCAACTGGTGCTGTTCGAGGAAACGGCCGAGTCGCAGCTCTGGGAACCGACCTTCATCGTCGACTACCCGGTCGAGGTCTCGCCGCTGGCGCGCGGGTCCGACACCCAGCCCGGCATCACCGAGCGCTTCGAGCTGTTCATCACGGGCCGCGAGATTGCCAATGGCTTCTCGGAGCTGAACGATCCGGAAGACCAGGCCGAACGCTTCCGCAAGCAGGTGGAGCAGAAGGACGCCGGCGACGAGGAAGCGATGTACTTCGACGCCGATTACATCCGCGCGCTCGAATACGGCATGCCCCCGACCGGCGGCTGCGGCATCGGCATCGACCGCCTGGTCATGCTGCTGACCGACAGCCCGAACATCCGCGACGTCATTCTGTTCCCGCATCTGCGGCGGGAGGATTGAGCGGGGGTTTTTCTTTGCTCCCCTCGCCCGCCTGCTGTACAGCGTGCGGGAGAGGGGAGCAAACCATCGCGGATTCAGTAACCACCCCCAATTGTTACGCGGCCCTCGTCGGACACCCGCCGACATCCGCCGTAACCCACTGATTCCAAAGCGATTTCCGCGCAACAAACCCTTACAAAATCGAACGGAAATCGTCCCGCTGATCGGAGAAACTTCAAGTATTAGCTGCGTCGCTGCAGCAACCTGGAGATTCGACGATGTCTGGTCCGAACACGCTTCCTTCCCTCCCCCCTTCGCAGCGGATTCATCCGCTGGTGGCGACGGCGGCGATTGCGGTGGTGATTGCCAGCCTGACGGCCGTGGCGGCCGTGACCGGCGTGCTGCCGGTGGGCAAGGCCACCCCGAACGCCGAGCCGGCCGCATCGCAATATAGCCAGAACTACAGTCAGAACGTGAACCCGCCGGCCGGAACGCAGCCGGCGCCGGGATCGACCACGCGGCCGCCTGCCTATGACGCTGCGCCGCCGCCCCCCGCCGCCCAGCAAGCGCAGGCCGAGCCCCAGCAGGCGCCCAAGCCCAGCCACACGGCGGGCCGCGTGACGGGCGTGCAGGTGGTGGAGGCTGAAAAGCCGACCAGCGGCCTGGGTGCGCTCGGTGGCGCGGTGGTCGGCGGGCTGGTCGGCAACCAGATCGGCAGCGGCAACGGCCGGATCCTTGGCACGGTGGCCGGCGCGGCAGCCGGCGGCTTCGGCGGCAACTACGCCGAGAAGAAGCTGAACAAGGACAAGAGCTACCGCGTCAGCGTGAAGATGGACGACGGCACGCGCCGCACGTTCACGTACCAGAACCCGCCGGGGGTGGAGGTGGGCGAGCGCGTCCACCTGGAGCGCGGGGTGCTGGTGCGCGGCTGATCCACCGGCGCGCGCCGGTCAAGCAAAAAAGCACGGCGATCTGCCGTGCTTTTTTTCGGGCAGGCCCGGTGCGGGCCGCAGGGCGGCGGTCAGGCCGCCTCTTCGATCCACGCCTGCTGGATCGCCTCCAGGATCTTCTCGCCCGAGCGTTCGGGCAGGTCGTCAAACCCGTCCAGCTCCAGCACCCACTGGCGCAACTGCGTGAAGCGCACCGTCAGCGGATCGACATCGGGAAACTTGTCATACAGCGCGGCGGCAACGTCGTAGGTATCGGTCCATTTCATCGGATAACTCCTCGCGCGGGCCTTAGTGGCCTTCCTTGGCGTGGTTGATCGTGTATTTCGGGATTTCGACGGTCAGGTCGGTGTCGGCGACCACGGCCTGGCACGACAGCCGCGAGTTCGGCTCCAGCCCCCACGCCTTGTCCAGCAGGTCTTCTTCCTTTTCCTCGGCGTCTTCCAGCGAGTTGAACCCCTCGCGCACCACCACGTGGCACGTGGTGCAGGCGCAGGACTTCTCGCAGGCATGCTCGATCTCGATGCCGTTGGCGAGCAGCGCGTCGCAAATGGTCGTGCCGCTACCGGCTTCGAAAACGGCGCCCTCGGGGCACAACTCTACGTGGGGCAAAACAATGATCTGTGGCATTTCTATCCTTATTCGCAGGCTTGGCGCGTGTGGTGGCGGTCTGGCGTTCAGCCCAGTTCCTGCACCTTCTTCCCGGCCAGCGCGCTCTTGATCGAGCGGTCCATGCGGCGGGCGGCAAACTCGTCGGTACCGTGCGACAACTGCTCCACGGCGGCCTTGATCGCGCGATGGTCGTCGCCGGTGGCAATCTCGGTCACGCGGGCGATCAGCGCGTCCACGGCGCCGCGTTCCTCGGGCGACAGCAGGTCGCCGTCCACCTCCAGCGCGCGCCGCGTGGCTTCCACCAGCCGCTCGGCCTCCACGCGCTCCTCGGCCAGCGCGCGGGTCTTCATGTCGTGCTCGGCCTCGCGGAAGCTGTCCTGCAGCATGCGCGCGATGTCGTCATCGGCCAGCCCGTACGACGGCTTGACCGACACCGACGCCTCCACGCCCGACAGCGTCTCGCGCGCCGACACCGACAGCAGCCCGTCGGCGTCCACCTGGTACGTCACGCGGATGCGCGCGGCGCCGGCCACCATCGGCGGGATGCCGCGCAGCTCGAAGCGCGCCAGCGAGCGGCAGTCGCTGGCCAGTTCGCGCTCGCCCTGCAGCACGTGGATCGCCATCGCGGTCTGGCCGTCCTTGAACGTCGTGAATTCCTGCGCGCGCGCCACCGGGATCGTGCTGTTGCGCGGGATGATCTTCTCGACCAGCCCGCCCATCGTCTCAACGCCCAGCGACAGCGGAATCACGTCGAGCAGCAGCCAGTCCTCGCCCGGCGCGTGGTTGCCGGCCAGCAGGTTGGCCTGCATGGCGGCGCCCAGCGCCACCACCTTGTCCGGGTCCAGGTTGGTCAGCGGCTGCTGGCCGAAATAGTCGCCCACGGCCTTGCGGATCGCCGGCATGCGCGTCGCGCCGCCCACCAGCACCACGCCCTTGACGTCCTCGGGCGTCACGCCGGCATCGCGCAGCGCCTTGCGCACCGGCGCCAGCGTCTTCTGCACCAGATGGGCCGTGATGTCGATGAACGTCTGCGCGTCCAGCGGCAGGTGCACGATCTCGCCGGTGGTCAGCACCGCGTCGATGACCGTGCTGTCGCTGGCCGACAGCGCTTCCTTGGCGGCCCGCGCGCGCACCATCAGCAGCCGGGTGTCCTCGGCCGACAGCGGTTGCAGGCCGGCCTGCTCTACGATCCAGCACAGCAGGCGCTGGTCGAAGTCGTCGCCACCCAGCGCGGAATCGCCGCCGGTGGACATCACCTCGAACACGCCCTTGGTCAGCTTGAGCACCGAGATGTCGAACGTGCCGCCGCCCAGGTCGTACACGGCGTAGATGCCTTCGGCCGCGTTGTCCAGCCCGTAGGCGATGGCCGCCGCCGTCGGCTCGTTCAGCAGCCGCAGCACGTCCAGCCCGGCAAGCTGGGCCGCGTCCTTGGTGGCCTGGCGCTGCGCGTCGTCGAAGTACGCGGGCACCGTGATCACGGCGCCAACCAGATCGTCGCCCAGCGAATCCTCGGCGCGCTGGCGCAGCGTGGCCAGGATCTCGGCCGACACCTCGACCGGGCTCTTGATGCCGGCCACGGTCTTCAGTTGCACCATGCCCGGCGCGTCGACAAAGTCGTACGGGCTGTGCTCGATGTTCGAGACGTCGCGCAGCCCGCGGCCCATGAACCGCTTGGCCGACACGATCGTGTTCTTGGGGTCGCGCACCGCTTCGTCCTGCGCCTTGTAGCCGATGTGGGCGCGGCCGTCCGGCAGGTAGCGCACCACCGACGGCAGCAGCGCGCGGCCATCGTCGTCGGGCAGGACTTCGGGAATGCTGTTGCGCACGGCGGCCACCAGGGAATTGGTGGTGCCAAGGTCGATACCGACGGCCAGGCGGCGCTGGTGCGGCGCCGGCGACATGCCGGGTTCGGAAATCTGGAGCAGTGCCATGGGAATCTTCTAATCTTCGAGCCGATCGATCGCCTCGCTGGCGTCGTGCTCGATCTTCTCGATAAACATCAACTGGCGCGCGGCGGCGCCGGCAGACTCGTCGTCGCCGGCATCGAGCAGCGCGCCCAGTGCGGCGTGGCGCTCGCGCTTTTCCTGGCGCAGCTCGCGCAGCAGCGCGTCGAGCCGGTCCACGGCGCGGGCGTCCACCGCGTCCTGCAGCGCCTCGCGCCATTCCATCTGCTGCATCAGAAAGGCCGGGGCCATCGCCGTGTTGCTCTCGGCCTGGATGTCCACGCCGCGCAGGTGCAGCAGGTAGATGGCGCGCTTGAGCGGCTGGCGCAGCGTGCGGTACGCCTCGTTGGCGTGCGCGGCCCACTGCATGGCCACGCGGCGCTCGGCGTCGCCGGCATTGGCAAAGCGGTCCGGATGGGCCTGCGACTGCACCGTGCGATAGGCCGCGTCCAGCGCGGCCTCGTCCACTTCATAACGGGCAGGCAGCCCGAACAGCGAGAAAAAATCGTCTTTCAAAGCACGTGGTTCCCAAACAGTCGCAACAAAAAGGAGCGGTCATGCCGCCCCTTGTCGTGTCGCCGCGCCGCGTATCGGTAGCCGATCCGCGGCGAGGCCCGGCCCTCAGACCCGGAACGACTCGCCGCAGCCGCACTCGTCCTTGACGTTCGGGTTGTTGAAGCGGAAGCCCTCGTTCAACCCTTCGCGCGCAAAGTCGAGCTCGGTGCCGTCGATGTACGGCAGGCTCTTCGGATCGACGATCACCTTGATGCCATGGGTCTCGAACACCTGGTCCTCTGGCTGCAGCTCGTCCACGTACTCAAGCTTGTAGGCCAGGCCGGAGCAGCCGGTGGTCTTCACGCCCAGGCGCAGGCCCAGGCCCTTGCCGCGGCGTTCCAGGTAACGGGCGACGTGCTTCGCCGCCTTTTCGGTCATCGTGATCATCTTTGCCTTGCTGTCGAACGCCACGCGCGCATGCTGGAGCGCGCATGGCCACACCAAACCATCTGACGCGGCAGGCCGCTGTCAGGCAGCCTTCTGCTCGGCGCCGCCGTGCTTCTTCTTGTAGTCCTCGACCGCCGCCTTGATGGCGTCCTCGGCCAGGATCGAGCAGTGGATCTTCACCGGCGGCAGCGCCAGTTCCTCGGCGATCTGGGTGTTCTTGATCTCCAGCGCCTGGTCCACGGTCTTGCCCTTGACCCATTCGGTCACCAGCGACGACGACGCGATGGCCGAGCCGCAGCCGTAGGTCTTGAACTTGGCGTCCTCGATCACGCCCGCCTCGTTCACCTTGATCTGCAGCTTCATCACGTCGCCGCAGGCCGGGGCGCCGACCATGCCGGTGCCCACCGCGTCGTCGTTCTTGTCGAACGAACCGACGTTGCGCGGATTTTCATAGTGGTCGAGAACCTTGTTGCTGTAAGACATTTTGGTTACCTCTGACGAATCTTTATGGGGTTCTTGTTGTGACGCAGGTCGCGATCAGTGCGCGGCCCACTGGATCGAATTCAGGTCGACGCCGTCCTTGAACATCTCCCACAGCGGCGACAGGTCGCGCAGCTTGCCGATCTTGCTCTTGAGCAGTTCGACGGTGTAGTCGATTTCCGATTCCGTCGTAAAACGTCCAACCGTGAAGCGGATCGAGCTGTGTGCCAGTTCGTCGTTGCGGCCCAGGGCGCGCAGCACATACGACGGCTCCAGCGACGCCGACGTGCACGCCGAACCCGACGACACGGCCACGTCCTTGATGGCCATGATCAGCGATTCACCTTCGACGAAGTTGAAGCTGACGTTCAGGTTGTGCGGCACGCGGTGTTCCATCGAACCGTTCAGGTACACCTCTTCCATCGACGACAGGCCGTTCCAGAGCCGGTCGCGCAGCATGCGGATGCGCTCGTTCTCGGTCGCCATTTCCTCGCGGGCCAGGCGGAACGCCTCGCCCATGCCGACGATCTGGTGCGTGGCCAGTGTGCCCGAGCGCATGCCGCGCTCGTGGCCGCCGCCGTGCATCTGGGCTTCGATCCGCACGCGCGGCTTGCGGCGCACGTACAGCGCGCCGATACCCTTCGGGCCATAGGTCTTGTGGGCCGAGAACGACATCAGGTCGCACTTGAGCTTGCCCAGGTCGATACCGACCTTGCCGGTGGCCTGCGCGGCGTCGCAGTGGAAGATGATGCCCTTGTCGCGGCAGATCTCACCGATCTGCTCGACGTCCTGGATCACGCCGATCTCGTTGTTGACCAGCATCACCGACACCAGGATCGTGTCCGGGCGCAGCGCCTGCTTGAACACGTCCATGTCGATCAGGCCGTCGTCCTTGACGTCGAGGTACGTCACCTCGAAGCCCTGGCGCTCCAGCTCGCGCGTGGTGTCCAGCACGGCCTTGTGCTCGGTCTTCACGGTGATGATGTGCTTGCCCTTGCCCGAGTAGAAGTTCGCGGCGCCCTTGATGGCCAGGTTGTCCGACTCGGTTGCCCCCGACGTCCACACGATCTCGCGCGGATCGGCGCCCACCAGCGCGGCCACCTGCTCGCGCGCCTCTTCCACGGCACGCTCGGCGTCCCAGCCGTAGGCGTGGCTGCGCGAGGCCGGATTGCCGAACTGCTCGCGCAGGTACGGAATCATCTTGTCCGCCACGCGCGGGTCCACCGGCGTGGTGGCCGAGTAATCCATGTAGATCGGGAAATGTGGGGTGGTGCTCATCTTATGACTGCCTTATAGGGATCGCTAATCGCGTACTGCCTACCGATAGTTTAATGCAGGTGCCGCAACCTTGCTTACGACTGTGCCAGGCTGAACACCGAATTGACCACGCGGGCGCGCGCCGGCTTTTCCTGCTTGTCCGCCTTGGAGCGCGACACCGTCACCGGCTGCTGCGCGGCGTCGTCGCGCATGTCGTGCAGCACGGCGGGCTGGCGGGCGCGTTGCTGGTCAACGAGGTTCTTCAGCGACACGGAATCCAGGTACTCCACCATCTTCTGGTTCAGCGTGGCCCACAGCTCGTGGGTCATGCAGCGGCCCGATCCGTCGTCGCCATTGCAATTGCCCTTCCCGCCGCACTGCGTGGCGTCCAGCGGCTCGTCGACAGCGATGATGATGTCCGCCACCGTCACGTCCTCGGCCTTGCGCGCCAGGCTGTAGCCGCCGCCCGGACCGCGCACGCTTTCCACGATCTCGTGACGGCGCAGCTTGCCAAAAAGCTGCTCCAGGTACGACAGGGAGATCTTCTGACGCTGACTGATGCCTGCCAGGGTGACAGGGCCCTGATCCTGGCGCATGGCCAGGTCGATCATGGCGGTTACCGCAAAACGGCCTTTGGTGGTCAGTCTCATGATGCTCGGGGAGAGGGAATACTTGAGAATTTCGGTCGAGTTTAAGATATCCCGACTAAATCAGTCAAGTTCCCTGTCCAGCAACGCACTATTCCGCCTGCGATAACGATCCGGGCAACCATACTGGCCGAACGGCCATGGAAAGCGCTCAGGCTTGATCGGGGACATGGCAAAAGTGGCGATCAGGTATCGCCAATCAGCGCGCGTCGGCGCCCGCCTGCGGGTATCCCGGCCGTCCGGGCCCGGGATTCTACCGCTTCGGCAACTTGCAGCCCATCCCGCCGGGAGTGCGCTATAGCCGTTCCGCCAGTTGCTTGCCGCGGGCAAAGCCGGCCGCCTCGGCGGCTTCGGGCGCCTTGAAGTGTTCCGATGGCGGGGACGATTCGACCAGCGTGTCGGCGGCCCGGATGTTCGTGCCCTTGCGGCACACCCGCACCGTGTAGTCCCACTCGATCGGCGACCGGGGTTTCACCAGCACCTGGATCTCGTGCGTCTCGAAAACCCTCTTCTTCCATTCACTGCTGTAGGACATCAGCGTGTCTCCTGATGTGCCGGCTGTCCGGAATCAACTCACCTCGCCGGCATCTATGGTTCGCATGGCTTCGGCCTCGGCCAGGGCGATGGCCGCCTCGGGCGTCTCCGCCGCGCCGGTTTCCACTTCGAACGTCGGCCCGCCGGGCTCGCCGAACGCGTCCGCGATGGTCAGCACCCCGGCAAAACCGCCGCCGGCCCGCGCAACCGCCCGGGCGACCACCGCATACCCCCCATATTCGAACTGTGTCACCACGGCACACTCCTCAGGTTCGTGATCCGGCGCGCCCCCGTTCGGGCCGACTGCCTAACCACTATAGGATGCCGTGGCGCACCGTGCCCATCGGGGCGCGCCCCGGTTGCGGCGGCCGGCAGCGCTCAGATGTGATCGCCCTCGGCGCCGGCCCCGAACACCTGGGCCCGCAGCTTGGCCAGCTGGTCCCGCACCTGGGCGGCCTTCTCGAATTCGAGGTTCTTGGCGTGGTCCAGCATCTGCTTTTCCAGCCGCTTGATCTCGCGCGCCACCTGCTTCTCGCTCATGTCCTCGTACTTGGCGCGCTCGGCCTGCGCGTTCAGCTCGGCCTTGACGTCGTTGGCATCGTAGACCCCGTCGATGATGTCCTTGATCCGCTTGACCACGCCGCGCGGCACGATGCCGTTGGCCTCGTTGAACGCCATCTGCTTGGCGCGGCGGCGCTCGGTCTCGCTGATCGCGATCTTCATCGAATCGGTCATGCGGTCCGCGTAGAGGATGGCGGTGCCGTTGACGTTCCGCGCGGCGCGGCCGATGGTCTGGATCAGCGACCGCTCGGCGCGCAGGAAGCCTTCCTTGTCGGCATCGAGGATGGCCACCAGCGACACCTCGGGAATGTCCAGCCCCTCGCGCAGCAGGTTGATGCCGACCAGCACGTCGAACGTGCCCAGCCGCAGGTCGCGGATGATCTCCACGCGCTCGACCGTGTCGATGTCCGAATGCAGGTAGCGCACCTTGACGCCGTTCTCGGACAGGAACTCGGTCAACTGCTCGGCCATCCGCTTGGTCAGCGTGGTCACCAGCACGCGCTCGTTCACCTTTACCCGCTCGTGGATCTCGCCCAGCAGGTCGTCCACCTGGGTCGTGGCCGGCCGCACCTGGATCACCGGGTCGACCAGGCCCGTCGGCCGCACCACCTGCTCCACCACCTGGCCGGCATGGTCGCGCTCGTAGGCGGCCGGCGTGGCGGTGACGAAGATCGCCTGGCGCATCTTGCGCTCGTATTCGTCGAACTTGAGCGGCCGGTTGTCCAGCGCCGACGGCAGCCGGAAGCCGTACTCCACCAGCGTGGTCTTGCGCGCCCGGTCGCCGTTGTACATGCCGTTCAACTGGCCGATCAGCACGTGCGACTCGTCCAGGAACATCAGCGCGTCGGGCGGCAGGTAGTCCACCAGCGTCGGCGGCGGCTCGCCCGGCTGGGCGCCGGACAGGTGGCGCGAATAGTTCTCGATGCCCTTGCAGAAGCCCAGTTCCGACAGCATTTCCAGGTCGAAGCGCGTGCGCTGCTCCAGCCGCTGGGCCTCGACCAGCCGGTTTTCCTTGTAGAAGAAGTCCAGCCGCTCGCGCAGCTCGACCTTGATGTTCTCGATGGCGCGCAGCACGGTCTCGCGCGGCGTGACGTAGTGGCTCGACGGGTAGACCGTAAAGCGCGGAATCTTCTGGCGCACGCGGCCCGTCAGCGGGTCGAAGAACTGCAGCGAATCCACCTCGTCATCGAACAGCTCCACGCGCACGGCCATCTCGGCATGCTCGGCCGGGAAGATGTCCAGCGTGTCGCCGCGCACGCGGAACGTCCCGCGCTGGAAATCGCTCTCGTTGCGCGTGTACTGCATGGCGATCAGCCGGGCGATGATGTCGCGCTGGCTCAGCTTGTCGCCGGTGCGCAGCGTCAGGATCATCTGGTGGTATTCGTTCGGGTTGCCGATACCGTAGATGGCCGACACCGTGGCCACGATGATCGTGTCGCGCCGCTCCAGCAGGCTCTTGGTGGCCGACAGCCGCATCTGTTCGATATGCTCGTTGATCGACGAGTCCTTCTCGATGAACAGGTCGCGCTGCGGCACGTACGCCTCAGGCTGGTAGTAGTCGTAGTAGCTGACGAAGTACTCGACCGCGTTGCGCGGGAAGAACTCGCGGAATTCCGAGTACAACTGGGCCGCCAGCGTCTTGTTTGGCGCAAATACGATGGCCGGGCGCCCCATGCGGGCGATCACGTTGGCCATCGTGAACGTCTTGCCCGACCCCGTCACGCCGAGCAGCGTCTGGAACGACAGGCCGTCCTCCACGCCTTCCACAAGCTGGCGGATGGCCTCGGGCTGGTCGCCGGCGGGCGGGAACGGCTGGTAAAGCTGGAAGGGCGACCCCGGAAACGTGACGAATTTGTCTTCGTCCAGGGGCGGGGCGACTTCGGCGAGATTCGTCATAAACGTAGGGAAAAACCTGAGGAATGCGGGCGGATTACGCTAGAATCTTGGGGTTGCGCGGATCGGTTCAAGTCCAGTTTGCCTGAGGTTCCTGTCAGGTTTTGTCAGGAGAGGCAGTCATGCGGGAGCCAGTCGCCGCCGCAGCCAGCGCAGTTCGAAGCATTCTACGCCCTCCGTTTTGTTACAAAGCTGACCACGAGATCCCAAATGAGTTTGTTTTCTGCCGTCGAGATGGCCCCGCGCGACCCGATCCTGGGCCTGAATGAAGCGTTCAACGCCGATACCCGCGCCACCAAGGTGAACCTGGGCGTTGGCGTGTACTTCACCGACGAAGGGAAAATTCCGCTGCTGCGCGCCGTGCAGGAAGCCGAAAAGGCCCGCCTGGCCACCGCCACCCCGCGCGGCTACCTGCCGATCGAGGGCATCGCCGCCTATGACCAGGCCGTGCAGACGCTGCTGTTCGGCAAGGACTCGGCACTGATCGCCGAAGGCCGCGTCGTGACGGCCCAGGCACTTGGCGGCACCGGCGCGCTGAAGATCGGCGCCGACTTCCTGAAGCGCCTGTACCCGGACGCCACGGTCGCCATCAGCGATCCGAGCTGGGAAAACCACCGCGCGCTGTTCGAGTCGGCCGGTTTCCCGGTGGTCAACTATGCCTATTACGACGCCCCGTCGCACGGCCTGAACTTTGCCGGCATGGTGGCATCGCTGAAGTCGTATCCGGCCAACACGGTCGTCGTGCTGCACGCGTGCTGCCACAACCCGACCGGCGTGGACCTGGACGAGGCCCAGTGGAAGCAGGTGGTGGAACTGGTCAAGGAACGCAACCTGATCCCGTTCCTGGACATGGCCTACCAGGGCTTTGCCGACGGCATCGAGCCGGACGGCGCGGCCGTGCGCCTGTTTGCCGACTCCGGCCTGCCGTTCTTCGTGTCCAGCTCGTTCTCGAAGAGCTTCTCGCTGTACGGCGAGCGCGTGGGCGCCCTGTCGATCGTCACCACGGGCAAGGAAGAAGCCCAGCGCGTGATGTCGCAAATCAAGCGCGTGATCCGCACGAACTACTCGAACCCGCCCACGCACGGCGGCACCGTGGTCGCCACCGTGCTGAACAGCCCGGAACTGCGCGCCATGTGGGAGCAGGAACTGGGCGAGATGCGCGACCGCATCAAGCTGATGCGCAACGCGCTGGTGGACAAGCTGGCCGCCAAGGGCGTGCCGGGCGACTTCTCGTTCGTCAAGGCGCAGCGCGGCATGTTCTCGTACTCGGGCCTGACCTCGGACCAGGTGGATCGCCTGCGCAACGAGCACGGCATCTACGCCGTGGGCACGGGCCGCATCTGCGTGGCCGCGCTGAACAGCCGCAACATCGACGCCGTGGTCAACGCCATCGCCGCCGTGTACTAAAAAGCAACACCTGACGCGCGCGTCGGACGCCAAAGGCGACCTGGAGGCCACTCCGGTCGCCTTTTTCTTTCCTGTCAGCCAGTGTCATCCGGAATTAGCGCCAATGTCCTATTGTCTTCGTCGGCTAAAGAAGTAACTTGAAGACATATGCTGCAGAGCACGATCGTTCGATTGCGGGCATAATCGTTGCGCGACAAGCACTCGCGACAAGAAAGGCTAGACAGGTACCGGCATGCTTTACCAACTGCATGAATTCCAGCGCTCGATGCTGAACCCGCTGACCGCGTGGGCCCAGGCGACCGCCAAGACGTTTACAAACCCCCTCAGCCCCCTTTCCCTGCTGCCGGGTGCCCCCCGCATGGCGGCGGGCTACGAGTTGCTGTACCGGCTCGGCAAGGAGTACGAGAAACCTTCCTTCGACATCAAGGCCGTGCGCTCCAACGGGCGCGACATCCCGATCGTCGAGCAGGCCGTGCTGGAAAAGCCCTTCTGCAAGCTGATCCGCTTCAAGCGCTACGCGGACGATTCGGAGACCATCAAGCTGCTCAAGGACGAGCCGGTGGTGCTGGTCTGCGCGCCGCTGTCCGGCCACCATGCCACGCTGCTGCGCGACACCGTGCGCACGCTGCTGCAGGACCACAAGGTCTACGTGACTGACTGGGTCGATGCCCGCATGGTGCCGGTGGAAAACGGCAGCTTCCACCTGTCGGACTACATCTACTACATCCAGGAATTCATCCGCCACATCGGCGCCGAGAACCTGCACGTGATCTCGGTGTGCCAGCCGACGGTGCCGGTGCTGGCGGCCATCTCGCTGATGGCGTCGGCCGGCGAGAAGACGCCGCGCACGATGACGATGATGGGCGGCCCGATCGACGCGCGCAAGAGCCCGACGGCCGTCAATTCGCTGGCGACGAACAAGTCGTACGAGTGGTTCGAGAACAACGTCATCTACACGGTGCCGGCCAACTACCCGGGCCACGGCCGCAAGGTGTACCCGGGCTTCCTGCAGCACGCCGGCTTCGTGGCGATGAACCCGGACCGCCACCTGTCGTCGCACTATGACTATTACCTGAGCCTGGTGGAAGGCGACGCCGACGACGCCGAGGCCCACGTGCGCTTCTACGACGAGTACAACGCCGTGCTGGACATGGCCGCCGAGTACTACCTCGATACGATCCGCGAGGTGTTCCAGGAATTCCGGCTGGCCAATGGCACGTGGGAAATCGACGGCGCGCCGGTGCGCCCGCAGGACATCAAGAGCACCGCGCTGCTGACCATCGAGGGCGAGCTCGACGACATCTCGGGCGCCGGCCAGACCGCCGCGGCGCACGACCTGTGCGCGGGCATTCCGAAGGCCAAGAAGCACCACATCACCGCGCCGAAGTGCGGCCATTACGGGATTTTCTCGGGCCGCCGCTGGCGCGAGAACATCTACCCGGAGCTGCGCGACTTCATCCGCAAGGCCGAGAAGGCCTGACCGGCAGGCCCGGCAAAACAAAAACGCCCGCGACGTGGAAGTCGCGGGCGTTTTCGTTTGCGGCGGCGGGTACCGGTCAGCGGCCGGTCAGCGGTTGGTCAGGTACGACAGCAGCATGTCGGTGTGCAGCTCGGCAAAGCGCGCGTGCTCCTCTTCCGACGCCACGTCGCGCCCGATCACGGCGCTGATCGTGTACCGGTTCGACAGCACGTAGTAGCCCAGCGCCGAAATCGTCAGGTAGAACTGCGGCACGTCGATGTTGTCGCGGAACACGCCCTGGTCCTGGCCGCGCCGGATGATGTCGGCCAGCACGTCCACCACGGGGTTGATGAGCTGATGGAGCTGCGCCGATTTCTTCAGGTGCCGCGCCTCGTGCAGGTTCTCGCTGTTCACCAGCCGGATGAACTCGGGGTGGGCGTAGTACCAGTCCCAGACAAAGCGGGCCAGCGTGCGCACGGCCGCCACGGGGTCCTCGTCGGTGATGTGCAGTTGCTCCTCGGCGGCGCGGAACTCGGCGTACTGTTTTTCCAGCACGGCCAGGAACAGCCCTTCCTTGCTGCCGTAGTAGTAATAGAGCATCCGCTCGTTGGTTTCGGCACGGCGCGCGATCTGGTCGACGCGTGCGCCGGCCAGCCCGCCCTTGGCAAATTCCTCGGTGGCGGCGGCCATGATGCGCCGGCGCGTGCCTTCTGGATCCCGCTTGGTTTTTGGCTCGTTCGACATGAATATCTGATCTGTCAGTTGCGCGGATTATGGCACAGCCCGCCACCTCGTCCGGGCTCCCCTCCCGAATGGGTGACGCGGCATGATCGCCTTTTCTGCACTGCCGCGAAATCGGGGATAATCCTTGCCGCGCACACGCCCGATAGAGGCATGCCCGACGCCACAGTCGTCCCCCCCGAATCCCTTTGCAGTCTTGCTGTCGTGACTCGTTCTTCCCCACCCGCCGCCGGCGCCCCCAGCCTGGCGGACCGCCTTGAAGCCCTGCTGCCGCAGACCCAGTGCACCAAGTGCGGGTTCGACGGCTGCCGCCCGTACGCCGAGGCCATGGCCGTGGGCGAGGCGGCCAGCAACCGCTGTCCGCCCGGCGGCGCCCAGGGCATCGTGCGGCTGTCGGCGCTGCTCGATGCGCCGCCCCAGCCGCTGGACCCCGCGCACGGCGTGGAACAGCCGCGCGCCGTGGCCCGCATCGACGAATCGCGTTGCATCGGCTGCACGCTGTGCATCCAGGCATGCCCGGTCGACGCCATCGTCGGCGCCCCCAAGCAGATGCACACCGTGCTGCCCGACTGGTGCACCGGCTGCGACCTCTGCGTGGCGCCCTGCCCCGTCGACTGCATCGACATGATTCCCGTGACCGGCGCCAGCACCGGCTGGGCCGCGTGGTCGCAGGCCCAGGCCGACGCGGCCCATGCGCGCTACGTCGCACGCAAGGCCCGGCTGGTGCGGGAGCGCGAGGAAAACGACGCGCGGCTGGCCGCCAAGGCCGCCGCCAAGCTCGAAGCGCTGCAGGCCGAAGCCGCCGCCAGCGAAGCCGAGCAGGCCGCCCAGGCGCGCAAGAAGGCGATCATCCAGGCCGCCATCGAACGCGCGCGCCAGAAAGCCGCCGCCGTGCAGCCGCGCAACACCGACAAGGTGTCGCCGGCCGTCCAGGCCCAGATCGACGCTGCCGAAGCCCGTCGCGCCAGGCTTGGCCTGGCTGGCACGCCCGACCGGAACGATACCAGCGATACCGACGATTCCCACTGATGAATCCTGCGAAGCGCCTCGCCATTTTCGAGACCTTGAGGGAGGTCAACCCCAATCCGGAGACGGAGCTCGAATACAGCTCGCCGTTCGAGCTGCTGATCGCGGTGCTGCTGTCCGCGCAGGCCACCGACGTCGGCGTGAACAAGGCCACGCGCAAGCTGTTTCCGGTCGCGCACACGCCGCAGCAGATCCTCGATCTCGGCGAAGCCGGGCTGATCGAGTACATCAAGACCATCGGCCTGTTCAAGACCAAGGCCAGGCACGTGATGGAAACCTGCCGGATCCTCGTGGCGCAGCACGGCGGCAAGGTGCCGCCCGTGCGCGAGGCGCTGGAAGCGCTGCCCGGCGTGGGCCGCAAGACGGCCAATGTGGTGCTGAACGTGGCATTCGGCCAGCCGACCATCGCGGTGGACACACACATCTTCCGCGTGGCCAACCGTACCGGGCTGGCGCCGGGCAAGAACCCCGACGCGGTGGAACAGAAGCTGCTGAAGGTGACGCCGACCGAATTCCTGCACGACGCCCACCACTGGCTGATCCTGCACGGCCGCTACGTCTGCAAGGCGCGCAAGCCCGAGTGCTGGCATTGCGCGATCGAGCCGCTCTGCGAATTCCGGCCCAAGACGCCGGCGCCGAACGTCTAGCGCTGGCCGAGCACCCGCGCCAGTTGCAGCGCGGTCTGCGCGACGGCATCCACGCCGGGCGCATGGCCGTTGCGGATCCAGTACAGCGCCACGTGCACCACGCCGCCCGCCACGCCGGCGGCCAGCATCGGGTCGACCGGCGTGCCCGGCGGCGCCAGCGTGCGGGCCAGCAGCGCGCCAAAATCGCATAGCGAGACGGCCAGCGCCTCGTCGACGAGCTTGCTGACGCCCCGGATCTCCACCAGGAACACACGCGCCGAGCGCGGCTCGCACTGCAGCGCGCCAAAGTACGCGCGCAGCATGGCCAGCGCGCGATGCTCGCCGTCGCCGCCGGCCTCGTCCCCGGCGCGCGCCAGCGTCTGCAGCAGCCGGTGGGTGACCGTTTCATACGACGCCAGCAGCAGCGCCTCGGAGTTGGCGAACGATTCGTAGAAGTAGCGCTCGGTCAGCCCGGCCGCCTCGCACACGGCCTTGACCGTGGCGTTCTGGTAGCCGCGCTCGCCGTAGACCTGCACGGCGGCGGCAATGAGCTGCGCGCGCCGCTGGGCGCGGCGCTCCTCGGCTTCGGCGCCGCGGTAGCGGCGGGCGGGAGAGAGCTCGGTGGTCATGGCGGCCATTATGACATTCCCTATTGTCAGATGGCGTCTGACAACCTATGTTGTCAGAATACCCACTCGCCCCCGGTCCCTGACATGCGCCCTCCCCCGCCCGAAGACGATGTCCTCGACGTGCTGATCGTCGGCGCCGGCCTGTCCGGCATCGGCGCCGCCCGGCAGTTGCAGCAGCGCTGTCCGGACAAGCGTTTCGCCATCCTGGAGGCGCGCGACGCCATCGGCGGCACCTGGGACCTGTTCCGCTACCCGGGCATCCGGTCGGACTCCGACATGTACACGCTCGGCTACCGCTTCAAGCCTTGGCGCGGCGCCAAGGCCATCGCCGACGGCCCGTCGATCCTGGCCTACATCCGCGAGACCGCCGAGGAGACGGGCATTACCCGCCACATCCGCTTCGGGCACAAGGTTGTCGCGGCGGCCTGGCACAGCGCCGAGGCGTGCTGGACCGTCGATGCCGAGCGCACCGCCGACGGCAGCCGCCAGCGCCTGCGCGCCCGCCTGCTCTACGTCTGCGCCGGCTACTACAGCTACGCCGAGGGCCACCGCCCGAGCTTCCCGGACGAGGCCGCCTTCCGTGGCCAGATGGTCCATCCGCAGTTCTGGGACCCGTCGATCGACTATGCCGGCAAGCGCGTGGTCGTGATCGGCAGCGGCGCCACGGCCGTCACGCTGGTGCCGGCGATGGCCGAGACCGCCGCGCACGTGACAATGCTGCAGCGATCGCCGACCTACATCGTCACCCGCCCCGGCGAGGACGCCATCGCCCGCAAGCTGCGCGACGTGCTGCCCGAACGGCTGGCCTACCGCGCCACGCGCTGGAAGAACGTGCTGCTCGGCATGTTTTTCTTCCAGCTCGCGCGGCGCCGCCCGGCCAAGGTCAAGGCGCGGCTGGTGGAGATGGCTGCCGCGCAACTGGCGCCGGGCTTCGACGTCGCCACGCATTTCACGCCGCGCTACAACCCATGGGACCAGCGCGTCTGCCTGGTGCCCGACGGCGACCTGTTCCGCGAACTCCGCAACGGCCGCGCGTCGGTGGTGACAGACCAGATCGAGCGCTTCACGGCCGACGGCATCGTGCTGCAATCGGGCCAGACGCTGCCGGCCGACGTGGTGGTCGTGGCCACCGGCCTGAAGCTGAACATGCTCGGCGACATCGCCCTGACCGTCGATGGCCAGCCGCGCCGCCCGTCGGAATCGCTCGCGTACAAGGGCATGATGCTTGGCAACGTGCCGAACCTGTTGCTGGCGTTCGGCTATACCAATGCGTCGTGGACGCTCAAGGCCGACCTGACCGCCGAGTACGCCTGCCGGCTGCTGCGCTTCATGGACCGCCGCGGCTACCGCATCGCCATGCCCGCGCCCGATCCGACCGTGCAGGCCGTGCCGTTCCTGGATTTCACGTCGGGCTACGTGCAGCGCGCCGCGTCGGTGCTGCCGCGCCAGGGCCACCGCAAGCCGTGGCGCGTGTATCAGAATTACCTGATGGACATGCTGACGATCCGCCATGGCCGCATCGACGACGGCGTGCTGCGCTTTGCCCGCGCGCCGGCCGCCGCCGTGCCGGCCACCGCCCCCAACGACCCACTCGCCGAGGCCCAACCTTGACCCTCCTGCCGACGCTGATCGCCGCCGTGGCCGTGCTGGCCGCCGCGCTGCTGATCCTGCTTGCCCTGCTCTACCTGTTTACGCGCCACACCGTCGGCAAGATCGAGGCCGGGCTGCCGCCCACGGGCCGCTTCGTCGATGTGCCGGGCGCCCGGCTGCATGTCGTCGAACAGGGCCAGGGCCAGCCCGTGCTGCTGGTCCATGGCCTGTCGGGCCAGCTTGCCAACTTCGACTACGGAATGATCGCGCCGCTGGCGCGCGACTTCCGCGTGGTGGCGGTCGATCGGCCCGGCGCCGGCTGGTCCACGCGCGATGCTGGCGCCCCGGCCGACCTGCGCGCCCAGGCCGACACGCTCGCGGCGCTGATCGACCAGCTCGGGCTGCACCAGCCGCTCGTGGTCGGCCATTCGCTCGGCGGCGCCATCGCGCTGGCGCTGGCCGCCTACCACCCCCAGCGCGTGGGCGGCCTGGCGCTGATCGCGCCGCTGACGCACCCGCCCGAGCAGATCTCGCCGGTGTTCAAGGCCATGACGATCCCCAGCCCTGCCCTGCGCAAGCTGATCGCGTGGACGCTGCTGATTCCGATGTCGATCCGCAATCGCGCGCAGGTCATGGACATCGTGTTCGGCCCCGACGCCGTGCCGGCCGACTTTCCCGTGCGCGGCGGCGGCCTGCTGGCGCTGCGGCCGGGCCATTTCCTTGGCGCGTCCGAAGACCTGATCGGCGCCGCGCACAGCCTGCCGCCGCTGGTGGCGCAGTACGCCGACCTGCGCGTGCCGGTGAGCATCCTCTACGGCCGCGACGACCGCATCCTCGACTACCGCAAGAACGGCGAAGCATTTGTCGCCCGGGTGCCCGCCGCACAACTGACGCTGGTGCCGGGCGGGCATATGCTGCCCGTGACGGCCATCGACACCAGCGTGGATTTCGTGCGCACGGCCGCCGCCCGGCTGCGCGAGCCGGCCACCGCCTGACCCATCGCCCTCCCGCCGAAAGGACCCGTCCATGGCTACCTCCACAGGCTCCAACCCGTACCGGCGCGACCTTCCCACCGCGTTCCAGGCCATCCGCAAGCTGCTGGCCGATGGCAACGACACCGAGCAGGTGTTCCGCATCATGCGCGCGCTGAACGGGCCGTCGATGCCGCGCAACTACAGCCGCCTGCTGAGCACGCCCGACGGCCGCCGCATGGCCTACCAGCGCATCGAACTGGCCGAAAAACTATCGGACCCGGCCTATATCGCCAGCTTCGCGCCGGGCACGGTGGGCGCCGCGTACCGTGGCTTCCTGGAAGCCACCGGCTACAGCGCCGACGGACTGGCCAAGGTGTCGAACCTGAACCAGGAGCCGATCGTCGAGGACGCCTACATGTGGTTTGGCCGCCGGACGCGCGACGTGCACGACATCTGGCACGTGCTGACCGGCTACCGTGCCGACGAGAGCCTGGGCGAAGCCGCGCTCGTGGCGTTCAGCTACGCGCAGACCGGCGGCAAGGGCTGGGCTTTCATCGCCATCGCCGCCTCGCTGAAAAGCTGGCGCGTGACGCGCAGCCTGGCCTTTGCGCGGGCCGTGCTGGAAGGCTACCGCCGGGGCCGCAGTGCCGGCTGGCTGCTGGGCGAGGACTACGAGAGGCTGCTGCACGAACCGCTGGACGCGGCCCGCGCGCGGCTGGGCATTGCCGATCCGGTGCGCTACCTGGCCTGCAGCCCCATGCAGGCGTGGACGGCCTGAGCAACCAACCCATCGTCCGTGGACGCAAAAAAGGCGACCCGAGGGTCGCCTTTTTCCATGGCGCGATGGCCGGTCAGACGATGCGGCAGGCTTCGTCGAACGACAGGCGCGGCAGGCGCGGGTGCAGCTTGTCGGCGTCGCCGTAGCCCAGGTTCACCAGGAAGTTGACCGACCACTTGCCGTCCGGGAAGAACGCGGCGTTGACCTTGTCGGCATCGAAACCGGCCATCGGGCCGCAGTCCAGGCCCAGCGCGCGGGCGGCCAGGATGAAGTAGGCGCCTTGCAGCGAGCTGTTCATCAGCGCGTCGCGGGCAATCTTCTCGTCGTTGCCGGCGTACCAGGCGCGGGCGTCGGCATGCGGGAACAGCTTCGGAAGCTGGTCGTGGAACGCGTTGTCGAACGCGATGATGGCCGTCACCGGCGCCGAGCGCGTCTTCTCGACGTTGCCGGCGGACACGCACTCGACCAGGCGGGCCTTCTGCTCGGCCGACTTCACGAACACGATGCGGGCCGGCGAGCCATTGGCGGCCGTCGGGCCGAACTTCATCGCCTCGTAGACCTGCTGCAGCAGGGCATCGTCCACGTGCTTGTCCTGCCACACGTTATGGGTGCGGGCTTCGGTGAACAATTGTGCAATCACGGCCTGATCGACGGGTTTCATTGCGCGGTTTCCGGGTTTTGTGAAGGAAGAAGGCGCGATTGTACCCAAGCAGGGCGTCGCCGTAGACAGCCGGTTTGACGAAGCCGTTCAATTCCGTTCGTCGGCGGACTCCAGCGGCGGCGTAGCACTGGCCCGCCGTGTGAGCCACAGGACACCCAGCACGATCAGCCCGCCGCCCACGGCCTGCGTCGGCCCGATGTGCTCGCCCAGCAGCAGGGCGGCCAGCACCACGGTCACCACGGGCTCCAGCGTCGACAGCATCGACGCCCGCGCCGCGCCCAGCTTCTGCAACCCGGCGAAAAACGTCAGGATGGCCAGCACCGTCGACACCAGCGCAATGGCCACCAGCGCCAGCCAGCCGCCGGCCGTGGCCGGGAACTGGGGCGGCACGCCGGCGCCGCTGCGCAGGATGCCCACCGTCACATAGACCAGCGCGGCCGCCGTGCAGATCACCGTGGTCGTGGCGATGGCATTGACGCCGGCCGTCACCCGCGCGCCGACGACGATGTAGACCGAATAGATCACCGCCGCCGCCACGCCCAGCGCGATGCCGATCGGCTCGCCTTCGCCACCGCCCACCGTCAGCCCCGCGCCGACCGAACACAGCACCAGCGCGATCACGGCCGGCGTGGTCAGCGCCTCCTTCAGGAAGACCGCCGCCAGCAGCGTCACGAACAGCGGATAGAGATAGAGCAGCAGCGCCACGAGGCTGGCCTGGGCATGGTTCAGCGCGGTAAAGAAGCAGTACGACTGCCCGACGTAGCCGATGCCGCCCATCGCCGCCAGCGCCAGCACCCGGCGCCACGGCGGCAGGCGGATCCCGCGCGCGCGCATCACCAGCGCCATCGCCACCGCCGCCACCACGAACCGGACCGCCAGCAGGCCGTAGACATCGGCGCCAGCCGCATACGCAAAGCGGGCGAAGATGGCCATGGCGCCAAAGGCGCTGGCGGACAGCGCGATCAGCAGCACGCCCGCGAGCTTGTCGCGGGCCTGGCCACGGGCGGCGGCGGCAGAGACGGTCATGGTGGCGGCAAGGGATCGAAACCTCGCATTCTACGCACGCGCCGGGCCCGGCCGGCAGCGCCCGGACCGCTGCACTACAATAGCGGCCATCATGTTCAATCCCTCAAGAGAAGAAGTCCGCCGGTTCTTCTGCGAAGCGTGGCAGAAGCGCGTTGCGGGCAGTGTCCTGACGCCGCTGGAGGCGATCGCGGTCGACTGGATCGACCAGCATCCCGAGTACCACGCCCAGCTTGACGACACCGAAGGCGCCCTGGCACGCGACTACACGCCCGAGGCCGGCCAGACCAACCCGTTCCTGCACCTGGCGATGCACCTGTCGATCTCCGAACAGGTGTCGATCGACCAGCCGCCCGGCATCCGCGCCGCCTACGAGGCGCTGAGCCGCCGGCTCGACTCGCCGCACGACGCCCAGCACGAGATCATGGAAGCGCTGGGCCAGATGCTCTGGAACGCACAGCGCACCGGCATGCCGCCCGACGGGCAGGCCTACGTCGACGATATCCAGCGCCGCGCCAAAGGCTGATTTGTCCGACGCACACTGACAAGCGGCGCGGGCGGCGCATGCTAATCTCTGCCGGTTGCCATTCCTTGCCACGCCTGCCCGTCTCGTCGGCGCCACCGGACCCCGCTCCGTGGATGCCGCGCGGCGCCGGCGTGCCGATGTCCCATGTCCTACCCTCTCTCCCCGCGCGCGGGCAGCCGCCGCGCCGCCGCGCTGTTGTCCGCGCTGACCGCCACCGCCGCGCTTGGCGCGCTGGCCATGCCGATGACCGCGCAGGCGGCCGTCTCGCTGCTGCAGCCGCCGCGCCAGATCGACGGCACCCGGCCGCTCACGCTGACGCTGCTGGCCACCGGTGACGAAGACCTGCGCCGCTACGCCGTGCCCGATACGCTCGAAGCCACGGTCTCGGGCGACCTTGCCGCGCCGGTGCGCGTCACGCTGCGGCGCGTTGGCAGCGGCCCGGCCATCCTGAACCTGCGGCGCGGCGAGAACCGCACCATCAGCTACACCGCCGAATGGCCCGCCACGCTGCGCGGCCTGGTGCGGATCGACGTCACCGGCATCGACGCCGCGCCGGTCCTGGTCACGCTGAACCGCGCGCCCGTACCGGGCGAGACCCCGGCCCGGCCGCC
The DNA here is from genome assembly GCF_032190535.1 of Cupriavidus sp. SZY C1. Taxonomy (NCBI): domain Bacteria; kingdom Pseudomonadati; phylum Pseudomonadota; class Betaproteobacteria; order Burkholderiales; family Burkholderiaceae; genus Cupriavidus; species Cupriavidus sp. SZY C1. The sequence goes on from NZ_JAUANU010000009.1 coordinate 208,706, forward strand.
CGTGGTGGCGGCGGCACCCGCCGATGGCGCCACCGCGCCAGCCCCGGCGGCCAATCCGGCCACCACGCCGGTCACGCCCATCGTCACCGCCGACGGCGGCGCCCCGCCGCCCGCCCCGGTCGACCTGCGCGACGCCCAGCGGCTGTCGTTCAACGAGCCGATGTACATCATGTTCGGCGGCCACAACGGCGCCAACGCCAAGTTCCAGATCAGCTTCAAGTACCGGATCTTCGAGGGCGAGGACCCCAAGTCGAAGTCGGTGCTGGACAACCTGTACTTCGCCTACACGCAGTTCTCGCTGTGGGACCTGGCCAGCGAATCGCGCCCGTTCAAGGACACGAACTACCGGCCCAGCCTGTACTACTACCTGTCGGACACGGGCGTGAAGAACAGCGCGATCAGCCGGATGTCGATCGCCACCGGCTTCGAGCACGAATCGAACGGCCGCGACGGCGACAACTCGCGCGCCGTCAACACGCTGTTCGTCAAACCGACCATGTATTTCGGGGACCAGACCGACTTCCACTGGCGCGTGGCGCCCAAGCTGTACGCCTACGTGGGCAAGAGCGACAACGAGGACATCGCCCACTACCGGGGCTACATGGACCTGAACATCGCCTACGGCCGGCCCGATTCGTGGGAGGTGGCCGCCACGCTGCGCAAGGGCACGCGCAAGGGCTATGGCAGCGTCGACACGCAGCTCACCTACCCGCTGGCGCGGCTGCTGCCCGGCACGGCCGGCTACCTGATGGCCGGCTTCTTCTACGGCTACGGCGAGAGCCTGCTGTACTACAACCAGAAGACGCCGTGGCAGTTCCGCGTGGGCTACGCGCTGTCGCGCTGATCAGCCCGCCAGCGGCTTGCCCTCGGCCTTGAGCCGGGCATTGGCCACCGCCGCCGCGAACTGGCCGTAGCCGTGCCAGCCCGTGGCGCGGCCCAGCCGCTTGCCGCGGTGGAAGAACATGAACACCGGAATGCCGTGCAGGCCGAAGCGGCGGCCCAGTTCGGGATGGGCGTAGACGTTGGTGTGCAGCCAGCGCAGGTTCAGCACGCGCAGCTTGTCCGGATCGGCCAGGATCGCCTTCTTGGCCATCTCGCAGTTGAAGCAGTCCACGCCCCAGAAGAACACGCAGACCAGGTCGTCGCCAGCGGACGCGATGGCCGGGTCGATGGTGGCCGGATCCACGGCCTGCATGGCCAGCGCGTCGAAGGCGCGGTGGTCCAGGTGCGGGGCGTCGCCCTGGGTGTCTGATGCGGTGTGCGATGCGTTGTCCGCCATGGCGGTATCTCCAGAAACGACGACGCCCGGGCAGCCTTGCGGCCCCCGGGCGTCGTACGAACCATTCACATCGTGCCGGTCAGCGCGGCGCCGAGACGGTCACCAGCGCCGGACGCAGCACGCGGTCGGCAATCGTGTAGCCCCGTTGCAGCACCGACACCACGGTGTTCGGCTCCTGCTCGGACGGCACCATCGAGATGGCCTGGTGGCGGTGCGGATCGAACTTCTCGCCCACCGGATTCACCTCGACGATCTTGCCGCGCTCGAAGGCGGCGGCCAGCTGGCGGGCGGTCAGCTCCACGCCCTCGCGCAGCTTCTTCAGGTCGCCGGTGTTGTCGGCCAGCGCGGCCTGCAGGCTGTCCATGACGGGCACGAGGTTGTCGGCGAAATTCTCGATCGCGAACTTGTGGGCCTTGGCCACTTCGTCCTGCGAGCGGCGGCGGATGTTCTCGCCTTCGGCCGTGGCGCGCAGGAACATGTCGTAGTGCTCCTTGGCCTTGGCTTCCAGCTCTGCCACCTGCTGGGTCAGGCGTGCGATCTCGTCAGCACCGGCGGCCGCAGCCTCGGGCGCCGGCGCAGCCGCGGCGGCATTGGCCGCCTGCTGCGGGTTCTGGTCTGGCGTCAGATTCTGTTCTTCCATGTCGATTCGTATCAAATAGCTAAAACCGCGGCCGCTCAAGGCAACGACGGGGCCACGGGATGGATCGGATGCCAACCGGCAAGTCTAGCCGCAGATGGCGACACGGTTCCACTTTTTCAAGGTGTGCGCGCTCAGGGACCCGGAAATACGCCGTTACAAAGGGGCGTTTCATGACATCGGGTGTTTATTGCTTTGCTGCAACGCAAACACTAAGATTCATAGCAGGAAAAATGACAAAAATAACGGGAGCAAGAAGGTGGATCACATTGGTGCATCTTTGGGACGCTTCACCATGCACAAGTTGCCTGTCGTGACGTTATGCCTGATTGCCGCGCTGTCGGCGATGACGGCCTTCATCTGCCTGTCAGAGGCGGTCGCCCCGCGCGATACCGAATATGGCAGCGGCAAGGCCGTGTTCAAGCACTACATCGTCCAGTACGTCCGCTGACCCCTCTTCATCCGCCAGCCGAGGCCAAGCGCTCCGGCTGGCCCGCCGCGTTTTCTTTCCTGCCTGATCAACTTCTGAAGTCGTCGATGCGGCGCCGGTCGCGCTTGGTCGGCCGGCCCTGCAACTGCGCCGCCGGTTCCGGCTGCAGGCGCCGCCGGTCGGCCTCCTGCTGGCGCCGGGCCTGGCTTTCGGGCGTTTCCGCGTAGGTCGTCTGGGCGATCGGCGCCGATCCGCGCGACGCCGGCACGCCCTTGACCACCACCTCCCAGCGCTGCTCGTGGGCGTCCAGCACCACCGTGTCGCCGGGCTTTACCTCGCGCGAATTCTTGACCGGCTGGCCGTTGACCGTCACCCGCCCGCGCTCCACCGCATCGGCCGCCAGCGAGCGCGTCTTGAAGAACCGCGCGCACCACAGCCACTTGTCGATCCGCATCCGCGCATCGGCGTCGAAATCCACTTGCATCGTGTTCTCCTTCCTGCCGCCGTCAGGCCGCCGCGCCGCGCGTCTGCGCCCGGGTCCGCCGGGCCTCCAGTTCATGTGGATGCGGCAGGTCCAGCGGCCAGCCCTGCAGATGCTGCAACGCGATGTCGGCCAGCCCGGCAATCCACGGCTCCGAATCATTCAGGCACGGAATGAAATGGAAATCCTGCCCGCCGGCCACGCGGAATTCGCTCTGGCCTTCGATGGCGATTTCCTCCAGCGTCTCGATGCAGTCGGCCGGAAAGCCGGGGCAGAACACGTCCACCCGCTGCGTGCCGACCTTGCCCAGTTCCACCAGCGTCGGCGCGGTATAGGGCTGCAGCCATTCGGCCTTGCCGAAACGCGACTGAAACGTCACCTGGTACTGGCCCGGCTGGAGTCCCAGCGCCTCGCCCAACAGCCGGCCCGTCTTCAGGCATTCGCAATGGTAGGGATCGCCCAGGTCCAGCAGCCTGCGCGGCAGGCCGTGGAAGGACAGGATCAGCCGGTCGCCGCGCGCAAAGTCGGGCAGGCCGTGCGCCGCCCAGTATTCCCGCACGCGGGCTGCCAGCGCCGCGATGTAGGCCGGGTGATCGTGAAAATGCTTGACCAGCCGCAGCTCCGGCTGGTTGCGCCAGCCGGCCAGCACGCGGAACAGTTCGTCGAACGCGGTGGCCGTGGTCGTGCCCGAGAACTGCGGATACAGCGGCAGCACCAGCACGCGCTCGGTGCCCTGCCGGCGCAGCGCCTCCATGACCGAGTCGATCGACGGATTGCCGTAGCGCATGGCGCAGGCCACGGTCACGTCGTGGCCAAGCTTGTGCAGCAGCAATTGCAGCGCGTGGGCCTGGCGCTCGGTGTGCACCAGCAGTGGCGACCCCGTCATATGGGCCTCGCGCAGCCAGATCGACTCGTACTTCATGGCCGATGCCCGCGAGCGGAACGGCAGAATCACGCCGTGCAGAATCGGCAGCCACGCCAGCCGCGGGATTTCCACCACGCGCGGGTCGGACAGGAACGCCTTCAGGTAGCGGCCCACCGCCTTGGGCGTGGGGGCGTCGGGGGTGCCGAGGTTGATCAGCAGGATTGCGGTGCGCGGCGGCTGGCCGTGCTGGTATGCCGGTTCAGGCGAAAACGTCATGGAGGTTCCGGGTCGGGTGCCGGGGCGCTGGCAACAAGTCGCATCATACGACGGGGGACGCACGCGGGCGGCCGCGAGGCGCCGCCTCGCAGGGTACAGACCCTGGCGGCGCGTCAGGAGTTCTGGCTCAGGGCGCTGGACAGCAGCCGGGCCGTGATGTCCACGATCGGGATCACCCGTTCGTAGGCCATGCGCGTGGGGCCGATCACGCCGAGCGTGCCGACGATCTGCCCATCCACCTCGTACGGCGCCGTGATCACGGCCATGTCCTCCAGCGGCACGAGCTGGCTTTCGCCGCCGATGAAGATCTGCACGCCCTGCGCGTGGCTGGACACGTCCAGCAGTTGCAGCAGGCTGGTCTTGTGCTCGAAGACGTCGAACAGCCGGCGCAGCTTGTCCATGCTGGACGACAGGTCTTCCACCTCCAGCAGCCGCCGCTCGCCCGAGATGAACACCTGCTCGGTGTTGTCCTCGGCCATGGCGCTGCTGCCGGCTTCCACGGCGGCCTGCATCAGCGACGACATGTCGCGCCGCAGCGCCTGCAGCTCGCCGCGCAGGTGGTCGCGCACCGCGTCGAAGCTCATGCCCGCGTAGTGCGTGTTGAAGAAGTTGGCCGCCTCGATCAACTGGGCCGGCGTGTAGGACAGCTCGGTCTGGATGATGCGGTTCTGGACGTCGCCCTCGGGGCTCACGATGATCAGCAGGATGCGCTTGTCCGACAACCGCATGAATTCCACCTGCCGGAACGCCTGCGCGCGCCGTGGCGTCATCACCACGCCCGCGAACCGCGACAGGTTCGACAGCGTGTGCGCCGCCGCCGTGATCATCCGCTGCGGCCCCAGTTGCTGGCTGGCCATCTGGCCCTGGATCTGGTCCTTGAGCCCGGCCAGCTCGGCGCTGAGCCCGGTCTGGCCCTCCAGCGGCCGCGCCGTCAGCATCGTGTCGACGAACAGCCGGTAGCCGCGCGGCGTGGGGATGCGGCCCGCCGACGTGTGCGGGCTGGCGATGAACCCCATCTCCTCGAGGTCGGACATCACATTGCGAATGGTCGCCGGCGACAGGTCCAGACCCGAGTACTTCGACAGGGTCCGCGAGCCCACCGGCTGCCCTTCGGCGATGTACCGCTCGATCAGGGTCTTGAGAAGGGTTTTCGAACGTTCGTCCATGATGCATCGGATTTTAATCAAAACTGGCCCGTTCGGGCGCCGGCCGCACCGATCCTGCCGATGCTGGCAATGGTCATGCCGGTATGGTCTAATCCCGCCATGTCTGCCCCCTCCAAGCCCAGCGCCACGCGCGCGCCGTTCAAGACCGTCGCCCTGGTGGGCAGGCATTCGACCGCCGGTATCGAAGGCCCGCTGGAGGAACTGGCGTCCTGCATCTCCCGCAACGGCCAGGACGTGGTGTTCGAGCGCGAGACCGCCGCGGCCACCGGCCTGACCGGCTACCCGGTGCTGACGCCCGAGGAAATCGGCCGCGAGGCCGACGTGGCCGTGGTGCTGGGCGGCGACGGCACGCTGCTGGGCCTGGCCCGCCAGCTTGCCGGCCACGACGTGCCGGTGATCGGCGTGAACCACGGCCGGCTGGGCTTCATGACCGACATCCCGCTCGAAGACGTCACCCGCACGCTGCCCGAGATGCTGGCCGGCCGCTACGAGGCCGAGACCCGCATGCTGCTGGAATCGCGCGTGATCCGCGACGATGGGGTAATTTTCTCGGCGTTGGCGTTCAACGACGTGGTCGTCAACCGGTCCGGCATCTCGGGCATGGTCGAACTGGCCGTCTCGGTGGACGGCTACTTCATGTACAACCAGCGGTCCGACGGCCTGATCGTCTCCACGCCCACCGGCTCCACCGCCTACGCGCTGGCCGCGGGCGGACCGATCCTGCATCCCACGCTGTCCGGCCTGGTGCTGGTGCCGATTGCCCCGCACGCGCTGTCCAACCGCCCGATCGTGCTGCCGCACGACGCGGAGGTGACGATCGAGGTGGCCAGCGCGCGCGATGTCAGCGTCAACTTCGACATGCAGTCGCTGGCGTCGCTGCTGCCGGGCGACCGCATCGTGGTGCGCCGCTCGGCCAAGACCGTCAACCTGCTGCACCCGGTGGGCTACAACTACTACGCCACGCTGCGCAAGAAGCTGCACTGGCACGAGTACCCCACCGAAGACAACCGGCTCTGAGCCGCCCGTATCCAACCCCTCCGCCTGACGCCCCGGTCCAAGATGCTGCGCAGCCTGTCCATCCGCGATTTCGTCATCGTCGATACGCTCGACCTCGACTTCACCGGCGGCTTCACCGTCTTCACCGGCGAGACCGGCGCGGGCAAGTCGATCCTGATCGATGCGCTGGCCCTGGTGCTGGGCGAGCGCGCCGATGCCGGCGTGGTCCGTGAAGGCGCGGCCCGGGCCGGCATCAGCGCCACGTTCCACACCCATGCCGCGCTCGACGCCTGGCTGGCCGACCGCGAACTGGCCGGCGACGACGACACCGTGCTGCTGCGCCGGACCGTCGACGCGTCGGGCCGCAGCAAGGCGTTCATCAACGGCGCCGCCGCCACGCTGGCCCAGTTGCGCGAGGTGGGCGACCAGCTCGTCGACATCCACGGCCAGCACGCGCACCAGCAACTGCTGCGCCCGGACGCCCAGCGCCAGCTGTTCGACGCCCACGCCGGGCTGACCGAGCAGGCCGGCGCCGTGGCCGAGGCGTGGCGCGCGTGGCGGGCCTGCGTCAAGCAGCGCGAGGCCGTGGAGCACCAGTCGCGCGAGATGCAGCTCGAACGCGAGCGGCTGGAATGGCAGGTGGGCGAACTCGACAAGCTGGCCCCGCAGCCGGGCGAGTGGGACGAGATCCAGTCCGAATACAACCGGCTGTCGCATGCCGCCGGCCTGATCGACGGCAGCCGCGCCGCGCTGGACGCGCTGTCCGAGGCCGACGGCGCCGTGGCGTCGGTGCTGAACGGCGTGGTGCACCGGCTGCAGCAACTGGCCGATGTCGACCCGGCGCTGCGCGACGTGCTGGCGGCGCTGGAACCGGCGCTGGTGCAGGTCGAGGAAGCCGCGCATTCGCTGAACCGCTACGTCGACCGGCTCGAACTTGATCCCGAGCGGCTGCAGGCCGTGGAGGAACGGATGCAGGCGCTGCACGCCACGGCGCGCAAGTACCGCCTGCCGCCCGAGCAGCTGGCCGACGAACTGCTGGCACGCCGGCAGCAGCTCGACGACCTGCAGGCCGCGCAGGACATCAACAAGGTGCTGGCCCGCGAGGCCGCGTCGCGCGCCGCCTACCTGACGCTGGCCCAGCACCTGTCGGCCGCGCGCAAGGTGGCCGCCGACGCGCTGTCGGCCGCCGTGACCGACGCCATGCAGGGCCTGTCGATGGCCGGCGGGGCGTTCGCCGTGGCGCTGCACCCGCTGGACGAAGGCCAGAGCCACGGGCTCGAACAGGTGGATTTCCTCGTGGCCGGCCATGCCGGCGTGAGCCCGCGCCCGCTGGCGCGCGTGGCGTCCGGCGGCGAACTGGCGCGGATCAGCCTGGCGATCTCGGTGATCACCAGCGAGGCCGCGCCCACGCCGACGCTGATCTTCGACGAGGTCGATACCGGTATCGGCGGCGCGGTGGCCGAGGTGGTGGGCCGCCGGCTGCAGGAACTGGGCCGGTCGCGCCAGGTGCTGTGCGTGACCCACCTGCCCCAGGTGGCCGCGCAGGCCGGCACGCACCTGCTGGTCAGCAAGGAAAGCAAGGCCGACAAGTCGGGCGCCGTGACGCGGTCCCGCATCCGCGTGCTCGACGCCGAGGGCCGCGTCAGCGAGACGGCGCGGATGCTCGGCGGCGCCACGGTGACTGCCACAACCATGCAACATGCCGAGGAGATGCTGGCCCAGGGGCTGGCCCACGGCGCCCGCACGGCGGCCCAGGCCGCCAATGCGCCGCGCGACGGCGGCGGCCGCAAGCCGCGCCGCGCGGCGGGCTGACGCCATGCCACGGCGATCCGGAAACAGGAGTTTGAAACCGATGACACATGGCAAGCTGCCATTGCCCCGCCCCCACTGCCTGCGCCGCCTGCAGCCGCTGCACCCGGGCGTGCGCCGCGCCGCCGCCACTGTGCTGGCCGCGGTGACGCTGACCGCGCTGAGCGCGGTGTCCGGCTGCGCGTCGGAGTCGAAATCGTTCGCGCCGCCGCGCGGCAGCATCACCGACGACCGCGCCATCGGCGACATCCTCGTCCAGTTCGCGCCGCCCGAGGTGACGGTGTCCGAGGATGCCGGCAAGCTGCTGGCCGCCATCCCCGGTCCGGTGCGCTACGTGGTCAAGCGGCCGATGTCGGGCGGCACGTGGCTGGTCACCGCCATCACGGCATCGGCCGACGTGACGCTGGACCAGGCCGTGGCAACGCTGCAGGCCGCGCCGCGCGTGACCTCAGCCACGCCGGACCGCCTGCTGCGGCCCCATCGCGACCGCCCGGTCAGCCGGGACATGCCCAAGCCGTAGACGGCGGGCTGACCTGACCGGAGGCACCAACCCGAGACATTGAGCGCCGAAAGATCGCCCAGACGAAGTCCGATTCACCGTTCGCCGTAGCAACCGCATCACCAGAACTCCACAGGAGCAGAGATGCCGCGCCCCCAGATGAATCCCCGCCACCGGTCCCGGCTGCCCGCGCTGCTGGCCGTCGTCGGCTCGTTGCTGAGCCTGGCCCCCGCCGCGCAGGCGGACACCACGCCCACCGCGCGCCCGGCGCCGGTCTACACCGGCAACTACATCGTGCGCTGGCGCGACGGCGGCCAGTCGCTCGATACCGACGCCAGCGCCACGCGCATGAAGCGGGTGGCGTCGAACACGGGCCTGTCGCTGTCGGTCAAGCGGCCGATGGCCGGCACCATGGACCTCGTCACGGTCAAGGACAGCCGCGGCGAGACGCCCGACGCCGTGGCAAAACGGCTGCGCGACGACCCGCGCGTGGCCGACGCCGTGCCCGACCGCTGGCTGCGGCTGCACGACACGGTGCCCAACGACACTGAATTTGCCAACCAGGTCTATATGAATGCGCCCGCCACCGTGGTCGGCGGCGCCAACCTGCCGCGCGCGTGGGACCGCTCGCGCGGCAGCACCGGCATCGTGATCGCCGTGGTCGACACGGGCTACCTGCCGCACCCTGACCTGGCGCCCCGGCTTGTGGCCGGCTACGACTTCATCTCGACGACCACGGTTTCAGCCGATGGCGACGGCCGCGACAGCGATCCGACCGATCCGGGCGACTACGTGCCGGCCGGCACGACCTGCCCCGACGGCAGCGGCGCCACCAACAGCACCTGGCATGGCACGCGCGTGGCGAGCGTGCTGGGCGCGGCGACCAACAACGTGTCGGGCATCGCCGGCGTCGACTGGAGCGCGCGGATCCAGCCGGTGCGCGTATCGGGCCGCTGCGGCGCGCTGCTGTCGGACACCGTCGAAGGCATGCGCTGGGCCGGCGGCCTGGCCGTGCCGGGCGTGCCGAACAACGCCACGCCAGCGCGCGTGGTCAACGTCAGCCTGGGCGGCGGCACCTGCTCGACCATCGAGCAGCAGGCCGTCAACGACCTGAACGCGGCGGGCGTGATCGTCGTGGCCGCGGCCGGCAACTCGGCCGGCGCGGTCGAGGCCCCGGCCGACTGCTCAGGCGTGATCGCCGTAACGGCCCACGCCAACGACGGCGAGAACGCCAGCTTTGCCAACGTGGGCCCGCAGGTGGCGCTGAGCGCGCCGGGCGGCGGCTGCGGCAACTCGAAGGTCATCGTCAACAACAACGTGGCCACCGGCTGCACGGGCGGCCAGTCATTCATCCGCACGCTGACCAACGCGGGCGCCGCCAGCCCCACCACCTACGGCATCGTCGGCTCGCAGGGCACCAGCTTTGCCGCGCCGATGGTATCGGGCGTGGTGTCGCTGATGCTGTCGCTCAACCCGGCGCTGTCGCCGGCGCAGGTCACGCAGGTGCTCAAGGCCACGGCTCGACCGCATCCGGCCGGCACCTATTGCACGGCGAGCGGCAACACGGGCAAGTGCGGCGCCGGCCTGCTCGACGCCGACCAGGCACTGGCGGCGGCACCGAACCCGGCCACCGCCGGCGCAGCCCCCGGATCGACCGGGTCGTCGGCCGCCGACAGCGGCGGTGACGGCGGCGGCGGCGCATTCGCGCCGTGGAGCGCGGTGCTGCTGCTGGGGATTGGCTTGGCGGGATTTGTGACGCGGCGGCGGGGGTAGTCTAGGGGGCTGCGGCGTGAACACGTCGCGGCTCGACGGCTGGCCCTCACCCCCAACCCCTCTCCCGCAAGCGGGAGAGGGGAGCAAGACCGTGGGATCGGGCAAGCACCGGTCAAGCGGTAGGGGGAGCAAGACCGTGGGGTCGGGCAAGCTACCGGTCAAGCGGCAGGGGGGAGCAAGACCGTGGGATCGGGCAATTCCTCAAGTACAGATTGTTGTCTCCCCTCTCCCGCATCGCGGGAGAGGGGCCGGGGGGGGGGGGCGGCGCCGCACCCCCCGCCCCCCAAAAAAACCCCCCCCCCCCCCCCCCCCCCCCCCCCCCCCCCCCCCCCCACCCCCCCCCCCCCCCCCCCCCCCCCCCCCCCCCCCCCCCCCCCCCCCCCCCCCCCCCCCCCCCCCCCCCCCCCCCCC
>NZ_JAUANU010000010.1:0-216391 GCF_032190535.1 Cupriavidus sp. SZY C1
ACCCACACTTCCTGAAGTGCCGAATGAAAGCAAGTGGGTGGAAGAACCAAAATTTCTTTCCGCCACCGAGCGATGGCCCTCTCCCGCCAGCGGGAGAGGGGAGCAAAAACCCACGCTCACCCCCTCCCCCGCCGCCCCTCCCGCTGCCCGGCCGCATGTTCCTGGATCACCGCGATCAACGCGCGCAGCGCCGCCGGTGCATGGCGGCGGCTCGGGTAGTACAGGCATAGCCCGTCCAGCGGGGGCGTCCAGTCTTCCAGCACGCGCACGAGCGTGCCGGCTGCCAGGTCGGCGGCCACGTTCCATTCGGTCAGGTAGGCCAGCCCCACGCCCGCACGCGCCGCGGCCAGCATCAGGCCGGCGTCGTCGAGCGTCAGCGCGCCGGGGCCGTCGAGGCGCACCGTTTCGCCGTGGCGCTCGAATTCCCACTGGTAGATCGTGCCGCTCGGCATCCGGCTGCGGATGCACTGGTGGCCCTTCAGGTCGGCCGGTGTGCGCGGCTTGCGATGGCTGGCGAAGTAGGCCGGGCTGCCGACCACGGCAAAGCGCTGGCGGTCGCCGAACGGCACGGCCACCATGTCCTGCGGCACCGTGCCGGCCAGCCGGATGCCCGCGTCGAAGCCCTCCACGACGATATCGATCAGCTTGCCCTCGGTGACGATGTCGAGCCTCACGTCCGGATAGCGCGCCAGGAACGCGACGAAGACCGGCATCACCTGGTGCGCCGCGCCAGCCGACGTGTTGATCCGCAGCGTGCCGGACGGCTGGCTGCCCAGGCTGCCGGCCTGGTCGATGGCGTCGCGGATTGTCGACAAGGCCGGCGCCACACTGGCCACGAACTGCGCGCCGGCTTCGGACAGCGACACGCTGCGCGTGGTCCGGTTGAACAGCCGCACGCCGATGCGCGACTCCAGCGCGGCCACCGCATGGCTCAGCGCCGACGTCGACACGCCCATCTCGGCCGCCGCCGCGCGGAAGCTGCGATGGCGCGCCACGGCCAGCACGGCTTCCAGCTCTCCCAGACCCGAAGTACGCATTGTCCTAAATCGTTTAACGAGACATATACGATTGTATGTCTAGTCAACACAATGCCCACGGCCTATCTTGGTCACAACGCAACCACGTCTCAGGCATACACCATGCATCGCATCGACAGGATCTACATTGACGGAGCCTTTGTCACACCGCACGGTGACGAGCGCTTCGACCTCTTCAATCCGGCCACCGAGGCCGTGATCGGCCATGTCCGGCTGGCCGATGCCGTGGACGCCGACCTGGCCGTGGCCGCCGCCCGGCGCGCGTTCCCGGCGTTCTCGCGCACGTCGCCGCAGATGCGGGTCGACATGCTGCGCCGCATGCACGAGGCCGTGCGTGCCCGCGAGGACGACCTGCTGGAGGCCATCGTCGAGGAATACGGCGCCCCGGCGTCGCGCGCGCGGTGGATGGCGCGCCATGCCAGCGAGGTGCTGCGCGACGCCGCCGCCGTGCTGGAAAACTACCCGTTCACGCGCCGCGTGGGCACGTCGGAAGTGGTAATGCAGCCGATTGGCGTGGCCGGGCTGATTACGCCGTGGAACAACGACGCCGGCTTCATCACCGGCAAGCTGGCGGCGGCGCTGGCGGCCGGCTGCACCGCCGTGGTGAAACCGAGCGAAATGAGCGGCCTGCAGACGCAGGTGGTGACCGAGGCGCTGCACGCGGCCGACGTGCCGCGCGGCGTGTTCAACATCGTCACCGGCCGGGGCGATACGGTCGGCGCGGCGCTGGTGGCGCACCCGGACGTGGCCAAGCTGTCGTTCACGGGGTCCACGGCCGTTGGCAAGGGCATCCTGCGCACGGCGGCCGAATCGCTGAAGCGGACCACGCTGGAACTGGGCGGCAAGTCGCCAGTGATCGTGCTGGACGATGCCGACCTGACGCAGGCCGCGACGCTGGCGCTGCAGGCCGGCTTCATGAACAGCGGGCAGGCGTGCATCGCCGGCACGCGCATCCTGGTGCCGCAGGCGCGGCTCAAAGCGTTCGAGGCCAGCCTGGTGTCGGCCATGGCCGATGTCCGCGCGGGCGACCCGCGCGACGCTGCCACGACGATCGGGCCGATGGTCAGCGAGAAGCAGTGGCAGCGCGTGCAGCGCTACATCCGCGTCGGCATTGCCGAGGGTGCGCGGCTGATTGCCGGCGGCGAGGGGCGGCCGGCCGGCATCGGCGCCGGGTGGTTCGTGCGTCCCACGGTGTTCAGCGACGTCACCAACGACATGACGATTGCCCGCGAGGAAATCTTCGGGCCGGTGCTGTCGATCCTGACCTATCGCGACGAGGCGGACGCCATCTCGATTGCCAACGACACGCCGTACGGGCTGCAGGCGTACGTGGTGTCCGCCGACCCGGCGCGCGCCCGCGAGGTGGCCGGCCGCATCGACGCCGGACGCGTGCTGGTCAATACGGTCGCGCACGATCCGGCCGCGCCGTTCGGCGGGTTCAAGCAGTCGGGGCTCGGCCGCGAATACGGCACTTACGGGATCGAAGCGTTCCTGGAAACCAAGGCGGTGCTCGGCGTGGCGTGATGCCGGCGGCGCCCGGCGCATGACGACCGGGTGTCCGTATCGCCGGCATTCCTCACAGGCGGCGCCCCGTCAGCGCCGGAACCAGATCAGCGACAGCGCGCCGGCCAGCAGCAACAGCAGGCCGGAAGCCGCCGCGAACAGCGCGCCAACCTCGGTCTCGCGCCGTTCCAGTGCAAAGCGGGCGCTCAACTGGCGATAGACGCGGCTCAGGTCGGCCGCCGATCCGGCCTGGAAGTACTCGCCGCCGGTAATCGTCGCCACCGCGCGCAGCGCCGGTTCGTCGAGCTGCATGAAGTACGACAGCACCGGCTCGCCCGGCACCGCGCCGCCCTGCACCGAACCGAAGCCGACCGTGTAGACACGTACGCCGCGCTGCGCGGCCATGCGCGCGGCATCCAGCGGATCGGGGCCCGTGGTGCGGCGCCCGTCGCTGAGCAGGATCACCGCGCCGTGGCGATAGGTGCCTGGCTGCACCGGCTGGCGCTGCTTCTCGCGCTTGCGGGCGGCATCGGCCGCGGCGGCCTCGTCCAGCGACGTGGCCGGGCGGCCACCCAGCACCGATGCATCGTTGAACAGCACGGCCTCCAGGTCGATCCCGTCGTCGGGAAACAGCACGGCCAGCGCCTGGATCAGCCCGCTGCCGGTGGCCGTGCCGCGCTGCAACTGAAAGCGGTCCAGCGCGTCAAGCATGTCCTGCCGGTTCTCGGTCGGCGCCAGCACCTGGGCGGCCGTGGCCGCGAACGAGACGATGCCCAGCCGCACGCTCGACGGCAGCCCCACCACGAGGTCGCGCGCGGCCTGCTGCGCCGCGGCGATTCGCGTCGGGGCCACGTCGGTGGCCTCCATGCTGCGCGATACATCCATGGCCAGCACCAGCGTGATGGTGTCCGACGGCAGCGTGATCGTGGCGCTCGGCCGCGCGCACGCCAGCAGCGCCGCGCCAAGCGACAGCAGGAAAAGGACGGGGGGAATATGGCGCCGCAGGCGCTGGCCGGGGCCCAGCGCGGCGCGCGGTAATGCAAGGCTGGCATAGAGCAGGGCCGCCTTCTTGCGCCGGGCGATCAGATACAGATAGGCGGCCGCCAGCAGTGGTAGCAAAAGCAGCAGCCAGAGCATTTGCGGCCAGAGAAACTGCATGCCCTGCTCCTTGGCGCGTGGGTAAGAGGATGGTACTGTATTTTCCACGGCGCGATGGCAACCAGGGGTAGCGATGAAACGCGTGACGATCTACGGGTTGGTTTCCATGGCCGTCGCCCTGGTCTTTGCCGCCGGCGTCGGTGTCGCGTGGCTCACGCAGCCACCCCCGCGCAAGCTCACCCAGGCGGATATCGACGCCGCCGTGATGCACACCCTCCAGACCAAGCCCCTGCCCTCGCAGACCGCGCGCGCCGCCGAGGCCATCCGCGAATCGGTGGTCGAGATCCGCAGCTATGCGCCCGACAAGGCCGCGGAAAAGCCGGCCGAGAAACCGCCTGAAGCCAAGCCGGCACCCAAGCCCCGGCGCGGCCAGCCCGAGGCCAAGGGCAAGGCGGCGCCAAAGACGCCGCCGTCGCCGCGCGAGGAATCGGCCATCGTCGAAGCGCCCAAGGGCAAGGACACCCCGGCCAGCAAGTCGGAAGCGCGCCACATTGGCTCGGGCGTGGTGGTCACCGAGAGCGGCACCATCATCACCAACTACCACGTCGTGGCCGACGCCACGCGCCTGGAAGTGCGCTTCCACAATGGCCAGACGTCCGAGGCGTCAGTGCTGCAGGCCATTCCCGAGAAAGACCTCGCCATCGTCCAGCCAAAGTCGATCCCCGACGACCTGCCGGCCGCCACGCTGGGCTCCAGCCAGGCGCTGGTGCCGGGCACCGAGGTGGTGGCCGTCGGCTTTCCGTTCGGCATCGGGCCATCGGTATCGGCGGGCGTGATCTCGGGGCTGGACCGCCAGTTCGTGTCGCCCGACCGCAAGCAGAACCTGGACAAGCTGATCCAGTTCGACGCCGCGGCCAACCCCGGCAACTCGGGCGGGCCGCTGGTCAACATGAACGGCGAGGTGGTGGGCATCGTCACCGCCATCCTGAACCCGAATCCGAGCGGCACCTTCCTTGGCATCGGCTTTGCCATCACGATCGAAAGTGCCGGCATGGCCCTTGGTTCCTCACCCTTCTAGACGCGGAGGCCTATGAACGACCAATCCCGGGGCGCCCCTGACAGCGCCAGCCTGATGGAACGCCTGCTGTACGAGGTGAAGCGCGTGGTGGTTGGCCAGGACCACTTCCTGGAGCGGGTGCTGGTGGCGATGCTGGCCGGCGGCCACCTGCTCGTGGAAGGGGTGCCCGGGCTGGCCAAGACGCTGACCGTCAACACGCTCGCCCGCACCATGAGCGGCACGTTCAAGCGCATCCAGTTCACGCCCGACCTGCTGCCGGCCGACCTGATCGGCACGCGCATGTACAACCAGGGCACCGGCGAGTTCTCCACCGTGCGCGGGCCCGTGTTCGCCCACCTGCTGCTGGCCGACGAGATCAACCGGGCGCCGGCCAAGGTGCAGAGCGCGCTGCTGGAGGTGATGCAGGAAAAGCAGGTGACGATTGCCGGCGAATCGCATCCGGTGCCGTCGCCGTTCCTGGTCATGGCGACGCAGAACCCGATCGAGACCGAGGGCACCTACCCGCTGCCCGAGGCACAGGTGGACCGTTTCATGATGAAGGTGCTGGTGGGCTATCCCAGCGAGGAGGAAGAGGTCGTCATCGTCAACCGCGTCACCGGGCCGCGCATTGCCGTGAGCCCCATCGCCACGCCCGAGCACCTGGCGGCGCTGCAGGAAGAGTGCCGCAAGGTGTACGTGGACCCGGGGGTGATCCAGTACGCAGTGCGCGTGGTGGCGGCCACGCGCAAACCCGGCGGCTACGGGCTGGAAGACCTGGACCGCTACGTGTCGTTCGGCGCCAGCCCGCGCGCGACCATCGGCCTGATCGAGGGCGCCCGCGCGCTGGCGTTCCTGCGCGGGCGCGACTACGCGCTGCCCGAGGACGTGATCGACCTGGTGCCCGACGTGCTGCGCCACCGCGTGGTGCTGTCGTACGAGGCCATCTCCGATGCCGTGACGGCCGACCAGCTCGTCGCCCGCATCCTGCAAGCGCTGCCGGTGCCCGAGCGGCCGATGGAATCCCATGTTCGGGCTGCTGCGCGGTAAGCGCCGCCAGGCGCCGCCGCTGGCCGTGGTACCGGCCAGCCCGGCCGCCGCGCACCTGGGCGCCCGCCAGACCGACGCGCTGCTGCGCCGGCTGGAATGGACCGTCGTGCGCCGCCTGGACGGCCTGCTGCAGGGCGACTACCGCACGCTGTTCCGCGGCTTCGGGCTGGACCTGGCCGACCTGCGCGAATACCACCCCGGCGACGACGTGCGCCACATCGACTGGAACGTCACCGCGCGGCTGCAGGTGCCGCACGTGCGCGAGTACCAGGAGGATCGCGAGGTGGCCGTGTGGTTCCTGCTAGACCTGAGCGGGTCGATCGACTTCGGCTCCGGCACCGTGCGCAAGCGCGACCTGCTGGCCGATTTCACCACGGTCATGGCGCTGCTGCTGACGCGCTACGGCAACCGCGTGGGCACCGTGCTCTATGGCGGCGCGGCCGACACCAGCCCGGCGGTGGTGCCCGCGCGCGCCGGCCGCCGGCACCTGCTGCATCTGCTGGACCGCATGCACGCCACGTCGCCCGCCGCGCCCGGCGACACCCGGCTGGAAGACCTGCTCAATCGCGCACGCGCCGTGGCGCGGCGGCGCTCGGTCATCTTCGTCGTGTCCGATTTCATCAGCGCGCCGGGCTGGCAGGCGGCGCTGGCGCTGCTGGCACGCCGGCACGAGGTGGTGGCGGTGCGGCTGGTCGATCCGCTGGAACGGGCGCTGCCCGACCTGGGGCTGGTGGTGATGCAGGACGCCGAGACCGGCGAGCAGTTGTTCGTCGACACGCACGACCGGGGCTTTCGCAAGCGCTTTGCGGCGATGGCCGAGGCGCGCGAGGCCGAACTGCATCAGGCGCTGGTGCGCGCGGGCGTGGACTGCCTGACGCTGTCCACCGACACCCGGCTCGATCTGGCGCTGCTGCAGTTTGCCCGCCAGCGCAGCCGACGGGTTGGCGGCGCGCGCGAAGCCAACCGGGGTACAGCGTGATCGACGCCATCGGGCGCCTGCCCGTCTTCAGCTTCCTGTGGCCCATCATGCTCTGGCTGCTGCCGTGCGTGGTGCTGGTGGCCGCGGGCTACGTCTGGCTCGATGCGCGCCGGCGCCGCGCGCGCGCGCAATATCCCACGCTGCGGATGACCGGCGCGGCGGGCAAGCCCGTCACCGGCTGGCGGCGCCACGTGGCCCCGGTGCTGGCGCTGCTGGCGCTGGCCGCGTTCGTCGTCGCCATCGCGCGGCCGCAGGCCGTGATGATGCTGCCGTCGCGCATCGAGACCGTGATCCTGGTGATCGACCTGTCCGGCAGCATGCGGGCACCGGACGTCAAGCCCACGCGCCTGCGCGCCGCGCAGAACGCGGCCAAGGTGCTGCTGGACGCGCAGCCGTCGGGCGTGAGCATGGGGCTGGTGGCGATGGCCGGCACGGCAGCCGTGGCGCAGGCGCCAAGCCGGCGCAAGGACGACGTGGCCGCCGCCATCGACAAGCTGCAGCCGCAGGGCGGCACCGCGCTGGGCAACGGACTGCTGATTGCGCTGACCGCGCTGATGCCGCAACTGGCCGACGACGCCGCGCGGCTGATGAACGACGATAGCCCGAAGTCCAGGCCGTTCGCCCCGGACAGCGACGGCGTGGCGCCGGGGTCGTACGCGTCCGGCGCCATCGTGCTGTTCTCGGACGGCGAGAGCAATGCCGGCCCCGGCGCCGCGCTGGCCGCCCAGCTGGCCGCCGCCAATGGCGTGCGCATCTACACGGTGGGCGTGGGTACGCCCGAGGGCGTGGTGCTGAAGGCCGACGGCATGTCGGCCCGCGTGAAGCTCGACGAGCCCGTGCTGGAGCAGGTGGCCGATGTCACCGGCGCCGAGTACTTCCGGCTGGAGGATGCGTCGCGGCTCAAGTCGATCTATCGGGCCATCAACGCCCGGCTCAGCTACGGCAAGCGCGACCAGGTGGAGGTCACCGCGTTCTTCGCCGCGCTGGGGGCCTTGCTGGCCACCTGCGCCGCGCTGCTGTCGATGTGGTGGTTCGGCCGGGTGCTGTAGCGGCGCGCGCGCCGTGGCTCAGGCCGGCGTGATGCAGTCGGACTCGCCCGCCACCGGCAGCGCGGTGTCGGCCGTGTCGGGCTCGGGACGCATGTGCGAGGCCAGCACGAACTGGTCGCGGCCCCGCTTCTTGGCCATGTAGAGCGCGCGGTCGGCATCGGCGAACAGCCCGCGCCAGAGCGCCTCGCGGCTGGACGCACCGCCCTGCAACTGGGCGATGCCGATGCTGACGCTGGCATGGCCGCAGCCCGGGCCATCGCCGTCGGGCAGCGCGATGGCGCGCACCTTGCGCAGGATGCGGTTGGCCAGTGCCGTGGCCTGGTGTTCGTCGGTATGCGGGCAGAGGATGCAGAATTCCTCGCCGCCGTAGCGCGCGGCGATGTCGGAGGCGCGCCGCGAGTTGTCCAGCGCGGCGGCAATGTCGCGCAGGATCTGGTCGCCGGCGTGATGACCGTGGCGATCGTTGACGCGCTTGAAATGATCGACGTCGATCACCAGGCACGACAGCGGGTCGCCGTCGCGCTGCCAGCGCGCCACCAGGCCGATGGCCGTCATGTCCAGCGCGCCGCGGTTGAGCAGGCCGGTCAGCGCGTCCAGCCGGGCGCCGCTTTCGTTGCGGGCGATGATCTGCTCCATCGCCATCAGGCTGAAGCCGAACAGGCCCAGCAGCACGGCCACCAGCGGCGCCAGCGGCCAGACCGACGTACTGGTCTGGAGGAAGAACGGCGTGATCGCCAGCCCCTTGAACGCCGCGCCGTAGCTCAGCGCCGCCACCTGCGAGCCGAGCAGGACCAGGTGCGACGCCAGCACCAGCGGCCCGCCGATGCTGGTGCGGCCGCGGCGGCCCCGCAGCATCGTCACGATGGTGCTGAACGAGATCATCGCCAGCATGCCGTAGGCCACGCCGTGCAGCAGCAGCCGGGCGTCGGCCAGGCCGCTGACCAGCAGCAGCAACGCCAGCGTGGCCAGGCCAGTCACCCGCAGCGGCACCGCGTGGTCGGCCAGCCCGTAGTAGACGCGCACGCCGCGATAGATCGTCAGCCGGCCGATCAGGTAGGCGCCGGCCCCCAGCGCCGCCAGATGCAGCGAGCCCTCGGCCGCGCTGGCCGCCACCACCAGCCCGGCACCCGACGCCACCACGTGCCCCACCGCCCATAGCCGGCCGGCAGCACTCGCGCGCAGCGCAAGCACCAGCCCCGCCGCCATGACCAGCGTGCTGGAGAACACCACCATCATGACGACCAGAATCGTCTGCTGAGCCAGGTGCACGGGAATCGGTTTCCTCTTAAAGCTACCGGGGGCGGCTGCCGTTATCCACGTTAACCCGTAAAGGGCAGGCCGCGAAAACGCCGGATTGAAACGAGGCAAAACACGCATCATAGCCCGCGCCGGCGCTGCGGCGCACCCCCGGCAAGCCGGGGGTGGCGGGTGGTGTGGTGGGGGTGGCTGTAGCCTGCAACGGTTGACGAACCGCTGTCTGGCTCCCCTCTCCCGCATTGCGGGAGAGGGGCTGGGGGAGAGGGTCAGCCGTTCATTCACGACCGGTCGGATTTTGTACCGCCAAGCCCTCTCCCCCGACCCCTCTCCCGCGCGCGGGAGAGGGGAGAAAGAAAATCAATCCTCCCCCGCGCGCCCCTCCACCGCCGCCTCGCCCGCTACCACCTCCGGAAACCGGCCGCCCAGCGTGCGCGTCAGGGCGCGGGCGGCGTCCAGCACCTGCTGGCGGAAGGCGTTGCTGAAGCGGGGCGTGGGACAGGTCAGCGTCAGGGCGCCCTTCAGTTCGCCGTTGGGGCCGAAGACCGGAGCCGAGACGCCGGCGATATCAGGGCTGCGGTCGCCCACCAGCGCGATCACGCCTTCGTCGCGGATCTTCTGGTAGATCTCGCCGCGGGCGCCAGCGAACGCGCGCAGCACGCGGCCGCCCGCGCCGCGGTTGCGTGGCAGCAGGTCGCCGGCGCGGATGTGGTCGCGCACCGGCTGGGGAGAATCCACGCGGTAGAGGCACAGCCGGTGTTCGCCCTGCTCGACGTGGAACGCGGCCGATTCCCGCGTCACCCGCACCAGTTCGCGCAGCGCCGGCATGACCACCTGCTCCAGCGAGAACGACGCCGCGTAGACCGCGTTGAGCCGGGCGATCTCGGCGCCCAGCGCATACCGGCCGTCGGCCAGCCGCTGGATCAGCCGCGCATGTTCCAGCGACGCCAGCAGCCGCAGCAGCGTGCTCTTGTACAGGCCGCTGCGCTGGGCCAGTTCGGCCAGGCCAAGTGACGTATCGCCCTCGCGGAACACGGAGAGCACGAACAGCGCCCGGTCCACGGCCACGGCGCCTCCCTCGGCGGCGTGCTTGTCGGCTTCGGAGAGCTGGGCGGCTTTGCGTGGCATGGATGCAGGGATGGGCGGCAGGCCAATCGGAACGGGCGTCCACCGTATAGAACGGCCAAAGTGTTGTCAATCGGACCACCCGGCGGTATCGGGCGTACGCAAATTGCTGCATTGCCGTATCATGGCGCCTTCCGGGTTTTCCCTGAGTCGTCGTACAGGTTCGGCGATACCCCGGCCCACACAGCGCCCTCCGAATCACCCAATGTCCGCCCCCAGTTCCTTGCCGGCCACGCCGCCGCATGGCGAAGCCGAAACCGGCGACGTCACCCGCCGCATCCTTTCCGTTGTTGCCTTCAACTTCATTGCCTATCTGGCGGTGGGCCTGCCCATCGCGGTCGTGCCGGGGTTCGTCCACGGCGATCTGGGCTACAGCGCCGTGCTGGCCGGGCTGGCCGTCAGCATCCAGTACCTGGCCACGCTGTTGAGCCGGCCGTGGGCCGGCACGCTGTGCGACACGCAGGGCCCCAAGCGCTCGGTGCTGACCGGCCTGGCGCTGGTCACCGGCAGCGGCCTGCTGACGCTGGTGGCCGCGCTGTGCGCCGGCACGGACTGGATCGGGCTGGCGTGGCTGCTGGCGGCCCGGCTGATGCTCGGCGCCGGCGAGAGCCTGGTGACGACCGGCACGATTGCCTGGGGCATCGGCAGCGCCGGTGCGCGCCATACGGCCAAGGTGATTTCGTGGAACGGCATCACCACGTACGGCGCGCTGGCCGTGGGCGCGCCCGTGGGCGTGGTGCTGGCGCACTGGGGCGGGCTGGCCGCCATTGGCGTGGTGACCACACTGGTGGCCGGCGCGGCGCTGCTGCTGGCGCGCCACCGCGCGCCGGTGCCGATCCTCAAGGGCGACCGCCTGCCCTTCCGCCGCGTGTTCCGCGCGATGACGCCGTTCGGGCTGTGCCTGGCGCTGGGCTCGGTCGGCTTTGGCGTGATCACCGCGTTCATCACGCTCTACTACGCCAGCCACGGCTGGCAGAACGCGGCGCTGGCGCTGACCGCGCTGGGCGTCTGCTTTGTGCTGACCCGGCTGGTCATGGCCGATGCCATCGGCAAGTTCGGCGGCTATCCCGTGGCGCTGGTGTCGTTCGCGGTGGAAGCGGCCGGGCTGGCGATCATCTGGATGGCCCACGCGCCGTGGCAGGCGCTGGCCGGCGCGGCCGTGGTGGGCTTCGGCTTCTCGCTGGTGTTCCCGGCGCTGGGCATGGAGGCCGTCAAGCGCGTGCCGGCCACCAACCGGGGGGCGGCGCTGGGCGCCTATGCGCTGTTCCTGGACTTCGCGCTGGGGCTGATCGGCCCCGTGGCCGGCTTCATCGCCAAGCAGGGCGGCTATCCAACCGTCTACCTGTTTGCCGCGCTCAGCGCGGTGCTGGCGCTGGGGCTGAGCCAGGTGCTGGCCGCCCGCTACCGGGCCCGGCTGGCCCCGGCGGCCTGACTACTCCCGCGTGCAGCAGTACGCTTCGGTGCTGTACGGAAAGGCCACCACGTCGCGGCCCCGCAGCGCCGGGTCGGTGTCGATGACTGCCTGCAGGCGGGCGCGGACGGCGTCCTGCTCCACGGCCGGCAGCGACGCGATAAAGCTGACCGACATCACGCGGTCGACAATGACCTGCGCCGGGGCGCCGGTGTGGGTGTACGGAAAGCGCGCCAGCGCCAGCGGACCGAAGCCCGGCGCCGGAAACACCCGCTTCCAGTCACCCTTGTAGAAGCGCGGCGCGTCGCTCTCGTAGGGCGTCATGATGGCCGTCAGCGCCGCCACCCATGGCGTGGCTTCGTCACGCACGTTCCAGATCAGGCCCAGCCGGCCGCCCGGCTTGAGCACGCGATGGATTTCCCGCATCGCGGCGGCGTTGGCGAACCAGTGGAACGCCTGCGCGCAGACCACGGCGTCGACGCTGGCGTCGGCCAGCGGCATCGATTCGGCGCTGCCGGCCAGGGCGCGGACGTCGGGCAGGCGGGCGGAAAGCTGGGCGCGCATGGCGTCCACCGGTTCCACCGCCACGACGCTGGCGCCCGATGGCACCAGCAGCCGCGTGAACTTGCCGGTGCCGGCGCCCAGGTCCACCACGGTGGC
This sequence comes from Cupriavidus sp. SZY C1, assembly GCF_032190535.1. Lineage (NCBI taxonomy): Bacteria > Pseudomonadati > Pseudomonadota > Betaproteobacteria > Burkholderiales > Burkholderiaceae > Cupriavidus > Cupriavidus sp. SZY C1. The sequence goes on from NZ_JAUANU010000010.1 coordinate 12,221, forward strand.
GCCGGGCGCCACGCCCAGCGTGTCGCGCAGCCAGTGGCCCAGCGCTTCGGGATAGTCGGGACGCCCGCGGGCGTAGGTGTCGGCCTGGGTCGAGAAACCCTGGGCCGCGGCAGGATGGATTGTCGTCATGGCCCGTCACGATACGCCGGGCGCATGGCATCGACAAGGCGCGCCGCAGCAACCTGGGGCTTCCGCGTCAGTGCTGCTGGCCCCAGCGGCGCACGGTCACGCGCTCCAGCGTGGCGAACACCAGCCCTTCCACGGCCAGCCCGATCAGGATCACGGTCGCCAGCCCCGCGAACACGCGATCCGTGTAGAGCTCGTTGCGGTTCTGGAAGATGTACCAGCCCAGCCCGCCCTTGCCGGACGACGCGCCGAACACCAGTTCCGCCGCGATCAGCGTGCGCCACGCGAACGCCCAGCCGATCTTGAGCCCGGACAGGATGGCCGGCAGCGCGGCCGGCACCAGAATCAGCACCACATAGCGCAGCCCGCGCAGGCCATAGTTGCGCCCGGCCATGCGCAGCGTCTCGGGCACGCCCCGAAACCCGGCGTACGTGTTCAGCGCCAGCGGCCAGAGCACCGAATGAATCAGCACGAAGACCAGGCTCCTGGTGCCCAGCCCGAACCACAGCAGCGCCAGCGGCAGCAGCGCGATGGCCGGCAGCGGGTTGAACATCGCGGTCAGCGTGTCCAGCAGGTCGCGGCCGGCGCGCGTGGACACGGCCAGCGTGGTCAGCACGAACGCCAGCGCCACGCCGGCCGCGTAGCCTTGCAGCAGGATCGACAGCGACACCAGCGCCTTGCCGGGCAGCTCACCACTGACGATGGCGTCGGCAAACGCGCGCGCGGTCGACAGGAAGGTCGGCAGCAGCAGGTCGTTGTCCTGGATGCGGGCGATGATTTCCCACGCCAGCGCCAGCAGCGCCAGGATCACGGCCTTGCGCAGCCACCCCTGCTGCCACAGCCGGCGCGGCCAGGGCAGCGCGCGCGACACCGGCACGGCGGTAAACGGTTCGAGCGCCCGTTCGTACTCCGGACGCAGTGCGGGATGAGCGGTGGTCATGATCCATGCCTCGCATTGGGGATGGCAACGGCCGGCGCGGCATCGACCGGCGTCTCGAACAGCATCGCGTGGATGCGCTGCGCCGCCAGCTGGAATTCCGCGCTGCCCTGGCTGGCCAGCGTGAACTGGTGGCTGTTCAGCTCGGCGCGCACGCGGCCCGGATGCGGCGACAGCAGCAGGATGCGGCTGCCAACCACCAGCGCTTCCTCGATCGAATGGGTCACGAACAGCAGCGTGAACGCGGCATCGTCCCACAGCGCCAGCAGTTCTTCCTGCATGCGCCGCCGCGTCAGCGCGTCCAGCGCCGCGAACGGCTCGTCCATCAGCAGCACCTTGGGCCGCATGGCCAGCGCCCGGGCAATGGCCACACGCTGCTTCATGCCGCCCGACAGCGTGTGCGGAAAGGCATCGGCAAACGCGGCCAGCCCAACCTTGTCGAGGTAGTGCATGGCCACGTCCGCCGCCTCCGCCTTCGACAAGCCACGCGCCTGCCGCAGCGGGAACATCACGTTCTGCCGCACCGTCTTCCACGGCGGCAACTGGTCGAACTCCTGGAACACGACGATGCGGTCCGGCCCGGGCGCCTGCACGCGGCGGCCGTCGAGCCGGATCTCGCCCTCGGCGGCGGGCACGAACCCGGCCACGGCCTTCAGCAGCGTCGACTTGCCGCAGCCGGACGGCCCCAGCAGCACGAAGCGGTCGGCCGCATGGACGTCGAAGCTGACCTGGTGCGTGGCCCGTACCACGCGCTGCGGCGTGCGGTATTCCAGCGATACGTGGTCGACTTCCAGCAGCGGCTGCGGCTGGGGCACGACGCGCAGGCGCGTGCCGGCGGGATGGGCCTCGGCCATGTCAGCTCCCCTGCGCGGTGGCGGCATCCTGGAAGAAGTAGTCTTGCCAGGACTTCGGCTGGTTCTTGATGGCGCCCACGCGGTGCATGAACGCGGCCAGCGGGAACGTGTTCTGCGGCGTGATCTTGAACTGCACCTGCGGGTTCCTGAGCACCTTGACCAGCAGCGCACGGTCGATCCTGGCATTGTTCACGCGGATGTACAGGTCGGCGGCGGCCTCGGGGTTTTTGGTCGCAAACGCGGCCGCCTCGGCCAGCGCGTCAACGAAGGCGCGGTAGGTCTTGGGATTGTCGTTGCGGAATTTCTCGGTGGCGTAGAGCACGGTGGCCGAGCTGGGCCCGCCAAGCACGTCGTACGAATTCAGCACGATGTGCGCGTTCGGGTTGCCGGCCAGCTCTTGCTCCTGGAACGGTGGATTGCCGAAATGGCCCGTGATTTCCGTGCCGCCGGCGATGATCGCCGCCGCGGCATCGGGGTGCGGCACGGCCACGGTCCACTTGTCGAGCCGGTTGAATTCCTTGTCGCCCCACTGCTTGGCCGCCGCCAGTTGCAGCACGCGCGACTGCACCGACACGGTCACGGCCGGTAGCGCGATGCGGTCCTTGTCGGTGAAGTCGGCAATCGACTTCACCTTGGGATTGTTCGAGACCAGGTAGTACGGGAAGTTGCCCAGCGACGCCACCCCCTTGACGTTCTGGCGGCCGTGCGTGCGGTCCCACAGCGTCAGCAGCGGGCCCACGCCGGCGCCGGCGATGTCGATGGCGCCCGACAGCAGCGCGTCGTTGACGGCCGCGCCGCCCGACAGCTGCGTCCATTCCACCTGGATATCGACGCCCTGCTGCTTGCCGTGCTTCTCGATCAGTTGCTGGTCGCGCGCCACGTTGAGCAGCAGGTACACCACGCCGAACTGCTCGGCGATGCGGATGCGCCCCTCCGCGTGCGCGGTGCCGGACAGCGCCAGGCCGGCGGTCAGCACGGCCAGCGTGGCGCGGCGCGAAAAGGTGGTGGCAAGGGCAATCAGGGACATGCGAAAGGCTCCGGGGACGCGGGATGGAAGAGTGGAAGACGGGCGGGCGAAGATCAGAACGGCGTGTCGCCCTCGATCGTCGTGCGGTACATCACGCGGCGCAGGTGGTCCGGCGTGCCGCCGGCCAGGTGCAGCAGCGAGCGGTTATCCCAGAAGACCAGGTCGTGCGCGCGCCAGTAGTGGCGGTAGACGTACCGGGGCTGCACGCTGTGCGCAAACAGTTCGTCCAGCAGCGCGCGGCTTTCCGCTTCGGGCAGGCCGACGATCCGCGTCGTGAAATGCTCGCTCACGAACAGCGCCTTGCGGCCCGTTTCGGGATGCGTCCGCACCACGGGATGCACCACGGGCCGGACCTGCGCGATCTGCTCGGGCGTCAGGTTGGGCCGCCACGGGCTGCGCTGCTGCAGTTCGGCGTAGCGCGCCAGATACGTGTGCTCGGCGGTCAGCCCTTCGACCCGGCGCTTCAGCGCGTCGGACAAGCCGTCGTACGCGGCGTGCATGTTGGCGAACAGCGTGTCGCCGCCCTCGGCCGGCAGTTCGATGGCGTGGAGCAGCGAGCCGAGGCTCGGCTTTTCCTTGTACGACAGGTCCGAGTGCCAGAAATGGCCCGCATCGCCCAGCCCGATTGGCTTGCCGTCGCGCAGCACGTTCGACACGATCAGGATCTCGGGATGGTTGGCAAGCTGGAACTGGTGCAGCACGTGGATCTGCAGCGGCCCGAAGCGGCGGCTGAACGCAATCTGCTGGTCTGGCGTGATGCGCTGGTCGCGGAACACCACCACGTGGTGATCCAGGTGCGCGCGATGGATGCGGCGGAAGTCATCGTCGGACAACGGCTGGCTCAGGTCCAGCCCGACGACTTCGGCACCCAGCGCGGCACCCAGCGGGCGAATCTCGAAATCCTGGCGGGTGGCTACGGCAACGGTCATGGCGGAATCGGCTCCTGGGGGCAAGCACAAGCCTTGCACTGTAGGGACGCGCGGCACCGCAGACAACGAACAAAAAAGCGGGGCGATATGCGGGGAGCGCATATGGGCGCCCTGCTGCTGAGCCTCGGCCGTCCTCAGCCCGTGCGCCACCGCACACCCCCTTCCCGGATTCCTGCCCTATAGTCGAAGGCAGCAGCGTCCACAAGATGCTGCGCCGCACAGGACACAGCGAACCACAAGGGGACCACCACATGGGCACTGTTGCGCGCTTTGACATTGGATTTACCCGCTACCTCTCCCCCGAGGGCAGCCCTGCCCCCGACCTTCCCGACTTTGCCCGCGACCCGGCCGCGCTGCTGCCGCTCTATCGCGCCATGGTGCTCACCCGGCAGTTCGACCTGAAGGCCATCGCGATGCAGCGCACGGGCCAGATCGGCACGTTTGCGTCGGCGCTGGGGCAGGAGGCGATTGGCGTGGGCGTGGCGATGGCGATGCGGCCGGACGACGTGCTGATCCCGTCGTACCGCGACCACGCCGGGCAGTTCGTGCGTGGCGTCACGATGACCGAGAGCCTGCTGTACTGGGGCGGCGACGAGCGCGGCAGCGGCTTTGCGGCGGTGCCGCACGACTTTGGCAACTGCGTGCCGATTGGCACCCAGGTGGGCCATGCGGCCGGCGTGGCCTATGCGTTCAAGCTGCGCCAGCAGCCACGCGTGGCCGTCTGCATCATCGGCGACGGCGGCACGTCGAACGGCGCGTTCTACGAAGGCATGAACATGGCCGGCGCGTGGCAGGTGCCGCTGGTCATCGTCATCAACAACAACCAGTGGGCCATCTCGATGCCGCGCGCGCGGCAGACGGCGGCGGCCACGCTGGCGCAGAAGGCCATCGCGGCCGGCATTCCCGGCGAACAGGTGGACGGCAACGACGTGATCGCCGTGCGCGAGCGCGCGGGCGCGGCCATCGAACGGGCGCGCGACGGCGCGGGGCCGGCGCTGATCGAGGCCGTCACCTACCGGCTGGGCGACCACACCACGGCCGACGACGCGTCGCGCTACCGCGACGAGGCCACCGTCAAGGAAGCGTGGCGGCAGGAGCCGATCAAGCGGCTGCGCGACTACCTGGCCAGCGTGGGCGCGTGGGATGCCACGCGCGAGGAGGCACTGGTGCGCGAGACCCAGGCGGCCGTCGGCGCGGCGGTGCAGGCGTACCTGGACCTGCCCCACCCCGACGTCACCGCGATGTTCGATTGCCTGTACGAGACGCTGCCGGCCGCGCTGGCCGACCAGCTCGATACCGCCCGACGCTACGCCGACCCCGCCACGGAGACCGATCATGGCTGAACTCCATCTCGTGGAAGCGGTGAACCTGGCGCTGGCCCACGCGCTGGCGCACGACCCCGACGTGGTGCTGCTGGGCGAGGATATCGGCGTCAACGGCGGCGTGTTCCGCTCGACGGTCGGCCTGCAGGCGCGCTTTGGCGAGGCGCGCGTCATCGACACGCCGCTGGCCGAAGGCGGCATCGTCGGCGCGGCCATCGGCATGGCGGCGATGGGTCTCAAGCCCGTGGCCGAGATCCAGTTCGCGGGCTTCATCTACCCGGCCATCGACAACATCCTGAACCACGCCGGCCACCTGCGGCACCGCACGCGCGGGCGGCTGACCTGTCCGCTGGTGGTGCGCGCGCCCAGCGGCGCCGGCATCCACGCGCCCGAGCATCACTCCGAAAGCCCCGAGGCGCTGTTCGCGCATATCCCCGGCCTGCGCGTGGTCATGCCATCGTCGCCGGCGCGGGCCTACGGGCTGCTGCTGGCCGCGATCCGCGACCCCGACCCGGTGATCTTCTTCGAGCCGACGCGGCTCTACCGGCTGTTCCGGCAGGAGGTGGCCGACGACGGCGAGGCACTGCCGCTGGACGCATGCTTCACGCTGCGCGAAGGCAGCGACATCACGCTGGTCAGCTGGGGCGCCATGGTGCAGGAGACGCTGGCCGCCGCGGACCAGCTGGCCGACGACGGCATCTCGGCCGCCGTCATCGACGTGGCGACGCTGAAGCCGCTGGACATGGAGACCATCCTCGAATCGGTGGCGCAAAGCGGCCGCTGCGTGATCGTGCACGAGGCGCCGCGCACGGCCGGCGTGGGCGCCGAGATTGCCGCGAACCTGGCCGATGCCGGGCTCTACTCGCTCAGCGCGCCGGTGCAGCGCGTGACCGGCTACGACACCGTGGTGCCGCTGGCGCGGCTGGAGCACAGCTACCTGCCGTCCGTGGCGCAGATTGTGGACGCGGCGCGGCGCGCGCTGGACGCGGCGTAGGCCCGCTCGGGAACCAGCCAAGAATACCGGAGACGACAGGAGACGACCATGCGGATCTTCAAGCTGCCCGACCTGGGCGAAGGGTTGCAGGAGGCCGAGATCGTGACGTGGCACGTGAAGCCCGGCGACGCCATCGACGCCGACCAGCCGCTGCTGTCGGTGGAGACCGCCAAGGCCATCGTCGAGATTCCGTCGCCGTTCGGCGGGCGCGTGGAAAAGCTGTTCGCCCGGCCCGGCGACATCGTCCACCTGGGCGCGCCGCTGGTGGGCTTCGAGGGCGCGGGCGCGTCGGAGGATGCGGGCACGGTCGTGGGCGCCGTCAAGGTGGGCACGCACGTGGTGCGCGAGGACACGGCCCGCGTGGGCGCCGCCGGCATCCACGGCGGCCACGGCCTGCGCGCCACGCCGGCGGTGCGGGCGCTGGCGCGCAAGCTGTCGGTCGATCTGGCGATGGTCACGCCGTCGGGCCGCGACGGCGTGATCACGGCCACCGATGTGCAGCGCGTGGCCACCACGCTGTCCGAACTGGGTCCGGCCGAGGTGGTCCGCGGCGTGCGGCGCGCGATGGCGCAGAACATGGCGCGCGCGCAGAGCGAGGTGGCGGCGGCCACGGTCATGGACGATGCCGACCTGCACGCATGGCAGACCGTGGGAACCACCGCCGCCGGCCACGACGTGACGATCCGGCTGGTGCGCGCGCTGGTGGCCGGCGTGCGCGCCGAGCCGGCGCTGAACGCGTGGTACGAGGGGCGCACCGGCCATCGGCACCTGCTGGAACGGATCGACGTCGGCATCGCGGCGGACCTGCCCGAGGGGCTGTTCGTGCCGGTGCTGCGCAACGTCGGCAAGCGGGACGCGGCCGACCTGCGCGCCGGGCTGGAACGGATGCGCGCCGACATCAAGGCGCGCACCATCGCGCCCGAGGAGATGCGTGGCAACACCATCACGCTGTCGAACTTCGGCATGATCGCCGGCCGCTATGCCGCGCCCATCGTGGTGCCGCCCACCGTGGCGATCCTGGGCGCCGGCCGCATCCGCGACGAGGTGGTGGCCGCCGGCGGCGTGCCGGCCGTGCACCGCGTGATGCCGCTGTCGCTGACGTTCGACCACCGCGTGGTCACGGGCGGCGAGGCCGCGCGCTTTCTGCGTGCCGTGATCGCCGACCTGGAGCGGCCCGACTGAGGGAGTGACGAACGCGCTACCGGCGCCGCCCTCGGCCATCGGGCGGACGTGCAATGTCCGCCGCAGTTCCTATACTGGATGGCCGGACCGATCGACAACCGCAACCCATCCAAGGAGCCTGACCATGGCCATCCGCATTGGCGAGACCGCCCCGGACTTCACCGCCGAAACCACCGAGGGCCCGATCCACTTCCACGAATGGATCGGCGACAGCTGGGCGATCCTGTTCTCGCACCCCAAGGACTTCACGCCGGTCTGCACCACCGAACTGGGCTACATGGCGCGGCTCAAGCCCGAGTTCGACAAGCGCAACACCAAGGTCATCGGGCTGTCCATCGACCCCGTGGGCGACCACTCGCGCTGGGCCAAGGACATCGAGGAGACCCAGGGCACCGCCGTGAACTTCCCGATGATCGGCGACCACGACCTGACCGTGGCCAAGCTCTACGACATGATTCACCCCGAGGCCAGCGGCAGCGGCCCGCGCACGGCCGTGGACAACGCCACGATCCGCTCGGTGTTCTGGATCGGCCCGGACAAGAAGATCAAGGCGATGCTGGTCTACCCGATGAGCGCCGGCCGCAATTTCGACGAGGTGCTGCGGCTGCTGGACTCCCTGCAGCTCAATGCCAAGCACACGGTGGCCACGCCGGTCAACTGGAAGCCGGGCGACGACGTGATCATCCCGACCTCGGTCTCCGACGAAGACGCAAAGAAGAAGTATCCAGAAGGATTCAAGACGCTCAAGCCGTACCTGCGCACGGTGGCCCAGCCGAAGTAGCCGCGCGGCTAACTGGTTTGAGTTAAGCCTTCTGGCGCGTGGAACTATCCACAGGTTGCGTGGATAATCGCCCTCTTGACAGCCCGCAAACCCGCGCCAGCCCTCACAGGAGCTGGCGTGCCTTTTTTTTGGGCAAAGCCGGTTCAGGGGGTTTTGTTGCGTGCGGCGGGGTTTTGTGCGGGGGTGGGGGTGGCGTTGCCTGTGGCAGGACGCAGGGTTTTGCTCCCCTCTGCCGCCGGCGGGAGAGGAGTTGGGGATGAGGGCCAACGGTCCAGTTCTCGACCGGTCGGCAAGCAGAGCCTCCACGCCCTCTCCCCCGGCCCCTCTCCCGCGTCGCGGGAGAGGGGAGACAACCATTGGCGGATGAGGCGACAGCAGCCGGCGACGACAGCTCTACCGTGCCATCGTCGCCAAGCCTCGCTGCCCCATCCCGATCACGGGTGCCGCGCCAGCACGCCGCGGATCGTGTCGGCCAGGTCCTTGGCCAGGAACTTCGACACGTAGGCGTCGGCGCCGACCTTGCGCACGTGTTCCTCGCTGGCCTCGCCCGACAGCGACGAGTGGATGACCACGGGCAGCGACTTGAGCCGCGCGTCGGCCTTGATCTTGCGCGTCAGCGTGAAGCCGTCCATCTCGGGCATTTCCAGGTCGGTCAGCACCAGCGACACCTCGTCGCGGATCGACCTGCCCTGGCTTGCGGCCAGGTCGGCGATCTCGCCCAGCATGTCCCACGCTTCCTGGCCGGTCTTGGTCATCACCACGGGCACGCCCATGGCCTTGAGGCCGTTCTCGATCAGGCCGCGCGCCAGGGCGGAGTCGTCGGCGCACAGGATCTTGGTGCCGGGGCGCAGGCTGAGCTGCGGGCCCACGGTGGCCGGGTCCACGTCGGGCTGGCGCGTGGGCAGCACGTCGCGCAGGATCTGCTCCACGTCCAGCACCTGCACCAGGCGCGGGTTGTCGCCGCCGGCGTCGAGCTTGGCAATGCTGGTCACCAGCCCGCCCTTGACGCTGTTCTCGGCCGAGATCACCTGGCTCCAGTCCAGCCGGACGATTTCCTCCACGGCCTCGACGGCAAAGCCTTGCGTCGAGCGCGCGTATTCGGTCACGAGCATGATGTTCAGGCCCGACTTCGGCTTGCATTCCAGCAGGCGCGGCAGGTCGATGACCGGAATCACCTGCCCGCGGATGTCCGCCATGCCCAGGATCGCCGGCTCGGCGCCCACCACCGACGTCACCGACGGCATGACCAGGATTTCCCGGACCTTGAAAACGTTGATGCCGAACAGTTCGGACTGTCCGCTGTGCGTCGCGTCGCCAAGTCGGAACAACAGCAACTCGAACTGGTTGTTGTTGGTCAGGTTGGTGCGCTCGTCGATGTCTCTCATCGCGCTGGTCATGCTGGGGCTCCGCTGGCTCGCTGTGTGGATATGAGGGTTGCCAAAGGGCTATCGGCCGCCCGGCCGTGACCTTTAGCGCGGCGTGGCCCGTGTGACCGATGCATGGCCCCGGCGGCCCACCGAGGGAAATCCCTGAGGCGCCGCAGGCACCGCATTACCGTGGATATTCGGCGCCGGGCATGTTCCGCATCCGGGCCCGATGATGACCCGGCAGGACGCCTCGCCTACCTTTGAGCCCGCTGGAACCGGCCCGCCAGAGGCCCGGACCGGCGCCCCGGCCTCACTGGCCGGACACCGAGGAAAGAGACACCCGCACCCCTTGCCCGATGCCGACGGGAACTCCGCCCTCACACCCCGGAACCACGTGAGACGAGGCTGACGCCCGATCCGTACGCGGACGCGCGCAGCGCCCCAGCAAGGAGACAGACCATGATCGAACAGCCCTATCCGTCCGTCACGGACGTGGACGCCGCGCCCCCGGCCAGCGGCCGGATCGACCAGTATTTCGGCATTACCGCGCGCGGCAGCACGCAGCGCCGCGAGGTGGTGGCCGGCGTCACCACGTTCATGGCGATGGTCTACGCCGTCTTCGTGGTGCCCGGCATGCTCGGCAAGGCCGGCTTCGACACCAGCGCCGTGTTCGTGGCCGTGTGCCTGACCACCGCGTTCGGGTCGCTGCTGATGGGCCTGTGGGCGCGCCTGCCCATCGCCATCGGCTGCGCCATCTCGCTGACCGCGTTCATGGCGTTCGGGCTCGTGCTGGGCCAGAAGCTGTCGCCGGCGGTGGCGCTGGGCGCCGTGTTCCTGATGGGCGTGGTCTTCACGGCCATCTCGGTCACGGGCGTGCGCTCGTGGATCCTGCGCAACCTGCCCGCCGGCGTGGCGCACGGTGCCGGCATCGGCATCGGGCTGTTCCTGCTGCTGATTGCCTCGAACGAGGTGGGGCTGGTGGTCAAGAACCCCGCGCCGGGCCTGCCGGTGGCGCTGGGCCATATCACGTCGTTCCCGGTCATGATGTCGGTGCTGGGCCTGGCCGCGATCTTCGGCCTGGAGCGCCGCCGCGTACCGGGCGGCATCCTGCTCGTGATCGTCGGCATCTCCGCGCTGGGGCTGGTGTTCGATCCGGCCGTCAAGTTCACGGGCGTGTTCGCGCTGCCGTCGCTGTCCGCGCCGGGCCAGACGTCGCTGATCGGCGCGATGGACGTGCGCGGCGCGCTGTCGGCCGCCGTGCTGCCCAGCGTGCTGGCACTGGTCATGACCGCCGTGTTCGACGCCACGGGCACCATCCGCGCCGTAGCCGGACAGGCCAACCAGCTCGACGCCACGGGCCGCATCCACAACGGCGGCCGCGCGCTGACCGCCGATTCGGTCAGCTCGATCTTCTCCGCGTTCTTCGGCGGCGCCCCGGCGGCGGCCTATATCGAATCCACTGTCGGCGTCGCGGCCGGCGCCCGCACGGGCCTGGCCGCCGTGACCGTCGGCGTGCTGTTCCTGGCCGTGATGTTCTTCTCGCCGCTGGCCGGGCTGGTGCCGTCGTACGCCACGGCGCCGGCGCTGATGTACGTGGGCCTGCTGATGCTGTCGAGCGTGTCGCGCCTGCACATGGACGACCTTGTCGATTCCTTGGCCGGCCTGGTCTGCGCGGTATTCATCGTGCTGACCTGCAATATCGTCACCGGCATCATGCTCGGCTTCTGCACGCTGGTGATCGGCCGCATCGTCGCCGGCGAATGGCGCAAGCTCAATGTCGGCACGGTAGCCATTGCGGTGGCGCTGGCCGCGTTCTATGCCGGCGGCTGGGCCATCTGACGGCATCGTATTTTCCGTAAAACACGGTCCGCCAATATCGACCGGCACACCGAAATTCCGCCCCTGCCACGGGCGGCACCGATGTCTCCTCCACCTGGGATGACCGGTGGATTTGCCAGCCCTCGGGTACTTTCCCCCGGGGGCTTTTTTTATTGGCGCGGGCTACCGTGGCCCGGCCGAATATATCCGCGCCCGGGTGCCAAAACCTGTCAAAAATACCAGCGTCGCCAATCGTGCAAAGCGCGGCGGCGTCCCGGCAAATTTCGGAATCCGCTGAATGGCGAGTCGGACGACCACCGATTTGTTTATCGCGATTGCGGCGGCAGATTCTCGATTATCCGGCGATTCGAGGTTGCCTCGCCTTGCCGATTGTGGTTAGGATGCGAGCCAGCGCGACAAATGCCGGATAGCGCCAGATTCCGCCGGACAATCCCATAACTGGTCATTGCGATACCGTTTTTCCGCAAATCGGTTAGCGGGCCTTTTGCGAATTGGCGTTTGAATGCGTGCTTTTCGCGATAATTCTTGTAATATTTTTGTTATGCGGACCCGTTTGCAGCGTCACGCAACGGCCGCCAATCTGAACGGGGATCCAAAAATGCCGACATACAAGCAACTGCTGGCCGAAAAAGAAGCGCTGGAAGCCAAGCTCAGCGAAGTGCGTGCCAATGAAGTGGCCGGCGTGATCGAACAGATTCGCAAGCTGATGGCCGATTATGATCTCAGCGTCGAGGACATCGCGCCCAAGCGCCGCCGTGGCCGTCCGGCCGGCACCGGTGCCGCGCGCAAGACCGCGTCGGCGCTGCCGCCGAAGTATCGCGATCCCAAGACCGGCAAGACGTGGTCGGGCCGTGGCCGCGCGCCGGCCTGGCTGGGCAAGCGCCCCGAGCGCTTCCTGATCGAACAGGCCTGACCCACCCCTCCCCTGGCCCGGCCGCCCGGCCGGCCGCCATCGCCCGCGCGCCCTAGCGCGCCTCGCACAGGTACTCGGGCCGCAGGGCCCGGAAACCCTGCTGCGAAGGTTCCGGTACCACCGTCGCACCACCATCGGTCGTCGGCCTCAACTGCAACACGCGCGCCGCGCATTGCGTGGCGGCATCGTCGCGGGTGTAACGGATTTCATATTGCTGGTTCACTTGCGGGATGAACGACACCCCGGCCGCGCAGCGGGCGTCGTCGGCCGGCGGCGCGGCGTACGACGTCACCGCGATAAAGATCCGCTTGCCCGGCACCACCTTGCGCTCGCGCGTGCGCGACGGCGGCTCCGGCGCGATGCCCGCCATGTCCAGCGTCGAGTCGCGCCCCATCGCCGCCAGTTGCTTGCCGGTGCCGGCCAGTACCAGCGGGCGCGGCGACGGACACCGGGCCGGGTCCAGCACGCTGAACGTGGTCCGGTCGTCGGTACTGGTCATAAGTCTTACGCTGGCGTACGGCGCATCGGACGGCACGCGGTAGTACGACACGCAGCCACCCAGCGCGACGGCCATGGCCAGGGCGGACGGCACGGCAGCAAACGGAATCCTGCGCATAGCGGGCACGAAGCGGACAGTTGGACGAGGTTGGTGCCACAGCATGGCGACATCGGGCCAGGCCGGACGTGCGCCGGGCCACGTTGAGGATATCCACAGCTTCTGTGGATATCCTGCCGGCCCGATCCGCCGGGGGCCTGTCGGTGCGGTATCGCACCGGACTGCCCAAGAATTAGGCAGCCGGCCCTGCCCCATTTGCTCCCGATCCCCGGCAGATCCCCCGCCCGCCGCGCGGCCGTAACTAGGCAATGTAGGTCAGGATCGCGGCGAACCCAAGGCCGGCGTACCGGGCGGCGCATCGCGCCAGCGCTCGGCCAGGAAGTCGACGAACGCCCGCACCCGGGCCGGCACCAGCCGGCGCTGCGGCATGACGGCGTAGATGCCGTTGGCGGCGATGGTATAGTCCGGCATCACCCGCACGAGCCGGCCCGCCCGCAGATCGTCGCAGACATGCCATGTGGAATGCATGGCAATCCCGAAACCGGCCAGCGCCGCGTCCGACAGCAGTTCCCCCGTATTGGCCTCCACGCGCCCCCGCACGCGCACCGCGATTTCCCCGCCCTTGCCGTCCTCGAACCGCCAGACATCGGCCCGGCCCTGCGCGCCCACCAGCACCAGGCACTGATGCCGCGCCAGATCGGCCGGCGTCTGCGGCATGCCGTGCGCGCGCAGGTAGTCGGGCGATGCGCACAGCAGCCGCTGGTTGTCGGCCAGCTTGCGCGCCACCAGCGTGGAGTCGTCCAGCGAGCCGATGCGGATGGCCAGGTCGAAGCCGCTGCTGACCACGTCCAGCACGCGGTCGTCCAGGTTGACGCTGACATGGACGTCCGGATACCGGCGCAGAAATTCGGTCAGCAGCGGTGACACGTACTGCCGGCCGAATGACGCCGAGGTCGTCAGCCGCAGCGTGCCCGAGATGCCGCTGCCCGCCTGCCGCAGCGACCCGGCCAGCGCCTCCAGGTCTTCCACCAGCGGCCGCCCCTGCTCGGCCAACACCGCGCCCTCGGGCGTGGCATGCAGCCGGCGCGTGGTGCGATGCAGTAGCCGGACGCCCAGTTCGCGTTCCAGCCGTTGCAGCCGCTGGCTGGCCACCGCCACCGAAATGTCCAGGCTGCGCGCCGCCGCGCTGATCGATCCCAGGTCCAGCACCCGCAGGAACAGCCCGATGTCGCCGATGCGATCCATGATTCTCAACGATTGATTGAAACTGATTCTCGATATTGCCCGTTTTTAGAAGAATCAGAAAGGCCGAGACTGGCGGCCTGCTCCGCTCCCCCGGCCGGCGCCGTGCTCGCCGGTCCACCTTTTTTGCGAGAACCGACCATGACCGCCCCCGTTCCACCCATTTCCACCCCCGCCACCGGCGCCCCGCCCGCGCGGATGCCGGCCGCCCTGTACGCGCTGACTGCCGGCTCGTTCGGCATCGGCTGCGCCGAATTCGTGATCATGGGCCTGCTGCTGCAGGTGGCGTCAGACCTGGGCGTGACCATCGCGTCCGCCGGCATGCTGGTATCGGGCTACGCGCTCGGCGTGTTCGCCGGCGCGCCGGTCCTGACACTGCTGACGCGCCGCATGCCGCGCAAGGCCGTGCTGATGGGACTGATGATGGTCTACACGGTCGGCAACGCCGCATGCGCGCTGGCGCCCGACTACACCACGCTGATGGTGGCGCGCGTGGTCACGTCGCTCACGCACGGCACGTTCTTTGGCGTGGGCGCCGTGGTGGCCACCGGCCTCGTGCCGGCCAACCGCCGCGCGTCGGCCATCTCGGTCATGTTCTCGGGCCTGACGCTGGCCACGCTGCTCGGCATGCCGGCCGGGGCCTGGCTGGGACTGCATTTTGGCTGGCGCGCCACGTTCTGGGCCATGACCGCCATCGGGCTCGTGTCGCTGACGGTGATCGCGCTGCTGGTGCACGGCAGCCGCGACGACAGCGCGCCGGTGCGGCTGGTCGACGAACTGAAGACCATCGGCCGCCCGCAGGTGCTGCTGGGCCTGCTGATGACCGTGCTGCAGGCGCTGGGCACGTTCGCCGTCATCACCTATATCCAGCCGATGCTCACGCGCGTGACCGGCTTCAGCGAGGCCGCCGTGTCGCCCATCCTGCTGCTGTTCGGCGGCGGCATGATCATCGGCAACATCCTCGGCGGCCGCATGGCGGACCGCCACCCCACCGGCGCGCTGCTGGGCGCGGTGGCCGCGCTGACCGTGGTGCTGGCCGCGATGACGCTGTCGCTGCACAGCCACGTGGGCGTGGTGATCTTTGTGGGCGTGCTGGGCATCGCCGCGTTCTCGACCGTCTCGCCGCTGCAGCTGCGCGTGCTGCGCCATGCGCAGGGCGCCGGCCAGAACCTGGCGTCGAGCTTCAACATCGCCGCGTTCAATCTGGGCAACGGGCTGGGCGCGTGGCTGGGCGGCGTGGTCGTCGACCACGGCCCGGGCCTGCCGGCGCTGCCGTGGGTGGCCGCGCTGGCGCCGCTGGCGGCGCTGGGCATCGCGCTGCTGGCCGTGCGGCTGGAACGCCGGGCGGCCGGCGCGGGCGGCGCCTACCATCTCGACCCGGCTTGATGGCGGTCAACGAGGCCGCTGCCGATCTTGACGATGATGATGCCCGCATATTGCGGGCGTGCTCCGGTCCGTCGCAACACATGGCGCCTGCGCATCGACCCTGTGCCCAACCCACGCACTCCGATTGCCCCACACGCTCGCCATGCCCGTTGCCGACCTCGACGAATTCGCCCTCTACAACCGCATCCAGGACCATTTCCCGCTCGACGCGCGCCCGTACCAGAGCGCCGGCGAGCCCTTCAACCTGTCCGAACACACGCTGCTGAGCCTGCTTGCCCGCGACCTGGGCAACGGCCGCATCAGCCGCATCGGCGCCGTCTTCGCGCCGAACACCATTGGCGCCACCACGGTGGCCGCCCTGTCGATCCCGCAGGCCCGGATGGAGCACGCGGTCGACCGCATCAACCTCGATCCCGACATCAGCCAGAGCCATGCGCGCGAAGGCCACCGCTACAACCTCTGGTTCGTGGCCGGCGCGCGCGACCGCGGCACGCTGGACGGCGTGCTGGCGCGGATTGCCGCCGACCTTGGGCAGCGCCCCGTGGACCTGCCGCTCGAACGCGAATACCGGGCCGACCTGGGCCTGCCGCTCGGCGCCGGTCGGGGCGGCCGCCGCGTGCCCGCGCAGCCGCCGCTGATCCTGAGCCCGCCCGAGCCGCCCATCCTCGACGAGGCCGACTGGCGGCTGGCGGCGGCGCTCGAAGCCGGCCTGGCGCTGACGCCCCACCCCTACCACGCCCTCACGCGCCGCGCCGGGCTGCCGCTGTCCGATACGCTCGCGCGGCTGGCGCGCTGGCGCAGCGCGGGCGTGATCCGCCGCTTCGGCGCGATCCTGCGGCACCGTCCGTTCGGCTATACCCATAACGTGATGTGTGTCTGGAATGTGCCCGACGCCCGCGTGGATGCGGTCGGCATGCGGCTGGCCCATGTGCCGCACGTCAGCATGTGTTTCCGGCGCGCGCGGCGGCTGCCGCTGTGGCAGTACAACCTGTTCGCGATGATCCACGCGCGCAGCGCCAGCGAGCTGAATGCCACGCTGGCGCGCTTTGACGCCGTCGGCGGCCTGGCCGACGCGCCGCGCGCCGTGCTGCGGGCCAGCCACTGCTTCAAGCAGCGCGGCACGCGCTACGGCGGGGCGCTGCCCGAGTTCTGAATCAGGCGCCGCGCGGCTCGGGGAACAGCAGCGCCAGCCGCTGCGCCATCGCCCCCAGCCATTCGGGCCGTGGCGCGGCATCGAGCCAGTACTTGACTTCGAGCCCCAGCGCCGTGTCGCCCCGTATCGATAGCCGACGCTGGAAGAACAGCGTGTCGGTGTCGGCATCGCCGCTGATCAGCCGCAGGTAGCTCAGCGCCCCCGCGTGCAGCGTCAGGTCGGTCTCCCGATCGTCGAACGGCCCCGGCAGGAACCGGCCGTTGGCGCAGTGAAAGCGCACCGCCAGGCCGATGTCGTCCACGGTCAGCGAGAACGACCGGCCATCGAGTGCGGCTGGCGGCGCCAGCCAGCCGGCCCGGCGCATCGCTTCGAGCGCCACCACCAGCGGCGCGGCGCGCAGCGGGGCGGGCAGGTGTCGATGTACGCGCGTCGCCACCGATTGCAGGATCGTCATGCCAGCGCTCCTTGTCCGGCTTCTTGTTCCGTGTGCGACAGCCACCGGATGCCCGGCGCGCCGCTCCAGTAGCCATTGCTCGGCAACGCCCCCGCCGGGGTCACGCTGGCCGGCGCCGCCTCGCGCGCACCGCGGCGGATGGCGTCGAGATGGGCGATGACATCGAACGTGCCCGAGGCGTGCGGGCTGATCCGCAGGTAGCCGATGCCCGCCGCAGCCATCCGCGACGCCTGCGCGCACAGGTCCAGGCACGTGGCCGACTGCGTCTGGATGCCGTTGAGCGTGAAGAACGCCTGGCCCTCGCCCGTGTCGGCCACCAGGCCATCGGGATAGTCCATGCAGCGGAACTCGCACGCGTCCTTGCGCAGCCGATGGTGCCGCGCCGTGAAGCAGCGCGCCGAGAACGCCAGCGGCATGCGGCCCCAGACCATCGCCTCCAGGTCCATCCCGCCCGGCCGGGCCGCCGCCAGCGCCGCCATCGTGTCGCCATCCATCTCCACCGGTACTGTGCAGCCCGTGGCGCCCAGTTGCGCCAGCCAGGCCAGCGTGCCGGCGTGGTAGACGTTCAGGTGCGGCCCGCCGATGAACGGCCGGCCCGCCATGTTCTGCACGGCGCCCAGGTCGTTGGCCTCGACCAGATAGTCGTCCTGCGCGCAAACCCGGCGCATCACGGCGATGTCGCTGTCAGATTCCACGAGCACCGGCGTGGACAGCACCACCTGCTTGCCGGCGTCGCGCAGCATGCCGGCCACGTCGAGCCAGTCGGCCAGCCGCATCTCGTGGCGGCGCGTGCACACGGCCTCGCCCAGGTAGACGCGGTCCACGGCGGTGTCGGCGACCGACGCATAGAACTGCAGCACGGTAGCGCGCGGCCAGTAGTAGAGCAGCGGGCCGAGCGCAAGCCGGCACGCCGGGGCCGTCGGGGCCGGATTCGTGGAAAGGGGGGTAGCCATGGTGGATGTGGGCGGAAGGTGCAGCGTGGGGGGGATTCGGGAAGGGGGATCGGGCTATCGCCACGGACGGTCGTAGGCGCCCTGCGTGACCTGGTCGCCCTCGGCATGGCGGCCCAGCGTGGCCTGCCAGTCCTGGCGCGGCACAAAGCGCCGGGGGTCGCGGCAGGCATCGTCGATGGCGGCGCGCAGCACGCCCACCACGTCGGCCACATAGCGCGGGCTGCGCTGGCGGCCTTCGATTTTGATCGCCGCGATGCCGATGTCGATCAGCGACGGCAGCAGCGACACCGCGTTCAGGCTGGTGGGCTCCTCCAGCACGTAGCCGCGCTCGCCTTCCACCGTGAAACGGCCCTTGCACAGCGTGGGATAGCCGGCCGGTTCGCCGGGCGCGTAGCTGTCGATCAGGATGCCGGACAGCCGCGCCTGCATGGTGCCGTCGCGCTCGTCCCAGCGCACCGCGTGGGCCGGCGAGCAGACGCCCTTGTTGTTGGGCGAGTCGCCCGTGGCGTAGGACGACAGCAGGCAGCGCCCCTCGGCCATCACGCACAGGCTGCCGAAGCCGAATACCTCCAGCTCCACGTCGGTCTGGCGCGCCAGCCGGGCGATCTGCGGCACCGACAGCACGCGCGGCAGCACCACGCGCCGGATGCCGAACTGCTGGCGCATCAGCTCGATGGCATCGGCATGGGTGGCGGAGCCCTGCACCGACAGGTGGATGCGCAGCGACGGGTGCCGCTGCGCGGCGTAGGCGATGAGCCCGGCGTCGGCCATGATCACGGCATCCGCGCCCAGCGCGGCGGCGGCGTCCACGGCATGGTGCCAGCGCTCCACGTGGCCCATCTGGGCGAAGGTGTTGATGGCGAACAGCACCTCGGCGCCGCGCGCGTGCGCTTCGGCCACGCCGGTGCGGATATCGTCCTCGCTGAAGTTCAGGCCGCCGAAATTGCGCGCGTTGGTGGCATCGCGCAGGCCCAGGTAGACGGCGTCGGCGCCATGCTGCAGCGCCATGCGCAGCGCCGCCAGCGACCCGGCCGGCGCTACCAGTTGAGGGCGGCGGATCGCGCCCGGGGATTGTGTCATCGCGTGATGCATCGGGAAGGGGAACCCCCGGATGCTAGCGATTTGACGAGATCGCGCCTTTGACCGTGCGCAAATCCGACAGCGGGCAGACGGCCGGCCGCCGGGCCGGCTCAGCGCGGCGCCGCGCCCAGCCGGGCCGAAAGCTGGTCGGCCAGCGCGCGCACCTGCCGGCCGATACGTTCGCCGGTGGCGGCGTCGATCTCGCTGCTCAGGTAGCTGACCGCGATGGCGCCGGCGGCCCGCGTCTGCTGCGCGTCGAACACGGGCGCACCGAAGCAGGTCATGCCTTCGCGCACCTGGCCGTTGTCGATCGAATAGCCGGCCGCACGCACCTGCTCCAGCTCGGTGACCAGGGCCGCCGCGCTGCCCACGCTGGCTCGCGTCAGCGGCGCCGGCAGGCCATCGGCGAACAGGCGCCGCACGTCGCCGGACGGCAGCGTGCTCAGCATCGCCTTGCCGGTGGCCGTGTACGGCGCGGGCAGCCGCATGCCGATGCGGAACGTCACGCCCAGCGGCCGGTCGCCGTTCTGGCAGGCCAGGTAGACCACTTCGGCCCCTTCCAGCGTGGACAGCGTGACCGTGGCGTCGTGGAAGGCGTCGGTCTGGGACCAGAGCGCGCGGAATTCCTCGGTGATCTGGGTCTGCGCCAGGAAAGCGTTGGCCCAGCCCATCACATGGGGGCCCAGCGCCATCGCGCCGCTCGGCAGGCGCTTGAGCAGTTGAAGCTGCGCCAGCGTGTCGCACATGCCGTGCAGCGAACTCTTGGGTGCGCCGGTCAGGCGCGTCAGGTCCGCCAGCGTGAGCGGGGTGGCCGACGCGGCGATGGCATCGAGCACCTGCACGGCCCGGACCACGGCCGGCGAGGTCGGCCGGCTGTCGGGCGCCAGGTCGGCAGGCGGGGTATAGGCGGATTTGGGCATGGGCGACGGCAGGACTGGAACGGATGGCGACGCTGGCGGTCTGCCCGGCATGGGCGTATGATCAAGCATCGTTCGACATACGGAATATAGTTCACTCTATTGAACGCCGGCAAGTCTGACGTGAGGCCGCGCCGGCGCCGTGACTCTCTCGGGGAAATTCGCCATGCAACTGAAGGATCCTTCGCTCTTCCGCCAGCTCGCTTATGTGGACGGCCAGTGGCAAGGCGCCGATTCCGGCGCGACGTTCGACGTGACCGACCCGGCCACCGGCGAGGTCATCGCCAGGGTGGCGGACCTGGGCGCCGCCGAAACCGAGCGCGCCGTGGCCGCCGCCGAGGTGGCGCAGAAGGGCTGGGCCGCGCTGACCGGCAAGGCCCGCGCCGCCATCCTGCGCCGCTGGTTCGACCTGATGGTTGCCAATACCGACGACCTGGCCTACGTGATGACCCGCGAACAGGGCAAGCCGCTGGCCGAGTCCAAGGGCGAGATTGCCTACGCCGCAAGCTTTATCGAATGGTTCGCCGAGGAAGCCAAGCGCGTGGACGGCGAGGTGCTGGCGTCCCCCGCCGCCGACAAGCGCCTGGTCACGCTGCGCCAGCCGGTGGGCGTCTGCGCGGCCATCACGCCGTGGAATTTCCCGGCGGCGATGATCACGCGCAAGGCGGCCCCTGCACTGGCCGCCGGTTGCGCCATCGTCATCAAGCCCGCCGAACTGACGCCGCTGTCGGCCTTTGCGCTGGCCGAGCTGGCCCATCGGGCGGGCGTGCCGGCCGGCGTGCTGCAGGTGGTGACCGGCGATTCCAGGACGATTGGCGCCGTGCTGACGGGCAGCCCGATCGTGCGCAAGCTGTCGTTCACGGGATCGACCGAGGTGGGCCGCATCCTGATGGCCCAGTCGGCGCCCACGGTCAAGCGGCTGTCGCTGGAACTGGGCGGCAATGCGCCGTTCATCGTGTTCGACGATGCCGACGTGGACGCCGCAGTGGAAGGCGCCATCGCCGCCAAGTACCGCAACGGCGGCCAGACCTGCGTCTGCGCCAACCGCTTCTATATCCAGGACGGCATCTACGACGCCTTCGCGGCCAAGTTTGCCGAGCGCACCAGCCAGTTGCGCGTGGGCAATGGGCTGGAGGACGGCGTCGTGATCGGCCCGCTGATCGAGGACAAGGCCATCGACAAGGTCACGTCGCTGATGGATGACGCCACGTCGAAGGGCGCCCGGGTGCTGACCGGCGGCGGCAAGCACAAGCTCGGCGGCACGTTCTACACGCCGACCGTGCTGGCCGGCGCCACGGCCGAGATGCGCGTGGCACGCGAGGAAATCTTCGGCCCGGTGGCGCCGCTGTTCCGCTTCACCCGCGACGAGGACGCCGTGGCCGCCGCCAACGCCACCGAATTCGGGCTGGCCGCCTACCTGTACACGCGCGACATCGCCCGCGCCTGGCGCACGGCCGAGGCGCTGGAATACGGCATGGTGGGCCTGAACACGGGCCTGATCTCCAACGAGGTGGCGCCGTTCGGCGGCATCAAGCAGTCCGGCATCGGCCGCGAGGGCTCCCGCCACGGCATCGAGGAGTACCTGGAGATCAAGTATCTTTGCCTGCAGGTTTGATGACGATTACGGTTGCGCTGCCGACGGTTTAATCAAGATCCAGGAGACCCCATGAACCCCTTCCGCTTCCAGACCGTGCCGACGGTCATCGTCGAAGCTGGCGCGGCGCGCCGGCTGGGCGCGCTGCTGCGCGAGTCGTACCCGCAGGCGCGGCGCCTGTGCGTCGTGACCGACGGGTTCCTGGCCCGCAGCGGCCTGCTGGCGCCGGCGCTGGACGATCTGCGCCAGCATGACTGGCAGGTGACCGTGATCGACGACGTGGTGGCCGACCCGCCCGAGCACGTCGTGCTGGAAGCCACCGAGCGCGCGCGCCAGGCCGATGCCGAGGTGGTGCTGGGCCTGGGCGGCGGCTCGTCGATGGACGTCGCCAAGCTGATTGCCGTGCTGCTGCCGGCCTCGCAGTCCATCAAGGACATGTACGGCGTGAAGAAGGTCACCGGCACGCGGCTGCCGCTGGTGCAGATGCCGACCACGGCCGGCACCGGCTCCGAGGTCACCGCGGTGTCCATCGTCACGACCGGCGAGACCACCAAGATGGGCGTGGTGGCGCCGCAGCTCTTCGCGGACCTGGCCATCCTGGACGCCGAGCTGACGCTGGGCCTGCCCCGCGCCGCCACGGCGGCCACCGGCATCGACGCGATGGTCCATGCGATCGAGGCTTACACCAGCGCCCACCTGAAGAATCCCGTCTCCGACATGCTGGCCGTGCGCGCGCTGGAACTGCTGTCGCAGAACCTGATGCGCGCCTGCGACAACGGCCAGGACCGCGCCGCGCGCGAGGCGATGCTGCTGGGCGCGATGTTCGCCGGGCAGTCGTTCGCCAACGCGCCGGTGGCGGCCGTCCATGCGCTGGCTTACCCCATCGGCGGCATCTTCCACGTCGCGCACGGGCTGTCCAACGCGCTGGTGCTGCCGCACGTGATGAAGTTCAACGCGCCGGCTGCCTGCAAGCGCTACGGGGAGCTCTGCGACGTAGTGCTGCCAGGCACCACGGGCAGCGACGAAACCAAGGCCGCCGCGCTGATCGCCCATATCGAGGGGCTGGTGGAAGCCACCGGCATCCCGCGCACGCTGCGCGAGGTGGGCGTGCAGGAGACCGACCTGGACCGCCTGGCCGCCGACGCGATGCTCCAGACCCGCCTGCTGGTGAACAACCCGCGCGAAGTGACCCAGGCCGACGCGCACGCCATCTACCGCGCCGCGCTGTGACGCCGGCGGGCGCCGCCGCCATGGTTCCGGCCGGCGGCGGCGTCCTAATCCAGCAGAAGTCGTCCGATTCCTACACTGATTTCAGCCCCAGCCCGCCTCAGCGCGGAGTGGTGCTGTCCTAACCTGAAGGCACAGGGACAGCCAGCGCGACAGTACCCGTCTGCCGCGCTGCAGCACCACAACAAAGGAGCGCACCATGGGTATCGGTACTATTCTTCTGATCATTCTCGTCCTGCTGCTGATTGGCGCACTGCCGACGTGGCCGTACAGCTCCGGCTGGGGCTACGGACCGTCCGGCGGCCTGGGCCTGATCGTCATCATCGTCGTGCTCCTGGTTGTGTTGGGCCGCATATAAGGCCCGGGTTTCACGAACCGAAGGAGATCGACCATGCCAGCCAAATCGAAGGCACAGCAGATGGCGGCCGGCGCCGCCTTGTCGGCCAAGCGCGGCGAGCGCAAGGCCAGTTCGCTCAAGGGCGCATCGAAGTCGATGGCCAAGTCGATGAGTGAAGGCGAGCTCAAGAAAATGGCCAGCACCAGCCAGAAGGGCAAGCCCACGCACAAGTCCAAGCGCTGACGCGCGCGGCCTGCCGCGCGGGCGGCAAATGGCGGAGGGGCGGTGAAAACCGCCCCTCCGCTGCTTTCTGCCGGGCTAGCCCTTGGACGACTTCGGCGCTTTCCCTGCGGACGCCTTCTTCGTCGGCTTCTTCCCACCCGCTTTCTTCCCGGCGGCCTTCTTGCCCGCCCCCTTGTTCCCGGCGTCCGCTTCGAACCGCACCGGCCCCACATAGCCCGGCAGCCGGCGCGCCTTGCCGCTGCGCGCCAGCGGAATCGCCACGGTCATCGCGCGCGCAAAGCCGGCGATGCTGTGCACGTCTTCCTCGACGTAGCGTCGGAAGAAATCGGCCCAGCGGAAGTCGCCATAGGCGTTGCCAGGCTTCTGGTAGGCCCCGGCATTGCGCGTGAACGCGGCGAGGCTGCGGTACGGGTCGTCGCGCATGCTCATCACCGTGGCCGGCAGGTCCTTCTCGGTCAGGTGCTGGCCGTGTTCGTCATATGGATTCACGTGCCCAAGCGCGCGCATCTGCTTCCAGAACTTGCCCGGCGACAGGTGGCTCAGGTCCGCGATGATGCGCACCGGCGCCTCTTCCCAGCCCAGTTCCAGCCAGGCGCGCGCCCAGTGGTGGTGATCGGCGATATAGAGCGCGCCGCCCGGCCCCACCACCGTCTCGATGCGATGCTCGGCCAGAAAGCGCTTCTGCGCGGCCGGGCTGCGCGGCCGGGCCGAGACGTCCATTTTCTCGTGCACCTGGTACATGCCGAGCGTGATCTGCGTGGGGCGCAGCGTATCCAGTTCCGCGGTCGTTTCCGTGGCCATCGGCAATGTCCTTAGCTGTTGCTGGCCACCTGGCGGTCCACGTAGTGCTCAAGCTCGCTGCCAGGGTCCTCGTTGCCGGTGCTGTCCTCGGCCACGGCCTCGTGCGCCACCGGCGCGGCGTGGGCCGGGCGCGTGGTGTCCGGCGATGCCTCGCCGGACGGCTTGCCCTTGCCACCCGGCATCGGCCAGTACTCGCCTTCCGGCGCGCCGATCAGCGACGGCGCCCGCTTCGGGTCGAAATCGGTCCACTGGCCGCCTTCCCAGGTGCCCTTGGCCTGCTCGCAGTCGCTGGCGCCGCCTTCGCGCAGCACCCCCAGCACTTCGTCGCGGCGGTCGCCCTTGGCACGCGCGGCCAGCAGCACGCCGGGCGGCCGGGCGCCGCCCGGGTCCACCGACATGATCGAGACGTCCCAGACCGAGAAGCCACGCGCGTAGAGCTTCTGGGCGGCCTGCTCGGCCTCGGGGATGGATGCAAAGCGTCCGGCGACTATCGAAGACATGATCGTTTCTCCCTGTTTATCCTGCGGTCAGAGACATCAGGCGTTCACCACCTCGCCACCATTGATGTGGAGGATCTGCCCGGTGATATAGCTCGCGGCGTCCGACGCCAGGAACACGTAGCCGGCCGCCACCTCGAACGGCTGGCCGGGGCGCTCCATCGGCGTCTTCTTGCCGAATTCCGCCACTTCCTCGGGGCTGAACGTCGACGGAATCAGCGGCGTCCAGATCGGGCCCGGCGCCACCCCGTTCACGCGGATGCCGCGCTTGACCACCTGCAGCGCCAGCGAGCGCGTGAACGCGACGATGGCGCCCTTGGTGGCCGAATAGTCCAGCAGGTGGGCGCTGCCCCGGTAGGCGGTCACCGACGTCGTGTTCAGGATCGTCGACCCCTTGCCCAGGTGCGGCAGCGCCGCGCGCGTGACGTGGAACATCGCAAAGACGTTGGTGCGGAACGTCCGCTCGACCTGGTCGGGCGTCACCTCTTCCAGCGATTCCTGCGGATGCTGCTCCGCCGCATTGTTCACGAGGATGTCCAGCCGGCCGAACCTGGCGAGCGTGTCCGCCACGACCTTGTCGGCGTGCTGGACATCGGCGATATCGCCGGCAATGGCCAGCGCCCGCTGGCCGGCGTCCTCGACCAGCCGCTGGGTTTCGCTTGCATCCTCGTGCTCGTCGAGATACGCAAACGCAACGTCCGCCCCCTCGCGCGCAAAGGCCACGGCGATGGCCCGGCCGATGCCACTGTCGCCGCCGGTCACCAGCGCCACCCTGCCTTGCAGGCGGCCGCTGCCGACGTAGTCGTCGGCGCCGCTGTCGGGCTTCGGCGTCATTTCGCTTTCCAGGCCCGGCTGGCGGTCCTGGTGCTGGGGCGGGAGCTTCTCGGGTGTGGACATGGCGTGCGTTCCGTAGGATCTGGCGATGAATGGATCAATACGGCAAGGCGCGCAAATTCCGTGCCGCGGCGCGCGCAGGCAACCATCGGCAGCCGCTGCCACGGCGATGCGTAACGGTTACAAGCGCTGGCAAGGATTGCACCGGCCACACGGCGCCGCATCGGAAAGCGCGGCGGCACAAACCTTGCTCCACCGTCGCCGGTACTGGCTTTTGCGAGAAAAGATCCATGGGTAAGCGAAAAAGACGGCTTGGCGAAGGCGCGGCGCTGATGGTGCCGATCGACCATCTGCGCCCCACGCAGATGACCGTGGGCGCGTACCACGTCGCGCAGAAGATGCACGTCACGCGGCGGCTGTCGCACGCCGACCTGCCTGCCTTTCTGGACCAGCATCGCGTGCACGTGGTGCAGGGCCCCGACCAGACGCTGTTCGTGGTCGACCATCACCACTGGGTACGCGCGTGGCAGGAGATGGGCATCGACATGGTGCCGGCGCTGGTGCGGGACGACCTGAGCCACCTGTCGTGGCGCGAGTTCTGGAAGCAGATGGACGCCGAGAACATGGTCCACCCGTACGACGAGCACGGCCGGCGCCGGCCGATCCGCGAGCTGCCAGAAGACGTGCACAGCATGCGCGACGACCCCTACCGCAGCCTGGAAGCGTTCGTGCAGCTTGCCGGCGGCTACCGCAAGGTGTCGACGGCCTATTCGGACTTCCGCTGGGCCGATTTCTTCCGCAAGCACATCAAGGGGCCGCTCGATACGCACCACACGTTCGCCGGGGCGCTGGCGCGCGCCGTGAAGCTCGCGCTGAGCCCGAAGGCCCGTGGCATGCCCGGCTACATCGGGCCGGCCGACTGACCGGCCTGCGCCTTGCGCCGGGCGATGTCCCGCGCGTGCGTCAGCGCGCAGCACAGCAGCAGGTAGGCCCGCTTAAACTCGCCGGCGGCCTCGCGCGGGCTGCCGTTGCGCGCGTGGCGGAAGCCGGCTTCGAGCCGGGCCTCGATGCCGCGCTCCACGTCGGGCTGCGTGAACAGCGCGCGCTCGCGGCTGTTCCACAGTGCCATCGTCGTTGCCTGGCGCGTTTCCAGCGCCGCGGCCGACAGGTCCTCGTCCGGCTTGCAGAATTCCAGCCGCATCTCGCACAACGCCTGCATCAGCACGCGCGTCTGCCGCAGGTCCTTGCCGCGCGCGGCGCGCGGGGTGCCACCCTTGCCGCGCTGGATAGCCGTGGCCAGGCGCGCCGGCGACACGTGCAGGCCGTGCCGCGCCGGCCCGCCATCGCTGGCGGTCACGATGCAGGCATTGCCGGATGTCTCGGACGATTGGAAAGATTCAGCAGCAGGCAGCGACGGGCGCGCCTCGGTATGGAAGTTTGCCTCGCTGCTGCTGTCAGCGTGAAGGCAACCAATGACTGCATGTTCCACCTTGAGCCTCGATTGCGATGCGTGTTGTGCTTGTTATGGGTATCTGCATCGATGCAATTGCCGTGCCGGTCGATGCCGTGCCGGGGCTCACCCGAACGGGTGCCGCTTCAAGCGGCTTCAAGCGCTTCAGGCGGCCTTGCGCGGCGAGGACGATACCGTGGCGGTGTTTTCCAGCAGCGCCAGCAGCCGGGCCTCGTCGGACCGCAGGCGCGCCGCTGCACGCGGTGCCGGTAAGGCGTGCAATGTGTCGTCCATGAACGCGGCCAGCACGTCGGGATGCACGTAGCACTTGCGGCAGACGGCCATCGTATTGCGCAGCCGCTGCGCCACGGTGCGGATGACTTCGACCACCGCGCGCTTGCGCGCCGTCTCGCTGTCGGCGGGCGTCTTGCGCAGCAGCGCCAGCGCATGCACGCTGCCCGCCCACGTGCGGAAATCCTTGGCGGTGAACTCGCCGCCGGTCACCTCCTGCAGGTAGGCGTTGACGTCGGTCGAGCCGATCTCGCGGATCTGGCCCTCGGCGTCCTGGTACTTGAACAGCCGTTGCCCGGGCAGCTCGGCGCAGTTGCGCACCACGCGCGCCAGCCGGGCGTCGTTGACCGAGACGTCGTGCGTCACGCCGCTCTTGCCCGTGAACTGGAAGCGCAGCCGGCTGCCGCGCACGGCCACGTGCTTGCGCTTGAGCGTGGTCAGGCCGTAGGTGCGGTTCTGCTCGGCGTAGCGCGGCGTGCCAACGCGTACCAGCGTCGCGTCGAGCAGCGCCACCACGGCCGCCAGCACCTTCTCGCGCGGCATGCCGTTGCGCGCCAGGTCGCGCGTCACGCGCCCGCGCAGGTGCGGCAGCGCGTGGCCGAATGCCATCAGCCGCGCGTACTTGTCGGCGTCGCGCAGCGCGGCCCATTCGGGGTGGTAGAGGTACTGCTTGCGGCCCCGGGCGTCGCGGCCGGTGGCCTGCAGGTGGCCGTTCGGGTCCAGGCAGATCCAGACCGATTCGTAGGCCGGCGGAATCGCCAGCGCGTTGATGCGGGCCAGCGTGGCTTCGTCCACGCGCTTGCCGTCGGGTCGGACGTAGGTGAAGCCCTTGCCGGCCCGCCGCCGGGCAATGCCGGGCTCGCTGTCCTCGACGTAGTGCAGCCCCGCCTTGCGCAGCGCTGCGTCCAGGCTTGGGGTTTCCACATCGGCAACAGGGGTCGGTTTCATGTGCATGCGGGTACGCATGAGTCGTGCCATCCCGGGCGGGCGCGCGGCCGCGCCCTTTTGCAATGCTTACCGATCCAAACGGGCGATCCGGGCAACTTTGCAAGTCCTGCAAACCGCCCCGCCCGCCTGCCCCGTCAGCGGCTCTTGTGCATCGGCGGGGCCGACGCGGCGATCACCTGCGGGTCGTTGTCGTCATCATCCCCGGCCATTACCGCCTCGCGCGTCTCTTCCCTAGCCAGGCTGTCGGGCTCCAGCCCGTCGTCGTGGTGCGGCGTCTTCGCCACCGACGACGGCTTGGACGGCCGCGCCGGCACGGCGGGCCCGGTACGCGCCTCGGTCACCATTTCGCGCAGCCAGCCCAGCAGCAGCCGGGTGTAGGCCCGCTGGCTGTACTCGGACGTCAGGCCGTGATCGGCGCCCTTGAGCACGCGATAGGTGATGGAGCTGGCCTGGATGCAGGCATCGACGTAGCTGAGCACGGCCGTGTGCGGCACGATGTTGTCGTGCTGGGATTCCACCACCAGCACGTCGCCCTTGAAGTTGGTACATGCGCGCAGGGCGCGGTTGGTGTCGGCCGCCACCACCTTGCGGCGGTACGCCACCAGGTCCTGGTCGCGGTGAAGCTGGCGCTTGGGCACTTCCCATCCTTCGTCCATGTACAGCGCCGGGGCGCGGAAGGCGAGCCAGCGGATGGGCCGCAGCTCGCACAGCACGGCGGCCAGGTAGCCGCCGTAGCTGCTGCCGACCACGGCAATCGCGTTGCGGTCCACCTCGGGGTGCCGCACGAGCATGTCGTAGGCGGCCAGCACGTCGGCCAGGTTGCGCATGCGGCTGACGGTCTCGTACTGGGCGGACGTGCCGGCGTGGCCGGTCAGGTCGAAGGTCATGCAGACCGCGCCCAGCCCGGCCACCTCGCGGGCACGCGCCAGGTACTGCTGCTGGCTGCCGCCCCAGCCGTGCACGAACAGCACGCCGGGCAGCTTGGTGGCGGGCGAGACCACCGTGCCGGCGATCATGCCCCCTTCGGTATGGATCTGTATCGATTCTTCATGTGTGGCCATCGGATGTCGACTCCAGTCTCGCGTATTTGGTCAGTGCGCCAACACTGCGGTCTTCTCCCTGAAAATAGACGTCCGCGTCTTGGGGCACGGTCGCGTCCTTGCCATAGATTTCGCGCGTGCTCGCCGTGGCGCGCACGCATTGCGGGTCGTCGCGGAACGCCGCCAGCGCCGCCAGTTCGGCGCCGGTGGCCCCGCCCACGCGCCAGGACTGCTCCAGCACGCCCAGCAGCGGCCGGCCCTGGTGCGTGCCGAACGCCACGTCGTAGTTGCAGCGCGACACCAGCACGCCCGGAAAGCAG
Organism: Cupriavidus sp. SZY C1; assembly: GCF_032190535.1. Classification (NCBI taxonomy): domain Bacteria; kingdom Pseudomonadati; phylum Pseudomonadota; class Betaproteobacteria; order Burkholderiales; family Burkholderiaceae; genus Cupriavidus; species Cupriavidus sp. SZY C1. Next base: position 41,815 of record NZ_JAUANU010000010.1, read on the forward strand.
TCGACGGCCGCCGCATGGTAGGCCACGGCCGCCCGCACCGCATCGCGCAGGTGGGCTTCCACCGGGTGCGCCAGCAGGTCTTCCAGCGTACCGCGCACGACGCGCAGCGTCGACCCGCCGTACACGAGCTGGCCACGGTTGTCCCGCGTCAGGTCCTGGGTGCCGCAGTAGCTGGCGCGCAGGTCGCCGATCTCCACCTGGCCGACGCTGAACGTCTGCACGTTGTCGAGATTGCGCTCCAGCACCAGCCCTTCCCGGTCCACGCTGTCCGCGTCCAGGCCCTGCAGCACGCTGTCCAGCTCGGCCTCGGTCGACACCACGTGCTGGCCCAGGCCGCCAATGCCGCACGGCTCCTTCACGCGGACCTTGCCGTCGCGCAGCATCGCCACGCCGGCCTGGCGCGCATCGGCCAGCGAGAACGCGGTGTAGCCGGGCAGCACGTGGTCGCGCACGCGGTCCGTGAAATCGGCGCTCCATCCCTCGGGGGCGCGCGCGTCGGGCGCCACCAGCCCGTGGGAAATCACCTTCGTGCCGATGAACGCGTGCGGCACCACGCCGCCCAGCAGGTCCTGGAGGCTGCCGATGCCAAGCTGGCGTGCGGTGTCGATGCCGACCAGCGTATGGGCCGGCACGAAGTAGAACCGCCCGCCGGCGCCGTCGAACGGCTGCTGCATGGCGGCGTCGTAGGTGCCGGCGAACGTGAAGCCGGCCAGGCGGGCTACGCGCTCGGCAATGCCGCGCAGCGTGGCGCCCTGGTGGCTGTCCGGGTCATCGCAGTCGGCCCGGCCGTACGCCACCACGCGCACGGTGCGGGTCTCCGGCTCGGGGGCCGCGGCGGTTTCCACCGGGGCGATCGCTGCTGCATCGGGAGTCACTGGGGTTGCCAAGTCGGGCTCCTTCGCGGCCGGGCCGCATCTCCTGCATTGACGGACGGGGTGCCGCGACTCAGGCCACGGCCGAAGTCTCGCTGTGCGCGTCGCGCTTGTCCTGCGCCGGGGGCTTGCTGCCGCGGGCGTGGCGGGCCCGGGCCTTCTGCGCGTGGTTCTCGTTGGCCTCGTCGATCGAGTGGCTGCACTTGACGTCGCCCTCCTCGTCGGCCAGTTCGGCAAGATGGCGATAGAACTTCACGAGCTGCCGCAATTCCTCCTCGTCGAGGTCCTCGATGGCCACCAGGTGGTTGCTGGCCTCGCGGTGCGACGCCAGCAGTTCGTTCAGCTTCAAATGCACCGCGATCGAATCCTTGTTCTGGCTCTGCTGGATCAGGAACACCATCAGGAACGTGACGATCGTGGTGCCGGTGTTGATCACGAGCTGCCAGGTTTCCGAATAGCCGAACATCGGCCCGGTGATGGCCCACGCGGCCACCACGAACACCGCCAGCGCGAACGCGACCGGCGACCCGGCCTGCTGCGTGGCGGCGCCGGCAAAGCGGTCGAACAGATGAAAAAGGCTGCGCGTCTTCTGCTGGCTCATGTCTGACTCCCTGGGACAAGCGGGACTGTCTACATTGTAGGGAGCGCCCTCATGCAGTTTCAGTCGGTGGCGTCCTACAAGGATGTCATCCGGCACCGTGACACGTCGTATTTACAAGCCACGACCCGGCGCCGCGGGCGCGCGGTGGGCATGACGATTGCTGCTCTCCGCACGGGCGCGGCATCGTGCCGCGCGTATCCCATGACCGACGAGGACTGCCATGACCGAAAGCGAAGCCCCGGGCCGCACCAGCCCCGACGACGAAGACGAACTGCTGCGCGAGCGCGTGGGCACCTGCATCGCCGAATTCTGCGGCGGCGACATGCCCGACGGCGTGGCCGTGCACGTGGTGGACCGGCGCGTGACGATCACGGGCCAGGTGGAGGACATCGATATCGCGCAACGGATCGAAAAGGCCGCGTCGACGCCGCCAGGCATCCTGGGCGTGTCGAATCAGCTCACCACGCGCGTGCCGCCGCCCGCCGAGCCGATGGGCCAGCCGCCCCAGGCCACGGGCATGCGCGCCGACCCGGCGGAAAAGCCGGCCGGGCAGGTGAATCACAAGGTTTGAGGCAGCAGCCTGCTGGGAGCTGGCTCCCAGCAGGCAATATCACCTGCCTCACCCCCACGGGTCGTACCGGTCCTTCTCCCAGTACGGCGAAATGCCGTAGTACTCGTGGATGCTGGTGGCCCATTGCGAATTGGCCATGGTCGGCCAGTGCTCCTTGTCGAAGCCCGGCGCGGCCTTGATGCGGTCCTTCTCCACGCCCAGCACGAAGCATTTGCGGCGCGTGTCCAGCGTCAGCGCGGACCACGGCAGCGCGTGAAGCTTTTCGCCGATGCCAAGGAAGCCGCCCATGGCCAGCACGGCATAGGCAATCCGGCCGCCCAGCACGTCGAGCATGATGTGGTCGATGGTGCCGATTTCCTCGCCGGACGGGTCTACCACCTTGTTGCCTTCCAGCGTGTCGGACGCCATCACGAACGGGCCGCAGCCCGCGCCGGTCTGGTCGACGTCACCGATGATCGCGGCACCGCGCGGCGGCGTGTCGGCCGGCGGTACCTGGGGGTCCAAGGGCTTCATGTGCAAATTCCTCCTGGTGGATGAAAAACTCAGCGGCCAGCCGGAACGGGCGGCCGCAGGGGGTCGAAGTCTTCCCAGCGGCCGTCGCGCCACTGGCCTTCCGCGCGCTCCACGTCCTGCGCCCCGTTGCGGCGCAGTTCGTTGGCCACCAGCGACGTGTTGTCCGCGCTCACGTGCGCCGCCAGCAGCACGCCCGCATGCCGCACCGGGCCGCTGCGTGCATCGGTCTTGGCCAGCGCACCCATCAGGGACCCGGCGTAGGCGCCCAGCCCCGTGGCAAACGCCATCACCAGCACCAGCACCCATGGCTGCGGGGCGGCCGTGGCAAACCACGCGCGCGCCGCCGCCACCAGGCAGATGCCGATGGCAAAACCGATGGCCGCGCCGATCACGATGCCGCGCCCGGCGCCCGGCCCGGCCTTGCGCGCGGCCGGGTCCACGGCTTCGTCGCCGCCAATCGGATAGGTGCCGTGCTGTCCCGGCGGGTTCACGTAGAACATGGTCAGATCGTCCTGCCTGACACCCTGGGCCATCAATCGCGATGCGGTGGTCTCGGCCCGGTCGAACGTTTCGAATCGTCCTGCGATGATCGTAGACATCCTGAGGCTCCGTTCAAGGCATGTTGCAGTGCAATGGTCTCGGGGCGCACACTTCGCGACCCGTCGCGCGGAAAAGTCGCCGCCGGCTGCGGCGGGATCAGCGCTTTTCGAATCAGCGCTTTTTCTTGTCGCCGCCCTTGTCGGTGGCGCCGGGCCGATGTGCCGCGGCCTTCTCGCCGGCCGGCTGGTGCTCGCTGCCCTTCTTCAGGGTCCAGTCCACGTCGTCGCGCTTGGTGGCGGTCTGGCGCTCGGCATGGGCTGCCGCGCTGGGCGAGATCGGGTCGCTGGCCGGGAAGGTCATGTCCAGTGACTCGTCAACGGCTTCCTGGTAGGTTTTCTTGGCCTTGTCGGCCTTGCCCTTGCTAGCCTGGTCGGCCGACGCGGTGGACGGCTTGGCGGAAGGCTTCTGGGATTCCTTCGAGGCTTTGGCTTGTGCCATGGCATCTCTCCTGTTCGAATGACGTCCGCGCCCTGTCTGCGGGGCTGCGTCGAACAACGATGCAAACGGCGGGCCAGCGCCAACGTGCGCGCCACGGCGCGCCAGCACAGGGATCAGGGGGGAAGATGCCCGGCCTGGCGCTGCAGATTGTGCGCCAAGCGGTAAAAAGTGCTCAGGTTGGGCGGGCGCTGATGGCGCGCGGAAAGCGCACCGCAATGCAGACCGTGACGTTGTCGCTGTCGCAATCCTGGTTCTCGGCGGTCAGCACCGCGCCCTGCAGCTCGACCATGCGGCGGGTCAGCAGCAGCGCCGTGCTCTGGCGCGGCGAATGGCCGCCGTTGTCGGGCGGCCGGCGGTCGAAGAACTCGCTCAGCGCCGACAGCCGGCTGGCGCCGCGCGAGCGGTCCACGGGCGGGCTTTCGGTCACGCGGAACTTGACGAAGTCCGGCTCCGCGCTCAGGTGCACGCGCACGGAACCGCCCGCCGGCGCGCGCCACAGGCAGTGCACCAGCAGATGCCGCAGCAGCGGCCCGGCCCGCAGGGAATCGCCGGGCACGGCAAACCCGAGCCCGTGGTCGTCGTGGCATTCCAGCGGCGACAGGATGACGCCACGCGCCTCAGCCGCGGGCCGCTTGTCCTCGATGGCCAGCGCGGCCAGCATGCGCAGGTCGGTGTCTTCCCAGGTCGGCGCGCGCTCGTCGGCCAGCAGCCGCACGCCTTCTTCCATTTCCTCGATCAGCGCCAGCTGCTGCTGCATGCCGGACCGCATGCCGTCCAGCGCGCGCTGCGCCGGGGCGGCCAGCGTGTCGATGGAACGGTCCAGCACATAGCTCCAGCTCTGGATGGCATTCAGGGACGACCGCAGGTCATGCGATGCCTGCTCGATCAGCGCGGATACCTCGCCAATGCTGCGCACCGCGGCGGGCGCCTGCCCGGTTGCGCCGCCACTGTCGGCGGGCACGGCGGAAGGGGGGATACGCGGAGCGTCAGTCATGGTCAACCGTCGGTAAGGCTATCGAATCAGGAACCTCCACGGGCTCCGGCACGCAAGAACCGTGCGCTGGCACGGTCAGCCCGTGTCCGGCGCACCGCCGCATGCCCCCGCCGCCGCTTTTTGCCGCCGCCATCATGCGGCGGGCGGCGCGGCATCGCTGCTGCGAGAAGCCCTCAGCCACTCCGGCAGTTCGCCTTTCGCGGCGTAGTCCTCCAGACGGTTGTACAAAGTCTTCAAACTGATGCCCAGAATTTCAGCCGCGTGCTTCTTCACGCCGGCGCACTGCTCCAGCGTGGCGAAGATCAGCTGGCGGTCGGCCTCGGCCAGCGACATGCCCACCGGCACGGACACCACCGCGGTGCCGGCGCTGGGCGCCGCGGCCACCTGCAGCGGGATCTGGACCTCGGTGATCACGTCCTGGTCGGCCATGATGTAGGCGCGCTGCACGAAGTTGCGCAGCTCGCGGACGTTGCCCGGCCACGAATGCATGCGCAGGCTTTCCAGCACCGCCGACGAGAACCGGCGCTGCGTGCCCTGCTCCGCGTTGAGCTGCTCCAGCATCGTGTTGGCGATCTGCACCACGTCGTCGCCGCGCGCGCGCAGCGGCGGCAGCTCGATCGGGAACACGTTGAGCCGGTGGTACAGGTCGGCGCGCAGCTTGCCGTCGGCCACCGCTTCTTCCGGATTCCGGTTCGTGGCGGCCAGCACGCGCACATCGGCGTGGGTCTCGCGGTTGGTCCCCACGCGCATGAACGAGCCGGTTTCCAGCACCCGCAGCAGCTTGACCTGCAGCTCCAGCGGCATCTCGGTGATTTCGTCCAGGAACAGCGTGCCGCCGTCGGCGCGTTCGAAGTAACCCTTGTGCTGGCGGTCGGCGCCCGTGAAGCTGCCGCGCTCGTGGCCGAACATCTCGGTCTCGATCAGCGTCGGCGAAATGGCGCCGCAGTTCACGGCCAGGAACGGCTGGCGGCGCCGCTGCGACAACTCGTGCACGGTCTGCGCAGCCAGTTCCTTGCCGGTGCCGCTCTCGCCGATCAGCAGCACGGTGGCCTCGGTCGGGCCTACCTTGCTCAACTGGTCGTAGACCGACTGCATGGCCTCGGAGCTGCCCAGCAGGCGGCCAAAGCGGCCGTAGCGGCGCAGCTCGCCGCGCAGCGAATGCACCTCGGCGCGCAGCTCGCTGGTCGTGGCAATCCGCTTGAGCACGGTCTGCAGCCGCGTCACGTTGATCGGCTTGACCAGGTAGTCGGTGGCGCCCAGGCGCAGCGCCTCGACGGCCGATTCCACGCTGGCGTAGCCGGTGGTCAGGATGACTTCGACACCGGCGGAGCCCACCTCGTCGAACAGCTCCATGCCGTTGCCGTCGGGCAGGCGCAGGTCGGCCAGGATGGCGTCCGGCATGCGCCAGCCGATCTGCAGCCGCGCCTCGCGCAGGGTGCCGGCGGTGGCGGAGGAAAAGCCTTCGATCGCGACGATTTCCGCCAGCGCCGCGCAGGCGTTCTCGTCGTCGTCAACGATCAGGATATGTGGCATAGGAGAACGTGGAAGCGTCGTATGACCGGCGTCTGTTTGTCATGGCCCGCGGGGCGTGGCTAATGGGATCACGGCGCGTACGGGACGGCACGCGCCTGAGGATAGCCTGAAGTGTAGCGACAGTGGCTGCGCCGTTATGCCAGTGTCCGTCTGACACGCCTGTGGGACCTTGCCGCGACAGCGTTTCAGGCGGTAGCCACCCGCCGCCTGAACAGATAGCATGATAGGCATCTTCCACCATTGCGACGTGCCTGCGCCCCCGAACCCGTCCGCCACCGCGCGGGCCGGCCGGGCAGAAGGCCCCCTTCACGCCCGTGTCGACCACTGCCACGCTACCTTCCGGCCGCCCCGCCGCCCCGCCTCGCGCATCGGGACGCCGCGCCGCACCCGCGCAGGTCTCGCTGCTCTGGGAAAGCACCTCCCCCGCCATGCAACGGCTGATCGGTCAGCTGAATCGCGTGGCCGCCACCGACGTCACCATGCTCGCCGTGGGCGAAAGCGGCAGCGGCAAGGAAGTGGTGGCGCGCGCCGTGCACGAGCGCAGCACGCGCCGGAGCGGCCCGTTCGTGGCCGTGAACTGCGGCGCCATCGCGCCCACGCTGATCGAATCCGAACTGTTCGGCCACGAGAAAGGCGGCTTCACGGGCGCGCTGGAGCAGAAGGCCGGCTACTTCGAGCAGGCCCAGGGCGGCACGCTGTTCCTGGACGAAGTCACCGAAATGCCGGTGGAGATGCAGATCAAGCTGCTGCGCGTGCTGGAAAGCCGCTCGTTCCACCGCGTGGGCGGCGACGCCCCGCTGGTCAGCGACGTGCGCATCCTGGCCGCCACCAACCGCGACCCGATGGATGCCGTGCGCGACGGCCAGTTGCGCGAGGACCTGCTGTACCGCTTGGCCGTCTTTCCGCTGCATATCCCGCCGCTGCGCGAGCGGACCGAGGACATCATCCCGCTGGCCCGGCACTTCCTGGACGAATTCAACACGATGGAGCAGACCGAGAAGACGTTCTCGCCCGGCTCCCTCGAACGGCTGGTGCGCTACGACTGGCCCGGCAACGTCCGCGAGCTGAAGAACACGATCTACCGCGCCTACATCCTGGCCGACCGCCAGGTCGAGATCGGCAACCCCGGCCTCGCCAGCCAGCCGCCGCGCCCCACCACCGTGGATGGCGTGGTCAGCGTGCGCGTGGGCACCACGCTGGCCGACACCCAGCGCGAGATCATCCTGGCCACGCTGGCCAAGTTCGACGGCGACAAGCGCCAGGCCGCCAAGGCGCTGGGCATCAGCCTGAAGACGCTCTACAACCGCCTGGACGTCTACCGTTCCAGCTGACCGCCGCGCCATCCGCGTATCCGCTGGATCACACCGCCGGTGGCTGTCCGCGTGCACCAGTGCGGCCCAACGCCAGCGGGCATTCCTACTCCATCGCCACCCCGGGCGTGCACTTTTTACATCCGGCGGCCCAGCGCCGCCCGCCGCCCCAACCGCCCGTCCGGCGCGATTCCTTGCTGCACCGCACTCTGCCGGAAATGGCCGCCAAAGCGGCGAATCTGGCACGGCCTCTGCATGTCCGGACGGAATTGACATGACGCGCGCCCAACCTGCCCACGGGCGCCCCACGGCCAGAGGACGTGTGACGTGCGCATTTGCCAACTCAACCTGAAGAACGCGAAAGCGCTGGACCCCGAGCAACTGGGCCGCGCCGCGAAACTTGGCTTCGACCATATCCTGCTGGCCGGATGGTCGGCACCCCACACCCGCCCGGACGTGCTTCAGGCGGCATTCGCAGCCTGCCGGCAGCATGGACTGGCGCCGCTCGTCGACCTGTCGCTGGACCGCTTTCCGCATGACGCGGCGGGCATGCACGACGGCTGGGTCGACCACGCCCGCCCGGCCGGCAGCCCCGACGCCAGCGACAGCCACCTGCCCGGCGTGCGCGTGCGCTGGTTCGACGACGCCACGGCCAGCCAGTTGCTGGCGTGGTGGACGGCGCAGTTGCGGGACGTGGTGGATGCCGGCGTGGCCGGCTTCTGCTGCCGTGCCCCGTCGCGCGTGGCCGGGCGCCACTGGGCCGAACTGATCGAGACGCTGCGCCGCCAGTCCGGCGCCGCCAGCCCGGTATTCCTGGCCTGGACGCCCGGCACCACCCCGCAGCAGATCGACGACCTGTCCGCCGCGCCGTTCGACGGGGCGTTCTCGTCGCTGCCATGGTGGGACTACCGCAGCGCGTGGCTGACCGAGGAAATCGCCCGCCTGCGCCGCTTTGGCCGCGTGCTGGCCACCCCGGCGCTGGCGCCCAATGGCGTGGACGTGCTGGCCGCGCGCCGTGCGCTGTGGACGGCCGCCGCCATCGGCGATGGCTGGCTGGTACCGGCCGGCTACGAGACCGGCGCCCATGCCGACGGCGCAGCGATCGACACGGCGCCCGCGTCGCAGGCCGATGGCCATCCCGACGACATCATCGACGCCCCGTACGACCTGACCCACGAACTGATGCAGGCCAACGCGTGGCTGGCCGCGCGCGACGACGCCCCGGCCGTAGCCGTGCGGCAGGTCAGCGGCCCCGATGCGCCGCTGACGGTGCTGGCGCGCGTGCCCCGCCACCTGGCCAACGGCGCGGCCGGCGAGCCAGCGCTGACCGTGGTGCTGAATCCTTGCCCGATGGAGCCGGCCTCGTTCGGCGTGGACCGCGTGTTGAGCGCGCTGCCGCAACCGGCCGCCACGCTGGCGCCCGTCGACGGCGGCCCGGGCGGCACGCTCGAAAACGGCCAGAAGCTGGACCCATGCAGCACCATCACGCTGCCGCCGGCCGATATCCGGCTGTTCGAGGCGATCCCGAGCCCGGCCGTCCCGGTGGCCAAGCCCAGGCGGGGCGACAGCGCCGCCAAGGCCGCCGACCGCGCGCTGGCCGTGGCCATGGAGGCGCCGCGCGTGGCCATCGAGAACCTGTCGCCCACCACCGACCACGGCCGCTTTGCCGTGCGGCGCACCGTGGGCGAGCGCGTGGAGGTCTGCGCCGACATCTGGATGGACGGGCACGACAAGCTGGCCGCCGCGGTGCTGTGGCGCGGCCCGGGCGAGCAGGAATGGCATGCGTCGCCGATGGTCCACACCGTCAACGACCGCTGGCGCGGCAGCTTTCCCATCGCCACGCTGGGCCGCCATGAATTCACGGTAGAGGCGTGGCGCGACACGTTCGCAAGCTGGCTCGACGAGGTCGGCAAGAAACGCAAGGCCGGCGTGAACATCGCGCTGGAGATCGAGGAAGGCGCCCGGCTGGTGGCCGATACGCTCGGCACGCCCGACGGCCAGTCGATTGAAGATGCAAGCGCCATCCTGGCCGACCTGGCGGCCGCCGCCGGCGACGACGCGCTGCGGCTGGAAATCCTGCTGTCGCCGCGCACCGAGGCCGCCATGCGCGCGGCGATGGCCAGGCCGTCGGGCCGCCCGTTCGCCAGCCGCTACCCCACGCCGATGCCGGTCGAGGCCGACCGGCTGGCTGGCCGCTTTGCCAGTTGGTATGAACTGTTCCCGCGCTCGGAAAGCGGCGACGTGAACCGCCACGGCACGTTCGACGACGTGATCCGGCGCCTGCCGGCCATCCGCGCGATGGGCTTCGACGTGCTCTACTTTCCGCCGATCCACCCGATCGGGCAGGCGCACCGCAAGGGCAAGAACAACAGCCTGAAGGCCGAGCCGGGCGACGTGGGCAGCCCCTACGCCATCGGCAGCGCCGAGGGCGGGCACGACGCCATCCACCCGCAGCTGGGCACGATGGAGGACTTCCAGCGCCTGCGCAAGGCCGCCGCCGACATGGGCATCGAACTGGCGCTCGACTTCGCCATCCAGTGCTCGCCCGACCATCCGTGGCTGCGCGAGCATCCCGAATGGTTCTCGCACCGGCCCGACGGCTCGCTGCGCTACGCCGAGAATCCGCCCAAGAAGTACGAGGACATCGTCAACGTCGATTTCTACGCCCAGCCGCCGGCCGGGCAGCAGCTCTGGCAGGCGCTGCGCGACGTGGTGATGTTCTGGGCCGACCAGGGCGTGCGCATCTTCCGCGTGGACAACCCGCACACCAAGCCGCTGCCGTTCTGGGAATGGATGATCGCGGACGTGCGCGCCAAGCACCCGGACACGCTGTTCCTGGCCGAGGCGTTCACGCGGCCCAAGATGATGGCGCGGCTGGCCAAGCTGGGCTTCTCGCAGTCGTACACGTACTTCACGTGGCGCAACACCAAGGCCGAGCTGATCGAGTACATGACCGAGCTGACGCAGAGCCCGCTGCGCGAGTTCTACCGCCCGCACTTCTTCGTCAACACGCCCGACATCAACCCGTTCTTCCTGCACGACGGCGGGCGCCCGGCGTTCCTGATCCGCGCCGCGCTGGCAACGCTGCTCTCGGGGCTCTGGGGCATGTACAACGGCTTCGAGGTCTGCGAAAGCGCGCCGCTGATCCTGAACGGCGTGGAGCGCGAGGAATACCTGGATTCCGAGAAGTACGAACTGCGCGTGCGCGACTGGAACCAGCCCGGCAACATCGTGGCCGAGATCTCGCGCCTGAACCAGATCCGCGCCAACCACCCGGCGCTGCAGAACCACCTGGGGCTGCGCTTCTACCACGCCAGCGACGACGCGGTGCTCTACTTCGCGCGCTTCGTGCCCACCGGGGCCGAACACGCGGGCGCGTTCGGCGACGACGTGCTGCTGGCGGCCATCAGCCTGGACCCGCGCAACGCGCGCGAGTCCGAGATCGAGCTGCCGCTCTGGGAGTGGGGCCTGCCGGACCACGCGGCGCTGGAGGCCGAGGACCAGATGTTCGGCCGGCGCTTCACCTGGCATGGCAAACGCCAGCGCATCCGCCTGAACCCCCATGAGTTGCCGTTCTCGCTCTGGCACGTCAGGCCACAACAACAACCTGGAGACCCGGCATGAAGCGACTCTCGGAGCGCGCCAACGCCGCCCTGTTGACTGCGGACCCCCTCTGGTACAAGGACGCGGTCATCTACCAGCTGCACATCAAGTCCTTCTACGACGCCAATGGCGATGGCGTCGGCGACTTTGCCGGCCTGCTGGCCAAGCTCGACTACCTGGTGAACCTGGGCGTCGACACGATCTGGCTGCTGCCGTTCTACCCGTCGCCGCGCCGCGACGACGGCTACGACATCGCCGACTACCGCAACGTGCACCCCGACTACGGCACGCTGGCCGAGGCCAAGCGCTTCGTGGCCGCCGCGCACGCGCGCGGGCTGCGCGTGATCACCGAGCTGGTCATCAACCACACGTCGGACCAGCATCCGTGGTTCCAGCGCGCCCGGCGCGCCAAGCCCGGCTCGGCCGCGCGCAACTACTACGTCTGGTCCGACAACGACCAGAAGTACGCCGGCACGCGGATCATCTTCTGCGACACCGAGAAGTCGAACTGGAGCTGGGACGCCGAGGCCGGCGCCTACTTCTGGCACCGCTTCTACTCGCACCAGCCGGACCTGAACTTCGACAACCCGCAGGTGCTCAACGAGGTGCTGTCCGTCATGCGGTTCTGGCTGGACATCGGCATCGACGGCCTGCGGCTGGACGCCGTGCCGTACCTGGTGGAGCGCGAGGGCACCAGCAACGAGAACCTGCCCGAGACCCACGAGGTGATCCGCAAGATCCGCCGCCACCTGGACGAGCGCTACCCGGGCCGGATGCTGCTGGCCGAGGCCAACATGTGGCCCGAGGACGCCCAGCAGTACTTTGGCGGCGCCAGCGGCGGCGGCACGGCCGACACCACGGGCGCGGCCAGCCCGGACGGCGGCATCGCGGGCGACGAATGCCACATGGCGTTCCACTTCCCGCTGATGCCGCGCATGTACATGGCCATCGCGCGCGAGGACCGTTTTCCGATCACCGACATCATGCGGCAGACGCCGGAGGTGCCGCCGAACTGCCAGTGGGCCATCTTCCTGCGCAACCATGACGAACTGACGCTGGAAATGGTCACCAGCAGCGAGCGCGACTACCTGTGGGAGGTCTACGCCTCTGACCGCCGAGCACGCATCAACCTTGGCATCCGCCGCCGGCTGGCCACGCTGATGGAGCGCGACCGCCGCCGCATCGAGCTGATGAACAGCCTGCTGTTCTCGATGCCGGGCACGCCCGTGATCTACTACGGCGACGAGATCGGCATGGGCGACAACATCCACCTGGGCGACCGCGACGGCGTGCGTACGCCGATGCAGTGGTCGCCCGACCGCAACGGCGGCTTCTCGTCGGCCGACCCCGAGCGGCTGGTGCTGCCGCCGCTGCAGGGCCCGCTGTACGGCTACGAGGCCGTCAACGTCGAAGCGCAGACGCGCGACCCCCACTCGCAACTGAACTGGATGCGCCGCATGCTGGCGCTGCGCCGCCAGCACCGCGCGTTCGGGCGCGGCACGCTGCGGTTCCTGTTCCCGGGCAACCGCAAGATCCTGGCGTACCTGCGCGAGTACGAGAACGAGCACATCCTGTGCGTGGCCAACCTGTCGCGCGCGCCGCAGGCCGTGGAGCTGGACCTGTCCCAGTTCAACGGCCGCGTGCCCGTGGAAATGCTGGGCGCCACGCCCTTCCCCGCCATCGGCCAGCTCACCTATCTGCTGACGCTGCCGCCGTATGGCTTCTACTGGTTTGTGCTCAGCGAGGACGCGCAGCCGCCGTCGTGGCACGTCAACGCCCCGGAACAGATGGTGGATCAAGTCACGCTGGTACTGCAGAACGTCGGGGGCCGCTCCGAACTCACCGAGTCGGCCCGGCGCGCGCTGACCACCGAGGTACTGCCCAACTACCTGGCGCGCCGCCGCTGGTTCGCCTCGAAGGGCGAGCGCATCGAGCGCGTGAACGTGGCCTACGCCTGGCCGCTGGCCAAGATCGGCAACACCGAGGAAGTCTGGCACTGCGAGGTGGAGGTCCAGCTGCCGGGCCGCACCGAGTGCTACCAGCTCCCGGTGGCGCTGCTGTGGGACCGCGAGAACACCGAGGGCATGCCGCAACTCGTGCACGGCCTGTCGATGGCGCGCGTGCGGCGCGGCCCGCGCGTGGGCGTGGCGACCGATGGCTTCGTGGTCGAAGCCTATGCCCGCGCCGTGGTGCAGGCCATGCGCGACCGCACGTCGGCCGACGTGTCGCACGGCACCATCCACTTCCTGCCCGAACCGGGGCTGGCCGACGCGCCGCTGGAATCCGAACCGGTGCAGTGGATGTCGGCCGAGCAGTCGAACAGCTCGCTGGCCTACGGCAACACGGGCGTGCTGAAGCTGGTGCGCAAGGTGGCCGGCGGCATTCACCCCGAGGCCGAGATGACGCGCTACCTGACCAGCAACGGCTACCGGCATTCCGCCGCGCTGCTGGGCGAGGTGGTGCGCACCGGCGCCGACGGCACGCCACACACGCTGATGCTGCTGCAGGGCTACATCCTGAACCAGGGCGACGGCTGGGACTGGACGCTGGACTACCTGAGCCGCTCCATCGACGACGCACTGCCGCTGACCGACGGCGACGACGAGTTCGGCGAGGCGCTGACCGGCTACGCGACGATGGTCGGCACGCTGGGCCGGCGCCTGGCCGAGTTGCACGCCGTGCTGGCGCGCGAGACCGACGAGGAAGCCTTCACGCCGGTGGCCGCCACCGACGCGCAGGCCAGCGACTGGGCCGAGGAAGCGATGAAGTCGCTGGACGAGGCCGTGGGCCTGCTCGAAGCGCGCCGCGAGACCGCATCGGGCGACTTCGCGCGCGACATCGAGACGCTGCTGGCCGCCCGCGACAAGCTGCCGAAGCTGGTGGCGCGTCTGGCCGCCGCGGCGCCGGGCAGCCTGCAGACGCGCATCCACGGCGACTTCCACCTGGGCCAGGTGCTGATTGCGCAGAACGACACCTATCTGGTCGACTTCGAGGGCGAGCCGCGCCAGCCGCTGGCGTTCCGGCGCCGCAAGACGTCGCCGCTGCGCGACGTGGCCGGGCTGCTGCGCTCGATCGACTACGCCGCCGCCACCGTCGGCACCGACCGCCAGGAGCGGACCCACGCGCAACTGCCGCCCGCGCAGGCCGACCGCCGCGCCGCGCTGCTCGACCGCTTCCGCACCACGGCGGGCGAGGCATTCCTGAACTGCTACCAGCAGTCGATGGCGTCCGCGGCCCAGCCGTGGGCCACGCCCGAACAGCTACAGCCGCTGCTGGACCTGTTCCTGCTGGAACGCGCCGCGTACGAGGTGGGCTACGAGGCCGCCAACCGCGTGGCGTGGATCGACCTGCCCACCAGCGGCCTGGCCCGGCTCGTGCGCAAGCTGACTGGAGATTGAAGATGGCAAGCAATGATGCCGCCACGCTCGCCGCACCGGCCCCCACGCTGCCCGGCCCGGTCATCGACGCGCTGCGGGAGGCCCGCCTGGCGGACCCGTTCGGCGTGCTGGGGCCGCACCGCGACGAACATGGCGTGGTGGTCCGCGCGATCGTGCCCGGCGCCGCCGCCATGCAGCTGGCCACGCGCGACGGCGAATTCGTGTCCGACATGACCCGGCTGCATGCCGACGGCGTGTTCGCGGGCCGCCTGCCCGACGCGGCAAGCGGCCAGCTATCGGCGGCCGACTATCGCCTGCGGATCCGCTGGCCCGACGGCAGCGAGCAGATCAGCGCCGACCCCTACGCGTTCGGCCTGCTGCTGGGCGAGCTGGACCTGCACCTGTTCAACGAGGGCCGGCACCTGGAACTGGGCAAGTGCCTGGGCGCCCAGTGCCTGACCATCGAGGGCGAACCCGGCGTGCGCTTTGCCGTCTGGGCGCCCAACGCCAAGCGCGTGTCCGTGATTGGCGACTTCAACGGCTGGAACGCGTCACGGCACCCGATGCGGCTGCGCCACGGCTCCGGCGTCTGGGAACTGTTCATTCCGCAAGGCATGGGCGTGGCGCCGGGCAGCCGGTACAAGTACGACATGACCGGCCCGCACGGCGAGGAACTGCCCGACAAGGCCGACCCGGTGGCGCAGGCCACCGAACTGCCGCCGGCCACCGCATCGGTGGTGGCGTGCGCCGGCCAGGCCGCCCCGCCGTTCCAGTGGAACGACGCGGCCTGGATGGAACAACGCGCCAAAACCGACCCGTACAGCGCGCCGATGTCGGTGTACGAGCTGCACGTGACGTCGTGGCAGCGCGCCGCCAACGACAGCGGCCGGGGCTGGGACATCCTGGCCGAACGGCTGGTGCCGTACGTGCGCGACCTGGGCTTCACCCATATCGAGCTGCTGCCGATCACCGAGCACCCGTTCGGGGGGTCGTGGGGCTACCAGCCGCTGTCGCTGTTCGCGCCCACCGCGCGGCTGGGGTCGCCCGAGCGCTTTGCCGCATTCGTCGACCGCTGCCACCAGGCCGGCATCGGCGTGATCCTGGACTGGGTGCCCGCGCACTTTCCGACCGACCCGCACGGGCTGGCGATGTTCGACGGCACGGCGCTCTACGAGCACCAGGACCCGCGCGAGGGCTATCACCAGGACTGGAACACGCTGATCTACAACCTGGGCCGCAACGAGGTGCGCGGCTTCCTGCTGGCCAACGCGGTGCACTGGCTGGAGCACTACCACGCCGACGCGCTGCGCGTGGACGCCGTGGCGTCGATGCTCTACCGCGACTACAGCCGCGAGCCGGGCCAGTGGGTGCCGAACCGCTTTGGCGGGCGCGAGAACCTGGAGTCCGTGGCCTTCCTGCGCGAGATGAACACCGTGGTGCACGAGCGCTGCCCCGGCGCGCTGACCATCGCCGAGGAATCCACCGCGTGGCCCGGCGTCACGGCCAGCGTGGAATCGGGCGGCCTGGGCTTCAGCTTCAAGTGGAACATGGGCTGGATGCACGACACGCTGCGCTACCTGTCCCACGAGCCGGTGCACCGCCCGTGGCACCACGGCGACATGACGTTCGGCATGGTCTACGCGTGGTCCGAGGCGTTCGTGCTGCCGCTGTCCCACGACGAGGTGGTACACGGCAAGGGCTCGATGATCGGCAAGGCGCCGGGCGACGACTGGCAGCGCTTTGCCAACCTGCGCGCGTACTACGGCTTCATGTGGACGCATCCGGGCAAGAAGCTGCTGTTCATGGGCGGCGAGTTCGCGCAGTGGCGCGAGTGGAACCACGACGACGAGCTGGACTGGGCGCTGCTGGACCAGCCGGCCCACCGGGGCGTCCATTCGCTGGTGCGCGACCTGAACCGCCTGTACCGCGACCTGCCCGCGCTGCATGCGATGGACCACCGGCCCGAAGGCTTCCAGTGGATCGTCGGCGACGACCAGCAGAACAGCGTGTTCGCCTACCTGCGCCGCGCCGCCCCCAACAGCGAGGAAGTGGTACTCGTCGTCGTCAACATGACGCCGGTGCCGCGCCACGCCTACCGGCTGGGCGTGCCGTTCGCGGGCACCTGGGAGGAATGCCTGAACACCGACGCCGAGATCTATGGCGGCAGCAACCTCGGCAACGGCGGCCAGGTGCGCGCCGAGGACACACCGTCGCACGGGCAGCCGGCCTCGGTGTCGCTGCTGCTGCCGCCGCTGGCCGCGCTGGTCCTGCGCTACGCACCGGGAGCAAACGGTTGACGCCAGGGCGGCGTAGCGGGCGGGCGGCCCGGCCGGGCCACACAGAAGAACCAGAAGAAACGGAGGAGCAACACGCATGGCCAGCACTACCGTCGACCGCCTGCTGCCGGGCAAGCCCTATCCGCTCGGCGCGCACTGGGACGGGCTCGGTGTCAACTTCGCGGTGTTCTCCGCGAACGCCAGCCGCGTCGACCTGTGCCTGTTTTCCGCCAACGGCCGCAAGGAGGTGCAGCGCCTGCCGCTGCCCGAATGCACCGACGAGATCTGGCACGGCTACCTGCCCCACGCGCAGCCCGGCCTGCAGTACGGGCTGCGTGCGTTCGGCCCGTACGATCCCACGCGCGGCCACCGCTTCAACCCGTACAAGCTGCTGCTGGACCCGTACGCCCGCGCGCTGAGCGGGCCGGTACGCTGGTCAGACGCGTTGTTCGGCTACCGGCTCAACAGTCCGCGCGCCGACCTGACGCCCGACCGGCGCGACAGCGCGCCGACCATGCCCAAGGCCGTGGTGATCGACGAGAGCTTCAACTGGGGCGACGACCGCCCGCCCTGCGTGCCGTGGCCGACGACCTCGATCTACGAGGTGCACGTGCGCGGCGCGTCGATGCTGCGCGAGGACCTGCTGCCGCAGTATCGCGGCACGTTCGCCGCACTGGCAGACCCGCGCTTCATCGAGCACCTGCTGCAGCTTGGCGTGACATCGATCGAGTTGCTGCCGATCCACGCCTTCCTGCAGGACCGCTTCCTGATCGAGCGCGGCCTGCGCAACTACTGGGGCTACAACACGCTGTCGTTCTTCGCGCCGGAGCCGCTGTACCTGTCCGGGCGCCAGCACCACGAGGTCAAGATCGCCGTCCGCCGCCTGCACGCGGCCGGCATCGAGGTGCTGCTGGACGTGGTCTACAACCACACCTGCGAAGGCAATGAACTGGGGCCCACGGTGTCGTGGCGCGGGCTGGACAACGCCAGCTACTACCGGCTGATCCCCGGCGACGAGCGCCACTACATCAACGACACGGGCTGCGGCAACACGCTAAACCTGTCGCACCCGCGCGTGCTGCAGATGGTGATGGACTCGCTGCGCTACTGGGTGCAGACCTTCCACGTCGACGGCTTCCGCTTCGACCTGGGCAGCACGCTGGGCCGCGAGAGCAACGGCTTCGACCCCGGATCGGGCTTCTTCGACGCGATCCTGCAGGACCCGGTGCTGTCGCGCGTGAAGCTGATCTCGGAGCCGTGGGACCTGGGCCCCGGCGGCTACCAGGTGGGCAACCATCCGCCCGGCTTTGCCGAGTGGAACGACAAGTTCCGCGACAACGTGCGCCGCTTCTGGCGCGGCGACGCGGGCCAGCGCGGCGAACTGGCGGCCCGGCTGACCGGATCGGCCGACCTGTTCGACCGCCGCCACCGCAAGCCGTGGGCCAGCGTCAACTTCGTCACGGCGCACGACGGCTTCACGCTGGCCGACGTGGTCAGCTACGCGCACAAGCACAACGAGGCCAACCACGAGGACAACCGCGACGGCAACGACGACAACGCCAGCGCCAACTGGAGCCCGGACGGCGCCGTGGAAGGCCCGACCGACGACGACGCCATCCTGGAGACCCGCGGCCGCGTGGCGCGCGCAATGATGGCCACGCTGCTGCTGTCGCAGGGCACGCCGATGCTGACCGCCGGCGACGAATGGGGCCGCGGCCAGCAGGGCAACAACAACGCCTACTGCCAGGACAACGAGCTGTCGTGGCTCAACTGGGACGATGCGGCGCACCCGTCGAACGCGCCGATGCGCCGCGTGGTCAGCCGCCTGCTGGCGCTGCGCCGCCGCCTGCCCGTGCTGCGCGAGAACCGCTTCGTCCACGGCCGCTCGCAGCCGGCGCCGGGGCTGCCCGACATTGCGTGGTTCGGCCCCGACGGCAACGAGCTGAGCAGCGAGCAGTGGGCCAACCCCGAGGACCGCACGCTGGCGCTGCGGCGCGCCATGCACAGCCCCGAGGACGAGGTGGAGGCCATCCTGCTGTGCCTGAACGCCAGCGGCGAGGACGTGGTGTTCCGCATGCCCGTGCCCGGCGAGGACTGGCACCTGCTGTTCGACAGTACCGCACCCGATTTGGAGGACGAACCCGTGTCGCTCGATGACGAGGGCCGCCCCGCCTACCGGGTGCCCGCACGCGGCCTGGCCCTTCTGACGGCCGCCGTGCCCAAGGAAGAGGACATCCCACGATGAGCGAGCATGAATCGCTATGGCGCCTGGCCGAACGGGCCGGCCTGCAGGTACGCTGGCGCGACGCCTGGAACAACCCGCAGCAGCTGTCCCCCGACGCGCTGCACACGGTACTGACCGCGCTGGAGCTGCCCTGCGGCACGCAGGGCGAGTGCGAGGCGTCGCTGGCGCGGCTGGCTGCCGATGACGGCGCGATGGCGCTGCCGCCGCTGATCACGGCCGACCAGGGCCGGCCCGTGGCCGTGCCGTGGGCGCATACGGTGCCGCAGCGGCCCTATCGGCTGGAGCTGGAGGACGGCACGACCGTCGAGGGCGTGGCGCAACGCACCGGCGCCGGCACGATGGAGATCGCGCCGATCGACCAGTGGGGCTACCACCGGCTGCTGCTGGGCGACGTGGAAACCACGGTGGCGGTAGCGCCGCCGCGCTGCTTCGGCGTGGCCGACGCGCTGGCGGCGAACGGCCATGCCCACCGCACCGGCAAGCCCTGGGGCCTCGCCGTGCAGCTCTACGGGCTGCGCCGCGGCGCCGACACGGGCCTGGGCGACCTGACCACGCTGGCGCTGGCCGCCGAAGCCGCCGCGCAGGCCGGCGCGGATGCCATCGCGATCAACCCGCTGCACGCGGGCTTTGCCGCACTGCCCGAGCGCTACAGCCCGTACTCGCCGTCGAGCCGCATCGTGTTCAACCCGCTCTACGCCGACCCGGCGCGCGTGTTCGGCCAGGATGCGGTCCACCAGGCCGTGGCGGCGCTGGGCATGGGCGCCGCGCTGGCCGAGGCCGAGCGCCGCACCGAGATCGACTGGCCCGCCACGGCCGCGCTGCGGCTGCGGCTGTTCCAATGGCTCTGGCAGCACCACGACGCACTGCTGCCACCCGCGCAGAAGCAGGCGTTCGCGGCGTTCCGCGCGCGCGGCGGCAAGGCGCTGCTGGCGCACGCGACGTTCGAGGCCATCCAGGCCGAGCGGCTGGCCGCCGCCACCGACGAGGCGTCCGCGCGCGACGCCGCCGACTGGCGCCGCTGGCCCGCCACGCTGCAAAGCCCCGACGGCGCGGCCGCCGCGGCCATGGCGACGACCGGGGCGGACGCCATCGGCTACCACGCATTCCTGCAGTGGCTGGCCGCCGACGGACTGGCCGATGCGCAGCGCCGCGCGCGCGACGCGGGCATGGCCATCGGCGTGATTGCCGACCTTGCCGTGGGCACCGATCCCGGCGGCAGCCATGCCTGGGCCCGCCAGACCGAGATCCTGAACGGCTTTCATGCCGGCGCGCCGCCCGACCTCTACAACCCGCTGGGGCAGGACTGGGGCGTGGCCGTGTTTTCTCCGCGCGGGCTGCGCCGCAATGGCTACGCCGCGTTCATCGAGATGCTGCGCGCCAACCTGGCCCACGCGGGCGGGCTGCGCATCGACCACGTGCTGGGGCTGGCCCGCATGTGGCTCGTGCCGGCCGGCGCGCCGGCCAGCGCCGGGGCGTACCTGAGCTTTCCGCTCGACGACCTGCTGCGGCTGGTGGCGATCGAGTCGTGGCGCCATCGCGCGATCATCATCGGCGAGAACCTGGGCACGGTGCCCGAGACGCTGAACGACGCGCTGGAGTCGCGCGGCGTGCTTGGCATCGACGTGCTCTGGTTCGTGCGCGAGGAGGAAGAGGAAGACGGCGCCGACGGCGACAACGTCGCCGCGCCGGCCACCGAGGCGCCGGCGTCTGCCACGCCCGACCCCGCGCCGTTCCTGCCGCCCGAGGCATGGCCCGCGCTGGCCGTGGCCACCACGACCACGCACGACCTGCCGACCATCGCGGGCTGGTGGGCCGGCAACGACATCGCGTGGCGCGCGCGGCTGCACCAGCTGGGCGCCGACGAAACCGAGGCGGGGCTGCTGGACGGCCGCGCCGCCGAGCGCGCGGCGCTCTGGCAGGCGATGGTCGACGCCGGCGCGGCCCAGGGCGAGGTGCCGCCCGCCGACCGCCCGCCGGTCGACGTCCTGCTGGCCTGGCTCCATCGCGCGCCCACGCCGCTGCGGCTGGTGCCGGTGGAAGACCTGCTGGCGCTGGCCGAGCAGCCCAACCTGCCCGGCACGGTGGCGGGCCATCCGAACTGGCAGCGGCGGCTCGATGCCGACGTACGCCACCTGTTCACGCGCGCCGACGTGGCGAGGCGCGTCGCCGCCGTGCGCGATGGCGCGGCGGGGGGCGACGCCCGCGCCAACGGCGCCGATGCGGATGCGTGAGGGGGTGGCGCGGTCAGTGCCCGGCCGGATCGGCCAGCGCCTTGCAGAGCGCCTCGACGGTCAGCGGCTTGACGAGGTGCGCGTCAAAGCCGGCCGCGTCGGTGCGGCGCCGGTCGTCGGCGGAGCTGCGCCCGGTCAGCGCGAAGATGCGGCACGTGGTGCCGGCCTCGCGCAGCACCCGCAGCACGTCGTAGCCGCTCATGTCGGGCATTTCCAGGTCCAGCAGCACCACGTCGGGCGCAAAGCCGCGCACCGCTTCCACGGCCTGCAGGCCCGAGTAGACCGGCTGCGCCGCATGGCCCAGCACGGTCAGCAGTTCCGCCATGCTGTCGGCCGAATCGGCGCTGTCATCGACGATCAGGATGCGCCGGCCCGCGCAGGGCGTGGCGCTGGCGCGCGTGACACTGGCGCCGTCCATGTACACCTGCGGCAGCAGGATCGTAAACGTGCTGCCGCGCCCTTCGCCCGCGCTGCTGGCCTGGATGGCGCCGCCGTGCGCCTCCACCACGGCCCGCGCCAGCGCCAGCCCGATGCCGAGCCCGCTGCGGGCCGACTCGTCGCCCTCCTGCGCGAACAGGTTGAAGATGCGGTCCAGCGCCTCGGGCGCGATGCCGCGGCCGGTGTCGGCAATCGTCGTGATCACGTTGCCGCCTTCGGCCCGCACGCGCACGGTCACCGTGCCGCCGCGCGGCGTGTACTTGGTGGCGTTGCTGAGCAGGTTGGACAGCACCTGCTCCAGCCGCGCCGCATCGCCATTGACGAACACGGGCTCGGCCGGCAGCGACACCGCAAGCTGCTGGCTGGCGCCGTCCAGCGCGGGCCGCATGGCCTCCACGGCCGCGTTCATCACGTCGTGATACGGAATCGGCACCGGCTGCACCTTGAGCTTGCCCGAGGTGACGCGGCCCACGTCCATCAGGTCGCTCACCAGACGGGTCAGCAGCTGGAGCTGCCGGCCGATGATCTCGGCGCAGTGCCGGATGCGCTGGTCGCCGCCCGGCGTCAGCCGGATCACGTCGACGGCGTTGCGGATGGGCGCCAGCGGGTTGCGCAGTTCGTGCGCCAGGATGGCCAGGAACGACTGCACGCGGCGCCCGGCGCTCTCCAGGTCGGCCAGCCGCGCGGCGCTGGTGATGTCCTGCGCGGTCCAGAGCACGCCCGACACGCTGCCGCCGGCATCGCGCAGCAGCACCTGCCGCACGTGGCAGCGCACCAGCGAGCCGTCGTGCCGCTGCAGCCGCTGGTCGCCGGCCCACGCGCCGCTGGCACGCACGCCGTCCAGCGCGCCGGGCGTATCGCCGGACGGCACGTCGTGTTCGGAGTACAGCAGCGACAGCGGCTGGCCCACGGCCTCCTGCGCCGTGTGGCCGAACAGCGCCTGCGCGCCGGGGTTCCAGCTTCGGATCTCGCCCTCGGGGCCCAGTTCGCAGATGGCGCAGTCGTCCAGCGTATCGACGAGGTCCTGCCAGCGGGCCGCCATGCCGCGCGCGTATTCCTCGGCCGCGTACTGGACCGTGAGGTCGCGGTAGACCACGGCAAAGCCCTCGGGCGCGCCCTCGGCGGCGGGCACCGCCACGACCACGGCGCTCACGTAGAGCAGGCTGCCGTCCTGCCGCACGCGCCAGCCCTTGTCCTCAGCCCGGCCGTGCCGGCGCGCGGCGTCCAGCAGGCGCTCGGCATCGCCGGCGGCCACGGACTCGGGCGGGTGGAAGCGGGACATGGCGTGGCCGGTCACGTCGGCGGCGGCATGGCCGAGCAGGCGGCGGGCGGCGTCGGACCACGCCGAGACAAGCCCGTCCGCCGACAACGCGAAGACCGCGATGTCGTCGACCGCATCGAGCCATGCCGGCAACGGCACGCCGTCAATGCGCGTGTGCGTATCCATGGGAACGCTCCCTCATGTCTTGCTGTCGCTGCTTTTCTTGGAAGCAGTGGTTGCACCCCGGCGTCGCCGACGCAAGGGTGCCAGGCTTTCAATCATAGGCGCGAGCGCACGTACACGTGCCGGTCCTTCGCGCGAACACGCATGCAGAAACTACAACGGAACGTCTGGAATGTCAGCCAGGATTGCGCCCCGCCCCACGGACGGAGGGCGGCGGCGGATGCTTGTCGGGCAGGTTGCGCGCCGGCTGGTCGCCTTTTTCCTTGTTGTGATCGGGACTCTGGTCCGGCCGGCGGTCTGGCCGGCGCACAGGGTCATGCGGAATGTGGGTCGCCATGGCGCATCTCGGGTAGGTTGCAGGGATGGGAAGCCCCCTGCGTGCTGCAGGTTTCATACCAGCGCTGACAGCAGTGATTCTGCGTGCATCCGCCGCAAAACTTTTCTAGCCTGATCTAGCCTGAAGGATTTTCGCCCCCCTTTGATCCGCCCAGGAGTCAAGTGATGACCGAAGCATCCCGGCTGCGGCCGGCTACTGCCGATGCCACCCTGTCCACCCCGGCATCCGGCCAGGAACATGTCGACGATACGCGCACGGCCATGTCCAGCGCCACCATCCGGCACGCGTTCCTCGATCACGTGTTTTATACGCAAGGCAAGCTGCCCGGCCACGCCAGCGGCAACGACCTGTACCAGGCGCTGGCCCATACCGTGCGCGACCGGCTCGTGCAGCGCTGGATCAGCACGGCCGAGACCTACCAGAACCAGCCGTCGCGCACCGTCGCCTACCTGTCGGCCGAATTCCTGATGGGCCCGCACCTGGGCAACAACCTCGTCAACCTTGGCATCTTCGACGAGGTCCGCGCGGCGATGACCGCGCTGGACCTGGACCTCGACGACATCCTGGCCCACGAGGAAGAGCCCGGCCTGGGCAACGGCGGCCTGGGCCGGCTGGCGGCCTGCTTCATGGATTCACTGGCCACGCTGGAGATTCCCGCGCTCGGCTACGGCATCCGCTACGAGTACGGCATCTTCCACCAGAACATCATCGACGGCCAGCAGGTGGAAACCACCGATACCTGGCTGCGCCACGGCAACCCGTGGGAGATCCAGCGCTCCGAATGGGCCGTACAGGTCCGGCTGGGCGGCCATACCGAGCACTACACCGACGACCGGGGCCGCTACCGCGTGCGCTGGGTGCCCGAGAAGACCGTGGTGGGCGTGCCGTTTGACTCGCCGATCCTGGGCTACCGCGTCAACACGGTCAACACGCTGCGGCTGTGGCGCGCCGAAGCCACCGAGGCGTTCGACTTCCACACGTTCAACCGGGGCGACTACCTGGGCGCGGTCAGCAAGAAAGTGACGTCCGAGAACCTGACCAAGGTGCTCTACCCCAACGACGAGACCCAGCAGGGCAAGGAGCTGCGGCTCGAACAGCAGTATTTCTTTGTCGCCTGCTCGCTGCAGGACATGCTGCGGCTGATGGCCTCGCATGGCATTCCCGTCACACGCTTCCACGAGAAGTTCGCGGTGCAGCTCAACGACACGCACCCGGCGGTGGGCATCGCCGAACTGATGCGGCTGCTGATCGACGACCACGACCTGGCCTGGCACGACGCCTGGCACATCACGCGCAACGCATTTGCCTATACCAACCACACGCTGCTGCCCGAGGCACTGGAACAGTGGCCGCTGGAACTGTTCCGCCGCATCCTGCCGCGCCACCTGGAAATCATCTACGAGATCAACGCCCGCTTTCTGGACGAGGTGCGCATCGGCTTCTACGGCGACGAGTCGCGCGTGGCCCGGCTGTCGCTGGTCAACGAACAGGGCGGCCGTTACGTGCGGATGGCGGGGCTCGCGTGCGTGGGCAGTCACGCGATCAACGGCGTGGCCGAGCTGCATTCGCGGCTGATGCGCGAGGACGTGCTGCAGGACTTCTACGCCATGTGGCCCGAGAAATTCACCAGCATCACCAACGGCGTGACCCCGCGCCGCTGGCTGGCGCTGTCCAACCCGCGCATGACGCAGCTGGTCAGCGAGGCCATCGGAGACGGCTGGATCAAGGACCTCGACCAGCTCCGCGCGCTGGAGCCGTACGCCGACGACGCAGGCTTCCGCGAGCAATGGCAGGCCGTGCGCCGCGCCAACAAGCGCGACCTGGCCCAGCTAATCCGCGACTGCACCGGCGTGGTGGTGAACCCGGACTCGATGTTCGACGTGATGGTCAAGCGCATCCACGAGTACAAGCGCCAGCACCTGGCCGTGCTGCACATCATCGCGCTCTATCACCAGATCAAGTCCAGCCCCAACGCCGACGTGCCGCCGCGCACGTTCCTGTTCGCCGGCAAGGCGGCGCCGGGCTACCACTACGCCAAGCTGATGATCCGCTTCATCACGTCGGTGGCCGACGTGGTCAACCGCGACCCGCAGGTGCGCGACCGCCTGAAGGTGGTCTTCCTGCCCAATTTCAACGTCACGTACGGCCAGAAGATCTACCCGGCGGCAGACCTGTCCGAGCAGATCTCGCTGGCCGGCAAGGAGGCGTCCGGCACGGGCAACATGAAGTTCGCCATGAACGGGGCCATGACGATCGGCACGATGGACGGCGCCAACATCGAGCTGCGCGACGCCATCGGGGCCGACAACTTCTTCCCGTTCGGGCTCAACGCGTCGGAGGTCTACGCGCTGCGCGCCGCCGGCTATCACCCGTCCAGCTATTACGAGTCCAGCCCCGAGCTGCGCGCCGTGGTGGACCTGATCCAGCACGGCTTCTTCTCCAAGGGCGACGCGGCCGTGTTCCGGCCGCTGTTCGAGGGGCTGCTGCAGCACGACCCGTACATGCTGATGGCCGACTTTGCGTCGTACCTGCAATGCCAGCGCGAGGTATCGGGCGCCTACGCCGACCAGGACCGCTGGCAGCGGATGTCCGTGCTGTCGTCCGCCCGCTCGGGCCGTTTCTCGTCGGACCGCGCGATCCGCGAATACTGCGAACGGGTCTGGCATGTCGATCCGGTGCCGGTCTGCCTGCTGCACCGCGCCAGCGGCCACGTGCAGGTCCCGCGCCGGGGCGGGGACGGCGCCAGCGGCACCGGCGGCACGGCTGGCAACACGTCGTCCAGCGTCGCCGGCGGCTTCAGCGAGCGCTGCCAGTAGCCCGCCCGGCGGCGCAGCGCTGGAACAGCGCTTTGCAGATTCTCGGCACGCCGCCGGGCCCGCGGCAGTTTCTACAACGGCACGGGCAGCTTATACACCGCCGTTGCCACGGACGCCCGTAACCGTGGTGGCGGCGCCAGCGTGGAGGCCGATTGTTGCGCGGCACAAGAGCTGGCACAAAGTTCGCATAGCCGTTGCCCTGCGCCATGTCCTCGATGGCGCATTCCTCCAAAGCACCCGGTAACGACACCAAAAATGCGGGAGTTCTCCTTGAACGCGAATACCTTGTTTGTGGCGGCTGAAGCCCAGCCCCTGGCCAAGACCGGCGGGCTTGCCGATGTGGTGGGCGGCCTGGCGCAGGCGCTGCGACAGCGCGGCAGCGACGTCACGATCCTGATGCCCGGCTACCCCCGGGCGGTGGCCGCCGCGCGCGACGTGCGCAGCCTGGGCGCCATCCGCCTGCCGATGGCCCTGCCGCCCGGACACAGCCCGGCGCGCCTGCTCCAGGGCCTGATGCCCGACGGCGTGCGCGTGGTATTCCTGGACTGCCCGTCGCTGTACGACCGTCCCGGCTCGCTGTACGTGGATGCCACCGGCCGCGACTTCTGCGACAACGCCCAGCGCTTTGCCGCGCTGGCCCACGCCGCCACGGCCATCGCCGCCGGCGAGACGCCGCTGCCGGTGCCTAGCCTGGTCCATGCCCACGACTGGCATGCCGCGCTGACGCCACTGCTGATGCACCTGCGCGGGCTGCGCATCCCCACGGTCTGCACGATCCACAACCTGGCCTTCCAGGGCGTGTTCCCGATGGAGACGGCCGGCGCGCTGGGCCTGCCCGCCGAATGCCTGACGCCGGACGGTATCGAGTTCTGGGGCAAGATCAACTTCCTGAAGGCGGGCATCCGCTACGCGGACCGCGTGACCACGGTCAGCCACACCTATGCGCGTGAAATCCTGACGCCGCATTTCGGCCACGGGCTCGACGGGCTGCTGGCCCACCGCGCCGACGTGCTGGGCGCGATCCCGAACGGCGTCGACGTCGACGCGTGGTCGCCGCGCACCGACCGCCTGCTGCCGCAGCGCTACGACGTACGCAACATGACCGGCAAGCGCGCCTGCAAGGCCGCGCTGCAGGCCCGCCACGGGCTGCCGGTGGACCCGGACCGCCCGGTCATCGCCATGGGCAGCCGCCTGACTCATCAGAAAATGGCCGATGTGGCGCTCGACGCCATCGCGCTGACGCTGGAGACCGATGCCGACGCCCAGTTCGTGGTGCTCGGCTGCGGCGACCCGAAGCTGGAAGCGGCCTACACGGCGCTGGCGCAGCGCCATCCGGGCCGCGTCGGCGTGACCATCGGCTACCGCGAGGAAGACGCCCACCTGCTGCACGCGGGCGCCGACATCCTGCTGCACGGCAGCCGCTTCGAGCCATTCGGGCTGACGCCGGTCTACGCCATGCGCTACGGCACCGTGCCGATCGTCTCGCGCGTGGGCGGCCTGGCTGACACCGTGCGTGACGTGGGCGACGAAGCCATGCCGGCCGCGCGCGCCAACGGCATCGTTTTCGACGGCGATTCGGCCGAAGCCATGCGTGCCGCCATCGTCCGTGCACTAGGATGGTATGGCCGCCCACGCCACTGGCGCAGCCTGCAACGGACCGGCATGCAGACCGACTTCAGCTGGGAAGCGCCGGCCCGCCAGTACATGGCGATGTACGGCGCGCTGTCGCCGGCACTGGCCGACCTGCCCGTCATCGCCCCCGTGGTGGAAGAGGCGTCGGCCCGGCCCGTGCGCAGCCGCCGCCCCGTGGTGGTGGCCGAGCCGCCGGTGCTGTCGCCGGCCGACGCTGGCGCGGCATCCCCGGCATGACCGGCATCCGGCGTTCTGCATGGCGATTTGCGTGAAGGTGGCCCACCATGATGACTGCATCACCCGCTCTGCCGCCGCGCCACGGCGTGCCCCCGGCGGTACCGAACTGGCAGACGCTGGGCGCCGACACGCGCCTGCGGCCGTGCGGCGACGATAGCGACGAAGCGTACTGGTTCGGCCCGGTCCGCCTGGCCGACGGGCACGTGCGCTTTCGCCTGTGGGCGCCAGACGCCGCCGCGCAGGGCCAGACGGTACGGCTGGAAGTGGCCGGCATGGCACCGGTGCTGATGGTGGAAGGCCGCAAGGGCTGGTTCGAGGCCGTGGCGCCGTGCTGCCACGGCGCGCGTTACTGGTTCAGGCTTGACGACGGCACCATCGTGCCGGACCCCGCATCGCGGCTGCAGGCCGACGACGTGCACGGCGCCAGCGTGCTGTGCCTGCCCGAGCCCGGCGCCGCGTACCGCTGGCAGCATGCCGAATGGCGCGGCCGCCCGTGGCACGAGGCCGTGATCTACGAAATCCACGTCGGCCTGTACGGCGGCTACGCGGGCGTCACCGCCGAACTGCACCGGCTGGCCGCGCTGGGCTTCACCGCCATCGAGCTGATGCCGCTGGCCGAGTTTCCGGGCGCGCGCAACTGGGGCTACGACGGCGTGCTGCCGTTCGCGCCCGAGCGCAGCTACGGCACGCCCGACGAACTGCGCGCGCTGGTCGACACCGCGCACGGCCTGGGCATGATGGTGTTCCTGGACGTGGTCTACAACCACTTCGGGCCCGAGGGCAACTACCTGCCCACCTACGCCAGCGCCTTCTTCCGCAACGACCGGCAGACACCGTGGGGCCCGGCCATCGACTTCCGCCGCGCCGAGGTGCGCCGCTTCTTTGGCGAGAACGCGCGCTACTGGCTTGAATCGTTCCGCTTCGACGGCCTGCGGCTGGACGCCGTGCACGCCATCGACGACGAAGGCTGGCTGCCCCGGCTGGCCACCGACCTGCGCGACTGCGTGCAGGGCCGGCATATCCATCTGGTGCTGGAGAACGACCACAACGACGTGGCGCTGATCGAGGGCGGCTACGACGCGCAGTGGAACGACGACGCCCATCACGCGCTGCACGTGCTGCTGACCGGCGAGGACGACGGCTACTACCGCGAATACCAGGCCGACCTGCCCGGCAGCCAACGCACGGACACCACTGGCTCGCCGGCGCTGCACCACCTGGCGCGCGTGCTGCGCGAGGGCTTTGCGTGGCAGGGCGAGGTGTCGCCGCACCGCAGCGGCGACGAGAACGGCCCGCTGCAGGGCCGCGAGGTGCGGCGCGGGCAGCCCAGCGCGGCGCTGGCGCCCACCGCGTTCGTGATGTTCGTGCAGAACCACGACCAGACCGGCAACCGCGCGTTCGGCGACCGCCTGACCACGCTGGCCGACCCCGACGCGCTGCGCGCCGCCGTGGCGCTGCAACTGCTCTGCCCGCAGATCCCGCTCGTGTTCATGGGCGAGGAACTGGGCGCGCGCGAGCCGTTCCTGTACTTCACCGATCATCCGCCCGAACTGGCGCAGGCCGTGCGCGATGGCCGGCGCCGCGAGTTCGCGGCGTCCGCCGCGTTCCGCGACGAGACCCACGCCGCGCGCATCCCGGACCCGAATGCCGTGGAGACGTTCGACGCCTCGAAGCCGATCTGCGACAACAGCGACGGCAACTGCCGCGCGTGGAACCACTACTACGGCGAACTGCTGTCGATCCGGCGCAACGAGATCATGCCCCGGCTGCCGCACAGCCAGTCCGCCGGCGTCACCATCCTGGGCGAGCGCGCGCTGCTGGCGCGCTGGCGCATGGGCGATGGCAGCCTGCTGTCGATCTGGCTCAACCTTGGCACGGAGCCGGTGGAAGTGGACTGCGACGGCGGGCGGATGCTGCATGCCAGCCAGTCCGGCGCCATCGCGTCGCTGATGGCCGGCACGCTGCCGGGCCTGACCAGCGTCGCCTGCCTGCAATCGTCCTGACGGCCCGCCAGGGCCCCGCCTCCATGACAGACAATGTCGACCTGGACCACGCCGGCGTGCCGCGCGCCACGGCGCGGCTGCAGTTGCACGCCGGCTTTACGTTTGCCGATGCCGCCGCGCTGGTGCCCTACTACGCCGGGCTGGGCGTCAGCCACCTGTACCTGTCGCCGATCACCGCCGCGCGGCCCGGCTCCACGCACGGCTACGACGTCACCGACTTCACGCGCATCAACCCCGAACTGGGCGGCGAAGAAGGTTTCCTCGCGCTGGCCGCGCGCGCCCGCGAGGCCGGACTTGGCCTGGTGGTGGACATCGTGCCGAACCACATGGCGTCCGACGCGCTGCACAACCCGTGGTGGCGCGACGTGCTGGCGCGCGGCGAGCAGAGCGCCTTTGCGCACTATTTCGACATCGACTGGCAGCCGGCCGACCCCGACCTGCGCGGCAAGGTGCTGGTGCCGATCCTGGGCGACCCGTACTGGCAGACGCTGGAATCCGGCGCCATCGCCGTGCGGCATGGCAACGACGGCAGGCTGGCGCTGCACTACGGCGACCACGACCTGCCGCTGGCCGACGGCGAGACCGAGGTGCCGGCCGATGCCAGCGCGCTGCACGCGCTGCTGGAGCGCCAGCACTACCGGCTGGCGTGGTGGCGCACCGGCGCGGCGCAACTGAACCGGCGCCGCTTCTTCGAGATCACCGATCTCGTGGGCGTGCGCGAGGAATGCGAGGACGTGTTCGAGGCCGTGCACGCGCTGCCGTTCCGGCTCTACCGCGAAGGCTGGATCGACGGGCTGCGCATCGACCACGTCGATGGGCTGGCCGACCCGGCCGGCTACTGCCGCCGCGTGCGCGAGCGGCTGGACGCGCTGCGCCCCGGCCGGCCCGGCGAGCTGGCGCGCATGCACCCGTGGCTGGTCATCGAGAAGATCCTGGGCGAAACGGAGCCGCTGCCGCGCGACTGGAACGTCGACGGCACCACCGGCTACGACTTCATGGACGAGGTGGGCGCCGTGCTGCACGACCTGCACGGCGAGGCGCCGCTTTGCATGCTCTGGATGCAGATCAGCGGCGACGCGCGGCCGTTCTCTGACTACGTGCGCGCCGGCCGGCACCGCGTGCTGGCCCGCCACCTGATTGCCGAAGCCGATGGCGTCTGCGCCCGGCTGCACGCGCGGGCGCGCCAGGACCCCGCCACGCGCGACCTGACGCCGCACGCGCTGCGCCACGCGCTGACCGCGTTCATGACCGCGATTCCGGTCTATCGCAGCTACTACACGGCGGCCGGCGCCGCGCCGCGCGACACCGCGTTCGACGACGCGATGGTCACGGCCGCCGCCGCCGACGCGCGCCGCCATCTGGCGCCCGACGAGGCGGCCGCGCTCGATTTCATCGTCGCCTGCCTGCGCGTGGACGACCCCATCGACAGCGATCCGGGCCGGCTGCGCACAAAGCTCCAGCAACTGATGCCGGCGCTGGCCGCCAAGTCGACCGAGGACACGGCGTTCTACCGCTACGGCCGCCTGCTGTCGCGCAACGAGGTGGGCAGCGACCCCGGCACGCTGGCGATGGCGCCCGAGCGCTTTCATGAACGGATGCAGGCGCGCGCCGCCGACTGGCCGCACGCGATGCTGGCCGTGGCCACGCACGACCACAAGCGCGGCGAGGACGCCCGCATGCGGCTGGCCGTGCTCAGCGAGCGGGCCGACGAATGGGCCGAGGCCGTGGCAGGCTGGGAAGCGCGGCTGGCGCCACTGCTGAGCGCCTCGCCCACCGGACCGGACGGCGTGGACCGCATGATGCTGTACCAGACGCTGGTTGGCGCGTGGCCGGCCGATCCGCGTGAACTCGCCGCCGATGACGCCCAGCGCGCGTTCATCGACCGCGTCCTGGCGTGGCAGCAGAAGGCCATCCGCGAAGCCAAGCGCCATGGCAGCTGGACCCATCCCGATACGGCCTACGAGGACGCCTGCGAGGCGTTTCTGCCGGCCATGGCCAGCGGCGGGCCCGACAGCGTGCTGGAGAGCATCGGCGCCTTTGCGGGCCGCATCGGCACCGCCGCCGCGCTGAACAGCCTGGCGCAGACGCTGCTGCAACTGACCGCGCCCGGCGTGCCGGACCGCTACCAGGGCAACGAGACCTGGGACTTCAGCCTGGTCGACCCGGACAACCGCCGCGCGCCCGACTATGCGCGGCTGCAATCGCAGCTTGAATGCCGGGGCGGCTGGCCGCACTGGCTGGCGCACTGGCGCGATGGCCGCATCAAGCAGCAACTGATCCGCAGCGTGCTGGCGTTCCGGCGCGACCACGCTGCGGTGTTCGCGCAGGGCAGCTATCGCCCGGTGCCGGCCAGCGGCGAGCGGGCGGGAAACGTGCTGGCGTTCACGCGCCAGTTCGGCAATACCGAGGTGATGGTGGCCGTGACGCGGCTGGCGGCGCGGCTTGTCGATCCGGCGCAGCCGCACGTGCCGCCGCACTGCTGGCAGGACACGGGCCTGCGCGCGGCCGATGCCAACTGGACCGACGCGCTGACCGGCCACGCCGTGGCCAACCACGCCGGCTGGCTGCGCGCCAAGGACGTGTTCGCGACGCTGCCGGTGGCGCTGCTGGTCCGCGGCTGACCGGCTACGCCGCGCGGTCCGGGCAACACCTGGCCTGGCGCGTTCAGTGCAGCCGGTGCGCGTCGAGGTCCAGCGCCTTCTCGGCCGCGTCGCCGGTCAGGCCGCGATAGTAGAGGTGCACGCCGATGGCCAGCGAGTCGTGGCGGATCTCGTGCAGCGCGCGCCATGCCTGCACGGCGTCGGTGAAGACCAGGTAATGGGCCTCGCGCGCGACCAGCGTCGCCACGTCATGCAGCCCGTGGTTGTGCAGCGCGCCGACCAGATGGTCCAGGCTGCGGTGCGTGCGGGCGTCGGTGCGCGGGTAGAGCATGTGCAGCACCGCCACGGGCGCCGCCGCTGCGACGGCCGTGGCCGACGGAGCCGCCGTGAAGGCCGCCACGATGTCCTGGTGGTGGATCGCCGTGACCGTGGGGCCGGCCGGGATGCGGGCGGACGTGAGTCCGGTTTGTGCCTGGGCGGCCTGGGCCGCTGCGCGGGTCGTGTTGTTCATGTCAGCACCTCCTGGTCAAATCTGAACGACTGTGGTGCAAAGATAGGGCATGGATGACGCGGCGCAATATGCATTTGGCGCAACAGTGAATTCCACCGTCTTCCGCAGAACGGAACGGCTGGCAGCCTGTCCATGCAACCCGAATCTTTCCGGGCACTTTCAACCGGCTTTCGGCTGGCTTTCACCGCCGGCGTGGCAAGCCATCCGCCGGGCCGCCGCACATATCGTTACGCGATCTTCTTCGTTGGCGGCGCAGGGCCGGCCGCCTACGATCCTGCTTTTCCGCCGCCGCGCAGACGCCGGCCGGGCCGCGCATCAGGCGCTGGCCAGGCCGCGCTGCAAGGCCGTTTTGAGCATCGAGAAGACATGTCGCGCCACAGGATTGACCGCGTTGGGACGCGCCCAGAGGTAGTAGGTGACATCGGGCAGGCGCGGCAGGCCGTCGGCCTCGCCCAGGATGCGCATGTCCGCCTGGAGCAGGTCGATGCTGCGCGCCGTGATGCCCAGCCCGCCGCGCAGGGCCGCCTTGATGCCGATCAGGCTCGGCGCCAGGTAGGCGATGCGCCACGGCACGCCGGCCTGCGTCAGCGCCTCCAGCGACAGCTTGCGGAACAGGCTCGGCTCGTCGGCCAGGATCAGCGGCACGGGCGTGCCGCGCTCGTAGACGAAATCCGCCGCGCAGACCCAGATCGTCGGCGTGGTGCGCAGCGCGATGCCATCGAGCGTCGCGTCCTCGCGCGTGGACACGGTCAGGTCGATCTCGCCGCGCCGGAGCTGCTCCATCAGGAACGGGCTGCGCCCCACGTGGATCTCCAGCCGCAGCGCCGGCGACGACCGCGCGATATGCGACAGCAGCACCGGCAGCATGGTGTCGGCCACGTCGTGCGGCGCGCCGATGCGCAGCGAACCGGTCAGGTCCCCTTCGCGCAGCACGCGCAGCGCCTCGTCGTTAGTCGTCAGCAACTGCCGGGCGTATTCCAGCAGCTTCTTGCCGTGGCGCGTGAACTGCTTGCCGCGCCCCTGCCGCTCGAACAACGCCAGCCCGAGTTGCTCTTCCAGCCGCTGCATCTGCTGGGTGACGGCCGACTGGGTGCGCTGGACGGCCGCCGCCGCCGCGCCAAAGGTCTCATGGTCCGCAATGGCCACCAGCGTGCGGAGCAGGTCGAGGTCGAGGTTACGCATTCATTAGCCGTGCTAATGGGTTTTCGTCGCGCATTAAGTGGTTTTCAGGACAGGTGTTCATTACAGTGAAACACGAAGCACCGTTCTACCCCCGAAAAACAGAGATTGCAAGGATAGACCGCACCATGTCCATCGCAGAACAGCGTCAGTCGGCCGTCGGCGAAACGATCGAATCCATTAGAAACATCGTAGACAACGGCGGCGTGACCCGCGCCAGCCTGGCCCGGGTGCTGACCCTGGTGGAAGACCTGGCCGCCCGCACCGATTTCTGGAGCGAGGCCGACTACCCGCCGCCCGAGGCCCACGAGCGCCAGGCGCGCTACCTGATCGCCGAGGATCCGGACCAGACCTACGCGCTCTACCTGAACGTGATGCGGCCGGGCAAGCGCATCCCGCCGCACAACCACACCACCTGGGCCTGCGTGGCGGGCGTGAGCGGCGTGGAGTTCAACGACGTCTACACCCGCACCGACGATGGCAGCCAGCCCGGCGTGGGCACGCTTGCGCACGAGCGGACCGTGGAAGTGGGCCCGCGCCATGGCATCGCGCTGCTGCCCGACGACATCCATTCGGTCGAGATCCGGGGCGACGACGTCATCCGCCACCTGCACATGTACGGCCGCTCGCTCGAAACGCTGACCGAACGGCTGTCGTTCGACCTTGAGACCGGCCGCTGCCAGGTCATGAACGTGGGCGTGCAGACCCGCCGCTAGACATAGCCTGACGGGGCCGCCGCGCCCCGACTCCCGAGAATCCCGCCGCCACTTCGCGCCCCGCGCGCGAGGACGGCCCCCTTTTGCCCAAAATTCATGACCCAGGCCATCTATCGACCCGTCGACGCCCCCACGCTCAAGGGCTGGCTGCACGACCCCGACGAAATCGCGCTGTTCGACGTCCGCGAGCACGGCCAGTATGGCGAGGGCCATCCGTTCTACGCCGTGCCGCTGCCGTACAGCCGGCTGGAGCTGGACGTGGGCCGTCTGGCGCCCCGCACCGATGCCCGCATCGTGCTGGCCGACGACGGCGACGGCGTGGCCGCGCGTGCCGCCGCCGCGCTGGCCCGGCTGGGCTACCGCAACCTGCACGTGCTCGACGGCGGCATGCCGGCCTGGCAGGCGGCCGGCTACACGCTGTTCGCGGGCGTGAACGTGCCGTCGAAGACGTTTGGCGAACTGGCCGAGCACCACTACCACACGCCGCGCGTGTCGGCGCAGGAGCTGGCGGCCATGCGTGCCGGCGCGCAGCCGCCCGTGGTGCTGGACGGCCGCCCCGCCAGCGAATTCCGCAAGATGAACATCCCCGGCGCCATCTGCTGCCCGAACGGCGAGCTGGCCTACCGGCTGCGCGATCTGGTGCCGGACACCACCACGCCGGTCGTCATCAACTGCGCCGGCCGCACGCGCAGCATCATCGGCGCCCAGTCGCTGATCAACTTCGGCGTGCCCAACCCGGTCTACGCGCTGGAAAACGGCACCCAGGGCTGGTACCTGAACGATTTCGTGCTCGAACACGGCGGCACGGCGCGCTACCCGGACACCGGCACGCCCGCTGGCGCCGATGCGGCCCGCACGGCCGCCCGGGCCCTGGCCGACCGCTTTGGCGTGCCGATGATCGCGCCCGAACAGGCCATCGGCTGGCTGGCCGACGCCACACGCACGACGTTCCTGTGCGACGTCCGCACGGCCGAGGAATACGCCGCGCGCACGCTGCCCGGCGCCCAGCACACGCCGGGGGGCCAGTTGATGCAGGCCACCGACCAGTACGTCGGCGTGCGCCGCGCCCGGCTGGTGCTGTTCGATGCCGACGCGGTGCGCGCGCCGGTCGTCGCCAGCTGGCTGCGCCAGATGGGCCATGACGCCGTGGTGCTGGACGGCGGGCTCGACGCCGGCCTGGCCGCGGGCGTGCGCGCGCCGCACGGCCCGGCGCCCGAAGTCACCGCGCTGCCGACCGTGACCAGTGCGCAACTGTCGGCCGGCATGGCGGCGCAGGCGATGCTGGCGCTCGATCTGCGCGGCAGCATGGCCTATCGCGCCGGCCACGTCGACGGCGCGCGCTGGTCCACGCGGGCGCGGCTTGCGCAGGACCTGCACGGCGTGCCGCACGACACCACGCTCGTGCTGGTGGGCGATGCCGATGCCGACGATCCGGCCGACCTGGCCACCGCCGACCTGCTGGCGCTGGGCTACCGCGACGTGCGCCGGCTGCAGGGCGGCCTGGGCGCGTGGCGCGCCGCCGGCCTGCCCGTGCGGCACGGCGCCGACACGCTGCCCGACGCGCGCTGCATCGACTACCTGTTCTTCGTCCACGACCGGCACGACGGCAACAAGGCCGCCGCGCGCCAGTACCTGGCGTGGGAAACGGGCCTGATCGCCCAGCTCGACGCCCAAGAGCTGGCGACGTTCCGCTTCCCGCCCGCTGCCTGACCGCCATCAGAACCTGACCCCCACCACCTGCCCAACGCATAACGAGGTCGCCCCATGTCCCGTCCGATCACCCGCCGTCTGTCGCAGTACCTGGTTGCCGCCTGCACCGTCACGCTCTGCGCCGCCGCGCTGGCGCAGCAGCCGCTGGCGCCCGTCAACGGATTTCCGGCGCAGCCGCTGCGCATCGTGTCGCCGTTCCCGGCAGGCGGCGGCAACGACGCCGTGACGCGCGTGGTGGCCACGCGGCTGTCGCAGGTGCTGGGCCAGAGCGCGGTGACCGACAACCGCGGCGGCGCCGGCGGCAACATCGGCACGCGCTACGTGGCCGAGGCCAAGCCCGACGGCTACACCGTGCTGACCTCGCAGGTGTCGATCATGGCCGTCAACCCGACGCTCTACCGCGCGCCGGGCTTCGACCCGGTCAAGCAGTTCATCCCGGTCACGCAGATCAACGCCGCGCCGCTGGCCATCGTGGTGTCGGCCAACGCGCCGTGGAAGACGTTCGAGGAACTGGCCACGCAGGCCAGGGCGCAGCCGAACAAGATCACGTTCGCCACGCCGGGCAATGGCACGCTGTCGCACCTGGTGGGCGTGGTGCTGGACAAGGACAGCAGCGTGTCGCTGCAGCACGTGCCGTACAAGGGCGCGGGCCCGGCCATCAACGACCTGCTCGGCGGACAGGTGGATGTGCTGATCACGTCGACGTCGTCGGTGGCCAGCTTCATCCAGGCCGGCCGCATGCGTGCGCTGGCCGTCACCAGCCCGCGCCGGCTAGGGGTATTCGCCAAGGTGCCCACGCTTGAGGAAATGGGCTACCGCAATGCACGCTTCGAGGACTGGTACGGCTTCTTCGTGCCGGCCGGCACGTCGCCCGAACGCGTGGCGCTGCTGAACCGCGCCATCGTGCAGGTGCTGCAGATGCCCGACGTGGTCAAGACCATCAACGACGGCGGCAGCGACGTGGTGGCCAACACGCCCGAGGCATTCGCCGCGCAGCTCAGGCAGGACATCGCGCGGTGGTCGCAGATCGTGCGGCTGTCCGGCGCGCATGTCGACTAGGCACGCGCCTTGCAAAACCCCACACACCTTCCGCCAACCCACAGGCAAGCCATGACCAAAGCGCTCTCCACCCGCCTGGCCCACGCCGGACGCACCGCCAGCGTGCCCGGCGGCCAGCCGGTGAACCCGCCCGTGGTGCGGGCCAGCACCGTCCTGTTCGAATCGGTCGCCCAGCGGCGCGAGATGCGCGCGCGGCGCGACACCGAGCGCCTGTTCACCTACGGCGCGCGCGGCAATCCCACCAACTTCGCGCTCGAAGACATGGTGACGATGCTGGAAGGCGGCCACCGCACGCGGCTGTTCCCGTCCGGGCTTGCCGCGGCGGCGATGACGATCCTGGCCTACGTGCGCCCCGGCCAGCACGTGCTGCTGCCCGACTGCGTCTACGAGCCCGTGCGCAACCTGGCCAACGGCTTCCTGCGCCAGCACGGCATCGGCGCCGACTTCTACGCCGCCGACGGCACGGACCTGGACGCGAAGCTGCGGCCCGAGACGCGGCTGGTCTACGTGGAGGCGCCGGGATCGCTCGTCTACGAGTTGTGCGACCTGCCCGCGCTGGCCGCCCGCGCCCACGCGCACGGCGCACTGGTGGCGGCGGACAACACGTGGGGCTCCGGCCTGCTGTACCGGCCGCTGGCGCTGGGCGCCGATATCTCGCTGATGGCCGCCACCAAGTACCTGGGCGGCCATTCGGACGTGATGATGGGCACGGTCTGCACCACCGAGGCCGCGTGGCAGCCGCTGGCGGCCATGGCCGACGCCTTCGGCATGACCGTGAGCCCCGACGACGCCTACCTGGTGCAGCGCGGCATCCGCTCGCTGGGCGCGCGGCTGGCGCAGCATCAGGCCGGCGCGCTCGACGTGGCGCGCTGGCTGCTGGACCGGCCCGAGGTAGCGCAGGTCTTCTGCCCCGCGCTGCCGCACGATCCGGGCCACGCGCTGTGGCGGCGCGACTGCCACGGCACCAACGGCCTGCTTTCGTTCACGCTGCGCTCGCCGGCCCCGGTGGCGCCCGAGCGTTTCGTCGACAGCCTGCAACTCTTCGGCATCGGCGCGTCGTGGGGCGGCTTTGAAAGCCTGGCCGTACTGGCCGACATGCGCCGCGCGCGCAGCGTCACGGACTGGGCCGCCCACGGCACCGTGATCCGGCTCCACATCGGGCTCGAAGCGGTGCCCGACCTGCTGGCCGACCTGGACCAGGCGTTCGCCGCCATCGCCACGCTCGAACCCTCCAACAAGGACACTTCCCATGCCTATCATCGGTGACTGGCTGCGCCAGCAATCGGGCCCGGCCCGCACCAGCGGCCAGCTACCGGTCGGCTCCATGGCCTCGGGCATGGCCGTCACGCTGCCGTACGTGGCGGTGCGCGGCGCCCACCCCGGCCGCACACTCTGGCTGCACGGCCAGGTGCACGGCGACGAGATCAACGGCATGGTGGCGGCGCTGCGCTTTGCCCGCGGCCTGGACCCGGCCACGATGCGCGGCAACGTGGTGGTCACGCCCACCGGCAACCCGCAGGCGCTGGACGCGCGCCGCAAGCGCAATCCGTACGACGAACTCGACCTCGACCAGACCTATCCCGGCAACGCGGGCGGCCTGGTATCGGAACGGCTGGCCCACGCACTGATCGCCGAAGTGCGCGGCGTGGCCGACGTGCTGATCAACCTGCACACGATGAACCCGCTGTTCGATGCCCGGCCCTACACGGTCTACAAGGTGCATCCGGACAGCCCCGTCACCGAGGCCGATGTGCTGGCGGCCATGGCGCCATTCCATCCGCACGTGGCCTGCCAGCAGGACGTGGGCGGCAAGGGCGAGCTGCCCGGCAACATCGCCGGCGCGCTCGACTACCAGTGCCTGGCCGCCGGCGTCTGCGCGTTCATGCTCGAACTGGGTAGCGGCAGCCGCTTCGAGCCCGACAACATCGCCGTGGCCGAAACCGGCTTCCAGACGCTGGCCGTGCAGATGGGCATCCTGTCCGGCCCGCCGGCGCAGCCAGCCGCCACGTCGCTGCGGCGCGTGAGGCGGCGCGGATGGATCACCGCAGACGAAGGCGGCCTGTTCATCCCCGGCGCCCGCGCCGGCGACCTGCTGCGCGAAGGCCAGTCGATCGGCGACACGCTGAAGCTCGACGCATCGCTCACGCCCGTCAGGGCGTTCCCGCGCGACGGCGTGCTGATCGGCCTGCGCAGCGACCCCGTGGTCCACACCGGCGAACGGCTCGCGTTCGTGGCGTGGGAGTGGGACCAGGTGTCGCTGTCGTCCGGCGCCGTCGCATGACGGACGGCCGGCATCGCAACCTCTTACCCAGTTTCACGCAAGATCTTCGGAGCCTCACCATGCTTCCCCGCCACACCCTCCTCCTGGCCCTCGCCCTGCTTTCCCCGCTGGCCCACGCCGCCTGGCCCGACCCGGCCAAGCCGATCCGCGTGGTCGTGGGCTTTCCGCCCGGCGGCGGCGCCGATGCGCTGGCGCGGGCCATCGCCCCGGCGCTGTCGGATCAGCTCAAGGCCAACGTGATCATCGACAACCGGCCCGGCGCCGGCGGGCTGATCGCCACCGAGATGGTGGCCAAGTCCGCGCCGGACGGCTACACGCTCTACATCGCCACGCCGGGGTCGTTCACGATCTGGCCCAACCTGCGCAAGCTCAACTACGACCCGCAGAAAGACTTCGCGCCAGTGAGCGTGCTGGTGACCATGCCCAACGTGCTGGTCACCGGCGCCGACACGCCGTACAAGGACGTGCAGGGCATGCTGGCCGCCGTGCGCAGCGCCAACGGCCGGTTCTCGTACGCGTCCGGCGGCAACGGCACCATCGGCCAGATCGCCGCCGAGCAGTTCAAGATGCTGGCCCACGTGCAGATGCAGCACGTGCCCTACAAGGGCACCACGCCGGCGCTGACAGACGTGATGGGCGGCGTGGTGCCGATCACGTTCTCGGACCCATCGGCCAAGCCGCTGATTGCTTCCGGCAAGCTGCGAGCGCTGGCCGTGACCACGGCCACGCGGTCGGCCCAGTTCCCGGGCGTGCCGACCGTGGCGGAAGCCGGCGTGCCCGGCTACGAGGTCACCAACTGGTACGGGCTGGTGGCGCCGGCCGGCACGCCCGCCGACGTGGTTGCCACGCTGAACAAGGCGCTGGTCAAGGTCATGGCCGATCCGGACATCCGCCAGCGGCTGGCGGTATCGGGCATGGATGCCACGTCGGACACGCCGCAGCAGTTC
This sequence comes from Cupriavidus sp. SZY C1, assembly GCF_032190535.1. NCBI lineage: Bacteria > Pseudomonadati > Pseudomonadota > Betaproteobacteria > Burkholderiales > Burkholderiaceae > Cupriavidus > Cupriavidus sp. SZY C1. The sequence continues at coordinate 82,889 of NZ_JAUANU010000010.1, forward strand.
GCGCGGCTGCTGGCCACCGAGCGCACCAAGTGGGGCGACCTGATCCGCAAGGCCGGCATCCAGGGCGACTGATACCGTGACCGTCCGCCGCTATCCGCAACTGGCCCACTGGGGCGCCTTCACCGCCGTGGTCGAGGACGGCCGGCTGATCGCTTGCGAGCCGTTTGCCACCGACCCCGATCCGTCGCCGCTGCTCGACGCCATCGTACCGATGGTCTACTCGCCCACGCGCATCCGCGCGCCGATGGTGCGGCGCGGCTGGCTGGCGCGGCGCGAGTCCAGCGACGGCCACGCGCGCGGCCGCGACGATTTCGTGGAAGTGTCCTGGGACGACGCGCTCGACCTCGTCGCCGGCGAGATCGCCCGCGTGCGCGGCACGTACGGGCCGTCGGGCGTGTTCGGCGGATCGTACGGCTGGTCGTCGGCGGGACGGCTGCACCACGCGCGCTCCTTGATCCGCCGCTTCCACTTCATCGGCGGCGGCTGCGTCGACCAGGTCGGCAACTACAGCTGGGGCACGGCGCAGTTCCTGCTGCCGCACGTGATTGGCACCTACCAGCCGCTGACCGGCCGTGTGACCGCATGGCCGAGCCTGATCGCCCATACCGAGGTGTTCCTGGCCTTTGGCGGGCTGGCGCTCAAGAACGGGCAGGTATCGTCCGGCGGCGCGGCCGAGCATACGCAGGCGCAATGGCTGCGCAAGCTGGCCGCCAGCGGCGCCACGGTCATCAACGTCAGCCCCACGCGCGACGACTGCCCGGACTTCCTGGGCGCCGAATGGGTCCCGATCCGCCCGAACACCGACGTGGCGCTGATGCTGGCGCTGGCCTACGCGCTGCGCCGCGCCGACGCGCACGACGCGGCGTTCCTGCAGTCGCATTGCAGCGGCTGGGCCGAGCTGGAAGCCTACCTGCTGGGCAATAGCGACGGCACGCCCAAGACGCCGGCGTGGGCGGCCGCCATCACTGGCATCCCGGCCGCGCGCATCGAACGGCTGGCCGCGCAACTGGCCGGCCGGCGCAGCTACATCACGTGCAGCTTCGCCGTGCAGCGCCAGCATCGCGGCGAGCAGCCCTACTGGATGGCGATTGCGCTGGCGGCCATGCTCGGGCAGATCGGGCTGCCCGGCGGCGGGTTCGGCTTCGGCCATGGGTCGATGAACGGTGTGGGCAATCCGCGCGTGGCCACGCCAGGGCCCGAGATGCCGGTGGGCCGCAATCCGGCGGACCTGGACATCCCGTGCGCGCGGCTTGCCGACATGCTGCTGCATCCCGGCACGCCGTACCGCTTCCAGGGCGAGACGCGCCACTATCCGACGTGAAGCTCGTGCACTGGGCCGGCGGCAACCCGTTTCATCACCACCAGCAGCTCGCGCGGCTGCGTCAGGCGTGGGCGCGGCCGCAGACGGTGATCGTGCAGGACATCGTCTGGACGGCCACCGCGCGCCACGCCGACATCGTGCTGCCCGTGACCACGGCGCTGGAACGCAACGATATCGGCGGCTCGTCGCGCGACCGCTACGTGCTGGCGATGCACCGCGCCATCGCGCCGCTGCACCAGGCGCGCAGCGATCTCGACATCTTCACGGCACTGGCCGAACGGCTGGGCTACCGCGACGCATTCACCGAGCGCCGCGACGAGCCCGGCTGGATCGAGGCCATCTACGCCCGCTGCCGCGAGGCACAGGCGCGCGCCGGCATCGACCTGCCCGACTTCGACACGTTCTGGCGCGCGGGCCATGTCGCCCTGCCGCCGCCGGCCGAGGACTTCGTGCTGTTCGACGATTTCCGCCGCGACCCGCTGGCCCATCCGCTGCGCACGCCGAGCGGCCGCATCGAGCTGTCCAGCGCCACGCTGGGGCGGCTGTCCGACGACTGCGGCACCCATCCGAACTGGCAGCCGCCAGCCGAATGGCTGGGCGCACCCGAGGCGCAGCGCCATCCTTTGCATCTGGTCTCGGTGCAGCCGGCCGACCGCCTGCACAGCCAGCTCGACGCGGCACCGCTGGCCCAGTCGAACAAGGTAGCCGGCGCGGAACGCATCACGCTGCACCCCGCCGACGCCGCCGCGCGCGGCCTGACGCCCGGCATGCGCGTACGCGTCCACAACACCCGCGGCGCCATCGCCGCCGGCCTGGCTGTCAGCGACGGCATCACGCGCGGCGTGGCCATGATCGCCACCGGGGCGTGGTACAACCCGGACGCCGACGGCCTGGACCGCGCCGGCGCCGCCAACACGCTGACGCTCGACATCGGCACGTCGGACCTGACGCAAGGACCGAACGCGATGAGCTGCCTGGTGGAGGTATCGGAGGAGGGATAAGGTGGGGCTGATCGCCGGCCATCGCATCTTGAGCCGCTGGCCCTCACCCCTAACCCCTCTCCCAGAGGGAGAGGGGAAAACAAGCGCCAGGGCCAGCCACCACCCGCGTGTTTGCTCCCCTCTCCGGCATCGCGGGAGAGGGGCGGGGGAGAGGGCGTGGCGGTGCTGCTTGCCGACCGTGGCATGTTGAATCGCTGGCCCTCACCCCTAACCCCCCTCCCAGAGGGAGAGGGGAAAAACAAGCGCCAGGGCCAGCCACGCGCCGCGCCAGGCGCTAGCCGCCGAAGCGGCGCGGATCGTACGGCGCGGGGTCGACGTACGGCGTGTCGCGGTCGAACAGCTCGGCCAGCAGGCGCGCCGTGGCCGGGCCCAGCGTCAGGCCCTGGTGGCCGTGGCCGAAGTGGAACCACAGGTTGGCGTGGCGCGGCGCGCGGCCCACCACGGGCCGCATGTCGGCGATGCACGGCCGCGCGCCCATCCACGGCGTGGCTTCGACGGGCGGGCCCAGTTGCACCAGATCGGCCGCCAGCAGTTCGGCGCGCGCGGACTGCACCGGCGTCGGCGGTGCGTCGTGGTGGGCGAACTCGGCGCCCGTGGTCAGCCGCAGCCCCTGCCGCATCGGCGCCAGCAGCATGCCGTTCTCGGCGTCGAGCAGCGGGCGGGCCGGCATGGACGCCACGCGATAGTGGCGGTGATAACCACGCTTGACGAACAGCGGCAGGCGGTAGCCAAGCCGCTGCGTCAGCCCGGCCGCCCACGGGCCCAGCGCGATCACGGCGTGTTCGGCGTGGATGGTGCCGTCGGCGGTCTGCACGGTCCAGCCGCTGCCCGACGCGCGCAGCGTGTCGGCATCGCCGCGCAGCAGCACGCCGCCCTCGCGCTCGAACAGCGCCGCGTAGCGCGCCACCAGTTCGCCCGGATCGCTGACGGTCCATGGGTCCTGCCAGTGCACGGCGCCGGCCAGCGTGCGTTGCAGCGCCGGTTCCTCGCGCGCCAGCGCGGCGCCGTCCAGGATGGCATGGCGAAGATCGTGCGCGGCGGCCACCGTGCCGGCCTCGCGCGCGGCGGCGTCGAACGCGGCCGGGGTCCGGTACGCCTCGAACCAGCCGGTCTTGCGGATCAGGTCCTGCGCGCCGGCGCGTTCGACAACCGGCGCGTGTTCGTCGATGCAATGGCGGATCAGCGCGGCATAGGCGCTGACCGTGGCGGCGTAGCGCTGCGGCGCCGACGCGTGCCAGTAGCGCGCCAGCGCCGGCACCAGCGACGGCAGCGCCCGCAGGTGGTAGTGCACGTCGTTGCCGCGCCGCGCGGCCACGCGCAGGATGGCCTGCCAGGCGCGCGGAAACGCGTAGGGCTGCACCGCCTCGCGCTGGATGATGCCGGCATTGCCGTACGAGGTCTCGCGCCCCGGCGCGTTGCGATCCACCAGGCAGACCGCGTGGCCGCGCTGCTGCAGCGCCAGCGCCGTGGCGACGCCGACGATGCCGGCGCCCAGCACGATCACATCGGTCCGGCGGGAGGGTCTCGGGTGTTCTGTCATGACGTCCTGTCAGGTCTCGCGGGTGGTCTTTCGGGTTCGGGGCCGGGGCCCGGCGGCGCCGGCGCGTTCGATGTCGCGCGCCGCCTCACGCAGGCAGGCGGCCAGATCGGATACGGCCGGCGGCAGCCGGCGGTCGCGCAGCGTGATCAGCCCCACGGGCGGCAGGTCTACCTCCACCGGCATCGCCAGCACGTGGAAACGGCCCTCGGCCTGCAACTGGCGCCCCACGGCGCGGGCGACGAATCCTACCGCCTGGCGCTGCGCGACGAATGTGGTCACGGCCAGGTACGACGACGATTCCATGATGTCGGCCGGCAGCGTCTGGCCGTGCCGATGCAGCGCCTGCTCGATCTTCACGCGCAGCGACGCCCACGGCGGCGGCAGCACCAGCGGCTGGCGCGCCACATCGGCCCAGCCCGGGCGCGCCTTGCCGGCCAGCGCGTGGCCGGCCGCGACGATGGCGACCATCGGCTCCTCGTACAGCGCCTCGGTGACGAGGTCCGGCGCCGCGTAGGCCGGTTCCAGCCGGCCGACGATCACGTCCAGCTCCGACAGCCGCAGCCGGGGCAGCAGGTGCGTCAGGTCGCCCTCTTCCACCAGCACCGTGGCGCGCGGCGACTGCGCCTTCAGGCGTGCCACGGCCTGGGCCAGCAGCACCGGCAGCGTGGCGCCCATCGCCCCCACGCGCACGCGGCCGGCCGCGCCGCTGGCCACGGCCTCGATCTCGTCGCGCGTCACGTCGTACTGGGCCAGCACCGCGCGCGCAAAGCGCACCAGCGATTCGCCGGCCGGCGTGGGCTCGGTGCCGCGCGTGGAGCGCGTGAACAGCGTCAGCCCCAGCATCTTCTCCACCTCGGCCAGCACCTTCGACACCGCCGGCTGGCTGACCGACAGGAACTCGGCGGTCCGGCCCAGGTGACGGAACTCGTCCAGCGCCACCAGCAGTTGCAGGTGCCTGAGCTTGATGTTGGAACGGAAGGCGCGGTCGATATGGGCCATGGCCGCGAGTCTACCTAACCGGCAGGTTATGAAGCAATGCCAATTTTCTATTGGATGGTTATGTTTCCCGCGCCCACAATCGCTGGCAGAGCGGATGGGCGTCGCAGCCCGCCCGCGACCTAGAACAGCGTTGGAGACAATCCCCATGACACACGGCCTTCCCGCCAGCCTTTCGCGCCGCCGCCTGCTGCTGGGCAGCGCCGCCGCCACCGCCGTTGCCGCCACCGGCACGGCCGCCCTGCTGGGCCCGCGCATCGCGCGCGCCGCCAGCGAGTATCCGGACCGCCCCATCAAGTTCATCTGCCCGTGGCCCGTGGGCGGCACGGCGGACCAGTCGATGCGCGCGCTGTGCCAGGTGGCGTCGGGGTTGCTCAAGCAGTCCATCGTGGTGGAAAACCGCGCCGGCGCGTCCGGCATGATCGGCACCAAGGCGCTGGCCAGCGCCGCGCCGGACGGCTACACGATCGGCCAGATCCCGATCTCGGTCACGCGCTTCTCGCAGCTCGGCATGCTCCAGCTTGACCCGCGCACCGACCTGACCTACCTGGCGCGCACGTCGGGCCAGACCTTTGGCATCGCCGTGCCGGCCAACTCGCGCTACAGGACGCTGGCCGACGTGATTGCCGAGGCCAAGGCCAACCCGGGCCGCGTGACGTACGCGCACGCCGGCATCGGCGGCGCCACGCACGTCGGCATGGAACAGTTTGCGCTGGCCGCTGGCGTCAGGTTCAACGCGGTGGCCTACAAGGGCGGCTCGCAGGCGTTGCAGGACGTGCTGGCGAACCAGGTGGAGCTGCTGGCCGATTCCAGCTCGTGGGCGCCGCACGTGGAAGCGGGCAAGCTGCGCCTGCTGGCCACCTGGGGCGAGCAGCGCACGCCGCGCTTCAAGGACACGCCTACGCTCAAGGAACTGGGCTTCAACGTGGTGGTGGAGGCGCCCAACGGCATCGGCGCGCCCAAGGGCCTGCCGCCCGACGTCGAGAAGAAGCTGCGCGACGCATTCCGCGCAGCGGTGGCCAGCGCCGAGTTCAAGGCCGTGGCGTCGCGCATCGACGCGCCGGTCATGTACCTGGACGGCCCCGAATACAAGAAGTACGTCGCCGCGGTCTACGACCAGGAGACCCAGCTCATCCAGCGCCTGAAACTCAAGGACATGCTCGCGCAGAGCTGATCCGCACCGCCCCCAACCACCGTGACCCTGAACCCCGTCATCCGCCTGCACGCCAACGACAACGTCCTGATCGCCCGGGGCGACCTGACGCTGGGCCAGCACCTGCCCGACCTGGACGTGCGCGTGCGCGCCCAGGTGCCGGCCGGGCACAAGATCGCCGCTCGCGCGATTGCACGCGGCGAGCCGGTCAGGAAGTACGACACCGTGATCGGCGTGGCCGACCGCGACATCGTGCCCGGCGAGCACGTGCACAGCCACAACCTCCGGCTCGTCGACTTCTACCGCGACCCGGCCTTCTGCACCGACGTGCGCCCGGTGGCCTACGTGCCCGAGGCCGAGCGCGCCACGTTCATGGGCTACGTGCGGCCCGACGGCCGCGTGGGGACGCGCAACTTCATCGGCATCCTGTCGTCGGTGAATTGCTCGGCCACGGTCATCAAGCACATCGCCGCGCATTTCACGCCGGAACGGCTGGCGGCCTATCCGAATGTCGACGGCGTAGCCGCCTTCGCGCAGAGCAGCGGCTGTGGCATGTCGTCGCCGAGCGAGCATTTCGACCTGCTGCGCCGCACGATTGCCGGCTATGCCCGGCACCCGAACCTGGCCGGCGTTCTGATCGTCGGGCTGGGCTGCGAGCGCAACCAGGTGGCGGCGCTGGTGGATTCGCAGGGACTGGTGCCCGGCGAGAACCTGCACACGCTGGTCATGCAGGACACCGGCGGCACCCGCGCCACCATCGAGGCCGGCATCCGCGCCATCGAGTCCATGCTGCCGGCGGCCAATGCGTACCGCCGTCAGCCGGTCAGCGCGAGCCACATCAAGATCGGGCTCGAATGCGGCGGGTCGGACGGCTTCTCGGGCATCACGGCCAACCCGGCGCTGGGCGCGGCCATGGACATCCTGGTGCGCCACGGCGGCACGGCCATCCTGTCCGAGACGCCCGAGATCCACGGCGTGGAATACATGCTCACGCGCCGCGCGGTCACGCCCGAGGTCGGCCAGAAACTGCTGGACCGGCTGGCGTGGTGGGAGCGCTACACGGCCGGCCACAACGCGCAGTTCAACGGCGTGGTGGGCCACGGCAACCAGCAGGGCGGGCTGGCCAACATCTTCGAGAAATCGCTGGGCTCGGCCATGAAGGGCGGTACCACGCCGCTGCAGGCCGTGTACGAGTACGCCGAGCCGATCGACCAGGCCGGCTTCGTGTTCATGGATTCCCCCGGCTACGACCCCGTGGCCGCCACGGGCCAGATCGCCAGTGGCGCCAACCTGATCTGCTTCACCACCGGGCGCGGCTCGATGTTCGGCTCCAAGCCCGCCCCGACGATCAAGCTCGCGTCCAACTCGCCGATGTACCGCCGGCTGGAGGAAGACATGGACATCAACTGCGGGCTGGTACTGGACGGCGAACTGAGCGTGGCCCAGATGGGCGAACGCATCTTCGCGCACATCCTGCGCGCCGCCTCCGGCGAGCCCACCAAGAGCGAACTGCTGGGCCTGGGCGACCACGAATTCGTGCCGTGGCACGTGGGGATCGTGAGCTAGCCGTCTCCCCCACGGCGCTTGCCGGCCTTCCAACGTCTGACCACCCCACCCGATGCTGACCACCCTCACCCACCCCGCCCTGCTGCGCACGCAGAACTTCATCGACCAGCAATGGTGCGACAGCGGCGCCCGCTTCGACGTGACCGATCCGGCCACGGGCGCCGTCATCGCCAGCGTGCCGGACAGCGACGCCGGTGACGCCCGCCGCGCCGCCGACGCCGCCGCGGCTGCCTTTCCCGCCTGGAGCCGCCGCCCGGCCCGCGAGCGCGCGCAGCTGATCAAGCGCTGGCATGCGCTGATCCTGGCCCACGAGCCGGACCTGGCGCGCATCATCTCCGCCGAACAAGGCAAGCCGATGCACGAGAGCGTTGGCGAGGTGCGCTACGGCGCGTCGTACGTCGAATGGTTTGCCGAGGAAGCCACGCGCATCTGCGGGGACGTGGTGGCCGAGGCTGTGCCGGGCCGCAAGATGCTCGTGCTAAAGGAGCCGGTGGGCGTGGTGGCGGCCATCACGCCGTGGAACTTCCCGCTGGCGATGATCGCGCGCAAGATCGCCCCGGCGCTGGCGGCCGGCTGCACCGTCGTGGCCAAGCCGGCCGAGGACACGCCGCTGACCGCGCTGGCGCTGGTGGCGCTGGCCGAGCAGGCCGGACTGCCGCCGGGCGTGCTGAACATCGTCACCGCGTCGCGCGCCCATACGCCGGCCGTGGTCGATGCCTGGCTGGCCGACCCGCGCGTGCGCAAGATCACGTTCACGGGCTCCACGCCCGTGGGCAAGCACCTGGCGCGGGAATCGGCCGGCACGCTCAAGAAGCTGTCGCTGGAACTGGGCGGCAATGCGCCGTTCATCGTGTTCGACGATGCCGACCTCGATGCCGCCGTCGACGGCCTGATGGCCGCCAAGTTCCGCAACGGCGGCCAGACCTGCGTCTGCCCGAACCGGGTCTACGTGCAGGCTGGCGTGCACGACGCGTTCGTGGCCAGGCTGGCCGCCCGCGTGGGCGCGCTGCACGTGGGGCCGGCCACCGAGCCCGCTGCGCAGATCGGGCCGATGATCAACGCGCGGGCCGTCGACAAGATCGAGCGCCACGTGCGCGACGCCGTGGCCAGGGGTGCCCGCGTGGTGGTGGGCGGCGAGCGCCTGCGCACCGCCGACGGCCCGCACTACTACGCCCCGACCGTGCTCGTCGATGCCACGCCGGCCATGGAACTGGCGCACGAGGAAACCTTCGGCCCGGTGGCGCCCGTGTTCCGCTTCACGCACGAGGACGAGGTGGTCCGCGACGCCAACGACACCCCGTTCGGGCTGGCCGCCTATTTCTATTCCAGCGACGTGCGCCGCGTCTGGCGCGTGGCGCAGGCGCTGGAAACCGGCATCGTCGGCATCAACGAGGGCGCGCTGGCGTCGGAGGCGGCGCCGTTCGGCGGCGTCAAGGAATCGGGCTACGGCCGCGAGGGGTCGCGCCACGGACTTGACGACTACATGCATACCAAGTATCTGTGCCAGGGCCAGCTAGGCTGAGCCACCCGGCATCCGGCCGCCTGGCCCTTCGAGGAGACAACCCCATGCCTGCCCATAACCCGTTCAAGGCCGCCCTGGCCGCCCGCCAGGCCCAGATCGGCCTGTGGATGTCCGCCGCGTCGCCATACCTGGCCGAGATCACCGCCACGGCCGGCTTCGACTGGCTGCTCGTCGATGGCGAGCACGCGCCCAATGACGTGCGCTCGATCCTGCAGACGCTGCAGGCACTGGGCCCGTACCGCTCGCAGGCCGTGGTGCGCGCCGTGTCCGGCGAGACCGCGCTGATCAAGCAGTTGCTGGACGTCGGCGCCCGCACGCTGCTGATTCCGATGGTCGACACCGCCGAGCAGGCCGCCGCGCTGGTGCGCGCCACGCGCTATCCGCCGTTCGGCGTGCGCGGCGTGGGCAGCGCCGTGGCGCGGGTGTCGCAATGGAGCGCGCGCAAGGACTACCTGGACGTGGCCGACGACGAGGTCTGCCTGCTGGTGCAGGCCGAGACCGTGACCGCCATGCAGAACCTGGACGCGCTGTGCGCCGTCGACGGCGTGGACGGCGTGTTCATCGGCCCGGCCGACCTGGCGGCGTCGATGGGCCACCGCGGCAACCCGGGCCATCCCGAGGTGCAGGCGCAGATCGAATCGGCCATGCGCGCGATCGTCGCCAGCGGCAAGGCGGCCGGCACGCTGACATCGGACAACGCGCTGGCGCGCCGCTACCTGGAGCTGGGCTGCACGTTCGTGGCTACCGGCGTCGACGTGCTGGTCTACGCCAACGCGGCGCGCAAGCTGGCCGCCGAATTCCTGCCCGAGCGCGCCCAGCAGGTGTCCGCGCCCGGCGCTGCATACTGATCCCTCCCCGACGTTCCGAGCCCCGAAACATGCCGTCCCCGACTTCCGAAGCCTTGTCCCACCCGGACGCCCTGCGCCACGCCATGGCGGCCATCGTCGGCCCGCAAGGCTGCCTGAGCGACCCCGCCGACACCGAGCCGTACGTGACCGACTATCGCCGCATCTATCACGGGCGCTCGCCGCTGGTGGTCATGCCGACGACCACCGAGCAGGTCAGCCGCGTGATGGCGTGGTGCCACGCGCACGACGTGCCGGTGGTGCCGCAGGGCGGCAACACGTCGCTGATGGGCGGCGCGGTGCCCGACGACAGCGGCACGGCCGTCGTCATCAGCCTCAGGAAGATGCACCGCGTGCTGGCCATCGACACGGTCAACGACACGATGACCGTGGAAGCCGGCGTGACGCTGTCCGCCGCGCGGGCGGCCGCCGACGAGGCCGGGCGGCTGTTTCCGCTGCGGATCGGCTCGGAGGGGTCGTGCCAGATCGGCGGCAACCTGTCGACCAATGCCGGCGGCACGGCGGTGCTGCGCTACGGCAACATGCGCGACCTGGTGCTGGGGATCGAGGTGGTGCTGCCCGACGGGCGCGTGTTCTCGTCGCTCAAGGGGCTGCGCAAGGACAACACCGGCTACGACCTCAAGCACCTGTTCATCGGCGCCGAGGGCACGCTGGGCATCATCACCGGCGCCGTGCTGAAGCTGATGCCGCAGCCGCGCGCCACGGCCGTGGCGTTCGTGGCCGTGCAGAGCCCCGAGGCGGCGGTGCGGCTGCTGGGCGAGGCGCGCGCGCTGTCCGGCGGCGCGGTCACGGCGTTCGAGCTGATCTCGGCCCCGGCGCTGGACCTCGTGCTCGAATACCTGGGCGATATCCCGTCGCCACTGCCGGCCCGGCACGACTGGATGGTGCTGATCGAGCTGACGTCGGGCACCGACGCCGAGACGCTGAACGGCACGCTGATGGAGATCCTGGAAACCGGCCTGGGCAACGAATGGGTGGTGGACGCCGCCGTGGCGTCGAGCCTGGCCGACGTTCAGCAATTCTGGCGCATCCGCGAGGAAATCTCCGACGCCCAGACCCGCACCGGGGGCAGCATCAAGTGCGACATCTCGGTGCCGGTGTCGCGCATCGCGCAATTCATCGAGCGGGCGTCGGCCGAGGTGCTGGCCCTGGAGCCGGCCACGCGCATGGTGATCTACGGCCACATGGGCGACGGCAACGTCCACTTCAACCCGCTGCGCCCGCGCGACCGCGACGCCAGGAGCTTCCTGGCGCAGTGGTACAAGCCCGTGTCCGACCTCGTTGACGGGCTGGCCTACGCCGAGAATGGCTCCATTTCGGCCGAGCACGGCATCGGCGTGGCCAAGCGCGACGACCTGAGCCGCTACAAGTCGCCCGTGGAGCTGGAGCTGATGTGGCAGGTCAAGCGCGCGCTGGACCCCAAGAACCTGCTGAACCCGGGCCGCGTGCTGCCGCCTACAGGCGATCGACCGTGATTGTCCACGCGGCGCCCTGACCCGGGGCTGACGCCACGTCCAGCCGGCCGCCAATGCCTTCCAGCATGCGGCGCACCGTGCGCAGGCCCACGCCTTCCTCGCCGGGCCCGGCCGGCAGCCCCTGGCCATCGTCCGACACGCGGACCACGCAGCCGCGCGGCGGCGACGCGGCCAGCGACACCCGGATCTCGCCGCTGCCGCCCGCGAACGCGTGTTCCACGGCGTTGGCGACCAGTTCGTTGACGATGATCCCGATGGTCGTGCAGCGGTCCAGGTCGGCCACGAGCCCGAACTGGACGTCCAGGTTGAACGCAATGCCGCTGGCCTTGAGGTCGTAGAACTCGTCGAAGCTGGCCGCCAGCCCGCCCAGGTAGCGGCCCAGGTCGGCATGCTGCGCCTGCTCGCTCAGGCCCAGCAGGTGGTTGTAGAGCGACGCCATGGCAAAGATGCGGCGCTCGATCTCGCGCAGCGGCTTGCGGCCGTCCTCGCTGGCCAGGAACGTGCTGCGCTGGACCATCGCGATGATCATCTGGAAGTTGTTGCGCACCCGGTGCTGCTGTTCGCGCAGCAGCAGCGCCTTGGCGTCGCGCTCCAGCGCCAGCGCGGCTTGCGCGCGATGCTTTTCGATGCATTCGGCCAGCATGCCGGCCACCGACGCCAGGAACGACATCTCCAGCGCGCCAATTTCCACCGTTTCGCGGAAATCCACCTCCAGCACGCCGTAGGCGCCGTCGTGGTTGATCAGCGGCAGGTTCACCGAGGTGACCACCGCGTTCTCGACGAAGATCGCCGGCAGGACGTCGCGCGGGCGGCGCCTCACGTCAGCGTCCACCACGGGCGCGGCCTGCCGCAGGGCCTCGCCGGGCGGGTTGCCGCTGGCGGCCTCGCCCACCTCGCGGCCCATGTCGGCCGCTTTCAGGCCATGGTGGCTGCGGATGACCAGGGTGCCCCGGGCGGCGTCCAGTTCCAGCACCTTGCCCATCGGCGCGCCGCAGCCCTGCGCGGCCGTGCGTACCGCGCTGTCCAGCACCTGCTGCAGCGTGACGTCGCCCTGCATGGCCTCGACCATCTCGGCAAAAAGATGCCGCTGGCGCAGGACTTCCTGCAGCGGCACAGTTTGGCCGGGGGCCGCGACGATATCGCCCATCGATGCCGCCAGCGTCGCGGTTTGCGCCGATTTCATCGCTTGCCCCCTGCAAATCATGGTGCGGACGTGAAAAAGGCGGGGTTCGCGACCCCGCCTTCCGTGCCATCCGGCAGTGTCTGCCGCGCGATCAACGCGGGTTCTTCTGCGGATTCTTCTTCATGTCGGCCTTGGTGTCGCCGTAGGCGGCCTGGGTGCGGCCCGCCACCTGCTCGGCCTTGCCCTTGATCTCCGTGGAGGTCTTGCCGGTCATCTTGCCGGCCAGTTCCTTGGCCTTGCCCTTGGCCTCGTTCATTCGGCCCTTCACCTGGTCCTTGTTCATGGTCGCACTCCTGTGGTCGGTTCCTGAATGTCCGGCCTGCCGGCCACGTGGAACGCGGCGTTGGGGCAGGCATCGGCGCTGGTTTCCAGTGTAGGAAGCGTGGGCCGCGGCGCTTGTAGGACGTGCACCGAATCGGGTGTCGGAATGGTTCGACGCGGCGGCCCACAGCGATACGCGCGCGCCACACCGGCCATCGCCAAACCCCTGTGGCAAGGTGTTTTCGCGCAAGTGCAACAGATCGCAGGCGGTTGTCCGCGCCTTTTCGTACAAGTGCCACGCGGGCCGTACGCCGGTGGCCGGCGGCCATGCCACGGTGCGAAAAATCCGGCACGGATTGCACAAATGTCGAGCTATATCAAAGCCGCGAACCGGCTGCCTTCCCATCATTGCCGGACCTTTTTCAACCTCGGAGAACAAGGCATGAAAATCAAACTGGCGGCTGCAGCGGCCACCGCATTGCTGGCCGCAGGCGCACAAGCCCAGTCCAGCGTCACCCTGTACGGCGTGGCCGATGCCGGCATCGAGTACCTGTCCCGCGACGGCGGCAATAACAGCAACGTCCGCGTGCAGTCCGGCAACGGTGTCACCACGGGTTCGTGGTGGGGCCTGCGCGGCACCGAGGACCTGGGCGGCGGCATGAAGGGCCTCTTCGTGCTGGAAAGCGGCTTCGACATCGACACGGGCGCCTCCAACGGCGGCCGGCTGTTCAACCGCCAGGCCTACCTGGGCCTGCAAGCCGGCTTCGGCGCCCTGACGCTGGGCCGCCACCAGACCCCGATCTACGACTTCACGCTGGCGTTCGACCCGATGGCCGCCGACGTGCAGTACTCGATCGTGAACATGGACGCCGCCATGGCCAGCCGCGCCGACAACTCGCTCAAGTACACGGGCAAGTACGGCGGCCTGACCGCCTCGGCGCTGTACAGCACGGGCTACGACATGACGGCCGTGCCGGGCTTTGGCGCTGGCGAGATCCCCGGCGACTACAAGAGCGGCCGCCAGTACGCGGCCAGCCTGCGCTACACGGCCGGCCCGCTGGACCTGGGCCTGGTCTACGACCTGCGCCAGCCCAACGGCCTGCTCAAGGACCAGCGCGCCGCGCTGGCCGCCAGCTACGCAGTGGGCCCGGCCAAGGTCTACGCCGGCTACCGCTGGGAAAACCTGACCGGCCTGGGCCATGGCGCCTTCCACCGCAGCAACATCTACTGGCTGGGCATGGGCTACCAGGTCACGCCGGCGCTGACGCTGAAGGGCTCGGTCTACTACCAGGACTACGGCCATACCGGCGCGGACCCGCTAGTGCTCGTGGCATCGGCCGACTACGCGTTCTCCAAGCGCACCAGCGCCTACCTGAACATGGGCTACGTCTGGAACCAGACGGACAAGGGCCTCGGCTCCACGGTGTCGCTGGGCGGCACGGGCGTGACCGCCGGCGACAACCAGTTCGGCGCCATGATGGGGGTCCGCCACCGCTTCTGACCCGCCTTACCGACACTTTCCGCTTTTACCCGGCCCCGCGCCGGGTTTTTTTATGGGCGGACGGCGGCCTCAGGGGCGCGGTTCGACGATGGCGATCGACGTATTGCCAAAGCCCGTCGGGAACGGGCTGCCGGGAATCGGCGTCAGCGCGCCGGTCGTGGCGTCGATCGAGAACCCCGACACCAGATTCTGGTTGAACATGGCGACGTACAGGCGACGGCCGCCCGGTTCCACCTTGAGGCGGCCCGAGCCCGAACCGGGGCCGGTGGGCGCGATGCCGGGCAGCGGCACCACGCCGGGACTGACGACCTTGTAGCCCGTGATACCGGCGCCGATGCCGCTCAGCACGAAGGCAAACTGCCCGGATGGCGTCATGGCGACATCGGACGGGAACGGGGCCGTCGGCACCAGCTGGCTGGACTGGATCTGCCCCCCTGCCGGGTCGACCGTGCCCACGCCGAGCAAGCCGTCCTGCTCGCTGGTATAGAGCAGCGTGCGGCCGTCTGGCGAAAAGGACATGGCACTGGGCATGATGACACCGACGGAATAGTCGATCGACCCAAAACCGATCACGCCGCCATTGCTGGCAATGGGGAATTTGGAGATCTGGCCCACGATCGAATTGGCGGTATAGAGGTACAGCCCGTCAGGAGAGAACTCGACGTCGCGCGTCTGGCCCAGGCCCGACGCCTCGTAGCTCCCGCCGCTCGCCGGCACCAGTGAAGCTGGATCGATGGGGTACCACACGATCCCCCGCCCGGCCCCCACAATCAGGGACCTGCCCGTGGGATGGACGGTAACTGCCTGAGGCGCAGTCAAGACCGAACTGCGGGCCGAGCCCGGAATCTCCGCCATCGCACCCGTGGCCGGGTCAAGCCGGAAGCTCACCACCCGGTTGGTATTCGGCATCACCGCATACCCCACCTGGCCGTTCGGCAGGAAGGCAATGTCGTTGACGTTGTCGCCAGAGGTGAACGGGCTGCCCGGCACGGCCGCCAGCGCGCCGCTGGCCGGGTCCACGCGGTAGACCGAGAACGTCTGGTCCGCCCGGTTTGCCACCACGACGAACTGGGCCTGCACGCACGCCACCGCGATGTCGGCGACGTTGGCGGACGCCACCGTGCCGGTCCCGCGGGTCACGGAGCAGGTCTGGCCCGCCGGTTGCGCCGACACCGATACCGCATAGGACGAGGCGCCCAGACGCGGAGTCGGCATCGTGAATACGCCATTGCCGGCGATGACCTGCGTATCGCCGCTGATATCGGCCAGTTGCAGGCTCTTGCCGGCCGCCAGCCCGGAGACCGTGCCGCCCACGGTATAGGTCGGCGGCAGCGACGTGTTGCGCGTCAGCGCCGCGTTGGCACAAAGGCGGGTGCCAGCGGGCGCGTCGGCGCAGGCGGTCAGTGTCGCGGCCGCCGCACTGTATGCCGAGCCGGGGCTGGCTACCTTGGCGCCACGGCCATCGGCCGCCGGGGTCACGACAAAGCTGGCGTCGTCGCTGGTCCAGGACCAGTTCGCCAGGTCGGCCACGCCGTCCACGCCATCGGAGCGGCGCACCGCCACGGACACGGTCTGCGCGGCGGCGCCGGCCACCACGGTCAGGGTCGCCGGCGTGAGCGTCAGCGTGTACGACACGGCCGGCGCGGCCTGCACCGTCAGATGGGTCACGCTGGCGATACGGCTGCCGTCGGGCAGCGTGGCCGTGGCCGTGATATCGGCCCGGCCAGCCGCCAGGGTGCGGATCGTGGCGTAGATGCCGACCGGCGCGGCCGCCGTCGGGGCCTTGTCCGAGGCCGATAGCACGGTAGCCACCGTCTCGTCCGACGACGTCCAGGCAAAGCTGGCGCCCTTGACCTCGGTGCCGTCGGCGGCCAGCAGCGTGGCCTTGAGCGTCAGCGTGCCGCCCGCAACCGGCGCAGCGCTGCCGGTATCGACCACCAGCCGCGACGCCGCCGGCGTGGCGGGCTGAGCCGGTGAATCGGAATCGTCCGAGCCGCAGGCGGCAAGCAGCGCCGCGGCAAGCATGGCAAGGCCGGCAGCGCGCGCGCCGGCAAAAGCGTAAGAAAACATCGACCTGACCCGTATTTGTCGTTATCTGGAGCGAAAGCCGCCCGGATTGCGGGCAGCGGCCACGCCAGCGCGTACGACAGCGGGTTGCGCGCGACTGTAACAGCACGTCCCCAGCCGGACATCCCCCGATTGGGGTGACGAGTCAACAATTTGCAACAGCCGGGCGATGGACGTTCGCCTACCCTGCCGCCCTGCCGCCCTACCGCCGCCCCCCGGCCAGCCGGCGCGCGTCCGGGTGTTGCCGCAGCCGCCACATCGCCACGCAGCCCAGCGCCGGGCCGATGGCCAGCATGCCGAAGCCGGCGCGCCAGCCCAGCCACGCGACGACGTCCGGCACCAGGTGGATGCTGACCAGCGTCAGCAGAAAGCCGGCGCAGGTCTGCGCCGTCAGCAGCGTGCCGATCGACGACGGCTCGGCCAGTTCGGTGATGCTGGCCGAGAACTGCGCGGAATCGGCGATGACCGACACGCCCCAGACCAGCGCCACGGTCACGAGCACCGCCATCGGCGCGGCGCCCAGCCAGCCCATCAGCGCCGCGCACGACGCGCTGGTGGCCATCGCGCCAATCGTCACGGCCGTGCGGCCCACGCGGTCTGCCAGCCAGCCGCCCAGCCACGCGCCGAGCGCCCCGATGGCGATGGCCGCGAACGTCAGCAGTTCCGCCCTGCCGCGCGGGTCGGACAGGCCGCGCGCGTCGAACGTCTGCTGCAGGAACAGCGCCAGCCACGCCCACATCGCGTACAGCTCCCACATATGGCCCAGGTAGCCCAGGTTGGCCAGCCGCACGGCCGGCTGCCGCCATGCCCGGGCGATCTTGGCCGGGTCGATGCGCGCCGCCTTGCGCAGGTTCGGCCCGACCGCCGCCAGCCCGATCAGCAACGCCGCGCCGGCCGCGCAGGCCGCCGCCGTGCCGTAGATCGCGCGCCAGTCGAGCCCGCCCGCCGTGGGCACCAGGTAGGCCGCCACCAGATGGGGGCTGGCCGATCCCAGCGTCAGCGCACCCACCAGCAGGCCGATCAGCAGCCCCAGGTCCGCCTGCGCCCAGGTGGCGGCCAGCCGCATGCCAACCGGGTAGACACCGGCCATGCACATGCCCGTGATGAAGCGCAGCACCACCACCAGCCCGCCGGTGGGCGCCACGAAGGCCAGCGTGCCGGTGGCCAGTGCTGCCACCAGCGCCGATCCGGCGAACAACCGGCGCAGGTCGTAGCGATCTGGCAGCGACAGCAGCGCCGACGCCAGCGTGCCCGCCACAAAGCCGAACTGGACGGCGCTGGTCAGCAGCGCCTCGTCGAACGCGGTGATGGCATGTGTCCCCTTGATCACCGCCACGGCGGTGCTGGCCGAGAACCAGACGCCCATGGCGGCCACCTCGGCCAGCAGCAGGATGGCGATGGAAAACAGCTTGCCGCGCTGGCGCCGCGGCAGCGGGGCGGCGGTGGAAGTGGGCGTCGTCATCTCACGCCAGCGGCAGGTCGCCCGCACCCACGGCGTGGAAGTCGCGTCCGAAGTAGATCAGCCCGGCCCGCGCGGTGTCCGTGCGGGCGGCCTTGACCGCGCAGAAGAAGACCGTATGGGTGCCCACCTCGGTCACGGATTCGACCACGCAGTCCAGCGCGCTGACGGCGCCGCGCAGCACCGGGGCACCCGTGGCCAGCCGCGCCCATTCGGCGCAGGCAAAGCGTTCGTCAAGCGACAGGTCCTTGTCCGCGAAGCGCATCGCCAGGTCGCGCTGCTCGGCGGCCAGCACGTTGACGCAGAGCCGGCCGTTCTCGCGGATGGCCGCGTTGTTGCGGCTGGCGCGGTTGATGCAGACCACCAGCGTGGGCGGGTCGTCCGTGACCGGGCAGACGGCCGACGCCGTACAGCCGCCCACGCCCGCCACGCCGTCGGTGGTGATGACGTTGACGGCGGCGCCCAGCCCCGCCATGGCGTCCCGGAAAGTCGTCTTGTCTACCATGATGCCTCTGTGATGGCCGGCCGCCCTATGCCGCGCCGGCGCCGGTGCCCCGATATTGCGCCGCCACGTGCGAGGCTGGCAAGCGGGCCCGGCCGAACAGCTTGTCCCGGTAGGCGCCGGGCTGATACGCCGTCTTGTAGGCACCGCGTTCCTGCAGCAGCGGCACGACCAGGTCGATCACGTCCTCGAAGCACTCCGGCACCACGGTGCGCGACAGGTTGAAGCCGTCCACGCCGGTTTCCTCGCTCCAGGCGATCAACTGGTCGGCCAGGCGCGCGGCGGACCCCACCCAGGGCGGCTGGCGGCTGCCCAGCACCATCTGCTCCAGCAGCTTGCGGCGCGTCCACTGCGGGCCGGCGCTGCGGTTCATCGCCTCCACGTTCGACACGATGGCCTGGCTCTTGCCGGTCTCGATCGGCGCGTCCAGGTCGTACCGCGCAAAGTCGATGCCCAGCGACGCCGCCGCGTGCACCAGCGCGGCCTCGGAACTGACGTAGCGGCGGTATTCGTCGAACTTTTCCTGCGCCTCGGCATCGGTGCGGCCAACCACCAGCGTGGCGCCGAGGAACACCTTGACGTCGTCGGCCTGCCGCCCCAGCCGGACGGCCTGCGCCCGGATGTCGTCGACGATCTCGCGCACGCCCTCTTTCTTCTGGCCGTTCACGAACACGCATTCGGCATGCGTGGCGGCAAACTGGCGGCCGCGCGCCGACGCGCCGGCCTGGTACAGCAGCGGCGTGCGCTGCGGCGAGGGCGCGCACAGGTGCATCGCATCGACCCGGTACTGCGGCCCGCGATGGTGGATCACGCGCACCTTGTCCGGATCGGCATAGACGCCGGCCGCGCGGTCCGCCCGCACCGCGTCGTCGTCCCAGCTACCTTCCCAGAGCTTGTAGACCAGCGCCATGTACTCGTCGGCCAGGTCGTAGCGGTCGTCGTGGGCCACCTGCCCATCCATGCCGATGGCCCGCGCGGCGCTGTCCAGGTACCCCGTGACGATGTTCCAGCCAATCCGGCCGCCGGTCAGGTGATCCAGCGTGGACATGCGGCGCGCAAACAGAAACGGCTGCTCGTAGATCAGATTGGCGGTCACGCCAAAGCCCAGGTGCCGGGTCACGGCCGCCATGGCCGGGATCACGAGCATCGGGTCATTGACCGGCACCTGCACCGCCCCGCGCAGTGCCGCGTCCGGGCTGCCGCCGTAGACGTCGTAGACACCCACCACATCGGCAAAGAAGATGCCGTCGAACAGCCCGCGTTCGAGCGTGCGGGCGTAGTCGGTCCAGTACTGGAGTTCGGCATAACGATGCGACTGGTCGCGCGGATGGGTCCACAACCCCTGCTGGATGTGGCCGACACAATGCATGTCGAAGGCGTTCAGACGGATTTCACGCGGCATGGGGGCTCCCGGGTTTCATCCACTATAGTGGACGAATGGGCATTATCGTAAGGAGGATGCGGGCGGGGTTTACCCGGGAGCGCCTGGGGGCCTTTTATAATCCGCCAGCGTCACCGTGGTGGAGGGGAGCAAGACATCGGGATATCGAACACAGCCTGATTCTGCCGATTGTGGTCTCCCCTCTCCCGCAACGCGGGAGAGGGGCTGGGGGTGAGGGCGTTGAGGCGCTGCTTGCCGACCACGTCGCAAGTTGAGCCGCTGGCCCTCTCCCCCGACCCCTCTCCCGCCAGCGGGAGAGGGGAGCAGAACATCGGGATACGCCGGAGCAGAAAGCAAACCAACGCATGCAAACACCCTTCCACCATGACCCGACCCGCTGAAGACCCCACCACTGCCATCTCCGCCCGGGTGCGGATCGAGCGGGAATCGCGCGGGTGGTCGCTGGCGGAGCTGGCGGAGCGGTCCGGGGTGTCCAAGGCGATGATCAGCAAGATCGAGCGGGGCGAGGCCAGCCCCACGGCGACGGTGCTGGGGCGGCTGTCCGGCGCGTTCGGGCTGCAGTTGTCGATGCTGCTGGCGCTGGCCGAGCAGGCGGGTGAGCGCCTGAGCCGGGCCGCCGACCAGCCGGTCTGGCAGGACCCCGAGACTGGCTACATGCGCCGCGCGGTGTCGCCGCGCAACGGCGGCATGCTGGAACTGGTGGAAGTGTCGCTGCCGGGCGGCGCGCGGGTGTCGTACCCGTCGTCGGCGTTCACGTTCCAGCACCAGCAGGTGTGGGTGCTCGATGGCACGCTGGTGTTCGAGGAAGGCGAGATCGTCCACACGCTGCACGCCGGCGATTGCCTGCAACTGGGCCCCCCGGCGCCCTGCACCTTCGTCAATCCGGGGACCGGCGCCTGCCGCTACGTGGTGGCGCTGGTGCGCCGCTGATCAGGACTGGTCGGCGTCGATCCACACGCTGGTGGACGCCCCCGCACGCGTCAGCCGCATCTGGTACGTGTAGCGCTCGGGGTGGTACAGCCCGACCAGGAACTGCACGGGCCGGCCATCGGCGTCCGCCGCCACGCGCGACACGCGCAGCAGCGGCACGCCCGGCGCGATGCGGAAGATGCGCGCCACGTCCAGGTCGGCCACGGCGGCGCCCAGCGTCTGCTCGGCCGATACCACCTCAACGCCGTGCTGCGCCAGCGCCACCAGCATCGGCGTGTCCTGCAGCGTATGGCGATCGAGCGCGGCGGCCAGGTCGCCGGGCACGAACACCTCGGTATAGGAAATCGGCTGGGCCTTGAACTTGCGCACGCGCACCACCTTGAGCACCGGCGCGCCGGGCGGCAGCGACAACGCCGCGCTGACGGCCGGCGGCGCCGGCATGCGCTTCCATTCCAGCACCTGCACGCGCGTGCGCATGCTGACGCTGACGATGTTGTCGAGCAGCCCGCCGCGCACGGTCTGCACGGCCTGGGCCGATGCCCGCGCCGGGCCCGCCGCGTGGCGCGCCGTAGGCACGGTCCCCTTGCCGCGCGAACGCTCGACCAGTCCTTCCTCCTGCAGCCGCGCCAGCGCCGAGCGCACCGTCACGCGCGCCACGCCGAATTCCTCGGCCAGCTGGCGCTCGCCGGGCAGCGGCAGGCCGGCTTCGTAGTGACCGCCGCGAATGCGCTCGCGCAGGATCAGGCGCACCTGCTGGAAGCGTGGCAGCGTGGTCAGGGGGGCGTGGACATCGAGCATCGGGCGGGGCGATTCGGGGACAATGCCGCCACGGTACGCGCGCCAGCCCCTGCAATGCAAGCGGCCGGCGCGCGGCGGGCGTTATTCGTACTGCTTGCCCAGCGCCAGCATCTCGGGCGTGCCGATCACGTCGTTGAGCGCCTGGAACGACAGCATGCGGTCCAGGTACGGCGTGGTGGTGCCGCTGGCGTGCAGGCTGGCCAGGTAGTCGCGCAGCGCGAAGCTCAGCGCGCGCACGGTGCCACCGGGGAAGATCACGATGCGGAAGCCGATGTCCTGCAGCTCGGCGGCCGGCAACACCGGCGTCTTGCCGCCCTCGACCATGTTGGCCAGCAGCGGCGCACGCTTGCCCAGGCGGGCGATGGCGGCGGTCATGTCCTCGCGGCTGCGCAGCGCTTCCACGAACAGCACGTCGGCGCCGGCCTCGGCATACTGCTCGGCGCGGGCCAGCGCGGCCTCCATGCCCTCCACGGCCACCGCGTCGGTGCGGGCGATGACCAGCGTATTGGCGTCGCGGCGCGCATCGCAGGCCGCGCGGATCTTGCCGGCCATCTCGGCGGCGCTGATGACAGTCTTGCCGTCCAGGTGGCCGCAGCGCTTGGGCATCGCCTGATCTTCGAGCTGGATCGCCGTGGCACCGGCGCGCTCCAGCACGCGCACGGTGTGCATGACGTTGAGCGCGTTGCCAAAGCCCGTGTCGGCGTCGACGATCAGCGGCAGCGTGGGGCAGCGCTCGCGGATGCCGCGCGCCACCGACGCCACGTCTTCCAGCGACAGGAAGCCGATGTCCGGCCGGCCCAGCCGCGTGTAGGCAATGCTGGCGCCCGACAGGTACGCGGCCTGGAAGCCGGCCTGCTCCACCAGCAGCGCGGAGAACGCGTCGTAGACGCCGGGCGCCGTGACGATGCCGGAGCCTTGCAGACGTTGCTTGAGGGTCATTGCCGATCCTTGTTCATGGTGAGTTGGCCCGACGCGATGCGGCGCGCCAGGTGCGGCACCAGCCCGCCGTCGCGGATCATGGCCACGAGATGAGGCGGCACCGGCTCGCACTGTATCGCAGGCGCGCCATCGCGAAACACCTGCCCGGTGTCGATGTCGCAGCCCACGCGCTGCCCGGCCACCATCGGCGGCAGCGCGGGGGACGTCAGCAGCGGCAGGCCCAGGTTGAAGCCGTTGCGATAGAACAGCCCGGCGAACGACGGCGCCACCACGGCCACCACGCCCAGGTGGCGCAGCACCTCCACGGCCTGCTCGCGCGACGATCCCGCGCCAAAGTTGCGGCCGCCGAAGACGATGTCGCCGGGCCGCACCTGCGTGGCGAACAAAGGCTCCACCGCTTCCAGGCAGTGCCGGGCGATTTCCTCGATGCCGAACTTCATGTAGGCGCCGGGCGCCAGCAGGTCGGTGTTGATGTCGTCGCCGAACACCCAGGCGCGGCCGGTCAGGCGGCCGTCGGCCGCAATCGAAATCGGTACGGCGCTCATGCCAGCATCTCCCGTGGATCGGCGATCCGGCCCGCGATGGCCGAGGCCGCGACCGTGTACGGCGAGCCCAGGTACACCTGCGACGACGCTGCGCCCATCCGGCCCTTGAAATTGCGCGCGGTGGCGCTGATGACCACGCTGTCCTCGCCAAAGCGGTGCTCGCCGTAGCCGGCGCACGCGCCGCAGGCGTTGGGCAGCAGTTCGGCGCCGGCATCGGTCAGCGCGGCCAGCGTGCCTTCCTGCGCGGCGCGCTGCTGGTCTGCCGCGCTGGCCGGCGCCACGAGCAGCCGCGTGCCACGGGCCACGCGCTGGCCGCGCAGCACCTGGGCCGCCATGCGCAGGTCGTCGAGCTTGGCGCCGGTGCAGGCGCCGATGTAGGCAATGTCGATGCCCACGCCGCCAAACAGGCCCACGTCGTCGGCATCGGCCGGGGTATGCGGGCGCGACACCTGCGGCGCCAGCGCGGCGGCATCGAAGTCGTGCACGGCCAGGCAGGCCGCGTCGGCGTCCGTCTGCCAGCCGTCGACGTCGATGGCCTCGGGCGCCACGCCGGCCGCCAGCAGCCAGTCGCGCGTGGTGGCGTCGGGGGCGATCAGGCCCACCTGCGCGCCCAGTTCAGCCGTCATGTTCGACAGCGTCATCCGTTCCTGCATCGACAGCGCGGCCACGGCGCCGCCCGTGTATTCCACGGCCTGGTACTGGCCGCCGTCCATGCCGAACTGCGTGCACATGCGCAGCATCATGTCCTTGGCCGACACGCCCGCGCCCAGCCGGCCGTGCCACTGCATGCGGATGGTCTCCGGCACGCGCACCCAGATCTCGCCCGTCACCAGCACGCCAAGCATCTCGGTGGCGCCGATGCCGAACATGTAGGCGCCAAACGCGCCGCCGGTGGACGAATGGCTGTCGCCGCCCACCGCGAACATGCCGGGGCGCAGGTAGCCGTTCTGCGGCACCACCACGTGGCAGATGCCTTCCATGTCGTGAAAACGCGCCACGCCCTCGTCGCGCACCCAGTCGCGCGCGATCTGGACGATGCGGCGGCTGTCGGCATCGTGGGCCGGCACGTAGTGGTCGGTCACCACGACCACGCGGTCCGGGTCCCACACCTTCGCGCCGAGCTTTTCCAGCATCGGCTTCACGCGGCGCGGGCCGCTGGAGTCATGCAGCATCGCCAGATCCACGCGGCAGGTGACGATTTCCCCGGGCGCCACGCTGGTCCGGCCCGCCGCGCGGGCGAGCAGCTTCTGCGCCAATGTCTGGCCAGTCATCTCGATTCCTTCATTCCACCTTGGTGCCAGACGCCTGGATCACGCGCGCCCAGTGCGCGATGTCGCTGCGCACGAATGCGCCAAACGCCTGGGGCGTCATGCTGATGGCGCTGGCCGCCTCGGTTTCCATGCGCTTGCGGTACGCCGGGTCGTCCACGGCGATCTTCACGGCGCGGTAGAGCTGGTCGGTCACGGCCTGCGGCAGCCGGGCCGGGCCAAACAGCCCGAACCACGCCGACGACTCGAAGCCCTTGACCGTCTGCCCGATCGGCGGCACGCCCGGAAACTGCGCCAGCGCGTCCTTGCTGCTGACGCCCAGGAACTTCAGCGTGCCGGCCTTCACGTGCGGCAGCACGTTGACCGTGCTGGCGAACATCAGGTCGACGGTGCCGCCCAGCAGGTCGGTCAGCGCCGGGTTGGTGCCCTTGTACGGGATGTTCACGATGTCGGTGCCGGTCTGGAGCTTGAACTGCTCGCTGGCCAGATGCAGCGACGACCCCTGCGCGCCGATCGCGAACGTCAGCTTGCCGGGGTTTTTCTTCGCGTAGTCGACCAGCCCGGCCGTGGTGTCGAACGGCACGCCCTTGCGCGCCACCAGCACGCTCGGCACGCGCGCGACCATCGTGATCGGCGTGAAATCCTTGACCGGATCGAACGGCAGGTTCTTGTAGAGCGTGGCGTTGATGGTGTGGCCGGTGAAGCTCATCAGCAGCGTGCTGCCGTCCGGCGTGGCGCGCGCCACGTACTGCGCGGCGATGTTGCCGCCAGCGCCGGGCCGGTTGTCCACCACCACGGAGCGGTGCAGCGTCTCGGCCATCGAGCGCGCGATCAGGCGCGCCAGCGCGTCGGTGGTGCCGCCGGCGGGGCTGCCCACGACGATGGTGATGGGCTTGTCCTGCGCCAGGGCCGGCGCCACGGGCGCCAGGGTGGCCAACATGGCCAGCGCGGCGCCGGCCAGGATACGTCTTCGACTGATCGACATCGTTTGTCTCCGCCTCTGTTCCTCTGTTCTCTTGCTTTCGGGGTTCAGGCGGACTCTATGCCCCACGGCCGGGTCACTCAATGGAACCAGCTGGTCCTATCGACCGGACCACGGCGGGCATGTGCGGGCATGTGCGGATATATGAAGAGATGCGCGGGCGGCGGGGGCGCCGCCCGGCTTCCGGCGCGGGGAGCGCCGGACGATGCGGCCGGGCGCGAGACCCGGCCGTCGGTCAGTCGTCCAGCAGCGACAGGTCGCGCACGGCGCCCTTGTCGGCCGACATGACCAGCTTGGCGTATGCCTTCAGCGCGGCGGACACCTTGCGCGGGCGCGGCCGGGCCGGCTTCCAGCCGCGGGCGTCCTGCTCGGCGCGGCGCGCCGCCAGTTCCTCGTCGGACACCAGCACGTCGATGGTCCGGTTCGGAATGTCGATGCGGATGCGGTCGCCGTCACGGACCAGGCCGATGGCGCCACCGGCCGCCGCCTCGGGCGAGCAGTGCCCGATCGACAGGCCCGAGGTGCCGCCCGAGAAGCGGCCGTCGGTCAGCAGCGCGCACGCCTTGCCCAGGCCCTTGGACTTGATGTAGCTGGTCGGGTAGAGCATTTCCTGCATGCCGGGGCCGCCCTTGGGGCCTTCGTAGCGCACGATCACCACGTCGCCCGCCTTGACCTTGTCGTTCAGGATGTTCTCGACCGCCTCGTCCTGCGACTCGGTCACGTGCGCCGAGCCCTCGAACACCAGGATGCTCTCGTCCACGCCGGCCGTCTTGACCACGCAGCCGTCCAGCGCGATGTTGCCGGTCAGCACGGCCAGGCCGCCTTCCTTCGAGAACGCATGGTCGTACGAGCGGATGCAGCCCTCGGCGCGGTCCAGGTCCAGGCTGGGCCAGCGCGTGTTCTGGCTGAACGCCACCTGCGTGGGCACGCCGGCCGGGCCGGCCATGTAGAACGTGCGCACGGCCTCGTCCTGCGTGCGGACGATGTCCCACTGGTCCAGCGCGTCCTTGAGCGTCGGCGTGTGCACGGTGGGCACGTCGGTGTGCAGCTTGCCCGCGCGGTCCAGCTCGCCCAGGATGGCCATGATGCCGCCGGCGCGGTGCACGTCCTCGATGTGGTACTTGTTCGTGTTCGGCGCCACCTTGCAGAGCTGCGGCACCGAGCGCGACATGCGGTCGATGTCGGCCATCGTGAAGTCGATCTCGGCCTCGCGCGCAATGGCCAGCAGGTGCAGGATCGTGTTGGTGGACCCGCCCATGGCGATGTCCAGCGTCATGGCGTTCTCGAACGCCTTGAACCCCACCGACCTCGGCAGCACGCGTTCGTCGTTCTGCTCGTAGTACATGCGGGCCAGGTCGACGATGCGGCGGCCGGCGCGGCGGAACAGTTGCTCGCGGTCCGCGTGCGTGGCCACCACGGTGCCGTTGCCGGGCAGCGACAGGCCCAGCGCCTCGGTCAGGCAGTTCATCGAGTTGGCCGTGAACATGCCCGAGCACGAGCCGCACGTCGGGCAGGCCGAGCGTTCCACCTGCTCCACCTCTTCGTCGGTGTACGACGCATCGGCGGCCATGACCATCGCGTCCACGAGGTCCAGCTTCTTCAGTTCGATGGTCTTGGTCACCGGGTTGGCCAGGCGCGTCTTGCCGGCTTCCATCGGGCCGCCCGAGACGAAGATCACGGGGATGTTCAGCCGCATGGCGGCCATCAGCATGCCCGGGGTGATCTTGTCGCAGTTCGAGATGCAGACCATGGCGTCGGCGCAGTGCGCGTTGACCATGTATTCCACCGAGTCGGCGATGATGTCGCGGCTGGGCAGCGAGTACAGCATGCCGTCGTGGCCCATGGCGATGCCATCGTCCACGGCGATCGTGTTGAATTCCTTGGCCACGCCGCCGGCGGCCTCGATCTCGCGCGCCACGAGCTGGCCCAGGTCCTTCAGGTGGACGTGGCCGGGCACGAACTGGGTGAACGAATTGACCACCGCGATGATGGGTTTCTGGAAATCCTCGTCTTTCATGCCGGTGGCGCGCCACAGCGAGCGCGCGCCCGCCATGTTGCGGCCGGCGGTGGAGGTCTTGGAACGGTATGTGGGCATTGTGGGTGCTTGGAAAATACGCAAACGCAGCGGCCCACGGGGGATCGGTCAGGGCCAGGACACACCCGTGCGGGCGGCCTTGTGAGCCGGGCGCCGGGCAAAACGCGGCATTATCCCACAGCGCCGCCGGCCCGGCCGCCCTGCCGGGCTACAGCGGCGGCAGGCGCCGCCGCACCGGCTGGGACTTGACGATGGCCGAACTGGTTTCCGCCATCTCGGTGATCTGCTCCAGGATGTGGTCCAGGTGCTCGATGGACCGCAGGTAGAGCCGGCCGATGAAGCAGTCGTCGCCGGTCACCTTGTCGCACTCGGCGAATTCGGGAATGCCTTCGATCAGCTTCTGCACCGCGTGCAGCCGGCCCGGCAGCGGCCGGATGCGGACGATGGCCTGCATCGCAAAGCCCAGCGTGCGCGGCTCCACATCGACCGTGAAGCCGCGGATCACGCCGCGGTCCTCCAGCCGGCGCAGCCGCTCCGAGGTTCCCGGGGACGACAGCCCCACCTGTTCGGCCAGCGCCTTGACCGGCATGCGGCCGTCCTGCTGCAGCAGCGCGAGCAGCCGGCGGTCGATATCGTCGAGCGACATAAGGTTTTTCCTCGCCTTGACCTTACGGAATACGGAAAGAATGGCGGTTTGCCTGCCATTTCGCCTGTGGATTGTAGGCCACACCCGATAGACTGCAACCCTCGAACTTGGGGAGACAGTCGTGCAGGAGCGAACGCGGGGGATGCTGGAAATGGTGGCGGCGATGGTGATCTCGGGCACCATCGGCTGGCTGGTGGTGGTGTCGGGGCGGCCCGTCACGCAGGTGGTGTTCTGGCGCTGCGCGTTCGGCGCGCTGGTGCTGATCCCGGTGTGCCTGGCGCGGGGCTACCTGCGGCCGGGCCAGATCACGGGGCGGCAGGCGCTGCTGGCCGTGGCGGGCGGGGTGGCCATCGTCGCCAACTGGCTGCTGCTGTTCTCTGCCTACGCGGGCGCGTCGATCTCGATCGCCACGGCCGTCTACAACACCCAGCCGTTCATGCTGGTGGCGCTCGGGGCGCTGTGCCTGGGCGAGCGCATCACCGGCGCCAAGGTGGCGTGGCTGGTGCTGGCTTTCGGCGGCATGCTGCTGATCGTGCAGGCCCGGCCCGGTGGCGGCGCGGCGCACGGCAGCTACCTGGGCGGCATCGCGCTGGCGCTGGGCGCGGCGTTCTGCTACGCGCTGGCCGCGCTGATCGCCAAGCAGCTACGCGGCGTGCCGCCGCACCTGATCGCACTGATCCACGTGCTGGTGGGCAGCGTCCTGCTGCTGCCGCTGGCGCTGCGCGCGGACCTGCCGGCCGGCGCGCTGCCGTGGGCCACGCTGGCCACCATGGGCGTAGTGCATACGGGGCTGATGTACATCCTGCTGTATGGCGCCATCCAGAAACTGCCCACCCACCTGACAGGGGCGTTGTCGTTCATTTATCCTATCGTGGCCATTCTGGTGGACCGGCTCGCATTCGGGCATCAGCTACACCTGTCGCAAGTGGGCGGTGCCGCGCTGATCCTGCTGGCCGCCGCCGGCATGACGCTGGGATGGCCGTGGCGCGGCCTGCTGCCGTGGGGGGCGCGCAAACCCTCCGCCTGAACGCGCGCCGGGGCCTTCCCCAACATCAATCCCATCGCAAGGAGGCACCGGATATGCAGGACACGCAGGGGATGTCCCGGGACCGGCTGGACCGGATCGGACGCTTCATCGACGAGACCTACGTCGCGCCGGGCAAGCTGCCGGGCGCGCTGGTGCAGGTGTGGCGGCGCGGCGGGCTGGCGCTCAACGCGGTGCTGGGCCAGGCGGACCGCGAACGGCAGGTGCCGCTGGCCGACGATGCGATCTTCCGCATCTATTCGATGACCAAGCCGATCACGTCGGTGGCCATCATGATGCTGGTGGAGGAGTGCCGGATCGCGCTGGACGATCCGGTCAGCAAGTACATTCCCGCCTGGGAAAACCTGGGCGTGTTCGCCGGCGGCTTCATGGAGGGCTTTCAGACCCGCCCGCCGGCCCGGCCCATGCTGGTGGTGGACCTGCTGCGCCATACCTCGGGCCTGACCTACGGCTTCCAGCAGAACAGCAACGTCGACGCGGCCTACCGCAAGCTCAAGATCGGCGAACTGGCCACCGAAGGCACGCTGGACGACATGATCGCCAAGCTGGCCACGCTGCCGCTGGAATTCTCGCCGGGCGAGGCGTGGAACTACTCGGTGTCCACCGACGTGCTGGGCTACCTGGTCGGCAAGATCAGCGGCATGCCGTTCGACGCGTTCCTGCGCCAGCGCATCCTGGACCCGCTCGGCATGGTCGATACCGGCTTTCACGTGCCGGCGCACAAAGCCAGCCGCTTCTGCGCCTGCTACGCCGTGGGCACGCTGGGCTCCAAGGTCATCACGCCGCGCGGGCCGATGCTGCAGGACGATCCGCAGACCAGCCCGTACCTGAAGCCGCCCGCGTTCCTGTCCGGCGGCGGCGGGCTGGTGTCGACGGCGGCCGACTACATGCGCTTTGCGCGGATGCTGCTGAACGGCGGCGAACTGGACGGCGTGCGGCTGCTGTCGCCCAAGACGCTGGCGCTGATGACCGCCAACCACCTGCCCGGCGGCGCGGACATCCCGCGGCTGTCCCGCTCGATGTTCAGCGAGGCCACGTATGACGGCGTGGGCTTCGGGCTGGGCTTCGCGACCACCATCGCGCCGGCCAGCACGCTGATCCCGGGCAGCGCGGGCGACATGTTCTGGGGCGGCGCGGCCAGTACGTTCTTCTGGGTCGATCCGCAGGAAGACCTGATCGGGCTGTTCCTGACGCAGTTGCTGCCGTCGTCGGCCTATCCGGTGCGGCGCCAGTTGCGCACGCTGGTCTACAGCGCGATCACCGACGCCGGCCCGGCCCGCTGATGGCCCACACCCGCCGGCCGGACGGCTGGCGGGAATCCTCGCCCCAACGCGGGTAGAATCCGCCCAACTGCCACACCGATACGTATCCACCATGCGCCTGAAGACCCTGCTCCCCGTGCTTGTGATCGCCATCGCGAGTCCGATGGCGCATGCCAGCGTGGCGTCCGATGCACACGCGTTCAAGGAAGGCGTCAAGGAGGCCGGCAAGAAGACCGGCCACGCGGTGGCCGACGTGGCGCGCACGATCGGCCATGGCGCCAAGGAAGCCGGCCGCACCATCGGCCACGGCGCGCGCGACGCGGGCCATGCGGTGGCCGATACCACCAAGCGTGGCTATCAGGCGACCAAGCAGGCCATCAAGGGCGACGACTGACCGCCGGGTCGCGCGCCATGGCCGCACCTGCGTACAATGCCCGGCTCAACCAATTGGGAAGCTGTCCGTGAAGAAAACCGACCTGGAAAAGAACAAGGGCCTGAAGATCAATAACCATCTCAAGCAGGCCGGCGCCAACCGGGCAGGCTCGCTGCCGAAATCGCCGCGCCAGCAGGGCGCCGGCAAGAACGGCCTGCTTGGCAAGCTGCTGGGCAAGACCGTGCCGCCCGCCAAGACCGACGAATGATGCAGCAGGGGCTTGCGCTTTGCGAAAGCTCTCTATAGAATTCGCGCCTTCGCTAGGCTCGTAGCTCAGCTGGTTAGAGCACCACCTTGACATGGTGGGGGTCGTTGGTTCGAGTCCAATCGAGCCTACCAACGCACAATGCAGAACGGACGGTCGCCCTTGCGGGCGCCGTCCGTTTTTGCTTTTCCGACCGCAAGGAACGCTTCTCCATGATCCAGCCGCAACCGGTCTTCAAGGACAACCTCGCCCAACTGCCGGCCATCGACGGCATCACCCGCATCGAACTGGCCGACGCCAGCGGCGCCGTGGTGGCCAGCATCGACAACGTGCCGGGCAAGCAGGGTTCGGTGGCCGTGTACCACTACCTGCAGCAGGCATTCGGCACGCTAGACGCCCGCGCGGCCGAACATGGCCTGGCAGTCTTTGCCGAGCATACGGCCGACGCCCGCAACCGCCCCGGCGCGCATCCGAACGTCGACCGCCTGCTGGCCATCGTGGCCGGCGGCCCCGCGCTGCAGTTACGCATCGTCCGCGTCTGACGCCAGCCCACTCCGATAAAGCAAGACGGCCACGCCGGGTCATCCCGCCGTGGCCGTCTTGCCTTCTGCCGTTGTGCCTCTGCGCCCTGGGGCGCCGGATCAGTGCGCGGCGGCTTCGCCCGCGCCGATGCCGGTTTCCGAACGCAGTTCCTGTGCCTCGAAGCCGGCCTTGTCGATCAGCGCGCGGCGCGACCGGTCGGTGACCGAGAACAGCCAGATGCCGACGAAGCCGATGGTCATCGAGAACAGCGCCGGCGACGTGTACGGGAACGGCGCGCTCTTGAAGTGGAACACGTCCACCCAGACCGCCTGCGACAGCACGGTCAGCACCACGGCAGACAGCAGGCCCAGGAAGCCGCCGATCATCGCGCCGCGCGTGGTGCAGCCCTTCCACAGCACCGACAGGAACAGCACCGGGAAGTTGGCCGACGCCGCCACGGCGAACGCCAGCGACACCATGAACGCGATGTTCTGCTTCTCGAACACGATGCCCAGCACCACGGCAACCATGCCCAGCACGACGGTCGTGATCTTCGACACCCGCAGTTCCATCGCGCTCGACGCCTGGCCGTGCTTGAACACGGTCTGGTACAGGTCGTGCGACACCGCCGACGCACCCGCCAGCGTCAGCCCGGCCACCACGGCCAGGATGGTCGCGAACGCCACGGCCGAGATGAAGCCCAGGAACACATTGCCGCCCACGGCGCTGGCCAGGTGCACGGCCGCCATGTTCACGCCGCCCAGCAGCTTGCCGCTGCCGTCCTGGAAGCTGGCGTTGGTGCCGACCAGCACGATGGCGCCAAAGCCGATGATGAACGTGAGGATGTAGAAGTACCCGATCCACGTGGTGGCCCAGAACACCGACTTGCGCGCCTCCTTGGCGTTGGGCACCGTGAAGAAGCGCATCAGGATGTGCGGCAGGCCGGCCGTGCCGAACATCAGCGCGATGCCGAACGAGATGGCCGAGATCGGGTCCTTGATGAAGTTGCCCGGGCTCATGATCGAGTCCTTCTTGGCATGCACTTCCACGGCCTTGGCGAACAGCGCCTCGGGGCTGAAGTGGAACTGCGCCAGCACCATGAACGCCATGAACGACGCGCCGCCCAGCAGCAGGCACGCCTTGATGATCTGCACCCACGTGGTGGCCGTCATGCCGCCGAACAGCACGTAGATCATCATCAGCGCGCCGACGATGACCACGGCCACCCAGTATTCCAGCCCGAACAGCAGCTTGATCAACTGGCCCGCGCCCACCATCTGCGCAATCAGGTAGAACGCCACCACCACCAGCGTGCCCGACGCCGCGAACGCGCGGATCGGCGCCTGGCGGAAGCGGTACGCGGCCACGTCGGCAAACGTGAAGCGGCCCAGGTTGCGCAGGCGCTCGGCCATCAGGAACGTGATGATCGGCCAGCCCACCAGGAAGCCGATCGAATAGATCAGCCCGTCATAGCCGCTGGTGTAGACGGCCGCCGAGATGCCGAGGAACGACGCCGCCGACATGAAGTCGCCGGCAATGGCCAGCCCGTTCTGGAAGCCCGTGATGCCGCCGCCCGTGTAGAACGTGGCCGCCGAGCGCGTCTTCTTGGCCGCCCACTTGGTGATGAACAGCGTGCCGATCACGAACACCATGAACATGCCGATGGCCGTCCAGTTGGTGGCCTGCTTGACGGCCTGCCCCAGGTCGCCGCCGGCCGCGCAGGCGGCACCTGCCGACAGCAGCGCCGCGCCGGCCGCCGCGATGACGGATGCGTGCCGGGCGCTCATGCCACCTCCTGCTTGATGCGGTCGGTCAGGTCGTCGTAGACCCGGTTGGCGTGGCGCACGTAGAGGCCCGTGATGACGACCGTGAAGAGAATCACGAACAGCCCGATCGGCATGCCCCACGTCATCACGCCCTGCCCCACGCGCGTGGCCAGCAGTTCCTTGTCGAACGCAATCAGCAGCACGTAGCCGTAGTACACCACCAGCATCACCGCCGTCAGCAGCCAACCCAGCCGGCCGCGCCGGCGCACCAGCTCGCGATAGTGGCGGCTGGCCTTCAGTTTCTCGATCAAATCGTCTTGCATCCTGTCTCCTGCATTCCTTGTCGATGCGCCACGCGCGTGCCCGCGCCCGGCATGGCTACAAGGTAATGCGCGCCGCTTACCCGGTTCTTACACGGGCGCCGCGCGGGAGACGGGGTAAACCACAACCGGTGCCGGCAGCGGGGCCGGCACCGGCGGCACGACGTGCCTGTGCTCAACGCATCTTGCCGAGGATGCCCTTCATGTCATCCTCGGAGAACGCGCGCAGCGTTTGCGTGTGCACGTTGCCCTGGGCGGCGATGCTGAGCCCGAAGGCCGTGACCGCCGTGTCGTCCTGCGCCTCCAACGTCAGGACCACGTCGTATTTGCCGAGCGTCCAGAACACGTCGTTCACCTTCACGCCGAACTGCGGCGCCATTTCGCGCACGGCCGCCGCGCGTTTGGTGGTGTCCTTGACGCTGCGTATGCCCTGGTCTGTAAAGCTTGCGAGCACGATGTACCGGTTCATGGCGAACCTCCGACAGGTAGAAGATCGGCGCCGCCCCTGGGGAAGGGACGGTGGCTCATGGCTTCTGAGCGCGGCCGGAGGGCGCTGGCGCGCGCCGGACCTGGCATGCAAGAGCGATGGCGCGCACATGGCGTGGCGGCTCGCCCGGGAGCGTGGGCAAACCCCGCATCACGCAATATGCACGCCACGGGCGGCGGCAAGCCGTTTGCGGGCAGGCACCGGGCCGGGCCACGGGCAGGGTTGCCGTGAAGGTTGCAGCGGTGAAACGTGGGGCTAGTTGCGCGCCGGGCCGGGACACGCCTTGAGCCCGATCCAGACCACGCCGATCACGATGTTGACGGGCACGGCCAGCGCGCCCGGCACGTAGAAGAAGGCCGACAGCACCGGCGCGCGCATCAGCGTCTCCACGGCGCCGCCGATGCCGTACAGCAGCAGCCCACACCAGAGCCAGCGGCGCATATAGGTCAGCAGCCAGTGAGCGCGCGCCTGGTTGAAGCGCCACGCGGCGGCGCGCGCCACGATGTCGCCCCGGCTGACGTCCTTGAACAGCCAGTCGAAGAAGAAATAGCGGTACAGCAGCGTACGGAAGGCAAGTTCCTGCATGGCGGTTCCCAGTCGCGCACAGACCATGCCCGCGGCGCGGTGCACGCCGGGACTTCAATCACTGTAGGTGCTCGGCAAGCGGCACGGAACCCTTTCCCGCCGAAGGTGCCGCGCAAGCCGCTCCGGTCAGCGGGTGCCGCAGTGGCGGGCCATGAAGTCGAGCAAGGCGTCTGGGAACAAGCGCGTAGTAGCGGCTGACGCGCGGTGCAACGCCACGCGCCGCACAGCCTCTGTGCAGCGCGGGCGCAGGCGCGATCAGGCGCCGTCGAGGAAGCGGTTGCGCTGGCCCAGGCGCGTGCCGAGCGCATCGGGCGGCAGGCTCATCGCGGCGGGGTCCACCACGGCGGCCGGCGCGGGCGGCGGGGCCATCGACATGGCGCCCGGTGCGGGCGGTACGCCACGCTGCACGGATTCCATCGAGCCCTGCGCATAGGGGCTGGCGGCGGCGGGCGCGGCCGGGGCGGCATAGCCTGCGGCGGGCGCGGCCTGCACCGGCTGGGCGGTCACGGACGACGGGGCGGCTGACGGGGCGGGCATCGGCTGGGCCTGCTGGACGGGGGCCATCTGCTGGGCAAGCAGCGGGTACGACGCGACCAGCGCGCCGGCCATCAACAGGGATTTCGCCAGATGTTGCTTCATTCGATTACCTCCTGAAAAAGCCCGGAAAACTCGGGAACGGCCACTGTAGCGGCCTCGCGCCTGACAATCTGTTCCGTTTTGCAACTGTCATTTACCAGGCTTGCCGCCGACATGCATCCACGTTATTTACGCGCGCGGGCCCGCCCGGCCGCCGCTGCGCGGGCGTGTGGATGCCGGCACGGCGCGCGGGGCGCGTGCCGTGCCCAGGGCCGTCGCGGCGTCAGGGCCGCTTGACGGTCACGCGCAGGAACGTGGCCGGGATCGACGTGGCGTCGGCCTTGCCGCTCTGGTTCTGCGCCGCGAACAGCGTCTCCAGTTCGCGCTGCAGGTCGGCCCGCTTGCCGCCGGCCTCGGCCGCCGCAAAGGCGTTCATGGTGGGGCCGTAGTAGTCGCGGAAGATCGCCAGGAAGTCGGACGGCGCGCCGTCGTAGCGGAACACGTAGGTCTCGCGGGCGAACTCGATGTTCTCGGGCGGCACGCCGGCCGCGCCGAAGCGCTCGGTCACGGCGGCCTCGTTGCCCCAGAGCATCGGGCTCACGAAGCCTTCCGGCGGCGGTGGCGAATACGCCATGCTGGTCTTCAGCACCTGGGCCACGAGCGTGGGGTCGTTCGGGATCCAGTTGCCCATGACGATGCGCCCGCCGGGCCGCGTCACGCGCACCATCTCCCTGGCCACGTCGCCGGGCTTCGGGGCGAACATCGCGCCGAACATGCTGACCACCAGGTCGAACGACTGGTCCGGCAGGCCGGTCAGCGCGCAGGCGTCGCCCTCCTGAAAGCGCACGTTCGCCAGCCCCGCCTCCTGCGCGCGGCGGTTGCCGGCCGCTACGAGATTGCTGGCGATGTCGACACCCAGCACGTCGGCCCCGCGCCGGGCCTCGGGCAAGGCGGTGGTGCCGTCACCGCAGCCCAGGTCCAGCACCTTCATGCCCGGCGTGATGCCCAGGCTTTCCACGAACTGGTCGCCGCTTTCGCGCATGGTCGCCGCCAGCCGCGTGAAGTCGCCCTTCTCCCACAGCGCCTTGTTCGGATTCGGATTGGCATTCATCTGCTGCCCCCTTCGATCTTGTCGAGTCTTGTTGACTGGTCTTGCGCGCCAGCCGCGCGCGCCACGGCCCCCGGGTTCTCGTTTTGTAGATCATGGGCGGGTCAATGCAAAGGCGCCGATGACGGCGCGGGCATGGCGGAATCAGACGGACACCGACACGCGGGATAGAAGCGCGGCGCGTAGCCGGCAAGGCGCGGTGTTGCCTAGACTCGAATCTTGTACTGGCGAGGCCCCGGGCCACGTCCGGGTACACCTCGTCGCACCGCGTGGCGCTGCCCTCTCCGAGTGGCGCCTGCGATGCATTCCGCGATTCGATATGGAGCCAACAACATGAAATATCCGTTCATCGTCGCTCTCTGCGCGGCCACTCTGACTGGCTGCGCCATGTCCCCCTACACGCCTCCCCCGACGCAGGCGACGCGCCCCATCGGCGAGAGCAAGCTGGCCCCGAAGGCCGCCGCGCAGTGTATCGGCCAGAAGTGGGCCGATGCGACGCGCCAGCAGGTGTTCATGCAGTACATGCTGGCCAACGACCAGGCATTCGACGTGTACGTGCCGGGCCAGCAGCCGCCGAACGGTGCGGCGGCCGTGGTGCGCAAGTCGACCAGCGGCCCCGGCTCGTGGCTGGGCTACCGTGGCCAGGACAACGGCGAGGCTGCCGCCATCAGCCAGTGCCAGTAAGCCGCTAGCGGCATCCCGCGCAAGGCGGCTCCCCGCTCAGTGGGGACGCCTTGCGAGCACTTCTTCGCGCGGGCCGGCGTCGACGACCCGGCCGGCCTCCACCACGACGAGCGTATCGAAGCGCGCCAGCAGGCTCGGCCTGTGCACCGACGCGACGATGCAGGCCGTCGGAAACGCGGCGAACATGCGGTCGAAGACCCGGCCCTCGGCCTGCGGATCGAGCGCACTGGTGGGTTCGTCCAGCAACAGCAGCGAACTGCCGCGCGCCGCCAGCGCGCCGCGTGCCAGCGCCAGCCGCTGGCGCTGCCCGCCCGACAGGTTGGCGCCGCGCTCGCTAAGCGGGCTGTCGAGCCCGTCGGGCAGCCGTTGCAGCACCTCGTCGAACACTCCCGTATGCACCGCCGCTTCCAGCGCGGCCCGCTCGGCCGGCTCGCCGAACGTCAGGTTCTCGGCCACGCTGGCCTCGAAGACTTCCGCCTCCTGCGGGATCAGCGTCGCCAGCGTGCGCAGTTCGCTCCAGTCCACCAGATGGCCATCCCGCGCCAGCTCGCCGTGCTGCGGCCGATAGAGGCCGGCCAGCGCGCGCAGCAGCGTGCTCTTGCCGCCACCGCTGGGCCCCACCAGCGCAATGCGCGCGCCGCGCTGCAGCAGCAGGTCCACGCCGTGCAGGCCGCCGCGTGCGTCGTCGGCGTAGCGCCACGTGGCACCGCGCAGCGCCAGCGTCCGCCAAGGGGCGTCGGGCACCACGGCCGGCACCGGGGCGTCCGGATCGCCGGGTGCCGCCCAGATTGGCTCGGCGCTGCCGAAGTCGGTATGCATCCGCGCGAAGCTCTGGAAGTTCGACGCCATCGCGCCCACCACGGTGGCCGCCTGCTGCGCGTACTGGTAGATCATGAACACCGTGCCCAGCAGCACGGCCTGCCCCGGCTCGCGCGCCTGCAGCACGTACACCACCACCAGGATCCACGTCAGCCCCATGCCCAGCAGGTCCACGGTGAACCACTTGCCCTCGTTGACCATCACGGCCCGGCGCAGCGGCGCCATCACGGCCTGCATGCGGCGGTCCAGCAGCTTGCGCGACGCCGCCTGCAGCCGCAGGCCGATGACGGTGCCGGCGTTGCCGACGAAGTCCAGCAGCGCGGCCGCGTAGCGGCGTTCGGCGTCGTTCTCGGCGCGCGCGAGCTGCATCAGCGTGCGGTCGAACCGCAGGATGATCAGCGCGATCACCACGTAGCCGGTGACCGCGATCACGCCGCTGGTGCGAGACAGCAGCGCCAGCGCCACGATGGGCCCCACGAAGTTGAACGCGCTCTGAAGGTAGCCGAACTGGTTCTGGGCGAAGTCCGACAGCGCGCGGCTCGACTGCACCACGCGGTGCTGCAATTCGCCCGAGTGCCGCCCGTCGCGCCACGCCAGCGGCGACGCCGCGATGCGCGCGTAGAGCTGGTCCGCCAGCCGCTCGCGCACCTGCACGCCGACGTTGCGCTCCAGCACGCGGCCCGGGCCGTGCAGCAGCCACGACAGCAGGTAGATGCCGATCAGGTAGACGATCCAGCGGCCGGCCACGTCCATGTTGCCCTGCTGCAGCGCGTTGATGGCCTGCGCGGCCAGCCACGGCATGGTCAGCCGCAGCAACTGGGCGGCCGACAGCAGGCCCGCCGCGCCGAGCATGTGGCCACGCACCCCGGCGGCATGGCGCCAGAGCGCGCGGTACAGGTCGCGCGCGGCGCTGCCAAGGCCGATGGCGGGAGGACGTACGGGAGAAGCCTGGGAGCTGCGCGGGGGAGATTGCGGAAGGGATTCTGGCGCCGTCATGCGGTCATCGCTCCTGTGCCGGGGGGCGCGACGACGCCATGCGGGCGCCGGCGCCGGCCAAAGGCGCCATTGTGCCAAACCCCCGCGCCAGCCGTGCGGGGCTAGCGGCCCAGCGAGCCCTGCAGGTTCAGCAGGTTCTGCGGCTTCACGCGGATCAGGCCGCCGCGCGGGCTGTCGATATCGGCAATCAGCGCCAGCGACACCGCCACCGTCAGCGGCAGGATCAGCAGCAGGCCCAGTTGCGGCCGTGCGTTGCGGGCCCCGTAGCCCTGCATCAGGCTGCTGAAGAACGCGATGCCGACCATCAGCCCCCACGCCGCCACGGGAATCCGGTTCAGCCAGGCCGCTTCCGTGTAGCCCTGCGAGTTGATCACGTCGTTCATGCCGGACACGGTCAGCGCCGTGATCGGCGTGGGCGTCTTCAGCCCGGCGTCGCGCACCACGGCCCACATCTCGTCCTGGGTCCGCGCGGTGGCGGCCGCGATCTGGCGCAGCGCGTCGTCGTCGCGCGTCTGGTAGTACTCGATGCGCTGGGCCAGGTAGCTGGCCAGCAGCGTCCGCGCCCGCTCGGCGGCCTGCGCGTCCAGGAACTGCGCGCGCAGGTACTCGGTGCCGATGGCGTTGGCCTCTTCCTCTTCCAGGTTCTTGCGCTGGTCGTAGCGGCCCACCGCCATCGACAGCGTGAAGCCGATCAGCAGCGCCAGCAGCGTCAGCGTGGCCCCCTGGATGATGTTGAAGTCGTCGCGGCTGTCGGCCGGAATGGGCCGGAAGCGGCGCAGCAGCAGCGACCCGATCGCCACGGCAATCGCCAGGACGACCAGCAGCACGACGAACAGGATGGCCGGATGCCGCAAGAGCTGACCCATGATGCTCCGATCGTTGGACGCGGGCCGGCCCCGTTGCCGGCCCGTTTGTCGACGCCCCTATTCTAGGGACGCGCCGGCGGTGCGCCGTAGTGAACCTTTGCGGAGCCGATCTGAAATCTTTCGAAGAACGGCCGACGGACCGGCGTGCCGGGCGACGATACGGTTCGCATCGGCTGACCACGGAGCGGCACATGGACGGTCCCGCTTTCTCCTCTCCCCTGGCGCGCCCCGACCCGTGGTGGTCGCGGGCCTGGCGAGCCATCGTCAACCGGCCGCACCGGTTCGTGCTGGTCTCGTTCTGCCTGGCGTTCCTGCTGCTGGCGCTGATGCTGTGGCGCGGGCTGGGGCTGGGGCAGGACCGCGAGATCGAATCGCTGCGGCAGATGCAGGCCGTGCGCGAGGAAAGCATCAGCGCCCTGCTGCACCTGGAGACCGAACGGGCGCTGAGCATCCGCAACTACGCCGAACACCTGTTCCAGATGCCGGACGCGGGCGCCGCGCTGTCCGTTGGCGCCACCGATGGCGCCGCGGCATGGCCGGTGCCGTCGCACGACGCCGCGTCGATCTTCGGCATGGCGCCGGCCGAACTGGCCGGGCTGCCCGGCTTTGCCCGGCGGCCTGCCGACCTGCCGGTCGACCTGCGCGTGGCCCAGTCGCTCAGTCACCTGCTGAGCGCCGCGCCGCCATCGGCCCGGCTGGAGCGACGGCTGCGCTACGTGGCCGCCAACGGCGTGCTGGTCAGCTATCCGCCCGTCACCGCCCAGAATGCCGTGGCGGCGTTCCGCCAGACCGCCACGGCGCCGTACGTGCAGGCCCTGCTGCCGCCGCAGCCGCCCGGGCGCGGCGTGCGCTACCGCATGGCGCCCGGCACGGGCACGCCCGGCGACGTCTCGCTGTTCCTGAGCGTGCCGGTCTACCAGGGCGATGCGTGGCGCGCCGCCATCGTGCTGGAAATCCCGCGCGGCGCGCTCGATGCGCACCTGAGCCAGGCGCCGTTTCCGGCCGTCAGCAGCTATCTGGTGGACCGCAGCGGCCGGCTGGTGGGCGCCAGCACGCGTCAGGTGGGCCACGGCGAGACGCTGCATGGCGCGCTGGCGGGCCGCTGGCCCGAGTCCACGGTGGAAACGATCTTCACGCAGGGCGCCGGCACGCTGGACGATGGCGACGGCCACCGGCTGCTGTTTCGCCGCGTGGGCACCGGCGCGCTGGCCATGGTCGACGAGGTGCCGACGCGACGCCTGATGGCGGCCAGCCTGGGCCGGCTCGGCGGCGTGATCGGCGTGGGCGCGGCGGCGCTGGCCGTGCTGCTGGGCGCCACGCTGGCCGTGGTCCGCACGCTGTTCCGCCACTATCTGGCGCGCGGCGAGGCGCTGCGCACGCTGGCCGAGACCGACGCGCTGACCGGGCTGGCCAATCGCCGCGCGTTCGCCGAGCGGTTTGCGCGGCTGCAGCGCGCGCCGGACAGCCATCCGATGGCGGTCATCATGCTCGACATCGACCACTTCAAGAAGATCAACGATCACTGGGGCCATGCCAGCGGCGACGTGGTGCTGCGCGCGGTGTCCGACGCGCTGCGCGCCAGCCTGCGCAAGGACGATCTGCCGGCCCGCCTGGGCGGCGAGGAATTCGCCGTGCTGCTGCCGCGCGCCACCGGCCAGCAGGCGGCGGGCGTGGCCGAGCAGCTGCGCGGCATCGTGGAGGCGCTGGCCTGCGAGCCGGCCGACGACGCGGCGGCGCGCGGCACCATCCGCTTCACGGCGTCGTTCGGCGTGGCCGAGGCCGCCGCGCCAGGCACCGCAACCCTGGACGCGCTGCTGATGCTGGCCGACGAGCGGCTCTACGCGGCCAAGTCGGGCGGACGCAACCGCGTGGTGGCCGGCTGAAACGTCCGCAAACCGTTGCCCCTGGCCGCTTTCCGGGCCGTGACATGCCCCGACATAATTGCCGGATGGCGCCCGGCCCGACCGCCCCCTACAGTTGGCTCACCGACGCCGCGACTGCCAAGCCAGGCGTCCCCCGCCAACCTCGAAAGGGACGATCATGCAACTTCATCTTCTCACCCTCTACGCCACCGGATTCATCGTGGCGGCTTCTCTGGTCGAGGCGTACTGCCTGGCCCGCAAGGCACGCCGGCAGGGCCGCAGCTATCCCTGGCACGAGATGGGGCTGTCATTGGTCGACATGATCGGCCGCAAGCTGATGGCGCTGCTGCCGTTGTCGCTGGCCACGCCGATCTTTGCCTACGCCTGGCAGCACCGGCTGTTCACCGTGGAGATCAACAGCGCGCTGGCCGTGCTCCTGCTCTTCATCGGCCAGGAGTTCTGCTACTACTGGTACCACCGCGCGTCGCACCGCATCCGCTTCTTCTGGGCCACGCACGCGGTGCACCACTCGCCCAACGAGCTGACGCTGGGCACGGCCTACCGGCTGGGGTGGACCGGCAAGCTCACGGGCACCGCCATCTTCTTCGCCCCGCTGGTGTTCCTGGGCGTGCGCCCGGAGGTGGTGCTGGCCACGCTCAGCCTGAACCTGCTGTACCAGTTCTGGCTGCACACCACGTGGATTCCCAGGCTGGGCTGGCTGGAATACGTGTTCAACACGCCGTCGGCCCACCGCGTGCACCATGCGTCGAACGTCGACTATCTCGATGCCAACTACGGCGGCGTGCTGATCGTCTTCGACCGGCTGTTCGGCACCTACGTGGCCGAGCGCGACGACGAACCGTGCCGCTTCGGGCTGGTCCACCCCACCACCACGCACAACCCGCTGGTCAACCAGTTCGAGCACTGGATCAGCCTGGGCAAGGACATGCTGCAGGCAAGGCGCCTGGCGGACGCCGCCGGCTACCTGGTGATGCCGCCGGGCTGGGCGCCGGACGGCCAGGGCACGACGACCGAGGCGCTGCGCCGGCAGCAGGCGGTGGCGCGGGAGGGGGTGGCCGTGGCGCCCTGAGCAACGGCGACGACAAGAAAAACGGGCAGCCTGGGCTGCCCGTTCGCGTATGGCCTGGCGCCTGGCGCCTGGCGCCTAGAGTGGCACCGGGTTGGCCGTCATGCCGTCGGCACTGGCGGGGACAAAGCGCCCGAGCACGTGCCCGGCCATGCCCTTGGCCAGTTCTTCCTCGCCGTAGAACACGGTGCCCAGCCCTTCCTTGCGCAGCAGCGCCGATTCATCCTCGCTGTGGGTGCGCAGCACGATCTCAACATCGGGATTGAGCGTGCGCGCGGTTTCCACCATCTGGCGCACATGCAGCGGTTCGGGCACCGCCACCACCAGCATCGCGGCATGGGCGATATGGGCCTGGATCAGCACGGCCGGCTCGGCGGCGTTGCCGGACACGGCGGCAAACCCGGCCTTGCGCAGGCCCTCCACCAGTTCGCGGTTCTCGTCGGCAACCACGAACGGAATGCCGCGCGCCTGCATGGCACTGGCGATCCGGCGCCCGACGCGCCCGTAGCCGACCAGCACCACCTGCCCCTGCAGGAAGCGCCGCTCGGTTTCCACCGGCAGCTCGGCATAGGGGTCGCCGCGCTGTTCCAGCCGGCGCGCGGTGGCCGACCGGGCCAGGATCCAGTTGCGCACCGGCTCCACGGCGGCAAACAGCAGCGGGTTCAGCGCGATCGAGATCAGCGCGCCGGCCAGGATCAGGCTCATGCCTTCCTCGGGCAGCAGGTTCAGCGTCACGCCCAGGCCCGCCAGGATGAACGAGAACTCGCCGATCTGGGCCAGGCTGGCCGACACCGTCAGCGCCGTGTTCAGCGGGTAGCGGAACGCCAGCACCAGCACGAACGCCGCCAGCGCCTTGCCCAGGATGATGACGGCCACCACGGCCAGCACGTGCAGCGGCTGCTCCATCAGGATGGCCGGCTTGAACAGCATGCCGACCGACACGAAGAACAGCACCGAGAAAGCGTCGCGCAGCGGCAGCGATTCCTCGGCGGCGCGGTGGCTGAACTCCGATTCGCGCATCACCATGCCGGCAAAGAAGGCGCCCAGCGCAAACGACACGCTGAACACCTGCGCCGCGCCAAAGGCGATGCCGATGGCCGCGGCCACCACGGCCAGCGTGAACAGCTCGCGCGAGCCGGTCTTGGCCACCTGCCACAGCAGCCACGGCAGCACCCGTCGCCCCGCCACCAGCATCAGCGCGATAAAGGCCACCACCTGCAGCAGCGTCTGGAAGATCGTGATGCCGATCGACTGCGAAGGCTGCGCCGCGTCGGCCGCGCCGCCGCCGAGCAGCCCGGCCAGCGGCGGCAGCAGCACGAGCACCAGCACCGTGGCCAGGTCTTCCACGACCAGCCAGCCCACGGCGATGCGGCCGTTCATCGTTTCCAGCACGCCCCGGCTTTCCAGCGCCTTGAGCAGCACGACCGTGCTGGCGCACGACAGCGACAGCCCGAAGATCAGCCCGGTGCCCCAGTGCCAGCCCCAGATCCAGCCCAGGGCCATGCCGAGCAGCGTGGCGATGCCCATCTGGACCACGGCGCCGGGAATGGCAATGCGCTTGACGGCCAGCAGGTCGCGCAGCGAGAAATGCAGCCCGACGCCGAACATCAGCAGCATCACGCCGATCTCGGATAACTGCGCCGCCAGGTGGACGTCGGCCACGAAGCCCGGCGTGCCGGGCCCGATGATGATGCCGGACACGAGGTAGCCAACCAGCGCCGGGATCTTCATGCGCTCCGCCAGGAAGCCGAGGACGAGCGCGATGCCGAAGCCGGCGGCGAGCGTGGTGATGAGGGTCAGGTTGTGATCCATGCGGGCGGGCGCGGGGGCGCGGGACGGCTGAAGGGGTGCAAGGATTGTAACCGTCGCACCGGCACTCTCCGCCAGCCCGCCGCCCGCTTATCGGCCGCTTATCGGCCGCTGATCGGCCGCTGTTCGCCCGCTATTTGCCGGCCACCGC
The DNA here is from genome assembly GCF_032190535.1 of Cupriavidus sp. SZY C1. Taxonomy (NCBI): domain Bacteria; kingdom Pseudomonadati; phylum Pseudomonadota; class Betaproteobacteria; order Burkholderiales; family Burkholderiaceae; genus Cupriavidus; species Cupriavidus sp. SZY C1. The sequence goes on from NZ_JAUANU010000010.1 coordinate 127,430, forward strand.
CGCCTCGATCTTTGCGATATCGATCTTGCGCATCGTCATCATGGCGTCGAAGGCCCGCTTGGCCGCCGCGCGGTCGGGGCTCGTGTAAGCCTGGGTCAGCACGCGCGGCGTGATCTGCCAGGACAGGCCCCAGCGGTCCTTGCACCAGCCGCACTCGCTCTCCTGGCCGCCGTTCTGGACGATGGCGTTCCACAGCCGGTCGGTCTCGGCCTGGTCGTCGGTGGCGATCTGGAACGAGAACGCCTCGCTGTGCTTGAAGGCCGGCCCGCCGTTCAGGCCGATGCAGGGAATGCCGGCCACGGTGAACTCGACGGTCAGGACGTCGCCTTCCTTGCCGTCGGGATAGTTGCCGGGCGCGCGGTGCACCGCGCCCACCTTGCTGTCGGGGAACGTGCTGGCATAGAAGTTTGCGGCGTCCAGCGCGTCGCGGTCGAACCACAGGCAGATCGTGTTCTTGCTGATCATTCGGGTCTCCTTGGAATGGGGGCGGAAGCCGGCCGGCGGCCGCAACCGTTCCTCATGGTAGTCAACGCGCCGGGGCGGGCGGATGACACGCCGTCGCCTCGATTCAATTATTTTGAATAACTATGACAGCGATAGCCTGTTTCCTCGGAGCCGGCGGTCGCTATAGTTCAGCACATGGACGGCGCGACAACGCAGCGAAGCGAAACGAAGTGCGACGAAGCGAAGCCAGCACCGCCCAATAACCACTCAAATTCATTGAATCACCTTTTATACCGGAGCCCATCATGTCGAACGCCAACAACGCCAAGCTGCAAGTCCTGACCCCGCGCAACAGCCAACTGATCATCATCGACCACCAGCCCCAGATGGCCTTCGGCGTCCAGTCGATGGACCGCCAGACGATGAAGAACAACGTCGTCGGCGTGGCCAAGGCGGCCAAGATCTTCGACGTGCCGACCACCATCACCACGGTCGAGAGCGATTCGTTCTCGGGCTACACCTACCCCGAACTGCTCGACGTCTTCCCGGGCAAGGAAACGCTGGAACGCACGTCGATGAACTCCTGGGACGACCAGAAGGTGCGCGACGCGCTGGCCGCCAACGGCCGCAAGAAGATCGTGGTGGCCGGGCTCTGGACGGAAGTCTGCAACACCACCTTCGCGCTGTCGGCCATGCTGGAAGGCGACTACGAGATCTACATGGTGGCCGACGCCTCGGGCGGCACCACCAAGGAAGCGCACGACTACGCCATGCAGCGCATGATCCAGGCCGGCGTGGTGCCGGTCACCTGGCAGCAGGTGCTGCTGGAATGGCAGCGCGACTGGAAGAACAAGGAAACGTACGACGCGGTGACCGGCTTGGCCAAGGAACACTCGGGCGCCTACGGCATGGGCATCGACTACGCCTACACGATGGTCCACAAGGCCGCGCAGCGCACGCAGACCCAGCACGCATCGATCGCGCCGGTGCATGCGCCGGTGACGGAGTACTGATCCAGCCCGATCCAGCCTGATCCACGTCAACGGCCGGGGGGATGCGCCCCCGGCCAAGCGCCCTCAATCATCATGAAAACGAGCCAGAAAGCCACCCGGATCTGGGAAATGGCCACCTTTGCGTTCCTGACCGGCTTTGCCGCGCACGGCCAGACGTCGTCGTCGCTGGGCGTGTTCGCCGGCACCCTTTCGGTCTGCGCGCTGGTCGCCCGGGCATCGCGGCGCCCCCGCAGCCTGCCGGCCAATGGCGGGGTTGCGCTGGCCTGACCCGTGGGACAGCGGGTTGTGCGGGGTGTGGGGATTTAAGTACTATACCCCCCTACCCTATTTACGCCTCCGGCCATGAGTCATACCATCCAGGACAAGCAGAAGTTGCTGAACCGCGTCCGGCGCATCCGCGGACAGATCGACGCCATCGAGCGGGCACTAGAGGAAGAGAAAGGCTGCCTCGACGTGCTGCAGCAGATCACCAGTTGCCGCGGCGCCATGAACGGCCTGCTGGCAGTGGTACTGGAAGAGCACATCCGGTGTCACCTCGTCGATGCCGAACCGGCGCGCGAGGGCCAAGGCGACGCCCGCGACGTGCTGGTGGAAGTGGTCCGCAGCTATTTCAAATAGGGGCGGCACCATGCGCACACACGATCTTTCCCCCTGGACCCATTCCCACGTCTTCGACGGCGGCAACCGCGCGGCCGAGCGCCGCACGCGGCTGGTGATGCTCATCACGGCCGCAACGATGTTCGTCGAGATTGCCGCCGGCCTCTGGTTCAACTCGATGGCGCTGCTGGCCGATGGCTGGCACATGAGCTCCCACGCGCTGGCCATCGGCCTGAGCGCGTTTGCCTACGCCGCCGCGCGCCGCTACGCCAACGACGCGCGGTTCTCGTTCGGCACCTGGAAGATCGAGGTGCTGGCCGGCTTTGCCAGCGCCGTCTTCCTGCTCTGCATCGCCGGGCTGATGGTGTTCGGATCGGTCGAGCGGATGATCAGCCCGCAGGCCATCCACTACAAGGAGGCGATTGCCGTCACGGTGGTCGGGCTGGTCGTCAACCTGGCCAGCGCGCTGATCCTGGGCGGCGCCCACGACCATGGGCATCATCACGGCCACCACGGCCACTCTCATGACCACCACCACGACCACCACGACTTGAACCTGCGGTCCGCGTACGTCCATGTGCTGGCCGATGCGGCCACGTCGGTGCTGGCCATCGTGGCGCTGGCGGGCGGCTGGCTGCTGGGCTGGGGCTGGCTGGACCCCGTGATGGGCATCGTCGGCGCCGTGCTGGTCGGCACGTGGGCGCTGGGCCTGCTGCGGCAGACCGGCGTGGTGCTGCTGGACCGCGAGATGGACCACCACGTCGTGGCCGAAATCCGCGAGGTGCTGGCGCCGTTCGAGGCCGCGCCCGGCAACACGCGGATCGCCGACCTGCACGTCTGGCGCGTGGGCAAGGAAAAGTTCTCGTGCGCGCTCAGCCTGGTCACCGACGACGCCATGCTGTCGGCGGCGACGATCCGGCAGGCGCTTTCCATCCACGAGGAAATCGTCCACCTGACCGTCGAGATCCAGCGCTACAGCGATCTGCCGGCAGCCGGCCACCACCCGGCGCCTCACGCGGGCTGAGGTCCTGCTCCCTGCGCCGGTGCGGCCTCGGCGGCCTTGGCCGACGCATCGGCGTCGCGCCGGTGGGCCAGCCGGTACAGCACCGGCAGCACCAGCAGCGTCAGCGCCGTGGACGACAGGATGCCGCCGATCACCACGGTCGCCAGCGGCCGTTGCACCTCGGCGCCGGTGCCGGTGGCGATGGCCATCGGCACGAAGCCCAGCGACGCCACCAGCGCCGTCATCAGCACCGGCCGCAGCCGCGTCAGCGCGCCCAGCCGCACGGCGTGGTCAAGCGGATGGCCCGCTTCGCGCAGCGCGCGGATGAACGACAGCATCACCAGCCCGTTCAGCACCGCCACGCCGCATAGCGCGATAAACCCCACCGCCGCCGTGATCGACAGCGGGATGCCGCGCAGCCACAGCGCCAGGATGCCGCCGGTCAGCGCGAACGGGATGCCGGTGAACACCAGCAGCCCGTCGCGCACGTTGCCGAACATCGCGAACAGCAGCGCGAACACCAGCAGCAGCGCCACCGGCACCACCACCTGCAGCCGCGCCCGGGCCGACTCCAGTTGCTCGAACGTGCCGCCCCAGGTCGTCCAGTACCCCGGCGGAATCCGCACCTGCCGCTGGATGGCCGCCTCGGCCTCCGGCACGAACGATCCGATGTCGCGCCCGCGCACGTTGGCGCTGACCACGATGCGGCGCTTGCCGTTCTCGCGCGAAATCTGGTTCGGGCCCGGCGCCACGTCCAGCGTCGCCACCTCGCTGAGCGGAATGAACGTGGTGCGGCCCTCCACGGCGCGGGGCAGCGGAATCGGCAGCCGGCGCAGCGCCTCCACGTCGGCGCGCACGGTCTCGGGCAGCCGCACGACGATGTCGAAGCGGCGGTCGCCCTGGAAGAACGTGCCCGCCTCGCGGCCGCCGATGCCGGTGGCCACGGCCTCCTGGACGTCGCTCATGTTCAGCCCGTAGCGCGCGGCCTTGTCCCGGTCGATGTTGACGGTCATCATCGGCAGGCCCGTGGTCTGCTCCACCTTGACCTCCTGCGCGCCCTGGATGCCCTGCAGCACGGCCGCCACGCGCCGCGCCGTGTCGTCGAGCACCGCGTTGTCGTCGCCGAAGATCTTCACCGCGACGTCCGCGCGCACGCCGGAAATCAGCTCGTTGAAGCGGAGCTGGATGGGCTGCGAGAACTCGTAGTTGTTGCCCGGGATCGTGGCTACCTCGGCCTGGATGGCTGCCAGCAGTGCCGCGTGGGTCTTGCGCGGCGCGGGCCAGTCGCGCTCGGGCTTGAGCATGATGTAGCCGTCGGACACGTTGGGCGGCATCGGGTCCGACGCAATCTCGGCCGTCCCGGTCCGCGCGAACACGCGCTCGATCTCCGGGAATTTGGCCTTCAGCGTGGTCTCGATCTGCTGCTGCATCGCCACGGACTGCGACAGGCTCGTGCCCGGAATCCGCAGCGCCTGGATGGCCATGTCGCCCTCGTTCAGGTTCGGGATGAACTCGCTGCCCAGCCGCGTGGCCATTGCCACGCAGAGCACCACGGCCACGCCCGCGAACGTCAGCACCACCGGCGTGTTGGCCAGCGACCGGTCCAGCAGCGGCGCATAGCGGCGGCTGGCCCACTGCATGAGCCGGTTTTCCTTCTCCGCCACGCGCCCGCCGATGCCCAGCGCCACCGCCGCCGGCACGAACGTCACCGACAGGATCATGGCGCCCAGCAGCGCCAGCACCACCGTGAACGCCATCGGGTGGAACATGCGGCCTTCCACGCCGGTCAGCGCAAAGATCGGCAGGTACACGATCATGATGATGAGCTGGCCGAAGATCAGCGGCCGGCGGGCCTCGCGCGCCGCCGCGAACACCTCGTCGAAGCGTTCGGCGCGCGTCAGCGGCCGGCCGTGGCTGGCCTGCGCATGGGCCAGCCGCCGCACGCAGTTCTCCACGATCACGACCGCGCCGTCCACGATGATGCCGAAGTCCAGCGCGCCCAGGCTCATCAGGTTGGCGCTGACGCGGTAGCTGACCATGCCCGTGAACGTGAACAGCATGGCCAGCGGAATCACCATCGCCGTGATGACCGCCGCGCGAAGATTGCCCAGGAACAGGAACAGGATGGCGATGACCAGCACGGCCCCTTCCAGCAGGTTCTTCTTGACCGTGGCGATGGCCTTGTCCACCAGCCGCGTGCGGTCGTACACGGTGACGATCTTCACGCCGTCGGGCAGCGTGCGGTTGATGGCCGCCACCCGGGTGTCCACGGCGCGCGCCACCGCGCGGCTGTTCTCGCCGATCAGCATGAACACCGTGCCCAGCACCACCTCCTTGCCGTTCTCGGTGGCCGCGCCGGTGCGCAGTTCCCGGCCCACCGACACGTCGCCGATGTCGCGCACGCGGATTGGCTGGCCCTGGGCCGTGCCGACGATGATGTTGCGCAGGTCGGCCTCGGACCGCACCTGCCCCGGCGCACGCACCAGGTACTGCTCGCCGCGCCGCTCGATGTAGCCGGCGCCCACGTTGTCGTTGTTGCGGTTCAGCGCGTGGACCACGTCGGTCAGCGTCAGCCCGTAGGCGGCCAGCCGCTCCAGGCTGGGCGCCACCAGGTACTGCTTGTCGAAGCCGCCAATCGTGTTGACTTCGGTCACGCCGGGCACGTTGCGCAACTGCGGCCGGACGATCCAGTCCTGGATCTCGCGCAGGTCCGTGGGCGTGTAGGCGGTGCCGTCCGGCTTGCGCGCGCCGTCGACGGCCTCCACGGTCCACAGGTAGATCTCGCCCAGGCCGGTGGAGATCGGTCCCATCGCCGGCACCACGCCGGCCGGCAGCTTGTCCTTGGCCTCCTGGATGCGCTGGTTGACCAGCTGGCGCGCAAAGTAGATGTCGGTGCCGTCGTCGAAGATCACCGTCACCTGCGACAGGCCGTAGCGCGACAGCGAGCGCGTCTGCGCCAGCCCCGGCAGCCCGGCCATCACCACTTCCAGCGGATAGGTGACGCGCTGCTCGGTCTCCAGCGGCGAATAGCCCGGCGCGGCCGTGTTGATCTGCACCTGGACGTTGGTGATGTCCGGCACCGCGTCGATCGGCAGCCGGCTGTAGTTGTATGCGCCCAGCGCGGCCATGGCCAGCACCGCGCACAGCACCAGCCACCGCTGGGCGATGGCGAATCGGATCAGACGTTCGAACATGGCGGTCTCTCCGGGTCAGTGGCTGTGCTCGGCGCCGGCCTTGCCCAACTCGGCCTTGAGCACGAAGCTGTTGGCCGCCGCGTAGCGCGTGCCCGGCGCCAGGCCGTCGACAATTTCCACCACGCGGCCGTCGGCGCGGCCGGTCTTGACGGGCCGGACCACGAAGCCGTCGGCCACCGCCACGAACACGGCGGGCCGGCCATCGATCTGCTGCACGGCGTCGGCCTGCACCGCCACCGGCACCTGCACCTCGGCCCCGTAGACGTCGACGGTCACGAACAGCCCGGGCCGCCACGCCATCTGCGGATTGGTCAGCGTCACGCGCGCCTTGGCCGTGCGCGTCTGCTCGCCCAGCAGTGAGCCGACGTACGACACCGTGCCCTCGGCGCGCACGTCGGACGACGTCGACGTGATCGTGGCCTTCTCGCCGACGCGCACCTTTTCCAGGTCCTTGGCCGATACCACGAACTCGGCCCAGACCGACGACAGGTCCGACAGCGTGAACACGTTGGCGTTGTCGGCCACCGCCTCGCCCAGCGCGATGTGCTTCTCGACGATCAGCCCGTCGAACGGCGCGCGCAGCTCGTAGCGGTTCAGGGCCGTGGCGGCATCGCTGGCGCCGATGGCGGTGAGCTTCTGGCGCGCGTTGCGGACGCTGATCTGGGCCTCCTGCAGCGCGTTGCGCGCGGCCAGGTAGTCCTGCTCGGCGGAGATCTTCTGCTCGAACAGCCGCTTCTCGCGGTCGAACGTGACGCGGGCCAGGTCCAGCCGCTGCTGCGCGGCCAGCAGCTCGCTGCGCTGGTCGGACAGCGTGGAACTGGCCAGCACCGCCAGCACCTGTCCCTTGCGCACCTGCTGGCCGATGTTGGCCGGCACGCTCTCCACCACGCCGGTCAGCCGCGGCACCACGTGCGCGGTGCGGTCCTCGTTGAAGCGAATCTCGCCCGGAAAGGCCACGCCGGTACGCAGGCGCGCCGGCGCCGCGGCCTGCACGGTCACGGCCGCGGCGGCGAGCTGGGCGGGCGTCAGCACCACCTTGTCCGGCGTGGCACTGGCGGTGGCGGCTGCCGGGGCGCCCGGGGCGGACGCCGGGGCCGCATGCGCCGCCTGTTCATTCGCGTGCGGCTCGCTGGCCGTGTGGGCCTCGGCATCGGCGTGTCCGGCATGGTCGTGGGGGGCCGAACGGCCCGTCATCAGCACCGCGCCCGTCGCGATGCCTCCCACCAGTACGATCGCCGCGATGGCGGCCTGTTGTTTTGGAGTCATGGCCATGATGTGCGGCTCCTAGCGTCCGAGGATGCGGTCGATCGTCGTCGCCGCCTGATAGGTCTGCCCCAGCACGCCGAGGTAGCGGATACGTGCCTGGAACAGCGTGCGCTGTGCGTCCAGCACGTCGAGATAGTTGAACTTGCCGGCCTCGAAGCCGATGGTCGCGGCGTTGTACGCCTGTTCGGCGCCGGGCAGCACCGTGGCCTTCAGCGTCTGGGCCGACGCGCGCGAAACCGATAGCTGGTTCGACGCCTGCAGCAGGCTGCGGGTCAGGTTGATCCGGTTCGCCAGATGTTCGTCCTGCGCCTTGTCGGCCTGCCGGATCGCCGCGTAGAGGTTGCCCTGGTTGCGGTCGAACAGCGGCAGCGGAATGGCCACGCCAAGCACGGCCATGTTGCGGTTGGCCTCGTTGTCGCGCTTGGCGCCCAGGCTGACGGTCACGTCGGGATACTGGCGGCTGCGCTCGACGCCGATCACGGCCTGCCGGCGGTCCAGTTCGGCGCGGCTGGCGGCCACCAGCGGCGAGCCTTCCAGTTCCTGCTGCAGGATGGCCGGCGCGGGCCGGGACGGCAGCGCGTCGAGGTTGCCCTGCGCCTCGGCAAAGCGCGGCGCCGTGTTGCCCCAGAGCGCCGTCAGCGCCTGCCGTGCCGATTCCAGGCCCGCGGTGGCCTCGGCCAGTTCCAGCTCGGCGTTGGCCTGCTCCACGCGCGCCTTGGTTTCGTCGACCGGCGAGATCTTGCCAGCCGCCACGCGCCGGGCAGCGGCCTGGGCGCCGCGCGCGGCGATATCGGCCGATCCGGCGGCCAGCTTGACGCGCTCCTGCGCGATCAGTACGGCAAAGAAGCTTTCGATCACCTGCGCGCGGATGTCGCCACGCACGCTGGCCAGCGTCGCCTGCGCCAGTTCGCGCGTGCGCTCGGCGGCGTCGATCCGTGCGGAGCGCTTGCCGCCCAATTCGATCGGCAGGTTGACCTGCCCCGTCGTGCTGCGCGTGGCGCGCCGCGTGTCTTCCATGACGGCGGCAATCTCGGGGTTGGGAATGGTCCGCGCCTGCATGATGCCGCCCTCGGCGGCGTCCACGTCGCGCGCGGCGGCGGATACGCTGAAGTTGCTGGCCGCCGCCAGCGCCAGCGCGGCGTCGAGCGTCAGCGGGCCGGCCGTCTCAGGCGGCAGCGCCGGCCACGCGGGCGCGACGGCCGGAGGCGGCGTGGCGGGGCCTGGCTGCGCCAGGGCAACGGTTGGGCTGAGGCATGCTGCCGCCAGCCCGAGCGGCATGAATAGTCTTCGCATCGAATTGCACCAGGGTTCTTGACCGGGAGAATTCGGCGAGACGCGAAGGAGAGAAAGTCGTCGTCCCGCCGGTCAGGCGAGACGCAGCCACTGGGGCCGGTCGGGGGCGCGGGCGTTCATCGACGTGAAGGCCGCCGGGTGGGTCGCGTGCAGCGGCTGGGCGCGCCGGATGCCGTCCAGCCTGGCCGGCTGGGCATCGACGAACGGCAGGGAGATGGCGTGGCAAACGCCGCAGTCGGTATCGGCAACCGCCTTTTTGTCCACATCGGGCGCGGCGTCCTGATGGCGATGCTCGTGGTGACCCAGGTGACGCGCGGCGGCGGCTGAGGCGGTCTCGTGCTGGCAATAGCGTGCCGCCGCCGCCCACGAAAACTGGAACGGCAGAATCAGCAGCAGAAGTATCAGCAGGTAGCGTCGCATGCCAGCGGCGGGAAGATCGCTTTGAGACGGGGGCGGGTCCACAGAACCGGGCGAGTTTACCGGAATCCCGGCCCGCCCAACATGACAAACACCTTACTTTTGCGGCCGTGGCCGTGCCTTGGCGCAGGTCACCCGGCTGGCATTCTTTCAATGCGTGGCGTTTATCGCCACCGGCTTGACAAGCGGCCGGCGCGCGCCGTGGCGCACGGTCCGCACCAGCGGGCCCATCGCGCGCCATGCGGCGCTGGAATGCGATTTGCTATCCCGTAGGAAGGGGCGGTCCCGCGCGCCGGGCCCCCGCCCTGCCAGACCAAGACCAACCCCACAGCACGAGACATCATGGACAAATCCAAAGTACCCGTGGAGCAGCGCGCCGCGCTCTCCCTGCTGGTGGACGACCACCGCGCCGTCAAGAAGCTGTTCAAGGCGTTCCAGGATGCCAAGGACGATGCCACGAAGCAGTCGATTGCCGCCGAGACCTGCCAGATGCTGAAGGTGCACGCGCAGATCGAGGAAGAGATCTTCTACCCGGCGCTGCGTGGCGCCAGCGACAAGATCGACGACATGCTGGACGAGGCCCAGGTGGAGCACGCCGTGGCCAAGGACCTGGTGGCCAAGGTGGAGGCGGGCGACAAGGAAATGCTGGAAGCCCACTACACGGTGCTGTCCGAATACGTGGGGCACCACGTCGAGGAAGAGGAAGGCGAGCTGTTCCCGGCCGTGATCCGCGCCAAGGTGGACCTGCGCGAGGTGGCCGAGCAACTGGAAGCCCGCAAGACCGAACTGATGGGCCAGCCGGCCTGATCACCTGATCCCCCGCGATCGCCCGCCGGCTCCGGCCGGTCGCCAGCGCCCATCGGCGCTGGCTTCGCTTTGGCCCGCCGTATCCGCTCAGATCAGCCCGGCCAGCGCGCAGAGCCCGGCCACGTTGACCAGCAGGCCGGACAGCAGCCGCAGCGGATGGCGGCGCCAGCAGCGCCGGGCCGCCATCGTCACGCAGCCGTCGTTCACGTCTTGCTCGCGGCCATGTCCTGGCCGGTGCCATCGACATCGCCCTCGGCTTTGCCCAGGTCGACGCCGGTCTCGGGATCGCTGTCGACGTCAGACTGGCCGCGCGTGGCAAACGCTTCGAGCGCCGATAGCTGGTCGGCTGGCATCGACACGCTGGCCGACCCGTCGCCCCCGTCCACCGCCGGCGGCGGGTCTTCGACGAATTCGAACGTACTGTCGGCATTCCACGGGCCGCGCAGCGTCTCGGCACCCTGCGACATCTTGAAATAGACGCTGGCGAACTTGGGGTCGGCCGGCGCCTTTCCGGGCGGGAAGCTCGGGGTGATCGAGTACAGCGCCTTTTCGAACGACTTCTGGTGCGATACCTCGCGCGTCATCAGGAAGCCCAGCGCCTCCTGCACGCCGGGGTCGTCGGTGACGTTCATCAGCCGTTCGTAGATGATCTTGGCGCGCGCCTCGGCCGCGATGTTCGAGCGCAGGTCCGCCGTGGGCTCGCCGATCGAATCGATGTACGCGGCCGTCCACGGCACGCCCGCCGAGTTGATCAGCGCGGGCCCGCCGCCGTAGAGCAGCTGCGTGACGTGGCTGTCGTTGCCGGCGCCCTGCAGGGACCGGTACAGCTCCGCCTCCTGCTGCACGCCTTCGGCCAGGTCGCCCTTGGCGCCACGGTTCAGCATGGCGATGATCGAGCCGATGACCTCCAGGTGGCTCAGTTCCTCGGTGGCGATATCGAGCAGCATGTCCTTGCGCCCCGGGTCTTCCTCGGCCAGCGCCTGCGTGAAGTAGCGGCACGCGGCCGCGAGTTCGCCCTGCGGGCCGCCGAACTGTTCGAGCAGCAGGTTGGCCAGGCCCGGGTCGGGTTGCGAGACGCGGACGGTGTATTGCAGACGCTTGTTGTGCACGAACATGGGAGACCCCTCCAGAGTGCGATGGTGAAAGCCCTGTCTTCAGGACGCGCTTACCTCCGCAACGACCATGCCACTGCGGCGCGTGGGGTCCGCCGTGCCCATGCCCCCGCCGTTCGCACCGATGCGGCCGGCGCCGGTGTAATCGAGAAGTGGAGGTTTTTCCGACCGATGCCGCCGCACGCGCGCGGCAGGCCGCACGTTCGGTTCCGGCGCCGGTTCGGGCCGTGCAGGGCGCGGCTGATATAATCCCGCGACGTTTTATTGGGCTTGACGAAATGGGCTTCGAACAACTGGCAGCACTCAAGGCAAAACTCGCCGAACAGGCAAAGAAGGAGGCACGGGAAAAGCAGCCCCGCGCCCCCCGGCGTCCCGCGCCCGCTGCCAAGGCCAAGCCCCCGGCAGAGGGCAAGGCCGCTACGGCCAAGCCGAAGGCCGAGGCACCGGTCGATCCGGTGGTGCGCACCTTCGGCAAGCTGCAGAAGCGCTTTCCGCTGGCATTCCCGAAGAATCCCGCGCCCAAGGTGCCGCTCAAGGTCGGCATCTTCGAGGACCTGATGACGCATGCCGAGCAACTGGGCCTGACCGAGGCCGAGCTGCGCGATGCGATCCGCACGTGGTGCCGGGGCGGCCGCTACTGGGCCTGCCTGACCGAAGGCGCGCCGCGCGTGGACCTGGCGGGCGAGCCCGCCGGCGAAGTGACCGCCGCCGATGCGCGGCGTGGCCGCCAGTTGCTGGCCGGCCGTTCGCGCCAGGGCCAGGCACGCGCCAAGAAGCCCGCCCAGCCGGCCCAGCCGGCCGAACAGGCAGCGGCGGGCGACGCGGCCCCACCCGCTGCATCGGCACCGCAGGAACCTGCGGCGCCCACGCCGGCACCGACCGGCGAATGACCGACAGCCCGGCGCACCCCGCGCCGGGTTTTTTGTTGCAGCCTTGCTCCCTCCCGCCACGTTCTGACATCAGCGGCCGCTCGCGCCGCCCATGCTGCCGCCACCGCCGTTGACAGCCGGGCACGCCCCGGGGGCGGACCGGCGTGCCCGCGCCGGGGTCAACCGCGGATGAACGCCAGCAGGTCGGCGTTGATGACGTCCGCGTGCGTGGTCGGCATGCCGTGCGGGAAGCCCTTGTACGTCTTCAGCGTGCCCTGGCGCAGCAGCTTGGCCGACAGCGGCCCGGAGTCGGCGTACGGCACGATCTGGTCGTCATCGCCATGCATGACCAGCGTCGGCACGCCAATCTTCTTCAGGTCTTCCGTGAAATCGGTCTGCGAGAACGCGACGATGCCGTCGTAGTGCGCCTTGGCGCCGCCCTGCATGCCCTGGCGCCACCAGTTGGCGATCACGCCTTCCTGCGCCTTCGCGCCGGGCCGGTTGTAGCCGTAGAACGGGCCTTCCGGGATGTCACGGTAGAACTGCGCGCGGTTGTTGGCCACCTGCGCCTGGAAGCCGTCGAACACCTCCTTCGGCAGCCCGCCCGGGTTGGCTTCGGTCTTGACCATCAGCGGCGGCACGGCGGCAATCAGCACCGCCTTGGCCACCCGGCTCTCGCCGTGGCGGGCCAGGTAGCGCACCACCTCGCCGCCGCCGGTGGAATGGCCGACGTGGATGGCGTTCTTCAGGTCCAGATGTGCGGTCACCGCCGCCAGGTCGTCGGCATAGTGATCCATGTCGTGGCCGTCGGCGGTCTGCGTGGAGCGGCCGTGGCCGCGCCGGTCGTGGGCGATCACGCGGAAGCCCTGGTTCAGGAAGAACATCATCTGCGCGTCCCAGTCGTCCGCACTCAGCGGCCAGCCGTGCGAGAAGACGATGGGCTGGCCGCTGCCCCAGTCCTTGTAGAAGATGTCGACGCCATCCTTGGTCCTGACGGTTTGCATGCTTTCCTCCCTGTGAATGCCCGGCGCGCGGCCGGGGCTTGCGTTGGCGGCCCCCTGGAAGACGGCATCGTCCCATCGCGGGGTGGGAGGGGTGAAGTGAAAGTTTTCTGCGTCGAGATTAGTCTTGTCGCAATGCCGCGCCGGGCGGCTCCCAGGGCTGCCGCGCGCGGTCCGCGGCGGCGCGGGTCCAGCGCAGCGCGCGCAGGCTGTGCTGCATCGTATGCAACACCCGCAGGGCCAGCGCGGTGTCGCCGGCGTCGCGCCGGCAGGCCCGGATCAGGGCGATCTGGCGCCGGATCCGCGTGCGGGTCTCGGCGATCTGGATGGCCTGGGGATCGTCAGCCCAGGCCCGGGGTTCTGTGGGGATAGTCAAGTCCTCTCCTGCCGGGCGGACCGCATGACAGGGAGGGCACCAGATGCCTAACGTAGAGGCCATGGAAGAGCGTCTGCCGCAGCGCAATTTCTACCGCCCGAAGCTTCCGCAACGCGTCATGCGTGTCCACGAGGTACCGCAGTACCTCCATCGCCATTTCGGGGCGATGCGTATCGCTGCGCGCGGCTCTGATGAGGCGGATCTGCGCTCTGATCCGGCCCCGAGTCTGGTCAATCGCGCGGTCCAAAGCGGCGATCCGGTCGTCGATGCAGTCAATGACGTAGGAATACATGGCAGGCATCTTTATTCCGCCCCCCATAGACGCAAGCTTCGGGCCACCGGCGCATGGCGGCGCCGGCGGTCTTGCCAGGGCGGTTGCCCTGTTGTAGCGGACGCGGCCGGAGATGGCAGGGTGCGAAAGGCTGCCTTATCGGACAGGCACGCCAGCCATCAATTGGCGCTGATGTTCTTTTCCTTGACGATGGCGCTCCAGCGGTCGTAGTCCTTGTTCAGGCGCGCCTGCATCTGCTTGCCGTCCTGGAACGAGGCGATGGCGCCCGCCGTCACCAGCTTCTGCTGCAGCTCCTTGTCGCTGCCGATGATGCTGCGCGTCTCGCTGGCGATGCGGTCCACGATGGCCTGCGGCGTGTCCAGCGGCGCGATCAGGCCGCCCCACGAGTCGAAGTCGAAGCCCGGGAAGCCCTGCTCTGACACCGTCTTCACGTTCGGCAGCAGCACGCGCGCGTTGGGCGAGCTCAGCGCGATGGCCTTGAGCTTGCCGGCGCGGATGTGCGGCAGCGCGGCCACCACGTCGGCGAACATGATGCCCACCTGGCCGCCCAGCAGGTCGGCCACGGCCGGCGCGCTGCCCCGGTACGGCACGTGCAACATGTCGAAGTGGCCCAGGTCCTTGAGCTGCTCCATCGCCAGGTGGCCAAAGCTGCCCGTGCCCGAGCTGGTGTAGCTCAGCGGCGTCTTGCTGGCCTTGGCAAAGCGGATCAGGTCGGGCAGCGTTTCCACGCCCGGCACCACCTGCGGGTTGATGACGATGGCCATCGGCAGCACGTAGACCGTGGCCACCGACAGGAAATCCTTCTTCACGTCGTAGGCGTTGGTCTTGTACATCAGCGGCGCCAGCAGCGCCGGCATGCCGAACATCGACAGGTTGTAGCCGTCGGGCGGGCTCTTGATGAAGCTGGCCGTGCCGATGGAACCCGACGCGCCCGGCTTGTTCTCGATGATCACCTGCTGGCCCAGGCGCTCGGACAGCTTCTGGGCCACGATGCGCGCGGCCGTGTCGGTGGGGCCGCCGGCCGGAAAGGCCACCACCATCTTGATGAACTTGTCGGGCCAGCCGGTCTTGGCCATCGCGGCGGGCAGCAGGGCGGCCAGCGATGCGGCGGCGCCCGCCTTGAGCACGCGGCGGCGGTTCAGCAGATGGGTCATGGTTTGTCTCCTCGGGAATGAAATGCAGGTCTTGCCTGGATGTGGTCAGATCACGCCGCGCGCGTGCAGGCCCGCGATGGCGGCGTCGTCGAGCGCCAGCCGTTCGCGGAACACCTCGTGCGTGTGCTGGCCCATGTGCGGCGGCGGCAGGCGCACGGGCATGCGCTGGCCGTCCATCGCGTACGGCGGCGCCAGCACGGCCTGCGGGCCGGCCTCGCTGTCGTCGAAGCGATGGAGCAGGCCCGCCTGCGCGGTGCGTTCGGACTGCAGCGCGTCGAGCATGCCCAGCACCTCGCCACACGGAATCTGCGCCGCGGTCAGCCGCTGCAGCAGATCGGCCCGGCTGAACGTGCGCAGCGCGGCGCGAATCTCGGCCAGCAGCGTGTCGCGATGCGCGGAGCGCGCCGTGTTGGTGGCAAAGCGTTCGTCCTCGGCCCATTCGGGGCGGCCGATCACGTCGCGGCAGAAGCGCTGGAACTGGCCATTGTTGCCCACGGTGATGACCAGCGGGCCGTCGGCCGCCTCGAACACGCCGTAGGGCACGATCGACGGATGGGCGTTGCCGAACTTGGGCGGGTCGCCCTGCTTGAGCAGCGCTTCCATGCCGTAGTAGGACGTGATCATGAGCCCGCAGTCGTACAGGGCCATCTGCACGTGCCGGCCCCGACCGGTGGACTGGCGCGCGTACAGCGCGGCCAGGATGGCCTGCGCCGCGTACATGCCCGTGAACATGTCGACGGCGGCCACGCCGAACTTGAGCGGCCCCTGGCCGGCCTCGCCGTTGGTCGCCATCACGCCGGCCTCGCCCTGCACCACGAGGTCGTAGCCGGGGCGCTCCGCCTCGGGCGTGAAGCGGGCATAGCCGGAGATCGAGCAGTAGACCAGGCGGGGGTTCAGCGCGGCGAGCTGGTCGTAGCCCAGCCCGAGCTTTTCGGCGCCGCCAACCTTGAAGTTCTGGATCACCACGTCGCTCTGGGCCGCCAGTTGGCGAGCCAGCGCCGCGCCCTCCTCGCTTTGCAGGTCGAGCGTGACGGACCGCTTGTTGCGGTTGGCGCTGTTGAAATACGACGTATTGCGCGTGCCGATGCGCACGCCCCAGTCGCGGGTATCGTCGCCGCGCGACGGATGCTCCACCTTGACGACATCGGCGCCCAGGTCGGCCAGCGCCATCGCGCACATCGGGCCGGCCAGCACGCGCGAAAGGTCCAGCACGCGCAAGCCGGCCAGCGGCAGCGGCGCTGCTTTCTGTTCTTGTTGCATGGTTCAACGTCTCCTATGGACGCCGATTGTCCATATGTTCCATATGCTTGACAATTGCAACCGAAACTGACGACATATGAAAACCTGGAGTTGACAATGGACTTGGGCGCGCTGTCGCTGCTGGTGGACATCATCGACGCCGGCAACCTGAGCCGGGCGGCCGTGCAGCTGGGCATGAGCCGGGCCAACGTGAGCAAGCGGCTGAACCAGTTCGAGCGGCAACTGGGCGCCGAACTGCTGCGCCGCAGTACGCGGCAACTGGAGCCGACGGAGCTGGGCTGGCAGCTCTACGAGCATGGCCGGGCAATCCGGCACGAGTTGCTGGCGGCCCAGGAATCGGTCCAGAGCCTGGGCAAGCGGCTCAGCGGCACGGTGCGGCTGAGCGTGCCGAGCGGGTTCGGCCAGCACACGATGTCGGCGTGGTTTGTCGAATTCATGCGGCTGTATCCGGCCATCACGCTGAACGTGATTTTCGACAACGACATCGACGACCTGGTCAAGGGTGCCGTCGACTTCGCCGTGCGCGTCATGGGCGAGGCGCCGTCCAACGCGGTCTCGCACAGCCTGGGCGACGTGGAATACGTGGCCTGCGCCACGCCGCAACTGGTGCGCGAAACCGGCATGCCGCACACGCTCGACCAGTTCAAGGACCTGCCGCTGATCACGTCCGAACTGACCGGCCAGAAGCTGCTGGTGGCCGGGCGCGCCGGCACGGCGGGCGGCCAGGCCCAGATCCGGCCCCGGCTGATGTCGGCCAACTTCTTCTTCCTGCGCGACACGATCCTGCAAGGGCTGGGCGTGGGCCTGGTGCCCCGCTACATGGTCGACCGCGACCTCGCGGCCGGCACGCTGCTGCAACTGCCGCTGCCGCCCCAAGACCTGGCCTTCCTGCGCACGACGATGTACCTGCTCTACATGCCCGCGCGCTACCAGACCCGGGCGGTGACCACGCTGATTGCGTTCCTGCGGGCCTGCGCGGCCCGCTCGACGAACCTGGGGGCGGGCTGAGGGACGGGCGCCCCGCAGCCTTTCCGCCTGCAAAGCGGTTGTTTAAGCTATCATCTGGCCCACGCGCCCCAAACCTTGCCTGAACCGTTCCCTTCCATGCCGAAGTCCACCTCCACGCCGCGCGCGAACGGGTCCGTCCCCGCCGCGGCGACCAAGTCACCGGTCCGGCCGGGCCGCGCCGGGATGCAGCCGCTGCCGGCCGAACGTCCCGACCACGACCTGGACCACTCCGTCGGCTACCTGCTCAATCGCGCCGCCAGCATCATCGCCGCGCGGTTCAGCGACGACCTGAAGCCGCACAACATCAACCTGCAGGCGTGGCGGGTGCTGGCCGCGCTGCGCCACGAGGACCACCAGACGCTGTCCGACCTGGCCAGCCACACCGGCGCGGAAATCTCGTACCTGTCCCGCGCGGTGGCGGCGCTGGAGGAGCGCGGCTTCCTGCGGCGCGACGTGTCGGCGACGGACAAGCGCAACATCCACCTGTCCCTGACGCCCGCCGGCGGCGCCATCGTCGCCGAACTGGCGCCGCGCGCCTGGGAGATCGAGCGCGCGTCGATGTCCGGCGTGTCGCCCGAGGAACTGGCCGCCACGCTCAAGACGCTGCGGGCCATCTTCACCAACCTCGTCGACGGCTGCCAGAGCGCCACGGGCGTCAACCGCAAGCTGACCGTGGCGCGCCGGGTGCGGCGCAAGGCGGCGCAGGACGATCCGGACACCTGACCGCCTGACCGCCCGCCGGCCGCGTTCAGAAGATGTGCTTGACGCCGAGCATCGCCCCGAGCTGCGTGCCGCCGGGCGACGCACTGGCGCCCGGATTGCTGCTCACCGACTGGGCCAGTTGCCCGCCGTTGTCGATGAACCCGGCCGTGGCGTAGACGGCCGTGCGCTTCGAGAAGTTGTACGTGCCGCGCACCGCGTAGAGCCATGCCTTGTTGGCGCTGTTGTGATAACGCTGGTGATAGACCTGCCCGGCCACCGTGAACGCCGGCGTCAGGTCGTACGAGCCGCCGAGCCAGAACAGGTCGCTGCGCGGCGCGGGGTTGCCGTCGTTGTCATGCCGCAGCCAGCCCGCCCCGGCCTTCACGCGATCGAACAGCGTATAGGCGCTCAGCGACAGCCGGTCGTCCTTGCGGCCGCTGCTGGTAAGGCCGCCAAACGCGCCCGGGCCGCCGCGCCACGAATCGTAGGCCGCCGCCACGCCGAAGTGCGGCGTCTCGTACATCAGCAGCGCCGACCACTCGCGGCAGGCCCGCTTGTCGGCGGGATTCTCGCCCGCGCAGTTGTTGCTGGACGGACTGGGCGCGGCCACCGCCGCGTCGCGGCCGAAGCTGTAGGTGGCGCCCACCGTCAGCCCGCCGAACTTGCC
The DNA here is from genome assembly GCF_032190535.1 of Cupriavidus sp. SZY C1. Lineage (NCBI taxonomy): Bacteria > Pseudomonadati > Pseudomonadota > Betaproteobacteria > Burkholderiales > Burkholderiaceae > Cupriavidus > Cupriavidus sp. SZY C1. The sequence continues at coordinate 145,905 of NZ_JAUANU010000010.1, forward strand.
CTTGTACGAGATGGCGTTGTCCGCGCGCGAGTTCGGGATCGTCGGATCGAGCGCGCCGGACCCGAACGTGTTCGGCCCCAGGATGTCCGCGTCGAGCGTGGCCCAGAACATCATCGTGTACTGGCGCCCGAACGCGACCTGGCCCCAGTCTCCCGACAGCCCCACCCACGCTTGCCGGCCGAACAGGCGGTTGCCGAAATTGGCCGCGCCGGTATCAGGCGCGAAGCCCGATTCCAGCACGAACTGCGATTTCAGGCCGCCGCCCAGGTCTTCCACGCCGCGCAGCCCCCAGCGCGACGGCACCGAGGCGGACAGGTTAGGCATGCGCACCACGGTGCCCTGCGTCGGGCCGGCGTGGTTGACCATCTCCACGCCCGTATCGACCACGCCGTACAGCGTCACGGACTGCGCGCCCGCCAGCGCCGGCAGCGCCGCCGCGCAGCCCAGCGCCAGGTGTTTCAGTTTGATTGTCATGGGTCTCCTCCGTCTTTTTTATGAGAATTGGGTGGCCGGGCTAGCTCGCCTGCGCCGTCCCCAGCCGCGCACCCTGGCTGGCCACCCGCGCCAGCAGCCGCGCCGCGTTGCCGCCTTCCACCGCGCGCAGCTCCTCGGCGCTGAAGCCCACATCCCGCAGCCCGGCAAACGTCGCCTGCGTGCCGGTTTCCGGGACAAACGGAAAATCGGTACCCAGGACGATGTTGGCCGGCGTGACCAGCTTGCGCAGCGCCGCCATCGAGATCGGGTTCGCGGCAATCGCGGTGTCGTAGTACAGCCGCTTGAGCAGCGGCATCACGCCCTCTGGCACCTGGCGGGCCAGCGTCTTGTCCAGCGAGCCCAGGATCGCCATGCGCGTGGCCAGGTAAGGCACCGTGCCGCCGGCGTGCGAGAAGATGAAGCGGATGTCCGGGCAGCAGCTGAACACGCCAGAGAACATCAGGCTGGACACGGCGCGCGTGGTGTCATGCGGGAACTCGATCAGCGAATCGGGCTGCTCCGGCAGCAGGCCGCGATGGCACTGGCAGGACGTGGGATGCACGTAGACCACGGCCTTGCGGCGGTTCAGTTCCGCAAAAACCGGCGCGAAATCGGCGTGCCCCAGGTACTTGTCGCCATAGTTGGTCATCAGGCCGATGCCGTCGGCCTTCAGCACGTCGAACGCATGGGTGATCTCGGCCATGGCCGCGCGCACGTCGGGCAACGGCAGCGCGCTGAACGTGCCGAAGCGCGACGGGTGGTCGCTGACCATCTGCGCGGCGAACTCGTTGCAGGCGCGCGTGAGCTGGCGCGTCCTGGCCATGTCGGGCATCCACAGCGGCGGCGCCGAGACCACGGCGGTGGTGATGCCCTGCCGGTCCATCAGGCCCAGCGAATCGGCCACCTTCCACTGCGGCGCCACGCGGTTCGGGGCCGGCGCGCCGATGGCGTCCTCGCCCATGGTCTGGCGGAAGACCGGCGGCAGGATGTGATGGTGGACGTCGATACGCTGGACGCTCGCCATGCCGTCCTGCGGCTGCGGCTGTGGTTGCGACTGCGCACGCGCGGGTACGGCCTGGCTGGCCAGCAGGCCGCCCAGCATCGCGCCGATCCGGCGGCGCATCGGGCTGGCCGGACGACCGGCCTGACAGGGGTCCACGACTTCGTTCTTGGTTTGCATAGGCGTCATCAAAGTGAGGTGGGACAGCCGGTGTGCCGTGGCGCCGGGCAACAGGCCGCCCTGCCCGCGCGGCGGCGGACATGGCGGGCCGGCCTGGTGGCGACGGCGCTGGGTACTGGGGTGCTGCGGGGCTACTCCCGCGGGGGGCGGGTCAGGTGGGTTCGGCCACCACGCGGTTCTCGATGTGGCCGATGCCGTCGATCTCGGCGCGCATGACGTCGCCCACCTTGAGGTAGGACGGCGGGTCCATCGCCACGCCCACGCCGGACGGCGTGCCGGTGGCCAGCAGGTCGCCGGGCTCCAGCGTGAATGCCTTCGACAGATGCACCACCTGGTCGTAGATGTCGTGGATCATCGCGCCGGTCACGTCGTCCTGGCGCAGTTCGCCGTTGACCCACATCCGCAGGCGCAGCGCGTGGGGGTCGCCCAGTTCGTCGGGGGTGACGATCCACGGGCCGATCGGGCCGCACGTGTCGAACGACTTGCCGATGGTCATCGTCTGCGACGCCAGTTGCCAGTCGCGCACGGACACGTCGTTGCAGACCATGTAGCCGGCGATGACCGACGGGGCGTCCTCGCGGCTCACATGCCGGCAGCGGGTGCCGATGACCGCGCACAGTTCCACCTCGTAGTCGAGCTGCGCCGAGACCACCGGCATGTGCACGTCGCCGAACGGGTCGTTGATGCACGACACCTGCTTGTTGAACCAGACCTGCACGGGCGGCGTATGGACGCCAACCTTGGCCGCCTCCGCCACGTGCTTGCGGTAGTTCATGCCGATGGCCAGGTATTTCGACGGCTTGGGCACCGGCGCCAGCAGCGTCACCGCCGACAGCGGCGCGGTAAAGCCGCCGCGCACGGCGCGGGCGCGGGCGCGGTCCAGCGCGGCAGGGCCGGCTTCGAGCAGTTCCTGCATGGTGTCGGGCAGGGCCGGATCGTTGCGCGGCAGGTCGATCACGAGGTCGCCCTCGACCTTGCCGATGGACGTATTGCCGTTGTGGAGATAGGTAACGAGCTTCATGGTGTGGCGATGCGTTGAGTCAGGGATGGGAAAGCGTGGGGAGCGGGCACTAGGCCACCGTCGCGCGCGAGGCGTCGTCCTGGCCGGCCGGGCGCGGCGCGCCCTGCACCGGGAACGGGTACTGGCGTGGCAGGCGCAGCAGCATCAGCGCCGCGCAGGCCAGCACCGCGACAAAGGCGAGCAGCGCCGGACGGTAGGACCCGGCCAGGTCGTAGGTGGCCCCCATCACGAACGGCCCCAGGCCGGTGCCGACCGTGAAGGCCGCGAACAGGTAGCCGTAGATCTGGCCGAACGCGCGCAGGCCGAAGTAGCGGCTCTGCAGGTAGGCGATCAGGTCCACCTCGGCGCCCATGCCGATGCCCACCAGCACCGCGCCCACCGTGGTCAGCGCCACGTCGCTGCTGCCCAGCAGCGTCAGCACGCCCAGCGCCGGCAGCAGCACGAACGCGATGGCGACATGGGGGCCGAAGAAACGGTCCAGCAGATAGCCGCACAGCAGGCGGCCGACGATCAGCGACGCGCCAATGCCCGAGAACACCGTCACGGCCTGGCTGGACGGGATGCCCCGGTCGGTCAGCAGCGGCACCAGATGGACGATGGTGCCGTTGGCGACGATCGGGATGCACAGGAAGACCACCGCCATGACCCAGAAGTCCTTGTGGCGCAGCGCATCGCGCGCGGCCAGCCCCGGCAGTTGCCGCACCCGCGCCGCCACGTTGCCGGCGTCGACGGATACGTCGCGGACCAGCAGCGCCACGGCGGGAAACGCGATGCAAAACACCGTCACACCCACCGCGACAAAGGCCCCGCGCCAGCCGAAGTGGTCCAGGTAGGACTGCGTCAGGCGCGGCACCAGCGCCGCGCCCAGGCCCACGCCGGTCATGGCGATGCCCATGGCCAGGCCGCGCTGGCGGTCGAAGGCCGCCGCAATCGCCTTGGCGTACGGCAGCGGCGCCTGGCCGGCGCTGAACAAACCCATCAGCGCGAACATCGCCAGGAACGCGGCCGGCACCGGCGGCGCCAGCGACATGGCCGCGATGGCCAGCGAGAACAGCGTGATGGCCGCGAGCGTGACCGGCTTGATGCCGCGGGCGTCAATCAGCTCGCCGGCCACCGGCGTGGCGATGGCCGCGAAGATCGAGCCCAGCATCACGGCGGCGGACAGCACGCTGCGGTTCCAGCCGAACTCGGCCATGATCGGCTTCATCAGCACCGAGGCCGAGAACTGCAGCACGGTGACGTTGCCGACGATCAGCCCGAGGACCGAGCCGATGACGATCCACCAGTGGCCGCGAAACAGTTGCGTGGGACGGTTGGGGGCGTGCACGTTTGTCTCCAGATTGTCTTGTCTTATGGTGTATGGCGGCGGGCCGCGCCGCTAGGTCTGCAGCACGGGTTCGCGCGCCATGAACTTGCCGGCGTGGAACAGCAGCGGCGTCTGCGCGCCGTAGCCGAACCGTTCCACCTGTCCCAGCATCATCACGTGGTCGCCGAACGGCACCACCGTGGTGGTGCGGCATTCGAAGCACGCCAGCGCGCCGTCCAGCAGCGGCACGTCGCCCAGGCCGGGGCGCACCCCATCGCCCAGGATGGCGAACTTGTCAGGCGCCGGCCGCGCGAAATGCGACGCCAGGTGCTGCTGCTCGGCCGTCAGCACGTGCACGGCGAAGTACTCGGACTCCGAAAACGCCTGCAGGCTCGGCGCGCGGTCGCTCAGGTACCACGCCACCAGCGGCGGGTCCAGCGACACGGAGCAGAACGAGTTGATCGTCAGCGCCGCGCGCTGGCCGTCGGCGGTGCGCGTGGTCACCACGCAGACGCCGGTGGCGAACCGTCCCAGCGCGTTGCGCAGGTCCCGGCTGTCGATGGACGGGGTGATGATGTCGGCGCTCATGGGCGGGCCTCCTCGGTAGCGGGCACGGCATTGGCGCCGGCGCCGGTAAAGCAGCGCGGGTCGCGGGTCGAGCCCCAGTAATCCAGCGACAGCGGCGACGGCTCGATGCGGCGCGGCGCGCGCGGAAAGGTCTCCGGGAACGCTTCCATGCCGAAGCTGTATTCCATCGTCAGGCCGTCCGGGTCCAGGAAGTACAGGAAGACGCTGTCCGACGCCGGATGCCGGCCCGGCCCGAACACCACGTCGGAGCCGGCCGCCTTCAGCCGCGTGAGCGCCCGGCCGATGTCGTCGATCTCGGTCACCATGTAGTTGACGTGGTGCAGGCAGCGCCGCTCGAAGCGGGCGATGCCGATGCCATGGTGATACGGGTTGGGCCAGCAGCGCATGAACGTGATGACATCGCCCACCGAATCCGATTCGCGGAAGTTCAGCACGTCGCGCCAGAACGCCACGGCGCGGGCCGCATCGGGCGTGTTGAAGACCACGTGGCCCAGGCGCTGGATGCGCGTCACCGTGGGCGCGAACGGCCGGGCCGAGTCCGGCGCCGGCACGTAGAACTCCAGCATGGCACCCACCAGCGGCTCGAACACGCGGATGGCGCGCGCCTGCGCCCGCGCGGCACAGGTGTCGGCCGGCACGTGTTCCACCGGCAGGCCGGCCGCGTCCAGGCGCTCCAGCAGCGGCGCGAACTGCGCGGCGTCCTGCAGCATGAAGCCCGCGCAGCGCAGCCCGGCCGCCTTGCCGGGATACAGCACGAGGCTGTGGTGATCGTGGTCGCAGCGCAGCCGGATCTCGCCTTCGCTGCCGGTATCCACGTACTGCAGGCCCACCACGTCCTCGTAGAAGCGGCGCGAGCGCTGCGGATCGGTCACGTTGAGCTCGATGCGGCCCAGTTTCTGGTGTCGGATCATGGCGCGCCCCTTCAGTACTGCCCGCGCGGCGGCAGGCCCATCCGCATCTGCCCGTACATGCTCGATACGGCATGCCAGTTGACGCTGATATGGTGCGCCACCGCGTTGATGTCGCGCCATGCGCGCTGCACGGCGTTATCGAGCTGGATGCCGGTGCCGCCCACCACGTCGTACAGCTCGTTGATCGCTTCCACGCAGAGCTGCACGGCATAGGCGTGGCCGCGCCGCAGCGTGATGCGCTGGGCGGCACTGAGCTTGGTGCCGGCGGCAACGAGGTCCGTGGCCAGTTGCAGGTCGCGTTGCAGGATCAGTTGCGCCGCGTCCGCCGCCGCTTCGCCGCGCGCCACGGCGGCCTGCACGTGGCCGAACTGGGCGATCGACTGCCCGCCGCCCGCAAACGCCCCGCGCGTGGCCCGCGCGGCGACGCTGTCGACGAATGCATCGAGCGCGCCGCGCAGCGCCGCCACCGCCGGGTTGGCCAGCAGCGGCGGGAAGCCGCTCAGGAACGGCAGCCGGTAGATCGCCGACGCGTGCAGGGCGGCGCCGGGGCCCTCCTGCTCCAGCACGTCGGCAAAGGCCACGGTGCGGTGTTCCGGCACGAAGACCGGTTCTTCGATGGCGATGTCCTTGCTGCCCGTGCCGGCCAGCCCCACCGTATGCCACGTATCGACGATCTGGTACTGGCCCTTGGGCACCAGCAGGAACAGCGGCCGCGGCGGCTGGCCCTCGCCCTGCGCCACCATCGCGCCGAGCGACATCCACTGGGCGTTGTCGCAGTTGCTGCCAAAGCTCCAGCGGCCGTGCAGGCGGAAGCCGCCGGCCACCGCTTCCGCCTTGCCGGTGGGGGCGATGCACGACGCGATCAGCGCGTCGGGCGATGCGCCCCACACGTCCTGCTGCGCTTCGCCCGGGAACATGCCCAGCACCCACGACGCTGCGGCGCTCAGGCCGTAGCACCATCCGGTGGAGGCGCAGCCCTGGCCCAGTTCGAACGCCAGGCGGCGCAGCACGTCGAGCCCGAGTTCGTGGCCGCCGAAGCGCTTGGGCTGCACCGCCCGGTACAGGCCCGCGGCAATCAGTTGATCGGTCACCTCGGCCGACACGCGGCGGTCGAGTTCGGTCTGGCGGGCGCGCTCCGCGATGATCGGGCGAAGCCTGGCGACGGCCTCCATCAGCTTGGCCTGCACGGCGGTGTCGGCAATCGCTGCCGGTGCCGGTGCCGATGCCGTGGGGCGATCCAGTACGTCTTGGGGTGTGGCCATCGAACGAGTCTCCTAAATTGTTGCAAAAGCAACCTATCCGTGCTCGAATTAAAGCGCGTGACAGTTGCTTTTGCAACCGTTAGAAGCACACTTCCCTATCAGGAGATACCCCAATGAACCCCCTGCCCGCCCGCTGCGGATGCATCGACGTCCACACCCACGTCATCCCGGCCGAGTTTCCGCGCTACATCGGCCAGCACGCCAACGTGCCGTGGCCGTCGATGCGCGACGCGCAGCCGTGCCACCGGCACGTCGTGATTTCCGGCGAGATCTATCGCACGGTGCCGCATCACGCCTGGGACACCGCCGCGCGGCTGGCCGACATGGACGCCACCGACGTCGCCCATCAGGTGCTGTCCCCGATGCCGGAACTACTGTCGTACTGGATGGATGGCGAGGATGCGGGCGTGCTGTCGCGCTACCTCAACGAGACGCTGGCCGGCATGGTGGCGCGCGCGCCCGACCGGTTCAGCGCGCTGGGTGCGGCGCCGCTGCAGGACATGGACCGCGCCATCGCGGAGCTCGACCATGCGGTGGGCACGCTGGGACTGGCGGGCATCGAGGTGGGCAGCAACGTGTTGGGCGTGCCGATTGGCGATCCGCGCTTCTGGCCGTTCTTTGAAGCGGCGCAGGCGTGCAACGCGGCGATCTTCGTGCATCCGCTGCGCCCGGCCGGCATGGACCGGCTGGTGGGCCCGCCCGCGCTGGAGCAGATCGTCGCGTTCCCCGGCGAGATCGGGCTGGCGGCGGCGTCGCTGATCACGGGCGGGCTGCTGGCGCGCTTTCCGAAGCTGCGGATCGCGCTGAGCCACGGCGGCGGCTCCATCCAGGCGCTGGTGCCGCGCATGCAGTTCGCGTGGGAAAAACAGCCCGCCTTGCGCGACGCCATCGCCACGGCCCCGGTCGACGCCGCGCGCGCGCTGTACTACGACGACCTGCTCTACAGCCCGCAGGCCATCCGTGCGCTGGTGGAACTGGTGGGCGAGACACGCGTGATGATCGGCACCGACTACCCGTTCGCCATCATGGACGCAGACCCGGCGGCGCGAATCGCGTCGCTGGGCCTGCCGGACCCCGTGGTGCAGCAACTGCGCTGGAAAAACGCGGCGGCGTGGCTGGGGCGCATCTAGCCCGCCGCCCCGGAGGCACCGGGCGTGGTGCCTCAGTGGTGATGCGGGATGAAGTCCTGCGTGATCTGCTTGTACTCCAGGAAGTCCTCCACCGACGCCAGGCCGCCCAGGCGGCCCAGCCCGCTCGACTTGAAACCGCCCTCTTCCATCTCCACGGCCAGATTGGCCCAGCTGTTGATCGACACCAGGCCGGCCTGCAGGCGCCGCGCCACACGGATCGGCCGGTCCACGTCGCGGCTCCACACACATGCGCTGAGCCCGTAGTCGCTGTCGTTGGCCAGCGCGATGGCTTCCGCCTCGGTATCGAACACCTGCAGCGTCTGCACCGGGCCGAACGTTTCCTCGCGGGCGATCGGCAGGCTTTGGTCGGCGATTTCCAGCAGCGTCGGCCGATAGAACGCGCCGCCCGCCAGCGCGGGGTCCAGCGCCGGGCCGCCGCGCACGATGGGCCGGGCGCCGGCCGCGATGGCCGCTTCCACCAAGCCATTCACGCGCGCCACGGCCGCCTTGTCGATCAGCGGCCCCATCTGGCTCGTCGCCTCGCGGGCCGGGCCCACGCGCACTGCCTCCAGCCGCTGCGCCAGGCCGGCGCGCACGGCATCGACGATGCCACGCTGCACGAGAATCCGGCTGCCGGTCATGCAGAACTGGCCGGCGAACACCGTGGACGACTTTTCCAGCACGGGCAGCACGGCGGCCAGATCGGCATCGTCGAAGATCAGGTGCGGCGTCTTGCCGCCGAGTTCCAGCCCCACGCGCTTGAGCCGGTCGGCGGCCGCGCGGGCAATGGCGCGGCCCGTGGCGGTGCTGCCGGTAAAGCTGACGACCGGCACCTGCGGCGAATCCACCAGCAGGCGCGCCCCGTCGGCACCCGACTCGGTCACGATATTGACCACGCCCTTCGGCAGTTCCGGCACGCTGGCGACGATGTTGGCCAGCAGCGCCGCGGTCTGCGCGGCCTGGTGCGGCATCTTGACCACCGCCGTGCAGCCAGCGGCCAGTGCCGGCGCCAGCGCGCGGATGCAGAGATAGGCGGGCGAATTCCACGGAATGATGAGCCCGGCCACGCCCACCGGCTCGCGGATGGACATGCTCTGCTGGCCCGGCCGGCTTTCCACCACGCGCCCGAAGTTGTGCATCGCCAGCCCCGCCACGAAGCGCAGCGCGCGCGGAATCAGCGACGCCTCGAAGGTGGCTTCCGCGCGCAGCTTGCCGTTCTCCGCGCACAGCATGTCCACCACCTCCTGCTGCCGGCGGGCGAACGCATCGGCCAGATGCCCCAGCGCCGTGGCCCGCAGGTAGGCGTCATCGCGCCAGTGGCCCGCCGCAAACGCCTCCGCCGCCGCGTCGATCGCCAACTGCATCGTGGCCGCCGTCGCATCGTGGAAATACCCGATCACCTGCCCGGTGGCCGGGTCGATGCTCTCCTTGCACTGCCCCTCCGCCAGCCATTCGCCACGGATCCAATGCATTGCCTCTGCCTTCGTGCTCATGTCGCCTCCTGTTGTCGGTGAATTCTGGTTGTGGATACAACCAACACAACTGCGGCGCATTGAAGCATATATCGGTTGCTTTTACAACCTAATAGCGGGCGAGGAAGGGGACGGCGGCGGACGGCTCGTCACCGCTTCCGGCGCGCTGGCGCTTTGGCGCCGCCGCCCGTGCTGCAGACCGCGCAGTGCCTGCATGCGGTCCTCGAACCGTTCCTGCTGGGCGCGGCAGCCGCGCCAGTACTCCAGCAGGTGCAGCGCCGCCTCGGTGGGCTGCACGCCGCGCGCGTGGCGGTCGAACAGCGGCGCACCCACCTCTTCCTCCAGCAGCCGGATCTGGCGCGTGATGACCGACGGCGACGTGTTGATGCTGTCCGCCGCGCCGCGGATCGACCCGTGCGTCAGCACTTCATGGAAATAGCGCAGCCGGCGCTGGTTCAGTTCGCGCATGTTGTTCCCATGTTCGCGTGTTGCCCAATGGGCAACGATAGCCGACTTCGGTTGCTCTTGCTCTGTCCCGCCATCTGCCCGACTATTGCCCCACACCAAGAAAAAAACCGCATCCCCGCGCCCGAAGGCAGCGTTGCTGCCGCCTGACCTTTTCTACCGACACCCCATGGAGCAAGACTTGGCAACACGGATCCTGATCGCCGGGTTTCAGCACGAGACCAACACGTTCGCGCCGTCCAAGGCCGGCTATGCGAACTTCGAGCGCGGCGAGGGCTTCCCGGCGATGGCGCGCGGCGAAGACGTACTGAAGCTGGCCGACGTCAACATCCCGGCCGGCGGATTCATCCAGGCGGCCCGCCGCCATGACTGGACGCTGCTGCCCGTGATCTGGGCCGGTGCCAGCCCGTCGGCCCACGTCACCGAGGACGCCTTCGAGCGCATTGCCGGCGAGATCGTCGCGGCCGCGCGCGCGGGCGGCTTCGATGCCATCTACCTGGACCTGCACGGCGCCATGGTCGCCGAGCACACCGACGATGGCGAAGGCACACTGCTGGCGCGCCTGCGCGACGTCGTGGGCCCGGCGGTTCCGATCGTGGCGTCGCTGGACCTGCACGCCAACGTCACGCGCGCCATGCTGGACGCGGCGGACGCGCTGGTCGCGTATCGCACCTACCCCCATGTGGACATGGACCAGACCGGCGCGCGTGCGGCGGAACTGCTGCATCGGCTGCTGGACGGCCAGACGCGCTGGCACCGCGCTGCGCGCCGCCTGCCCTTCCTGATTCCGATCAACGGCATGTGCACGATGCTGGAGCCCGCGTGCGGCATGTACGCCGAGATCGATGCGCGCGAGCGCGATGGCGTGGTGTCGCTATCGTTCGCGCCGGGCTTTCCGGCGGCCGATTTTCCCGAATGCGGGCCGGTGATCTGGGGCTATGGCGAAACCGCCGAGGCGGCCGAGGCCGCCGTACAGGCGCTGCATGACCGGATGCTGGCCGAGGAAGCCGCTTGGCAGGTGCCGTTCCTCTCGCCCGACGAGGCCGTGCTGCAGGCCATGGCGCTGGCCAAGGGCGCGACAAAGCCGGTGGTCATCGCCGACACGCAGGACAACCCGGGCGCGGGCGGCGATTCGAACACCACGGGCATGCTGCGCGCGCTGCTGCGCCACGGCGCGCAGGGCGCGGCTATCGGCCTGATCTGGGACCCGGCCGTGGCCGCCACCGCGCATGCGGCGGGCGTGGGCGCGGTCATCGACGTTGCACTGGGCGGGGTCTCGGGCGTGCCGGGCGACGCGCCGCTGCAGGCCAGCTTCGAGGTGCTGGGCCTGTCCGACGGCGTCTGCCGCTTTGGCGGGCCGATGATGCACGGCATGCTGGCCGACGTCGGCCCGGTGGCGCTGCTGGGCATCGGCGGCGTCAAGGTCGTGGTCAGCGGTGGCAAGGCGCAGATGCTGGACCGCAACCTGTATCGCGTTGCCGGCGTGGAGCCGGAGGCGATGAAGATCCTCGTCAACAAGAGTTCGGTGCATTTCCGCGCGGATTTCCAGGGCATCGCGCAGGCGGTGCTGGTGGCCAAGGCGCCCGGCCCGATGACGGCCGACCCGGCGGACCTGCCGTGGACGCGGCTGGCGCCGGGCATTCGCCTGAAGCCGATGGGCCAGCCGTTCGTACCGCAGCAGGCGTAGCCCGGGCAGTCAGGGTTCTCCGGCCAGCGCCTGCAGCGGCACCGACGCATCGGCGAAGCGCGCCGGATCGATCTGCTGGCGCCCTTCGACGAACGCCTTCGCCACCCGCATCGGCATGGCAATCTCCCTGACCGCACCGAGCGCGCTGACGCCGACCGTCGTGCCGCCATCGTCGGTGGACAGGTAGAGCCTGCTGTCGCCGATGGCCCGTTCGACGTGGCGCGTGCCCAGGACCGGCAGCCCCGACACCTGCAGCGTCAGGTCGAACTGGTTCGACCAGAACCATGGCACGTGGCCATAGCGCACCGGCTGCCCGACCATGCTGCGCGCCACGGCATCGGCCTGCTCTTCCGCGCTCTTCCAGCTTTCCAGGCGCAGCGGCTGGTGGAACAGGTCGCAGAAATAGCGCGTGACGTCGCCGCAGGCGTAGATGTCGGGGGCCGAAGTCTGCAGGTGCGCATCCACCACGATGCCGTTGTCGACCGTCAGGCCCGCCGCCTCGGCGACGGCCGTGTTGGGCCGCACGCCGATGCCATAGACGATGACGTCGCACGCAATGCGGGTGCCGTCGGCCAGCACCACCGTTTCGGCGCGCGCCTGGCCCTCGATTGCGGCCACGCGCGCGCCGAAGCGAATCTGGACGCCCTTCTGGCGGTGAAACGCGATCAGCGCGTCAGACACCGGCGCCGGCAGGCTGCGTCCCAGCGCGTGCGGCGCCGCTTCCAGCAGTTCGACCTGGCAGCCTTTCTCTACCGCCGCAGCGGCCACCTCCAGCCCGATGAAACCCGCACCGATCACGACCACCCGGTTGCCGGCCTGCAGCGACGCCGCGATGCGCGCGGCCTGCTCCGGCGTGCGCAGCCCTTCCACGCCGGGCAGGTCGGCGCCCGGTATCGGCAGCGCGATCAGGTCGGCACCCGTCGCAATCAGCAGCTTCTGGTAACCCAGGGTGTCGCCACCATCGAGCGTGACCGTCCGGGCGGACGGGTCGATGCGCTGCACCGTCCGCCCCAACCGCAGGTCGATACCGTTCTGCTCGTACCAGTCCATCGGAAAGAACGCGCAGGCGTCGTGAGACTTCTTGCCCAGCAGCACGGCCTTCGATAGCGGCGGCCGGTCGTAGGGCACGCGGCCCTCCTTGCCGACCATGGTGATGCCGCCGGTCCAGCCGTGCTTGCGCAGCGCCTGCGCCGCCTTGCATCCGCTGTGGCCCGCGCCCATGACAATGATGCGATCAGAACTCATGCTTCCCCTGGAGTTGGCTTGCCATACACGGCCCCTGGCGCGCAATGGCCTACCGGGGGTCCTCGGTGATCGCGTCGAGCATCGCCTGGCCCATTGCAACGTCGCCCTGGGCTTTCAGCGCCTCGCCGGCACTGCGCTTGTCGCGCAGCTCGCGGTTCTGGCTCAGCTTGAACTTGCCGACGATTTTCTCGATTTCGATCTCGATACCGACGATCGCCTTGAGCATCGTCTCGATATAGTCTACCGGGGAGTCGCCCATCTTCCACGGCTTTGGCTGGGGCGACTCGTGCGTGCGCGTCAGCCTGGCCACCACGCCGCGGACGTAGCGCTCGTCGTCGCGGATCGTGATCTTGCCGTGCGCGTGGACCACGCGGTAGTTCCACGTGGGCACCTGCTTCTTGAACTCGTGCTTGCTCGGGTACCAGTTCGGCGTGATGTAGGCGTCCTCGGCGCGGAACACGACGAGCACGTCGTCGCCATTGCGGACGTCGGTCCACACCGGGTTGTTGCGCGCCACATGCCCGTGCAGCACGCCCTGCTTGCCGGGCGGCAGTTCGAGTTCGAAGGGAATATGGTTGGCGTCGAGTCCGCTGGCGCCGTTCGTCACCAGGGCGGCAAACGGGTGTTCGCGCATCAGGCGATGCAGGGCGTCGATGTCGGGGACTGCGAAATGGGCCGGTACGTACATGGTGGGTTCTGGCTGGGGGGTCGATGTGGGCGAATATTGCTGGCGTAATGGGCCTGCTTGAAGAGCCATTTTCGAACGACTTCACTAGACCAGTATTCGACCGTCAGCGGCCATGTGACGAAAACCCCGCCTTGAACGCGGCGCGCAGGTAGTCGACAAACACTTGGCTCACCCGGGACGCATGGGCGCTGTAGGGCCGGATCGCGTACAGCCATTCGCCGAACGCGCCGGTCGACTGCCAGTCGGGCAGCACCTCGACGAGCTGGCGCTTTTCCAGCGCGCTTTGCGCACTGAAGTCCGGCAGCAGGGCGATGCCCAGGCCGGCGATGGCCGCGTCGCGCAGCGCCTCGCTGTTGTTGACGCCCAGCGGCCCGCTGACCGCCACCGTGATTGGATCCACGCGGCGCTGATGTCCGCCCTTCGCCGGGACAAAGGTCCACGTCACCGCCCCGTGCGCGCGCGGGTAGTGCAGGCACTGGTGGTCAGCCAGCGCGGCCGGCGAGGCCGGCGTGCCGTGGGTCTTCAGGTACTTGCCGCTGGCCACCAGCACCGTGCGGGTCTGCGACAGCATCCACGCCACATGGGTCTCCGGCGGCGCGGCCGTGTGGCGGATGGCCATGTCGAACCCTTCCTGCGCCAGCGCGCGCAGCCGGTCCGACATATCGAGTTCCAGGCGGATGTCGGGGTACGTGGCCAGGAAGCCGGGCAGCAGCGGCACCAGTTGCTGGCGGGCGAAGGCCACCGGCGCCGTCACCCGCAGGATGCCCCGGGGCGTCTCGGCCAGCTCGCGCACGTTGGCAAACCCATTGGCGATCTGTTCGAACGCCCCGCGCGTCGATTCGACAAGCTGGCGCCCGGCGTCCGTGAGCGCCGCGCTGCGCGTGGTGCGCTGCACCAGCATGATGCCGGCCGAGCGTTCCAGTTCGGCGATGCGCTGGCTCATCGACGCCTTGCTGACGCCCAGCCGGTCCGCGGCCTTGCTGAAGCTCCCCTGCTGGTCCAGCACCGCCAGCCAGTGCAAGTGCTCCCACAACCGCTCCACGCTGTCCTTGCCCGCCTTCGCCATGGCCACCCCCATTATTTTGCAAACCGGCATTTCACTGAATCAAAATCCTAAACAATAAGTTTGCGTTTGGCCATCTACCGCGCCCGGCCGCCGGTTCCTACACTGCAGCCGTTGACTCGCACCACTATCGAAGGAGATGCCCGTGACCGCCCCATTCACCAGTTCCGCCGAAGTCGTCCACTACGTTGCCGGCAAGCCCTACGTGGGCCACGGCGCGCAGACGCAGGCCGTGTACAACCCGGCGACCGGTGCGGTGGCGCGGCAGGTCCGGCTTGGCGACAGCGAGGACGTGGACGCAGCCGTGGCCAGCGCCAGGGCCGCGTTTCCGGCGTGGGCCGATACGCCGCCGATACGCCGCGCCCGCATCATGCTGAAGTTCCTGGAGCTGATGAACCGCGACAAGGACGCGCTGGCGGCCATCATCACGGCCGAGCACGGCAAGGTGCTCAGCGACGCCGCGGGCGAGGTGAGCCGCGGCATCGACATCATCGAGTTCGCCTGCGGCATCCCGCAGTTGCTCAAGGGCGACTTCACCGACCAGGTCTCCACGGGCATGGACAACTGGACGCTGCGGCAGCCGCTGGGCGTGGTGGCCGGCATCACCCCGTTCAACTTCCCGTGCATGGTGCCCTGCTGGATGTTCCCGGTGGCCATCGCGGCCGGCAACTGCTTCATCCTCAAGCCCAGCGAGCGCGATCCGTCGGCATCGCTGTTCATGGCCAACCTGCTCAAGGAAGCCGGCCTGCCCGATGGCGTGTTCAACGTGGTGCAGGGCGGCAAGCCGGTGGTGGACGCGCTGCTCCATCACGACGACGTGCGCTCGGTGAGCTTTGTCGGTTCCACGCCTATCGCGAACTACATCTACGAGACCGGCGCCCGGCTGGGCAAGCGCGTGCAGGCGCTGGGCGGCGCCAAGAACCACATGGTCGTGATGCCCGACGCCGATATCGACCAGGCGGTGGACGGCCTGATCGGCGCCGCCTACGGGTCGGCTGGCGAGCGCTGCATGGCGATTTCCGTCGCCGTGCTGGTGGGTGACGTGGCGGACAAGATCATCCCCAGGCTCAAGGCGCGGGCGCTGGAACTGGTCATCAAGAACGGCATGGAGCCCGACGCCGAGATGGGGCCGGTGGTGACGCGCGAAGCGCTGGAGCGGATCGAGAACTACATCGGCATCGGCGTGCAGGAAGGCGCCGAGCTGCTGGTGGACGGGCGCAACTACCGCGTCCCCGGCCATGAGAACGGCTTCTTCACGGGCGGCACACTGTTCGACCACGTGACGCCCGACATGCGCATCTACCGCGAGGAAATCTTCGGACCGGTGCTGGGGTGCGTGCGCGTCAAGGACTTTGCCGAAGCGGTCAAGCTGGTCAACAGCCACGAGTTTGCGAACGGCGTGGCCTGCTACACGCGCGACGGCCAGATCGCGCGCGAGTTCAGCCGCCGCATCGAAGTGGGCATGGTGGGCATCAACGTGCCCATCCCGGTGCCGATGGCATGGCACGGCTTTGGCGGCTGGAAGCGCTCGCTGTTCGGTGACATGCACGCCTATGGCGAGGAAGGCGTGCGCTTCTATACCCGCCAGAAGAGCGTCATGCAGCGTTGGCCCAACGACACGGCGCGTGGCGCGGAATTCGCCATGCCCACGGCGAAGTAAGTCCGGCCCGCCGGCCTAATGCGCGCGCCGCCGGGCAGCCTTGCCGCCGGCCTGCTCGGCGATGATGGCCGCCAGCGTCTTGACGGCCCGCTCCATCTGCTCGTTCGAGTAGCCGCCCAGGCCCAGGATCAGCCCCGGGCGCCCGTGGTCGGCATACATCGGCGACACGGCCCGCACCGAGACGCCTTGCTCCAGCGCCCGCGCAGCCACGGTCTCGTCACGGACCGTATCGGCCAGCCACAGGACAAGGTGCTGCCCTGGTCGCCGGGCTGGACCCACGCGTGCTCCGGCGGGATCAGCCGCGCGATGATGTCGATCAGGTACGCGTGCCGGTCGGCATACACCAGCCGCACGCGCCGGATGTGCCGGTCAAGGTGGCCCTCGGCGATGAACGCGGCCAGCGCGTGCTGGTCCGCGCTGGGCGGATGCCGGTCCATCAGGCTGCGCGCGCCGCAGAACGACGCCACCAGGTGCTCCGGCACGATCACGTAGCCCAGCCGCAATGACGGAAACAGGATCTTGCTGAAGGTGCCCAGGTAGATGACCCGGTCGGGCGCCAGCCCCTGCAGCGACGGAAACGGGTGCCCCACGTAGCGCAGTTCGCTGTCGTAGTCATCCTCGACGATCCACGCGTCATGGCGCCGCGCCCACGCAACGAGCGCGGTGCGGCGGGCCATGCTCAACGGCATGCCCAGCGGATACTGGTGCGAAGGCGTGACAAACGCGGCGCGCGCGTCGTCGGCCATGCGCACGCCGGCGTCCACGTCCATGCCGGCCTCGTCCACGGGCACCCGCACCATCCGCTCCCGCGCGCCCATCGCTTCCAGGATGCCGGTGATGCCGCGATACGCGGGCTCTTCCACCCAGACCCGGACGGTCGGCTCCAGCAACACCTGGCAGGCCAGATAGAGCCCCTGCTGCGTGCCGGCCGTGATGATGACCTGCGCCGGCGAGCAATGCACCGAGCGCGACTTGCGCACGTAGTCCGCAATGGCGGCACGCAATACGGCAACGCCCTGCGGATCGTCGTAACCCGATGGCGCCGCCGCGCGCAGCCCGCGCGTCCGGTTGCCCACGCGCCGCCAGGTATCGTCGGGCGCGGTCGGCCCGACCGGCACCGACACCGCGAACGGAACCGACGGCAGCGGCGAGAACTGGCGGGCAACTTCGGCAAATGCGGCGGCCCGGGGCGGCAACGTCGGCTTGCCTTTCACACGCCGTGGCGCGGTCTCGCCAGCCGTCGGCGCCACCGAGGAGAGCGTCGTCGACACCCGGGTTCCGGACCCGGCCTGCGCCTCCAGAAAGCCTTCGGCAATGAGCTGCTCGAAGGCATCGGTGACCAGCCCGCGCGAAATCCCGAGCGAACTGGCCAGATGCCGGGTCGATGGCAAGGCTTCGCCGGGCTTCAACTCGCCCGCGCGAATCGCCGCCCGCAGCACCACGGTCAACTGCCGACCAAGCTGACCCTGGGCCCGATCCAGGGTGCCGACGAACGGCAGTTCCACGGCCTGTCTGCGTCTGGGCATAAATACTGGCTCACCAATTTGGGTCGATAGTGGGCCTACACCATAAACCAGTGGCGCCGCGCGTCAAGTCACCGCGCTCGCAAACGCCTCGAACGCCCGGGCGTCTACGGGCGGGCAGAACAGGAAGCCTTGGCCGTAGTCGCAGCCAGCCTCCAGCAGGATCCTGCGTTGCGACTCGGTCTCGATGCCCTCGGCGATCACGCGGATGCGCAGCGCGTGGGCCATGCTGATGATGGCGCGGCACAGGGCCACGTCGTCCGGGCCTCGCGTCAGCGACCGGATGAAGGAGCGGTCGATCTTGATGTAGTCGATATCGAGACGCCGCAGGTACGACAGCGACGAATAGCCCGTGCCGAAATCGTCGAGCGCGATCTCGATGCCGGCGGCCTGGAAGCGGGACAGTTGATTGATGACGTCGGCGCCCTGCTCCATCACCGAGCTTTCGGTTATCTCGATGACAAGGCTGCCGACCGGCACGTTTCGACGCTCAATCAGCCCGGACCAGGATTCCGGCCCGCTGGCGGGCGCGCAGAACTCCATCGGCGACTTGTTGACGGACATCTGGAAGCCATTGCCCAGCACGGTCTGCCAGCGCGCCAGTTGGTCCAGCGCTTCCGCCAGCACCCAGCGGCCGATGTCGATGATGAGGCCGGACTCTTCCGCAACGGGGATGAAATCGTCGGGCGGGATGGACCCGCGTACCGGATGATCCCAGCGGATCAGCGCCTCGGCCTTGCAGACCTTTCCGGTCCGGAGGTCGACAATGGGTTGGTAATGGAGGGCGAACTGCCCCGCGGTCAGCGCCGCACGCAGGTCCTGCGTAATGCGCAGGCGCTCTTTCTCGGCGTGCAGCAGCGCCTTGCTGAAAACCTTCGCGCGATTGCGGCCCTCCTTCTTGGCCGCGAACATCGCCTGGTCGGCGCACACCAGCAGCGCCTCGGCGTTATCGGCGTCTTTGGGATACAGGGCCACGCCGATGCTGGCTGACACGACCACCAGTTCGCCGGCCAGCCGGTAAGGTGCCGCGATGCGCTCCAGGATCGCCTGGGCAATGCCCTGCGCCACGCCGACATCGTTGACCGTCGGCAGGATCACGGTGAACTCGTCGCCGGCCAGCCGCGCCACGGTGTCCGATGCGCGCACCGATGCGGCGATACGACGTACGGCCTCCAGCAGCAACTGGTCGCCCTGGTCGTGGCCCAGCGTATCGTTGACCTCCTTGAAGCGGTCGAGGTCGATGAACAGCAGCGCCAGCGAATCCTGGGCGCCACGCGGGCGTTCGATCTCCTGCCTGAGCCGGTCGAAGAACAGCCGGCGGTTGGGCAGATCGGTCAGCGCGTCGAAGTTCGCCTGGTGCCGGATGACTTCCTCCGCCTGGCGCTTCTCGGTCATGTCATGGATCAGCGCCACGCGGCGGCGCTCCCCGTAGGCGTGGGCCAGGTAGGTATCCACCGTCAGGTAGGCCGGAAACTCGCTCCCGTCCTTGCGCCGCACCGCGATCTCGCCGCTCCATTTTCCCGTGGCCTCCACGGCGGCCCGCAGCCGTTCGATCAGCCCGGGCGTCGTTTCCGTGCCGCCGAGGCTGTAGCCAGAGCGCCCCCTGACCTCGTCCGCCGCATAGCCCGTGGCCGCCGAGAACGCCGGGTTCGCGTCGATGATGGTGCCGTCCAGCGATGTGACGACCATCGCCTCGCTGCTGGACGAGTAGACCAGCGACGCCAGCCGCATCTCTTCCATATGGCGCTGCCGCTCGGCCATGGAACGGCGCAGGCTGTAGTACAGCAGCCCCAGCAGCAATGTGGATGCAATGGCGCTGGCGAAGGCAATGCGTCGGTACGACTCGTACGGCGCCAGCACAAGATCGATCGACTCGCCGACGACGAAGTTCAGCCCGAACTCCGGCATGCGGTAGTAACCGAAGAGACGCTCCACGCCTTCGGAGCCGGACACTCCGCGGAAGCTACCGGCCACGGGCGCGTCGCTGGCCAGGTAAGGCCGGTTGTTGGTGACCGCCCTGCCCAGCGCGCCTTCCAGTGCCGGGACCCTGGCCATGACCTGGCCGGACGTCTTGATGACCGACGCGACTTCGCCGTCGAGCGAGGTAAAGGTCTGCGCAAAGCTGGCGAACTGTTCGGGACTGACCGACACCACGATGACGCCGTCGAAAACGCCACCGCGCAGGATGGGACGGGTGAACTGGATCGACCATTTGCCGGAGACCTTGCCCTTCACCGGGTCGCTGATAAACAGTACGTCCCGGCCCCCGGCGTTCTGATGGACGCGAAAATGCTCGCGCTTGCTCAGATCGACCTTCTCTCCGCGCGCCGGGGAACCGATGGACGAGTAGACGAGCATGCCGTGCTTGTCGATCACCGCCACCTGGAACGACAGGTCCACCACCAGGTTCTCTCGTTCCCGCACCAGCTCGACAAAGCCGTCCTGGCCCACCAGCCAACTAGCCCGCAGGTCGAGCAGGAACTCGGACAGCCGCAGGATGCTGGATTTGGAATAGGCGCCAAACGCGCGGGCTTCCGCCTGGGTGCGCTCGGCGGCGACATGCAGCAGGCGGTCGCGCTCGCTCACAAGCTGATAGGCCGCGAACGACCATGTTGCGATCAGCCATGCCGCCGCGGCCACGTTCAATGGGGAGAAAACCTCGCGCAGGCGCTGCAGCGCCCAGCCATATCGGGTGGCGAACGGTTCTGGCATCAAGGGGGGTCGCGGGGCGGCGAGTAATTTGAACCGATTATCAGGCTAGTCGAGGCCGGCTGACGCGACAAGCTGTGCCCATTTCGCGCGTGTCCTCGCTGGCGAGTGGCCGTCGGGCGCAGATTAATTCACATTTTCGGCATATAACCCGCGGTTGCTGCCGCTTGCCTGCTGGTGTAGGCTTCCAACTACGATTTAGCCTGTCCGAGTTATATATGTCCCACATCAGCACGGGTGTGGAGTACGGCCTGCACTGCCTGCTCCACCTGTCCCGCTCCAGCATCGCGGTGGAAGAAGCCAGCGTACGCGACCTCGCCGACTTGCAAGGCATCCCCCACGACTTCCTCGCCAAGCTGTTCACCAAGCTCGCGAAGGCCGGGCTCGTGGTGGCCACCGAAGGCATCAAGGGCGGTTTCCGGCTAGCGCGGCCGCCGTCGCGCATCACGGTCCATGACGTCGTCGTCGCCATCGACGGAGACAAACCGCTGTTCGAGTGCCGGGAGATTCGCGAGCGCAACGCTGTGTTCGAAGGCTGCGCACCCGCGTGGGCCACGCGCGGGGTCTGCTCGATCCATGCGGTGATGCAGTCGGCCGAAAAGGCGATGCGCGCGGAGTTGAAGAACCACACGCTGGCCGATATTGCCGAGCGTACCGTGGAGAAGGCGCCCGCTGCCTACGGCGGTCAGGTCGTACAGTGGCTGACCGATCGCGCGGAGAATCGGCGCGGTAGCCGGTAAGGTCCAGCAGCCGATAAAAAAGGGCGATCCCGGTGGATCGCCCTTCTTCTTGCTGGCGGCCGGTCAGGCCACGACGATACGGCGCGGATCGGCGGATGCCAGCGCCTCGGCCCGATTGGCGCTCGGCGGATAGATCCACTCCGTGTTGATCCGGGTCTTCAACGCCTTGGCTTCGGCGCCGGACAGCTTGACCTGGCGGTCCCACCCTTCCGTGTACACCGCGCCCCATGGGCCCAGGTCCAGGCAGGTGACGTATTTCGGCTGGCTGTACGGGATCGGCGGCTGGCCCAGCAGGTCAGCGGCCACGTTGTGTCCCGCCGAGCGACCGAGGTTCATCGCGTGCTGGCAAGACATCATGGTCACGTTGCCGTCGTCATCGGTGGCGGCACGGGCCACGTCACCCGTGGCGTAGACGTGGTCCACGCCCTCCACCTGCAGGTTGCGATCGACATACAGGCGGCCGAAGTTGTCGCGCTGCCCGGGAATCTGGTCAGTCAACGCGCTGGCCCGTGCGCCGGCAGTCCAGATCACGGTCTGGGCCTGGATGCGCTCGCCGCTCTGCAGCGTGACGCCTTGCGCGTCCACCGATGCCACGCCGGAGCCCAGCTTCCACGTCACGCCCAGTTCGGTCAGCGCCTGCGTGATGACGGGGCGCGGGCCCTGCCCCAGGTCCGGGCCGATCTCGTTATTGCGCTCCACCATGATGACGCGCACGGCGGCATCGGCACCCAGCACCTCACGCAGCCGCGCGGGCATCTCGGCCGCCGTTTCGATACCGGTGAAGCCGGCGCCAGCAATCACGACAGTGTTCCGGGCCTCGCAATCGGGCCGGCTCGCCAGGCCATGCAGATGCGCTTCCAGCCGGGAAGCATCGGCCACCTGATCGACGTTGAAAGCATGCGCGTCAAGGCCGTCGATCGCCGGCCGGAACAGCCGGCTGCCCGCCGCCAGCACAAGGCGGTCGTAGCCCAGCGTCTGGTGCGATGTATCGGCGCCCACGCCCTTGACCGTCACCTGGCGCGCCGCCACGTCGATCTGCTCGACGATGCCCTGCACAAACCGCACACCAGTGGCTGCGAAGATCTCCAGCAGCGGCGCCTTCATCTTGAGCGGATGTTGTTCGTAAAGGCGGGGCCGCACGTGCAGCGCAGGCTCGGGCGCCACCAGCACGATCTCCACATCGGTGCGCGCGGCCTCGTCGAGCAGACGGGCCGCAGCCAGGGCGCTCCACATGCCGGCAAAGCCGGCGCCAATAACAAGAATGCGTTGTGACATCACTACTGCTCCTGATCGATTCTTTACTGCACTGACCAGCGGCGGCGCCGCCCGGGTATCCGCGCCGCGTCAATCGCCACGCCTTAACTACGATTCTAGTAGTCGCAGTTAAGGCGTGCAAGAAGTTTTCTTGCAGGGGTCTTGCGATCCCCTTTTGCGATCACAGCATGCGGGTAACCGCTATCAAATCTAGGACTGTGATAGTCGTAGTAACGCGGCGCGCGATCTTCTGAGCCTGCGCCACCTGTGCCGACGTGGCGTTAGGGGAACGGAGAGGAACTGCGGCTGGGGCTACCGAATGCACGCCGGCGCGCTTTCGCCCATCCCTGCCAGTCTTGCTGGCGGCAACCTACAGGTGCTCGACCACAAACGCCGCCACCCGATCCAGTGCGATGCGTGCGCTCTCCAGTTCGGCCACGTTGAAGTGGAACACGTGATGCAGCCCCTGCCAGATCTCCAGCGTCACGGTATTGCCCTGCGCGCGCGCCTGCCCGGCGTAACGCAGCGCATCGTCGCGCAGCAGTTCCTCGCTGCCCGCCTGGATGTAAAGCGGTGGCATGCCGTGCGGAATGCCGAACAGCGGTGAAGCCATGGGATGCGTCGGCACCTGACCGCCCAGATACTTCCGGGCGCTGTCCGCCAGGTAATCGCGCGTAAGCAGGACGTCGCGTATTATTGGGTCGTTCATGCTGGCGCCCGACAGCGACAGGTCGGTCCATGGCGAGAAAACCGCGCCCGCCCGAAGTTCCGGCAGGCCGGCATGTCCCTCGGCGCCCGCCGCCTTCACCAGCGAAGCCATCACTGACAACGACAACCCGCCGCCAGCCGAATCGCCGACGACTGCCAGCCGCCGCACGCCCTGCCTGGCGAGCCATTTCACCGCGGTCAGTGCGATGTCGTGCGCCACCGGCAGTGCTTGCTCGGGCGCCAATGGATAGTCGAGCACCAGCATTGGCCGGTTCGTGCGTGCGACGATCTGGCTCGCAAAATGCCGGTACGCGGTGGCGGAGCCAAGGACGTAGCCACCGCCGTGCAGATAGAGCACGGCCGCGTCCGTGACCCGTTCCATGCCGGACGGGAACAGCCACCATCCCCGCGCCTCGGCGTCGTCTACAGCCATGGCGGTCACGCCGTCTGCCGGGGGCGTTGCCGCGACAAAGCGGTCGTAGGTGGCGCGAAGGTCGTCGCTGGATTGCACGGTCCAAAACTGGACGAACGCGTCCAACAAGGCCCGCTCCGCTTCCGCATCGGCCTCACGCAGCGGTATGAGTTGGGTGGTACCCCAAGCTGTCGTCATCATCGGCTCCAGTCGGTCACGCGTGCGGCGATATGCTCCGCCGCCATGATGGTCGTGAGGTTGGTTGCCACGGACGGAATCTCGGGCAAGATCGACGCGTCGACGACATGCAGCCCGCCAATGCCATGCACTGCGCCCAGCGTATCGACGACGGCGTGGGGGTCCCCCACCGCCCCCATTGGTGCCGTCGACGTGGCGTGCTGATAGGTATCCAGCCCGGCAACGATGGCGGCTTCGAGTTCGGCATCGGTCTGCACGCTGCGCCCCGGCTCCATTTCGTGCGCGACGAGGTTCGCAAATGGCGCCGTGGACCCGATGCGCCGCGACAGGCGCACGCCCTCCAGCAGCCGGCGCCGGTCGCGCGCAGTGGACAGGAAATTGAAATCGATACGCGGCGCGACACGCGGATCGGCGCTCGCCAGCCGTACCGTGCCCGTCGATTCCGGCAGGGTCAGCGCGGTGGCCAGCACGATGGCGCCGCCCGTGGGGGTCGCGGCGGGGTCCCAGATATGCGTTGCGGAGACGTGCAGGTCCAGTTCGTCCGGCGCGGCGGACTGCGAGCGTGTCCACAGGATCGCGCCAGCCGCCGGTGTCATCGCACTGAACTCGCGCCGCAACGCGTAGACGTTGTAGTAGAACGGATGGTCCATCAGCCGACGTCCCACCGGCAAATCAGCAACCGGTGCGATGCCGAGCGCGCGCAGGTCGTCGGCGGGGCCGATGCCCGAGCGCATCAGGATCGCGGGACTGCCGTAGGCGCCGGCCGACAGCACGACCGCACCGGCCGCGATCAGCGTGCCGTCGACAAGCCGCACGCCGCACGCACGGCCGCCTTCCAGCAGCACGCGATCGACTTCCGCCTCGGCACGGATTTCCAGATTGGCGCGGCGGCGCACATCGGCCGTCAGATAGGCGATGCCGGTGTTCTGCCGCACGCCATCGACCACGTTGAGCGGATAAGGACCGACACCGTGCTGGGCGTCCGCATTGAAATCGGCGATACGCTCGAAACCCAGCGCGGCGGTGGCGTCGACGAAACCGCGCAGCGACGGCGTCAGGGCTTCGGCCGTCATCTGCCGGACCGGCAACGGACCGTCCCGGCCATGCCAGGCGTCGTCACCATAGGGTGCCGATTCGAGCTTGCGAAAGCTTTGCAGGACTTCCGCCGCAGACCAGCCAGTAATGCCGCGCCGCGCCCAGCGGTCGAAATCCGCGGCCCGGGCCCGCATCGCCACGGCAGCGTTGATGGCGGAACTGCCGCCAAGCACGCGGCCCCGGCGCGCGTGAATCGCGTGGCCGATGGCGCCCGACTCCGACTTGTAGCCCCAGTCATGCGCGGCGTCGCCGCCGACGTTGTCGGCCAGGGCCAGCGCATCGGGATAGCCAGACGGGCGGTAGGCCGGGCCCGCTTCCAGCAACAGCACGCGTCGATGTGGCACGTCGCTGAGCCGGCGCGCCAGCACGGCCCCCGCGCTGCCGCCGCCGACGATGACGATGTCGTGTTCCATGGTCGCTCTCCGGATCGACACCACGCTCAGACGCGCGAGAAGTACTGCTTCAGGCCGGACACCAGCCCGCCGAACGGCATGCCAAGCGCGGCGTAGACGGCCTGGGCCTCCGGAGCAGCGTTGTCGGCCAAGATCTCGACCGCCACGTTCGAATAGCAGACCGGCACCACGCCGGCCTGCTGCATGCGCGCCACGCCCATCCGCACCTGGGTCTTCGAGAAGCCGCCAGAGGCATCGATCACGGCGAAGCTGTCGTACCCGGCGTCGAGCGCGGACATGGCGGGGAACGCCAGGCACACGTCGGTAGAGATGCCCGTGACGACCAGCTTCTTGCGGCCCGTGGCCTCCACCGCGGCCACCACGCGCGGCTCGTCCCATGCGTTCACGGTCGTGCGTTCGATCACGGGCACGCCCGGCAGCGCTTCGCGCAGCGCCGGGATCATCGGGCCCCAGACGTTCTCGGTCGTCGTGGTAACGATCACGGGCACGCCAAGCGCCACGGCGGCCTTTGCCAGGCCAACCACGTTATGCGTCAGCTCCAGCGTGTCGATATCGCGCACGCCGGTGTAAAGGCCGATCTGGTGATCCACCAGCAGCAGCACGGCGTTGTCACGGGTCAGGCGGTTGTTGCGAGGGGGCATGGTTCTCTCCGTTCGGTTGGTACCGCTCCGGCATCGGTCGCGGCGTGAGAACCACTTTACAAATGGGACGATGGAAAAACAGCGAGGCAAAACAGGAACCATCGTCCCATTTTTGGGATGATGGCAGCGATGAACGCAGGAAACGCGCCGCCAGTGCTACTGGACCAGCAGTGGCACCTCTTCGGCCAGGAACTCGCTGAACGCCCGCACGGACGGCAGCAGCCCGCGCCGCGACGGCATCAGCAGCGTCAGCGTGGCCACGCCCGCGATCCACTGCGGCAACACCCGCACAAGCTTGCCGGCCGCCATCTCGGCCTTGCCGACATAGCCGGGCAGCGCGACGATGCCCACCCCTTCGCACGCGGCTGCCTTCAGCGTGGCCATGTCGTCACTGACCAGCGACGGGTCGTATGTCACCGCATGGATCTGTCCCGCATGCCGGACGTCGCGCAGGTTCCATACATAGGCGTCCTGCGGCGCGCCCAGCGCGATGGCATCGTGCCCGGCCAGCGCCTCGGGCGAATCCGGCGTCCCCCTGCGCTTGAGATAGCCGGGGCTGGCGAACAGCGTCCAGGGAATCTGCGCCAGCGGGCGCTGCACCAGTGAAGAATCGGGCAGCGGCGCCATATGCGCGCGCAGCCCCATGTCAAAGCCCTCGTGCACCAGATCCACATGCCGGTTCGTCGCGTGCTCGACGATGCGCACACGCGGATGCCGGGCCATGAAACGCGGAATCAGCGTCGCCAGCACCAGCTGCGCCACTGCCACCGAACACGTGAACCGGATCGTGCCGCTCGGCTCGGCCGTGCGCGTGCGCACGACGTTCTCCGCGGCCTCCGCCTCCACCAGCATCGCCAGCGCGTGGCGATGGAACTCGGTGCCGAGCTCGGTAATCACGAACCGGCGTGACGTGCGCTGGATCAGACGCGCACCCAGCGCCGCCTCCAGCGCGAGAATGCGGCGGCTGATGCTGGACTTCGGCACATCGAGCACGCGGGCGTCGGCGGTGATGCCCTGGTGTTCGACGACCTTCGCAAAGTAGTAGACGTCGTTGAGATCGATCATGGGGGTTGATGCGGTCGAATGGGGGACGGGACATCCGGGTCAGCAACGCCGGGGATGATACGCGCGGGCTGATGAGCGCCGCGATCTCGAACAGCGCTAGCCCTTGCCAAAGCGGCCATTGGCCCCCGTCAATCCGACCATGAAATCCAGGAACGCCCGGGTCTTTGCCGGCACGTGATGTCGGGACGGGTAGTACGCGTACAACGGAAAACGCTCGTCGGCCCACTCGGGAAAGAGATTGATCAACTGGCCGGCTGCGATCAGCGGCTCGGCACCCAGCAGCAGCATCTGCGCGATGCCGGAGCCGGCGAGGCACGCATTGAGCAGCGCGCCCGGATCGTTGACCGTGAGGCGCCCCCGCGTGTCCACCACAAGGCGCTTGCGCCCGCGATGGAACTCCCAGGCGAATGGCTTGCCGGTCTCCGGATTGCGGAATTCAAGGCACCGGTGGTCTCGGCTTTCCAGGTCCTGCGGTTTTGCCGGCCGTCCCCGGCGAGCAATATACGCGGGCGCCGCGACCGTCACGATGCCGGTATCCAGCAGCTTTCGCGCGACCAGGCTGGACGCCCGCGGTTCGCCGAATCGCACGGCAAGGTCGAAGCCGTCCATGACGAGGTCGCCCAGGCTGTCGCGCGCGATGAGCTCGATTTCGAGTTCCGGATGCGCGTCCATGAATGCATCGAATTGCTGCCCGAGCACGGCCCGGTAGACGACAGGATCCAGATTGATTCGCAGCTTTCCGCGCACGGCTGAGGCGCTGCCCGCAGCCGCTGCGGCCGCTTCCTCCAGGCCGGCCAGATGGGGCATGACCTCTTCGTAGAAGCGCCGGCCCTCTTCCGTCAGCGAGACGGAGCGCGTGGTTCGGTTGAAGAGCCGGATGTTAAGCCGCTTCTCCAGTCGCGCAATCGCCCGACTCACGCCCGGCGGCGTCATGCCGATGACTTCCGACGCAGCCGCGAATGTCCCGGCATCCACCACGGCGGCGAACACGCTGATGCTGCCGGACAGTTTCTCGCTACGCGATCTCATTGTGGTTCAAGTGAATAGGCGTGGAAGAGCGCGGGCGACCCACCCGCGGCCGAGGCGCGCCACGGTGCGGCGATGCCGGGCGTCTGCGGCGATCATGCCAAATTGATGACGTGTTGTCACTTATCTGATGCCGTCCCTGTCATTTTGTTTGGCTCGGTGAGTAGCCAGAATGCGTCCGGCGTATTCACTCAAGGAGAACGAGCAATGTATGCAATCACTGGAATCACCGGAAAGGTCGGCGGCGCATTGGCCCGCGAGTTGCTGGCGTCGGGCGGGTCAATACGCGCCGTCGTGCGCGACGCGACACGGGCCGGCTCATGGGCAAAGCGCGGTTGCGAGATCGCGACGGCCGTGATGGAAGATGGTTCGTCGCTCGCCGCCGCGTTCGAAGGTGCGACGGGCGTCTTTATCCTGCCGCCTTCGGAGTTCGATCCGGCGCCCGGCTTTCCCGAGGCGCGCAAGGTCATCGAAGCCGTGTGCACGGCGCTGCTGAAGGCACGGCCCGAAAAGGTCGTTTGCCTGTCGACGATCGGCGCTCAGGCCGACGAGTTCAACCTGCTGACCCAGCGTACGCTGATGGAGCAGGCGCTGCGCGAGATGCCGATGCCGGTCACGTTCCTGCGGCCCGGCTGGTTCATGGAGAACGCCGCGTGGGATGTCGCGTCCGCGCGCGACGATGGCGTCATCGCCAGCTACCTGCAGCCGCTCGACAAGCCGGTGCCAATGGTTGCCACCGCAGACGTAGGCCGCGTTGCGGCCCAGTTGTTGCAGCAGACATGGCACGGTGTGCGCGTCATGGAGCTTGAGGGCCCCCGGCGGGTCAGTCCCAACGACCTCGCTTCGGCCTTTGCCCGCGTGCTGTCCCGCCCGGTACGCGCGGAAGTGGTCGACCGGCCGATGTGGGAAGCACTGTTCCGCGCGCAGGGCATGAAGCATCCGCTGGCCCGCATGCGCATGCTGGATGGCTTCAACGAAGGCTGGATCGATTTCGAAAGCAGTCCTGACCACATCCTGCGCGGCCACGTTGCACTGGACACGGTTCTGGGCGAGCTTGTATCGCTTCGTCCCGCTTGAACCCACCGATCACAGACGTTGAATCGCGCTACGGAGCGTTTCCAGCAGCGCTGCGATGACGCGATCTTCTGCCGGCGCGATCCGCGAGACGAACGATATCTGGCGAGACGGTGGCGCGTCGCCCAGCGCTATCACGCGCACGGGGAATGCCTCAAGCAGATAGGGGTCGGGCTGCGGCAGCACAGACACGCCCAGCCCGCGCGACGCCATCGCAACGATGGCGGGAATGGACAGCAGCTCGATACGCGAGCGCGTATCGGGCGCCGTGCGGCGCACGAACTCGGCCGCCGCCGAGCCGGCGATGGTCGACGTATCGAAGCGAATCCATTCATACGCCTTGAGCAGCGCCTTGACGGTGCGGGCCGTTGAATCGAGCGGCGCTACCAGCACGCACGGCTCGCGGAACAGCGGCGCCCAGCGCACGCGCGCGGAAGCGCCGGATTCCGGCTGGGCCACCACGGCGGCGTCGATGGTGCCGGAGCGCAGCGCTTCCACCAGCGCGGTCGATCGGCCGCGTTCCAGCCGCACGTCCAGATTGGGATAGCGCTCGCGGACCAGCGTGGTGAATGGCGGCAACAGCTTCACCTGCATCGGCTCGATGATGCCCAGCGTCACCTTGCCCTCCACCACGGGCGCGGAACGGCGCCGCAGCGACTCCATCGCATGGATCGCACCGTCCAGCGTGGCGCTCACCTCCAGCGCAAACGGCGTGGGCCGCACCTGGAGCGCCGAGCGGTCGAACAGCGGCTGCCCGAAATACGACTCCAGCTGTTTCATCTGCAGGCTGACGGCGCTTGGCGACAGGTTCATCTCGGCCGCCGCCCCGGCAAAGCTGCCGCAGCGCAGCACCGCAGCCAGCGTCTGGAAGCACTCCACCTTCATGAGTTTTTCTCACCGATAGGTTTAAAAACGTCACTTTAGCTCAATCGCCGGCGTGGCTAAGATGCTTGGCAGACGGTGTCGATCCAACAGGCGCCGCACCGCACAATATCTGGAGACAACTTTGTGATGCCGCATCGCCCGCGTCTGCGCACCCGCGCCACCTCCTTTCTGGCCCTTCCCGGAATCCCGTCCCTTGCCGTCCTTGCCGCCGTTGGCCTGACTTTCGGCCTCACGCCGTCCGCGCATGCGGCGGACGCGGGGATTCCGAAGTCCATCCGCATGGTGGTGCCCTTCCCGCCCAGCGGCAGCAACGACGTGTTCGCGCGACTGGTCAGCGACAAGTTGTCGAAGAAGCTTGGCGTCACGGCCATCGTCGACAACAAGCCCGGTGCCGGCGGCGCCATCGGTGCCGAGTTCGTGGCCCGTTCCGCGCCCGACGGCGCGACGCTGCTGGTCACGTCTTCCACGCTTACCGCCAATGCCGCCGTCCAGCCGAAGACCAGCTACGACGTGAACAGGAGCTTCGCGCCCGTGGCGATGCTGGCCAGCGGCCCGATGGTGCTGGCCGTGTCCGACAAGTCGCCATACAAGACCGTGGGCGACCTGATTGCAGCCGCCAAGAAGGACAAGGGTGCGATCA
The DNA here is from genome assembly GCF_032190535.1 of Cupriavidus sp. SZY C1. Taxonomy (NCBI): domain Bacteria; kingdom Pseudomonadati; phylum Pseudomonadota; class Betaproteobacteria; order Burkholderiales; family Burkholderiaceae; genus Cupriavidus; species Cupriavidus sp. SZY C1. The sequence continues at coordinate 176,440 of NZ_JAUANU010000010.1, forward strand.
ACTACGGATCGGCCGGCGTCGGATCGATCAACCAGATGTCCAGCGAACTGCTGGCCGGCGACGCCGGCATCGAGTTCACGCATGTGCCCTACAAGGGCATTTCCAACGCGCTGACGGACCTGATCGCCGGGCAGGTGCAGTTCGTGATTGCCAGCTTCCCGTCGGTGGCCACGCAGGTGAAGAGCGGCAAGGTGCGCGCGTTGGGCGTGACGTCGCCGTCGCGCTCGCGGTTTGCGCCGCAGTGGCCATCGGTGGCCGAGACCGTACCGAACTATTCCGCCGAACTCTGGTGGGGCGTGTTCGCGCCGGCCGGCACTCCGCAGGCGCTGGTGGACAAGCTCAACGCCGAGATCCGCGACATCATCGCCACGCCCGAAATGCGCGAGATCTTCTCGCGCGAGGGCGCCGAGCCGTCCGCGATGACCGCGGCCCAGTTCGCCGAGCATATCCGCCGCGACAGCGCGCGCTGGAAGCAGGTGGCCAAGGCCCGCAACATCACCGCCGAATAATTCACCGAGTCTTTCCCATGTTCAGGCAGCAACCCCTGGCGCCCGACGCCACCGGACCGCTCGACGGCATCCGCATCCTCGATCTTTCCCGGCTGGTGGCGGGCAACACGCTGACGATGGCGCTGGCCGACCTGGGCGCCGACGTGCTCAAGGTAGAGCCCGCCAGCGGCGACACGCTGCGCGACTGGAAGGTCAAGGACGTGCCCACGGCGTGGAAGGCGTACTGCCGCAACAAGCGCAGCCTGTGCCTGAACTTCCGGGCCGAAGGCGCCATCGACGTAATCCTGGACCTCGTGGCGCACGCCGATGTGTTCGTGGAAAGCTTCAAGCCAGGCACGCTCGAATCCATGGGCCTGGGGCCCGACGTGCTGATGGCGCGCAACCCGAGGCTGGTCATCGTGCGCGTTTCGGGCTGGGGCCAGGACGGCCCGTATTCGCATCGCCCCGGCTTTGGCACGCTGGTGGAAGGCATGTCGGGCTTTGCGTCGATGAACGGCTTTGCCGACCGCGAGCCGGTGCTGCCGCCGATCTACCTGGGCGACATGACCGCCGGCCTGTATGGGGCGATTGGCGTGCTCAGCGCCGTGCGCAACGTGGAAGTGCGCGGCGGCGTGGGCCAGGTCATCGACCTGCCGCTGCTGGACCCGATCTTCGCCATCCTGGGCGCGCAGGCCGCCAACTATCGACTGACCGGCAAGGTCAAACCGCGTACGGGCAGCCGATCCACCAACAGCGCGCCGCGCAATGCCTACCAGACGGCGGATGGCAAATGGGTGTGCCTGTCGGCATCGACGCAGGCCATGACCGAGCGGCTATTCCGCGCCATCGGCCGGCCCGAACTGATTGCCGATCCACGCTTCGCCACCAATGGCGAGCGCGTAAAGCATGCCGCGCTGCTGGACGGCATCATCGGCGAATTCCTGGGCACGATGACCCAACCCGACTGCGTGGCGTTCTTCGACAAGGCCGGGGTGACGATTGGCCCGATCTACGACATCGCCGATATCGAGCAGGACCCCCACTTCCAGGCGCGCGATATCGTGGTGGAGATTCCCGATGCCGAGATGGGCCAGATTCCCGTGCATAACATCTCTCCCCGGCTGGGCGGCACCCCGGGCACTTTCCGGCGCGCGGCACCTGCGCTGGGCGAGCATTCGGTGGAAGCGCTGCGCGCCGCCGGCCTGGACGATGCACGCATCGCCGCGCTGCGCGCCGCCGGGGTGGTCATTGACGCCAGCGACGCCGGCAAGGATCGATGATGGCCACGAACCCACGCTGGACGCATCGTCCGGAAGGATCCAACTGGGGCGACTTTGGCCCCGACGACCAGCTTGGCCGGCTCAACCTGATCGGCCCCGCGCAGGTGCTGGCCGCCGTACGCGAGGTACGCGAAGGGCTGATGTTCTCGCTCAGCCTGCCGCTCGACGTGCCGCGTGCCGGCGTGCTGAACCCGCGCCGCCGTCCACCGACGCTGCATCCATCGGAGAAAGACGGCCAGCGGGTGTTCAACCGGCCAATGGCTGGCGATACTCCCGGCGCCACCGATGTGATCAGCGACGACCACGTCACGCTGTCACCGCAGTACTCGACACAGTGGGACGCCCTGGGGCACGTGAACTGCCTGTTTGATGCCGATGGCGACGGCCACGCCGAAACGGTGGGCTACAACGGCTTCTCGGTGGGCACCGGCAGCGCGGCCGATGGCACGTTCATCGGGGCACAGGCGCTGTCGATTGCGCCGATGGCGGCGCGCGGCATCCAGGGGCGCGGCACGCTCGTGGACCTGCACCGGCATTTCGGGCCGGCCCGTCGCGCCGTGGGCTACGACGACCTGATGCGCGTGATCGAGGCCGATGGCGCCGACGTGCGGCGCGGCGACATCCTCTGCGTGCATACCGGGCTGGCCGACATGGCGCTGCAACTGTCCGCCACTGACGATCACGCCGGGCTGCGCAACGCCTGCGCCGTGCTGGACGGCACCGACGCGCGGCTGCTGCGCTGGATCGACGATGCCGGGATTGCCGCCATCGCCGCCGACAACCATGCGGTGGAAGAACGCCGCCACGCCCTGCCGCCGGGCACGACCGGACCGCTGCTGCCGCTGCATGAGCTTTGCCTGGTCAAGCTTGGCATACCGCTGGGCGAGATGTGGCACCTGACGCCGCTGGCGGCGTGGCTGCACCAGGCCGGGCGCGCATCGTTCCTGCTGACCGCGCCACCGATGCACCTGCCGCGCGCCGTGGGATCGCCGGCCAATCCGATCGCCACTGTCTGACGATCGCCACAATTCCAACCTGGAGACCTGTTCATGCATCCGACCTGCCGCAAACTGCTGGTCGCAGTGGCCGCGTGCGCGCCGCTGCTGGCCGCCGCTGCCTATCCCGACCGCCCGATCCGCATGATCGTGCCCTATTCCGCCGGCGGTGGCGCCGACAACACGGCGCGCGTGATCGCGCAGCGCATGAGCGCGTCGATGGGCCAGCAGGTGGTCATCGACAACCGTCCCGGCGCAGCCGGCGTGATTGGCGAGGAAGCTGTGGCCAAGGCCACGCCCGATGGCTACACGGTGCTCTACGACGCCTCGGCGTTCGCGGTCAATCCGAGCCTGCGCAAGATGTCGTTCGACCCGCTCAAGGATCTGGTGCCGATTTCGCTGGTGGCCACCGCGGCCAACATCCTGGTCGTGCCGCCCAATGCGCCATACAAGACGGTCAAGGACTTTATCGCCTATGCCAAGGCCAATCCCGGCAAGCTGACGTTTGCGTCGGCAGGCTCGGGCAGCGGGTCGCACCTGGCGGGCGAACTGCTGAACGCCAAGGCCGGCATCGACCTGCTGCACGTGCCGTACAAGGGCGGTGCGCCGGCGCTGACCGACGTGATGGGCAACCAGGTGTCGGCCTATTTCGGCAACGTGGCATCCACGCTCAACTATACGAAGAGCGGCAAGCTCAAGGCGCTGGCGGTGACGTCGCTCAAGCGCAACCCTGGCCTGCCCGATACGCCGACGCTGGCCGAAAGCGGCCTGCCGGAGTTCCAGGTGCTGGAATGGAACGGCGTGTGGGTGCCCAAGGGTACGCCGCCCGACGTGGTGGCGCGACTGGCGAAGGAAGTGCAGGACGCCGTGGCCGACCCGCAGGTGCAGGACAAGCTGCGCCAGATGGGGCTGGAGCCAGTCGGGAACACGCCGCAGCAGTTCGGCAAGTTCGTGCAGGGCGAGGCGGCACGCTGGGGGGCGCTGGTCAAGCAGCGCAACATCCGGGCCGAATGACGGTGAGGACGATCATGCGCAGCAAACTGTTTGTACCGGGATCGCGCCCGGAGCTGTTCGACAAGGCACTGGCCAGCGCCGCCGATGCCCTGTCGTTCGACCTGGAAGACGCCGTGGCCGAGCCGCGCAAGGCCGAGGCCCGCGCCGCGCTGCAGGACCTGCTGGCCTCGGGCCGCACGGCGGCATCGTGCAAGACCCTGATCGTGCGCGTGAACGCGCCGGACACCGCGCACTTCGCGCCCGACATCGTCGCCGTGGTGCGCTCCGGGCTGCATCTGGTGAACGTGCCGAAGGTGGAGGAAGTCGAGCAGGTGCACCTGGCCGCCCACGCCGTGGCGCAGGCCGAGGCCGCCAACGGCGTGACCACGCCGGTGAAGCTGCTGCTCAATATCGAGTCGCCGCGCGGGCTGCGCAAGGCGCATGAACTGGCAGCCGCCGATCCGCGCGTGGCGGGGCTGCAGCTCGGCTATGCCGACCTGTTCGAGCCGGCCGGCATCCACCGGCGCGAGACCCTGGCCGTGGCACAGACGATGTATCTGATGCGCATGGCCGCCGCCGAAGCTGGCGTATTCGCCTATGACGCCGCGTTCGCGGATGTAAAGGACGCAGACGGCTATCGCGCCGAAGCCGAACTGGCACGCCGGTTGGGCTATCTGGGCAAGAGCTGCATCCATCCAAGCCAGATTGCAATGGCTAACGCCGTGTTTCAGCCAACCGAGGCAGAGATCGCCGCGGCAAGGCGCATTGTGGCGGCCGCCGACGAGGCCGACGCCAAGGGCGTGGGCGCCTATCTGGTCGACGGCAAGATGGTGGATCGCCCCTTCGTGGAGCGCGCCCGCACTATCCTGGCAGCGTTTCAGGCGATGAGGGAGTAGCAGACCAGGGCTATAGCCGTACGCCTCGCCGCCCTGCGGGCACGAATACCCCCTGATGGATGGGTGTTTAGTTGGCGCAACACCATAGACCGCTTCGGTTCTGAAGTCCTCTATGGCGCCGACAAGCCCTGCTTGGGTAAGCCGAGGGCGGGGACCGGCCAGTAGCAGCTGGTCAGACGGATGATCCCCCATGCCCGTTGCGTTTATATGCTCACGACCTATTGTTGTGATTCTCGGAACACATTCTTTCGGTTCTGCGGTTAAACGTTAACCGAGGTTATCCGTTAGTGAATCGCGTCATACGTTGTGGCCCTTGGGCCAGATCACGCGAAATTTAAAGGATAACCATAATGTATTTTGGTGTTGTTACAACGGTCTCGCCCCTGGCGACTACAGAGCTGCCGTCGAACGCAGCTTCCTCTTCACCAGTTGCGCAGGACAGGCCCGAGGCGACGCGTCCTGACGAAAATAGCTTCGCCACAAAATCCGATGGTACGCCGAAGTCCGCATCCGACCGGATTACGATGTCCCATGGCGGCCGTGTCTTGTCGAAAACGGAAGACAAGGATGCGACGACTCGGGCGATCGAGGACAGCAAGTACCCTGACGCGATCAAGAAGCTGATGATCAAGATAAGAGACCTTCAACAACAGTTGCGCGACAAGGCAGCCGAGCTACAAGAGGCGGCGTCCGACCAAAAACTGCCAGCCCGTCAGCGCGAAATGAAGGTTGATGCCATCCGGAGCGCCGTTGGAACGCTGTCTTCGGCCATCCAAGCTGCCACGGCTACGCTCAACGACACCATGACGGCAATGCGACTCTCAAGCGACGACCGTAAGCAGATTGCTACCATGATCTCGGCGATCTAAAGACCATTTCCAGCGTTCGCAGTTGACTACGGTTGGCGGGAGGCGGTTGCTTTTCGGCTAATTGCCGACGGTCGTTTCAGTGGCCAAAATTTGGCACTGTGGCACATCGCCTTCATTCGGAACTCCTGCTCACAACGGTATCCGATGCCCTACTCACCCTCCGGCGCCCGTTCTTTGAGGGTGGCAAGGGCATCTATCAGCCGCTTCGCATTTTGCTCGTCCTCGACGTAGATCCGGGCTAGTGTCCGGCTGCCAGAAGATCTCGGCTCCACCACGAACCACTTGTTCTTTTGGTAGAGGCGCGTTTCCGCAATTGAACGATAATAAAGCCTCGTGCCCTTCCGAATAGCTGTGGTAGTCACTGAGTTAAAGCCTGGCGTGGTCACTGCATTAGAACCGCTCCCAAACTCAACGTATCGTTCCGTCACGTTCACTGACTCCGGACGCTTCTTGTCTGGTTGTTCATACAAAACGCGCTCCACGATGGCCTGTGGACTGTTCACCGCGGCGGCTTGGTAATGGATGCGTGTGGCGCAGGCACTTAATAGCAGAACCGGAATCAATAGATAGTGGGATTTCATTGCAGTCAGGAGGGAGTTCGGACGCAATTCTGATCAGATTCTTGTTTGTTGTCACGCCCGTTTGGGCGTCAGCATCCAAAATATGACATCCTGCTTGCCTTCGAAAGAAGGCAAGCCAGTTTCCTACCAGCTTCGAATCCAGGGCCTCGTAACACCGGCTGGGCCGCTTCCCTTGGATATCGGCGCTCACCGTTCGATACCCGGTCTCCCGACGGGCCCGAATGTGAACCGCCCCGGCTTTCGAGGAGTCCGGTTGGTTTAAGTTGAGGCCGCCACAGCGGCCTCGCTGGCGAGTTGCCGCCAGTAGTTTGCCTCAGCTTCAGCCGGAGGGATGTACCCGATGGGCTCAAGCAGTCGGATGTGATTGAACCAGTGCACCCATTGCAGGGTGGCCAGTTCCACGGATTCCCTGGACTTCCAGGGCGCTCCGCGGTGAATCAACTCGGCTTTGTACAGCCCATTGATGGTCTCGGCCAGCGCGTTGTCGTAGCTGTCGCCACGACTACCGACCGAGGGTTCGATTGCGGCCTCGGCCAGACGCTCGGTGTAGCGAATGGACAGGTATTGCGAGCCTCTGTCGGAATGGTGGGCCAAGGCATCGGAGCTGGCCGGTTGGCGGTCATACAGAGCCTGTTCCAGGGCATCCAGCACGAAGACCGTACGCATGGTGCTGCTCACGCGCCAGCCTACGATTCGCCGCGCAAATACGTCGATGACGAACGCCACATACAGCCAACCCTGCCAGGTCGAGACATAGGTGAAGTCCGACACCCATAGTTGATTGGGCCGCTCGGCTTTGAAAACCCGCTGGACCCGGTCTATTGGGCATGGCGCGGAGATGTCCGGCGTCGTGGTCCGCACCACCTTGCCACGGCGTACGCCGTGCAGCCCCAGCCGCTTCATCAAGCGCTCGACCGTGCAGCGCGCGACACGAATGCCCTCGCGGTTCATCTGCTTCCAGACCTTGTCGGCACCATATACCCCTGCCAGTTGGCGTGCCAGATGCGTTTGACGTCGGGGATGAGCGCATCGTCGCGTTGGGCGCGCTTGCAGCGCAGTGCTGGGTTGCGTTGCTGTGCTGCGTGGCGCCGGTAGCAAGACGGGGCCATCTGCAAGACCTTGCAGATGGGCTCGACCCCGTACGCATCGCGGTAGCGGTCGATGTACGCCTTCACGACTTGAGTCGGCGGTCGAGCTCCGCCTGCGCAAAAAACGCGCTGGCCGTCTTGAGAATCTCGTTGGCGCGGCGCAATTCCTTGACCTCGCGCTCCAGTGCCTTGAGGCGTTCGCGCTCGCTGCTGGTCAGGCCCTCGCGTTGCCCATTGTCGACCTCCTCACGCTTGACCCAGTCCAGCAGCGTCTGCGGTACGCAGCCAATCTTGGGCGCGATGGATTCAACGGCTGCCCATTTGAGACCAACGGGGGAATGTCTGCTTCTAAGCGAAGCGAAGGGCGGCTAAGGGTCGGTCAGAGACGATCTTTCTGCGTACCTAGCGACCCCAACACAACAGGAATCCGACCGACGAACTCCTGCTCCGTTAAGTCTTCGCTCTAACGCATACACCGGCTGCCGACGCCCTGCCGCAACTCCGGCCCTTTGCCGACGCAATTCCATCCCAGCGCGATCCTGCCGGCGTCCCGTCATCTGGGCAAGCCCTGGGCGTCGTCGGCTATCTCGCCTCGCCACAGCGCGATCGCACTAGCTTTGGGACGTGACACCCGCCCCAGCCCACCCTGCCCCCATAACCCACCCCCACTGCGACACCCCGTCACACCTGCACACGTCCTGCAACGTTTTGTTCTAAACTTTCACAACTTTCTGAAAATTCAAAACAGACAATGCAGCTCTCGCCCCTCGTCCAGCGGTTTGTCCTCCACTTCGGTGAGATGGGTAGCCGGTGGGGAATCAACCGAACGGTCGGTCAGATCTACGCCCTGCTTTTCACGGCGGCGCGTCCGCTCAATGCCGACGAAATTGCCGAATCGTTGGGCTTTTCTCGCTCCAATGTCAGCATCGGGCTCAAGGAACTGGAGTCCTGGAACCTCGTGCGGCTGTCTCACCAGCCGGGGGACCGGCGCGAGTACTTCTCCGCGCCCGATGATGTCTGGGCCATCTTCCGTACGCTGGCCGAGGAGCGGCGCCGGCGCGAGATTGATCCGACGCTGTCGATGCTGCGCGAAGTGCAGCTTGAGACACCTCTGTCCGACGAAGACCGCCACGCGCAGGCCCGCATGAAAGAGATGTACGGGCTGATCCTGCTGGTCACCACGTGGTTTGGCGACATGCAGAAGCTCGACGTCGCCACGCTGGAAAAACTGATGCGCCTGGGCTCGCGCGTCACCAAGTTGCTGGACGTCAAGGACCGGCTGACCACCGCCATCGGCATGGGCGGCGGCGCCCGGCAGAAAGGCGCCGACAAGGGCGCCGACAAGGCCCCTGACAAGGCCACCAAGGCCGTCAAGTCGCCCGCCACGCCGGCCAGCAGCAAATCCCCCGCCAAGCCTGCCCGCCCCCGCAAGGAGTAACCCGTGTTTGCAAGTGTCGATCCGGTGATACTGGCCCGCATCCAGTTCGCCGCGAATATCACGTTCCACATTCTGTTTCCGACCATCAGCATCTCGCTGGCCTGGGTGCTGCTGTTCTTCAAGCTGCGCTACGGCAAGACCGGCGACGAAAGCTGGATGGACGCCTACCGCGTCTGGGTCAAGATCTTCGCGCTGACGTTCGCGCTGGGTGTGGTCAGCGGCATCACCATGAGCTTCCAGTTCGGCACCAACTGGCCGGGCTACATGGAGACCGTCGGCAATATCGCCGGCCCGCTGCTGGCGTACGAGGTGCTGACCGCCTTCTTCCTGGAAGCCACCTTCCTCGGCATCATGCTGTTCGGCATGCGCCGCGTCAGCAACCGCATGCACACCATCGCCACGCTGCTGGTGGCCGGCGGCACGACGCTGTCGGCGTTCTGGATCCTGGCGCTGAATTCGTGGATGCAGACGCCCGCCGGTTTCGAGATGATCGACGGCCGCGCCCACGTGGTGAGCTGGCTGGCCGTCATCTTCAACCCGTCGTTCCCGTACCGGCTGGTCCACATGCTGCTGGCCTCTGGCCTGACCGTCGCCTTTCTGCTGGCGGGCATCTCGGCCTACCGCTGGCTGCGCCATGATCGCAGCCGCGAGGTCATGCATTCGCTGCGCACCGGCGTGATGCTGGCCGCGATGCTGATTCCGCTGCAGATCGTCGCCGGCGACCTGCACGGCCTGAACACGCTGCACCACCAGCCCGCCAAGATCGCCGCCATGGAAGGCATCTGGAAGACGGAAAAAGGCGCGCCGGCCGTGCTGTTCGGGCTGCCCAACGCCACCACGCGGCAGAACGACTTCGAGATCGCCATTCCCAAGCTCGCGTCGATCTACCTGACGCACAAGGCCGATGGCGAGATCCTGGGCATCGACGCCTTTGCCGACCGCCACCCGCCCGTGGCCCCGCTGTTCTTTGCGTTCCGGATCATGGTGGGCGTGGGCCTGCTGATGCTGGCCGTGTCGTGGCTGGGCGCCTGGCAGATCCGCCGGCGCGGCGCCCCGGTCCCTTGGCTGGCGCGCGTGCTGGTGGCGATGACGTTCTCTGGCTGGATCGCCCTGGTGGCCGGCTGGTACGTCACCGAGATCGGCCGCCAGCCCTATCTGGTCTACGGCGTGCTGACCACGGCGCAGGCGGCGTCCAAGGTGCCCGCCACGATGATCGGCAGCACGCTGGCCATGTACCTGTCGCTCTACCTCGTGCTGATCGTGGCCTACATCTCGGTGGTGTTCCACCTGGCCCGCAAGGCCGGCCAGCCCGGCGCCGGGCCGGCCATCGCCACCCCGCAACCCGTCCTCGCCCACCCCAGGAGCCCGCAATGAACCCGGCCACGATGCACGACCTGAGCCAGCCGGCCGGCTGGATGCCGCTGGTGTTTCTGGCGCTGATGGGGCTGTCGATGCTGATCTACGTGATCCTGGACGGCTACGACCTGGGCGTGGGCGTGCTGCTGCGCCGCGCCGACGATGCCGACAAGGACACCATGATCGCGTCGATCGGCCCGTTCTGGGATGCCAACGAGACGTGGCTGGTGCTGGGCGTCGGCCTGCTGCTGACGGCCTTTCCGCTGGCCCACGGCGTGATCCTGACCAACCTGTACCTGCCCGTGGCGCTGATGCTGGCCGGGCTGATCATCCGCGGCGTGGCGTTCGACTTCCGCGTCAAGGCGCGCGATCCGCACAAGCCGTGGTGGAACTTCGCGTTCTACGCCGGCTCGCTGCTGGCCAGCTTCTCGCAGGGGTTGATGCTCGGGCTCTACATCACCGGCTTCCGCTACGACCTGCCCAACCTGCTGTTCGCCGTGGCCGTCGGCCTGTGCCTGGTGGCCGGCTACTGCCTGCTGGGCGCCACGTGGCTGATCATGAAGACCACGGGCAGCCTGCAGCTGCGCGCCATCTACTGGGCGCGGCGCAGCCTGTGGCTCACGGCGGCCGGCGTGGCGGCCATCTCGGTGGTCACGCCGATGGTCAGCGCGCGCATTTTCGACAAATGGTTCGCGCTGCCCAACATCATCATGCTGGCGCCGATCCCGCTGCTGACGATGGGCCTGTTCGTGGCGATCGAGCGGTTCCTGCGGCGCATGCGCAACCTCCACGCGGGCGGCAACGACCGCTGGTGCTGGGTGCCATTCGCGGGCACGGCCGTGATTTTCCTGCTGGCGTTCAACGGGCTGGCCTACAGCCTGTTCCCGTACCTCGTGGTGGACCGCATCGACATCTGGCAGGCGGCCAGCGCGCCGGAATCGCTGATGGCGATCCTGGTCGGCGCGGTGATCGTGCTGCCGACGATCCTCGGCTACACCGCCTACGCCTACCGCGTGTTCTGGGGCAAGGCCACGGACCTGCGCTACGACTGACCCGCCGACCGCGCGCGCCGGGGGTGTATGCTGGCGTACATCGCGCCATCGCCCCCGACTCGTCACCTTGGCCGCTACACCCGACCCATCGAACCGCCCGCCCGCCGGCGCCGCCAGCGGGCTGCTGCTGCAGCGGCTGCGCAGCCATGCCGGCGCGCAGGTCCGCGCGCTCACCCGCAGCAATTCCGGTCTCACGCTTGACTACGACAACCCGCCCGGCGACCCCGGCCTGTTCGGCCCGGACGCCGTCTGCTGGCGCGTCCACGCCGATTTCCCGGCGATGCTGGCGGGCGGCGTCAGCGCCCTGCTGTTGCAGGCGCTGCACCCGCGCGCGCTGGCCGGCGTGTGGGACCACTCCTCGTTCCGCACCGACATGCAGGGCCGGCTGGGCCGCACCGCGCAGTTCATCGCCGGCACCACCTACGGCAGCCGGGCCGATGCGATGCAGTTGATCGAGCGCGTGCGCCGCATCCACGCCTCGATCCGCGGCACCGCGCCGGACGGCCAGCCCTATGCCGCCGACGATCCCGAGTTGCTGACCTGGGTGCACGTGGCCGAGGTATCGAGCTTCCTGGCCGGCTACCTGCGCTACGTGAAGCCGCTGTCACTGGCCGAGCAGGACCGGTATTTCGAGGAAGAAGCGACAGTGGCGGCCCTGCTGGGCGCGCCCGACGTGCCGCGCACGCGTGCGCAGATCGACGCCTACCTGGAAGCCCAGCGCGCCGGGCTGGCCAGTACCGACCGTACGCGCGAAGTGGTGCGGCTAATCATGGCGATGCCGGTGGCCAACCCGCTGCTGATACCGGCCGTGCGGACGATGGCCGACGCCGGCGTGGCGCTGCTGCCGCCGTGGGCGCGCCAGATGCTGGGGCTGCACCGGCCGTCGCTGCGCCGCTCGCTGGCGCTGGCCGGCATGCGCGGGCTGGCGCCGACGCTGCGCTGGGCGCTTGGCCCGGGGCTGGCGGCCAGGGCCCGGCGGCGCGCGCTGGCGCCGCCGCAGGATTAGCCGATCAATCCGCCGTCGCGGCAGCCGCCTTGGCCGCCGCGGCAGGGCTGCCGCGCAGCGTTGTCTCCTTGAGCCGCGCCACAAAGAACGGCGCGATCAGCGACACCCCCGCGCTCAGCAGGAACAGCACGCGGAACGCGCGCTCGGCGGCCACGCGCACGGCGGCGGCATCGCCCTGGTCGGTTGCCGCGATGGCGCGGCGGAACATGCTCATCAGCACGTCCTCGCCGCCGCTCAGGTCCGATACGGCCACGCCGCTATGGCGCAGCAGCGCGATCAGCACCGTCGTCAGCACCGCCACGCCCACCGCGCCACCCAGCAGCCGCGAGAACGCGGTCAGCGCCGTGGCGATGCCCACCTGCTGCGGCGGCACCGAGTTCTGCGTGGCCACCAGCCCGCTCGGCAGTTGCAATCCGATCGACAGGCCCAGCACGATCATGACCAGCGCCGCCGGCAGCACCGCGTGCGGCGGCGTGAACGCCAGCGCCACGATGGCCACCGGCGCCACCAGGCAGCCCGTCATCTGCAGCGGCTTGTAGCGGCCGCTCCACGACATCAGCCGGCCCGAGATATAGGCGCCGAACGGAATCGCCAGCGTCAGCGGCACCAGCCGCAGCGCCGCCGTGTCCGCGTGCGCGCCGCCCACCACCTGAAAGCGCAGCGGCAGCAGCACCGACATCGCGATCAACTGGAAGAAGCACAGGAACAGCGTCAGGCAGCAGATGGCCACGGTCGGCACACCCAGCATCGCCAGCGGAATCACGGGATCGGTCGCGCGGCGCTCCTGCCAGACGAACAACGCCAGGCCGACCAGTCCGGCCGCCAGCAGGCCAATCGTCTGCGGCTCCAGCGGCGAATGGCCTTGCCCCAGGCGCGTCAGGAACACCAGCACGCCAGACAGGCCGCCGCCAAACAGCAGCGCGCCCAGATAGTCGATACGATGGCGGCGGCCGCTCACCGGCAGATGGCGCAGCGCGCGCCGCACCACGACCAGCGCCAGCAGCGACAGCGGAATGTTGATCCAGAAAATCCAGCGCCAGGACAGGAAGTGCGCCAGGTAGCCGCCGATCACCGGGCCGGCCATGCTCGCCACGGCCCACACGCCGCTCACGTAGCCCTGGTACTTGCCGCGCTCGCGCAGCGGCACCACGTCGGCGATGGTCGCCTGCGACACCGAGATCAGCCCGCCGCCGCCCAGCCCCTGCAGGATGCGGGCGCCAATCAGCATCGGCATGGTCGTGGCCATCGCGCACGCCACCGACGCCAGCAGGAACAGCACGATCGAGAACGTCAGCACCGAGCGCCGCCCGAGCACGTCGGACAGCTTGCCGTAGATCGGCGTCACCACGGTCGACGCCACCAGGTAGGCGGAAATCACCCACGCCATGTCCTCGAAGCCGTTCAGCTGCAGCGCGATGTCGGGCAGCACCACGGCCACGATCGACTGTTCCAGCGCGCCGAGCAGGATGGCCAGCATCAGGCCGAAGATCACCTGCATGACAGGGACATCGGGCGGCGGTGCGTCGGGAGTAAGGCTGGAGGCGGGCGCTGCGGACATGGAATGGCTCGGCTGGCAGATGAAGCCCGGCCGGGCTCCGCTGCTCTTCTGTCGGTGAAGGAGAGCCGGTATTTTATGCGACTGCTGAAAACCGTGCTTGTCCGGTCCCTTTCAGCAGCGCGCCGCGCGCCGGGGCGACAGCGGGATCACGGCCCGGCGGCTGCGCCGCCGCCGGGTAGCCCGGCGCGGACAAGGTCAGAACGTTTCCCAGTCGCCGGCATCGGCGGTGGCGGGCACCGGCGCGGCAGCCGGGCGGCGGCGCGCCGTGGCGCCCAGCACCGGTTCCTTGCGCTGGTGCGACACCGGCGCGCGCGGCGTGGCCGGCTTGGCCGGCTGACGCGATAGCACCGAATCGGCCTGCGGCTTGCGCTGCACCGGCGGACGCGCCGCGGCCGGCACGGCGGCCACGCGGGCTGCCGGCTGCGGCCTGGCAACCGGCGCCAGACGGGCCGGCGCCGGTTGCGGCCGGGCGGCCGGGCGCGGCAGCGCGGGCGCGGGCTTGGCGGCAATCTGCCGCACCGCGCGCGGCGCAATCGTTTCCACCTCGGCCACGGCCCGGCCCACCACGCCACGGCCCGACGGGCCGCCGTGCTGGCCCAGGTCGAAGCGCGCCACCTCGGTCACCAGGCTGCCGGCCTGCTGCATCAGGCTTTCGGCGGCGGCGCTGGCCTGCTCCACCAGCGCGGCGTTCTGCTGCGTCACGCTTTCCATCTGGGTAATCGCCAGGCTCACCTGCTCGATGCCGGCCGTCTGCTCCTGGCTGGCCGCCGTGATCTCGCCCATGATGTCGGTCACGCGGCGCACGGCGCTGACGATGTCGTCCATCGTCTTGCCGGCCACTTCCACCTGCCTGGCGCCGTCCTGCACCTGACGCACCGAGCCGTTGATCAGTTCGCCGATTTCCTTCGCCGCCGACGACGACCGCTGCGCCAGCGTGCGCACTTCCGCCGCCACCACGCTGAAGCCGCGGCCATGCTCGCCGGCGCGGGCCGCTTCCACCGCCGCGTTCAGCGCCAGGATATTGGTCTGGAACGCGATGCCTTCGATCACGCCGATGATTTCCGACACACGGGCCGACGACTTGGAAATACCGTCCATCGTGTCGACGACGCTACGCACCGCGCGGCCGCCCTCGGTGGCCACGTCCGACGCGTTGACCGCCAGCTGGTTGGCCTGGCGGGCATTCTCGGCGTTCTGGCGCACGGTCGACGTCAGTTGCTCCATCGACGCGGCGGTCTGTTCCAGCGACGCCGCCTGCTCCTCGGTGCGCTGCGACAGGTCCGTATTGCCGCTGGCAATCTCGCGCGCGGCCGTGTCGATCGACCCGGCCGCCTGCTGGATGCCACGCACCAGCACACCAAGCTGGCCAAACGCCCGCTCCAGCGCGCCCAGCATGCGGCCCATCTCGTCCTGGCTACGCACGACGATG
The DNA here is from genome assembly GCF_032190535.1 of Cupriavidus sp. SZY C1. NCBI lineage: Bacteria > Pseudomonadati > Pseudomonadota > Betaproteobacteria > Burkholderiales > Burkholderiaceae > Cupriavidus > Cupriavidus sp. SZY C1. Next base: position 191,469 of record NZ_JAUANU010000010.1, read on the forward strand.
GCGTGGCCAAGCTGGCCCTGCGCCAGCGCCTCGGCGGCATCCAGCGCCTGATGCGCCGGCCGCGTGACCGACCGCGTCAGCGCCACGCCCAGCAGCGCGGCGATGATGGCCGCCGCCACCGACATGCCGATCAGCACGTTGCGCGTGAACTGGTACTGGCGGGTGGCATCGGCCACGGCGGCCATCGCCATCTGGCGGCCCATCTCGGCCACGCCGTCGAGCTGTTCGAAATAGGCCGCCTGCGCGGCCGGCAGCGTCACCACCAGCCCGGCGCGCGCGCCGTCGAAGGCGCCGCTGCGCAGTTGCTGCAGCACGAGGTCGAGCTGGCCGTTGTAGTCGGCGCGCGCCTTGGTCAGCGCGTCGAGCTTGCCGGCGGACTCCGGATTGGCCGATGCCCGCATCACCTTGCCCAGGTCTTCCAGCGTGGCGCTGACCTGGCCGCGCAGCTTGTTCACCTTCTCGGCGTTCTGCTCGGCCAGCGCGGGGTCTTCGGTCAATGCCGCGTCGCGCACCAGGATGCCGATCGTCAGCACCCGCTCCTTGGCCACCTTCAGTTCCATCACGCGCATCAGCCGCTGCTCCACGGCCAGATGCATCGCGTCGTTCATGCTGCCCAGCGCCCTGACCCCCACCGTGGCCACCACGGCCAGCAGCACCACCACGGCCAGGAACGCCAGCGACATCCGCGCGCCGATCCCCATTTTCCGCAAGCCCATCACTTCGTACCTTTCACGTTGTTCGCCTTGTTCGGTTTTGTGCGTGTACGCGCTGCATAAGCCCGCCAAGGGGCATCGCACCGCCCGGTATCGGCGCGGCAGGCTGGGCACTTGAGCGAAAAAATGAAATGGGGGGGAAAGTCGCTGCTCTTCCACAAATTGGTGGGGCAGCGCATGGCGTCTAATCTGCCTCGTGCACTCCGAGTGCCGCCGCAAACGGCGGACGCGGCAGGTACCGCGATCAGACGGATCGCCGCGCAGGACGCGGGCTCAAAAAAAAGAAGCCCACGCGCGGGGTGCTCGTAGGCTTTCAGGACTGCTGTGAAGGGACCGGCTGTACCCGGACCCGAACCGGGAATATAAACCCGCTTACATGAGGTGTAAATCGCGTTTCTATCAGGGATTCCCCTGATGGCGGGTGTAACGTATGGCGCACATGACTGCCAAAAGTGATGGTCCGACTCACTTTTGTACTTGTCGATGATTTACGGACGATACCCGCAAACCTTTAGCTGGCGCGGGCTGCGGGACGCGCCTCCGGCTACGGCCTGCAAGCTCGCGGCCAAAAGTGCTACCTTAATCACAAGCATCACGCAATCGGTGAAATAGAGTAAATCCTCTAGGCCCAGCATCACCGGGGCTTCGTCAACGCTTGTAAAACTTTGTTACTCTCCCGCCTGAAGTATTCCCCTTCTCTCCTGGCAGTGCCGCCACGCCGGCGCAGTTGGGCAGCGTTCGCCACTTTCGTGAAACGCTTGTCTGCTGCAATGATGGTGGCACGTCCCAGCGCCGGTTCCGAGAGCGAATGTTTCAATTCTCGCCGCCGTCGGCCTGGCCGGAACGTCACTTTTAGAGCGACGCCGCCCACAGGCCCCGACCATCGGACCGTTGTCAGCCGCCAGAACCCTCGCGGGCTCTTCCGGAGAAGTTGTGAAGAAGGAAATCAAGGCTCCCAGACCCAGCAGAAAGCTGCAGCAGTTGCAGTTCGCCGCGCACAGCGCCAGCCGCGCCGCGGTGGTTGTCCACCTGTCGAACGGCACGCGTCTCAATGGCGTGGTGCTGGCGTCGGACAACTACATGATCCTGCTGGGGCGTTCCGCGGAAGATGCCACCCCCACGCTGATCTACAAGCGCGCCATCACGGTGGTGACGCCCGCCCATGGCGCGGGCGAGGCCACGGCCATGCTGGACGCCGAGGCGTCGCCGGACTTCGTGCGCCTGTTCATCCCGCGCACCCGCAAGCGCCGCTGAGCGGCCCGGCCAGCGGCCGCCCCCCTATATATATAGCGCCCCGCGGTCGGCGCGCCGATGGCCCGGCCAGGCTGCCTGCACACGTTTTGCCTGCGCCCGCAACGCGCGCAAAAGTCACTCTAAAGTCTTCTCACCCACGGTCGATAACCTTTGCAACGGAGGCACTCTACGCCCTGCAACGCAGGCAGCCAACGTTACGGCAACTGCCGGAATGCCTAAAACATTGCAAATAGGAGTCGTACCATGGCGCAAGTCATCAACACCAACATTCTGTCGCTGCAAACGCAGAGCAACCTGAACACGTCGCAATCGTCGCTGAACACCGCAATCCAACGCCTGTCGTCGGGTCTGCGCATCAACAGCGCCAAGGACGACGCAGCTGGCCAAGCCATTGCCAACCGCTTCACCGCCAACATCAAGGGCCTGACGCAAGCTTCGCGCAACGCCAACGACGGTATCTCGATCTCGCAGACGACCGAAGGCGCGCTGACCGAAGTCAACAACAACCTGCAACGTATCCGTGAACTGTCGGTGCAAGCCGCCAACGGCACGAACTCGCAGTCGGACCTGAAGTCGGTCCAGGACGAAATCGCACAACGTCTGGCTGAAATCGACCGCGTGTCGGCCCAAACGCAATTCAACGGCGTGAAGGTTCTGGCCAAGGATCAGAAGATGACGATCCAGGTTGGCGCCAACGACAGCGAAACGATCTCGATCGACCTGAAGGAAATCACCTCGAAGACCCTGGGCGCCATGGGCTTCAACGTGAACGGCCCGCAAGGCGGCGTGACCGCTGTGACGGCTGGCGACAAGGCCGTGACCGACGTGTTCGGCGCTGGCGCAACCGCCGCTGCCGACGCTACCACCGCCAACACGACGGCTGCCCTGCGCACCGCCCTGGGCGTGTCGACGAACACGGGCGCTACCGCCTCGCTGGTCAAGGACAGCAACGGCAAGCTGTTCATGCAAGTGGCCCTGACCACGGCAACGAACGCCGCCGACGTCAAGGCACTGAACGCCAAGAACCTGGACGACACGCAAGCCAACGTGTACATCGCCATCGACTCGTCGATGGGCACGCTGAACACGACGACCGGTGTGGTTGCCATCAAGGCCGCCACGACGACGTCGGCTGTCACCAACGCTGCCACGGCCAACCCGCTGGCAACGCTGGACAAGGCCCTGGCTTCGGTCGACGCCCTGCGCTCCTCGCTGGGTGCCGTGCAGAACCGCTTCGAATCCGCGATCAACAACCTGAGCACGACGATCAACAACCTGTCGGCCTCGCGTTCGCGCATCGAAGACGCAGACTACGCAACGGAAGTGTCGAACATGACCCGCGCGAACATCCTGCAACAAGCTGGTACGTCGGTGCTGTCGCAAGCCAACCAGACCACGCAAAACGTGCTCTCGCTGCTGCGTTAATCGCCGCGCCGCAGAAAACCGGGCCGCAAGGCCCGGTTTTTTTGCCGGAGTGTTTTGCAGGCAGACCACTGCCTGCAAAGCATTTCAACCGTAGTGTTATCCCTGCCCTACCGGACGGAGCTGACCATGGCATCCACCCAACCCGTTTCCATCCCGGCGGCACGCATTCCCGCCGAACCCGCCGCCGTCACCCACGCCCCCGCGCCCGCCGCGGCGGCCGTGACCGCCGGTGCCGTCCGGCCGGCCGCCGCCGCCCAGGACATGGGTGGCCGCGCCGGCCCGGGCGACATGACGGCCGCCGTCGACGAACTGGTCGACGTGCTCAAGACCACCTCCATCGGCCTGCGGTTCGAAATCGACGACACCACGCACCGCGTGATCACCAAGGTCGTGGACAAGGAAACCGGCGAACTGATCCGCCAGTTGCCCAGTGAAGAGGTGCTGCGCTTCGCGCGCGCCATCGACAAGCTCCAGGGGCTGTTCGTCAGCCAGGCAGTCTGATTCCTCGCAACCCGTCAGTTGAAGCACAACAAAAACAGGTAAAAGAACATGGCAGCGATCTCGAACATCGGCGTAGGCTCCAATCTCCAGCTTGGCGATCTGCTCGACAAGCTGGAAGCGAGCGAGAACACCCGGCTGGACGCCATCAACACCCAGGCCAAGAGCTACCAGGCCAAGCTGAGCGGCTACGGCACCGTCAAGAGCGTGCTGGACGCCTACGCGGCCGCCGCCAAGACGCTGGCCAACGCCCAGACCTACAGCGCCGTGACCGCCAAGGTGGGCAGCGACAGCGTGCTGACGGCCACCAACGACGCCACGGCCGTGTCCGGCAAGTACACGGTCAACGTCACCTCGCTGGCCGCCGCGCAGAGCGTGGTCTCCAAGCAGGTGGCCGACCAGAAGGCCGCCATCGGCGGCGGCACCATCACGTTCGACTTTGGCGAGAACCTGGGCTCGGGCGGCACGCCCACCAGCACCAAGACCGTGACGATCGGCTCGGACACGTCGCTGCAAGGCATCCGCGACTCGATCAACAAGGCCGGCATCGGCGTGACGGCCAGCATCATCAACGACGGCAGCGGCACGCCCTACCGCCTGGTGCTGACGTCGGACCAGACCGGCACGAAGTCGGGCTTCAAGGTTTCCGCCAGCGACAGCGCCGTGGGTGACGTGGTCGCCTTCGACCCCACCCTGGCCACGCAGCCCAACGGCATGTCCGAGAAGGTCAAGGCCGCCAACGCCGCGCTGACGATCAACAACATCGCCGTCACGAGCCAGAGCAACACGATCTCCGAGGCCGCGCAGGGCGTCACGCTGAACCTGAAGAGCCTGGGCACCACCAGCCTCGACATGACGGTGGACACGGCGTCGATCAAGACCGCCGTGGCCGGCTTCGTGGCCGCGTACAACAACGTGCTGACCGCCGCCAAGACGCTGACCGCCTTCGACACCGACGCCGGCACCAAGGGCGCGCTCAACGGCGACGGCACGCTGCGCAACATCCAGGCCCGCATGCGCGCCATGCTGAACACGCCGATGTCCGACGGCAACGGCAAGACCATCACGCTGTCCGATATCGGCGTGGAGTTCTCGCTGGACAGCAGCAACAACGGCACGCTGAAGGTCAACGACGACAAGCTGTCCAAGACCATCACGAACAACATGGACAAGCTGAAGGCCGTGTTTGCCGGCGTGAACGGCGCTGCCGGCATCGGCAAGACCGTGACCGACTACAACGACTCGCTGAACGCCACCGGCGGCGCGCTGTCCGCGGCCACCGACGGCATCACGTCGACGCTGAAGGACCTGGAAGACAAGTACACGTTCACCCAGGACCAGATCACCGCGACGATGGACCGCTACCGCAAGCAGTTCACGCAGCTCGACCTGCTGGTCGCCCAGATGAACCAGACCAGCAGCTACCTGACGCAGCAGTTCTCGGCCCTCAACGGCAGCAGCACCAAGAAGTAATCCAACGGAGTCTCGCCATGTTCGCGCGCCAAGGTATCAACGCCTATGCCCAGGTCGGTGTCCAGACCGGGGTCATGAGTGCCAGCCCGCACAAGCTGATCGCCATGCTGTACGACGGCGCGCGCTCGGCCATCGCCCGGGCGAAGTTCCATATGGAAAACGGCGAGCTGGAAGCGCGCGGCAATGCAATCTCCAAGGCCATCAACATCATCGACAACGGCCTGCGCGCGGTGCTGGATCACGAGGCGGGCGGAGAGATCTCCGCCAACCTCGAATCGCTGTACGAATACATGACCCGCCGCCTGATGCTGGCCAACCTGCGCAGCGACCCGGCCCTGCTGGCCGAAGTCGACACCCTGCTGGAAAACCTGGCCTCGGCCTGGGCGGCCATCGACCCGGCGGCCCCCGCCGACGCCATGCCGCACGAGCCGGCCGTGGCGGCCCAACCCGTTTTGCAGGACAACTGATGATGTTTGCCATGTCCCCCATCGTTCGCAGCTACGAAGAGCTGCTGGTGCTGTCCGAGCAGATGCTCGACGCCGCGCGCGCGTCGAACTGGGACGCGCTGGCTGACCTGCAGAAGGTCTACATGGCCGAAGTGGACCGCCTGCGCCTGCTGGACCACAGCGCGCCGTTCACCGACGCCGAGCGCCTGCGCCGCTTCCAGCTGCTGGAACGCATCCTGGCCCACGACGCCCGCATCCGCGACCTGACCATGCCGCGCCTGGCCGAACTGGGCGCCCTGCTCAACAACTCGCGCCGCAAGCTCGAACTTTCCACGGCCTACGGCGCCGTCTGACCCACGCGCCTCCGGGCCGACCGGGGCGCCGCGCGCGCGCGTGGCGCATCCGTTCCCATCGCTGACACGCGGCCATGACCGGCATCCAGATTCCTCCCAGCCTGATCCCGCATCAGGCCCCGGACCCGCAGCTATCGCGCCCGGCGCTGGCCATCGACAAGCTCGCCGCGCTGATGCCGGTGCCCGACGTGTCGCAGGGCGACGTGCAGTCGTCCACCGGCGAGACGGTGCAGGCGCGCCAGCCCGGCACGCTGACGCCGGGCGGCACCGACCCCCGGCTGGCCGGCCAGACCACCTCCACGCGCGAAACACTGAGCTTTGCCGCCAAGGCGATCCTGGACCTGTTCGAAGGCGGCGACGCCGCGCCGGCACGCCCCGGCGCGCCGCTGCTGGCCACCGCGCCGGCCGGCCAGCCCGGCGCCACGCAGGACCTGGCCAGCGCACTGGCGCGCTTTGTCGACCAGAGCGGGCTGTTCTATGAATCGCACCTGACGCAATGGGTCACGGGCCAGCGCCCGCTTGCCACGCTGCTGCAGGAGCCGCAGGCCACGCTGCGCAACCCCGCCCAGCCCCAGCCGCAAGGCCAGCCCGCTGCGACGCCATCGGCCCCGGCGCCGGCACCGGCCGCGCTGCTGCCCTACGGCGGCCCGTCCACGCCCAGTCCGATGGCGCCGCCCAGCGCGACGATCCTGGCCGAACTGACACGGCCGGTCATCTATCCGCTGTCGACCGGCGTGCCCGCGCACGGCGACCCCGCCAAGCCGGCCCAGCCGTCGCCGGGCAACGCGGCCACGCCGCAGGCGCCACAGACGCCGCCCAGCCCCGCCGCCGAGCAGCGGCTGGCCGCCCATGCCAGCGCCGCCGCGCACGCCTACCAGCTCACGGCCGAGATCTCTCACGAGGGCCACCATATCGCGCGCGCCCAACATGCCGCCATCGTGGCGAGCTGGAACGCGCCCGACAACAGCGCCACCCAGCCGCAGCCCGACCGAGGCCCGCCGATCCATCCGTCCAGCGAGGGCGTGGTGCGCCAGCAGCTTGAACTGCTGGCCTCGCAGCAGTTTCGCGCGACGATCGACGCCTGGCCCGGCATGCCCGTCGACTGGGAAATCACCCGCCATCCGGACCACGTGGCCGAACGCGAGGCCGGCGGCGCGCCGGCCGCCGCCGCAAGCTGGAGCACGCGCCTGCGCCTGAACCTGCCGATGCTGGGCAGCGTCGATGCGGTGCTGACGCTGGGCGCCCACGGGCTCGAAGCACGGCTGGTCGCCGCCGACAGCGACGCCGCCGCGCGGCTGATCCAGGGCCGCGCCGATTTTCGCGCGCAACTGGAGGCACGCGGCATCGCGCTGCTGAACATGAACGTGTCGACCGAGGACGCCCCGTCGACGCCCACCGTCATCGCGCTGCCAGCATGAGCGACCACCCGTCCGACCGCGGCGCCGCCGTCGCCCTCTCCTACCAGTCCAGCGACAACGCCCCGCGCGTGGTGGCCAAGGGCTACGGCATGTCCGCCGAGGCCATCATCGCCCGCGCCCGCGAGGCCGGCGTCTACGTGCACGGATCGCCCGCGCTGGTCAACCTGCTGATGCAGGTGGACCTGGACAGCCAGATCCCGCCCCAGCTCTACGTGGCCGTGGCCGAGCTGCTGGCGTGGCTGCACCGCATGGAAGCCGGCCCCGACGCGGCCAACCCGCTCGCCCTCACTCCGGCCTGACGCCCCCGGCCCCGGCCGGTGGGGCCGATCCGCCACGCCGGCCGCGCTACCGGCCGAAATAGCCCTTTTTTCGCGTTGTGTTCGCGCCGTCGCCCCGCACGGCGGCTTGTTAATTTGTTGGCATGGGACCAGACCATCCATTCCTGGATCGTCCGGGCGTCTGCAGGCCATCGAAAGACACAAGCAAATGAAAAGACAGCCAAGGGGAAGCGGATCGCACGCGCTGGAAGAAGCGTGGGCATTGTTCCGGATCGGCAACTATCAGGCCGCCTACGGCACGGCCGACCAGGCCGGCCGGCGCGGCGCGCCACCGGCGCAGGTGGAATACCTGAAGGGTTACTCGCTGCTGCTGCTGGACCGCGACGCCGAGGCCCTGCCGCTGGCCGAGCAGGCGCTGGCCAGGTGGCCGGACGACCTGGCCCTGCAGGGCCTGCTGGGCATGCTGCTGACCCGCCAGGACAATGCCCGTGACGCCCGGCCGCTGCTGGAACGCGCGCTGGTGGCCCGTCCGGACGACACGAACCTGCAGTTGTCGATGGCGCGCGTCCACACGATGATGAACGAGCGCCGCGCCGCGCAGGACCTTTACCAGCGTCTGGTCGAGACCGATCCCACCAACTACATCGCGTTCGCCAACCTGGGCAACGAGCGCCGCGCCAACGGCGACCCGGCCGGCGGCCTGCAGGCGTACCGCGTGGCCCGCTACGGCGATCCGTCGCTGGCAACCAACCGCTCCAACGTGCTGCTGGGTATGCTGAGCGCCGAAGACACCACCGCCCAGACGCTGCGCGCCGAGGCCGAGGACTTTGCCGCGATGCTGACGCGCGATGCCGTGCCCGCCACGGCGCCGCTGGGCAGCACGGCGCCGCGCATCCGCATCGGCTTCCTGTCCGCCGACCTGGGCTGGCACGCCATTGCCTACTTCCTGATCCCGCTGATCGCCAACATCGACCGCAACCGCTTCGATGTCTACCTGTTCCGCATGAACCGGAAGCACGACGTGCTGACCGAGAAGCTGGCGCAGTACGCCACGGCGATGATCGACGTGAGCACCCTGTCGACGCTGGACACCGTACAGCGCATCCGCCGCGAGGACATCGACGTGATGGTCGACCTGGGCGGCTACACCGGCCAGTCGCCGCTGCTGGTGCTGGCGCACCGCGTGGCGCCGGTGCAGATGACGTGGCTGGGCTTTCCGGGCACCACCGGCATGCCGTCGATCGACTACCGGATCTCCGACTGGACCGGCGACCCGGCCGGCACGGAGAGCCACTACACCGAGACGCTGCTGCGCGCGCCGGTGTTCTGCGCGTTCCATCCGCTGGTCACCAGCCCGCTGCAGGTCTACGAGGACAAGTACCGCGTCAAGGACACTCCCGCGCTGCGCAACGGCTACATCACGTTCGGCTCGTGCAACGGGCTGACCAAGCTGAGCGACCTGACGCTGCGGCTCTGGTCCGCCGTGCTGGCCGCCTGCCCGGACAGCCGCCTGCTGATCGAGGCCCAGAACGTGGCCCGCGAAGGCGTGCGCGAGCTGTTCGAGGCCCGCCTGGCCGCGCACCGCATCGACCTGGACCGCGTGGAGCTGATCGACCGCGTGGCCGAGAACCAGTACGTGATGTACCACCGCATCGACATCGCGCTGGACGCCACGCCGTACACGGGCGGCACCACCACGTGCGATGCGCTGTGGATGGGCGTGCCCGTGGTGTCGCTGACCGGCCCGGCCTTCCACCAGCGCATCTCGGCCGTGTTCCTCAAGGACTGCGGGCTCGACCCGCTGATCTGCGAGGACGAGGCCGGGTACGTCAACATGGCCTGCGAGCTGGCGTCCGACGTGGGCCGGCTCAACGAGTTGCGCCTGTCGCTGCGCCAGCGCGTGGAGACCAGCGCGATGACCGACGCGCCGGCCTTCGCCGCGTGGTTCGAGCAGCAGGCCTACGCGCTGTCGCACGCGCGCAAGAGCCTGCCCGAGGCGATGCCCGCGCGCGAGCAGGGTGTCTACTTCGGCGGCACGTGGTACTCCACCACCGACATGGCGCTGAGCGTGGCCGCCCATATCGAGACCGGCCAGTACGACAAGCTGCACAACGTGCTGGAAAACCTCAGTTCCACGTGGTACCGCCACTGGATGGTCACCTACGGGCTGGCCGTCTACAAGTACCACATGGCGTCGCGCACCGAGGCCATCGACCTGCTGATCGAGGCCATCGGCCAGCGCCCGTACGCGCTGCCGCTGTACCGCCTGCTGGCCGCGTGGCTGGAAGAGAACGACTACGACAAGTCCGCGCTGGCCGGCCTGCTGGCCGAGCAGTTCGGCCTGGACCTGGCCACGCTCGAAGCCGGCCCCATGCCCACCGCGTTCGAGATCGCCGGCATGAAGGTCGAGGTCGTGGACGCGCAGGAGGAGGCCGTCGCATGAAAGCCGTGATCCTGGCCGGTGGCCTTGGCACCCGCATTTCCGAGGAATCGCACCTGCGGCCGAAGCCGATGATCGAGATCGGCGGCAAGCCCATCCTGTGGCACATCATGAAGATGTACTCGGCGCACGGCGTCAACGAGTTCGTGATCTGCCTGGGCTACAAGGGCTACGTCATCAAGGAATACTTCGCCAACTACTTCCTGCACATGTCCGACGTCACGTTCGACATGTCCGGCAACCGCATGGAAGTGCACTGCCAGAAGGCCGAGCCGTGGCGCGTGACGCTGGTGGACACGGGCGAGGAATCGCAGACCGGCGGCCGCCTGCGCCGCGTGCGCGACTACCTGCCGGCCGGCGAGACGTTCTGCTTCACCTACGGCGACGGCGTGTCCGACATCGACATCAGTGCCGAGATCGCGTTCCACCGCCGCCACGGCCGCTGGGCCACCGTGGCCGCCGTGCAGCCCCCGGGCCGCTACGGCGCGCTGCAGCGCACGAACGAGGACATGGTCACCGGCTTTGCCGAAAAGCCGCGCGGCGACGGCGGCTGGATCAACGGCGGCTTCTTCGTGCTGCAGCCCGAGGTGCTCGACCTGATCGACGGCGACCACATCAGTTGGGAACAGGAGCCGATGGGCCGCCTGGCGCGCGAGGGCCACCTGCTGGCGTTCGAGCACGGCGGCTTCTGGCAGCCGATGGACACGCTGCGCGAGAAGAACCAGCTCGAACAGCTCTGGCAGACCGGCAAGGCGCCGTGGAAGGTCTGGTGATGGAGGCGGTCGCCGCTTACCGCGGCCGGCGCGTGTTCGTGACCGGCCACACCGGCTTCAAGGGCGCGTGGCTGTCGATGTGGCTCGCGCGTGCCGGCGCCCGCGTCACCGGCTACGCGCTGGCCCCCGCCACCGAGCCCAACCTGTTCACGCTGGCCGATGTCGCCCGCGACCTGCACGCGCACCACGTCGCCGATATCCGCGACGCCGCGCGCCTGCAGCAGGCCATGCAGGCGGCCGAGCCCGAGATCGTGTTCCACCTGGCCGCCCAGCCGCTGGTGCGCGAAAGCTACCGCACGCCGGTCGATACGTGGTCGACCAACGTGATGGGCACCGTCAACGTGCTCGAAGCGGTGCGCGCCAATCCGTCGGTGCGCGCCGTGGTGGTCGTCACGACCGACAAGTGCTACGAGAACCGCGAATGGCTCTGGGGCTACCGCGAGACCGATCCGCTCGGCGGCCATGACCCCTACAGCGCCAGCAAGGCCGGCGCGGAGCTGGTCGTAGCGAGTTATCGCCGTGCGTTCCTGGCGTCGGCCAGCCAGCATCTGGCCAGCGCCCGCGCCGGCAACGTGATCGGCGGCGGCGACTGGTCGGCCGACCGGCTGATCCCCGATGCCGCGCGCGCCGCGGCGGCGGGCCAGCCGCTGCGCATCCGCCATCCGGAAGCCACACGGCCGTGGCAGCACGTGCTGGAATCGCTGCACGGCTACCTGCTGCTCGGCACCCGGTTGCTCGGCGACGACGCGGCCGCCTTTGCCGACGCCTTCAACTTCGGCCCGGCCGCCAGCGACAACCGGCCCGTCCAGGCCGTGCTGGAAGGCTTGCAGCGTCACTGGCCGCAACTGCGCTGGGAACTCGATGCCGCGATGCGCGCGGCGGCGCCCCACGAGGCCGGCTATCTGTATCTGGATTCGTCGAAGGCCATGCGCACGCTCGGCTGGCAGCCGCGCTGGACGCTCGACCGCGCCCTGCTGGCCACGGCCGACTGGTACCGCCAGGTGCAGGCATCGCCCGCCCAGGCGCGCGCCGTCACCGAGGCCCAGCTCGACGCGTTCGTTAGTCGCGATACTTGACGATGCGGGCCGGATTGCCAGCGATCACCGCGTAATCCGGCCACTCGCCCTTGAGCACGGTGCCGGCGCCCACCACGCAGCCCGTGCCGAGCACGGTACCGTCCAGCAGCACGCAGTTCGCGCCGATCCAGCAGTCGTCGCCGATCACGATGCCGCCGCGCGACGGCATGAAGCGCTGCGCGATGATCGTACGTTCGCGCGAGCGGTACTCGTGGTTGGTCGGCGCCAGCGTGGTGTTGGCCGCGATCAGCACGCCCTCCCCCATCCGCACGCCATTGCCCGAGTAGATCACCACGCCCGAGTTCAGGTAGCAGCGCGGGCCGATCTCGACGTTGCCGTCGCCGCCCGCGAACTTGATCTTGACGAAGCTGTCGATGGTCACGTCGTCGCCCACGGCCACGTGGTTGCCGCGCACCGAGCGTTCGATGTCGGCCAGCGGCGAGATCTTCGCCAGCGTGGAGATCCGGTTCATGGTGTTCCTGCCTTGCTGTCTTGCAGCAGTCTGTCGGCGACGTGGCGCGCGAACGTCGCCATGCGCGACCGTTCGCCTTCGCCTTCTGCGTCGGCTTCATCGGCCCAGTGCCCCGAGCCGAACGTGTAGGCCGCTTCCGCGGGCCCGTGCGTGCCGAGCGATACCGGCACGTCGCGCCCGCTGGCCTGCGCGGCCACGCCGGCGCACAGCCGCGCCAGCGCGTCCATGCCCCACGGCTGGCCGGAGACGTGCGTCACGGGCGGCAGGTGGCCCTGCAGCCCCTGGACGACCGCCGCCGCCAGCCGCTCCAGCGAGACGTAGCAGCGCACCGGCGAGCCGTCGGACAGCAGCCGCACCGCGCCGTCGCGCAGCGCCTGCTGCATGAAGTCGAACGGAGCCAGCGTCCAGCGGTTGAACGTCGACCAGTCGGCCGGCGTGCCGAACAGATTGGCCGGGCGAATGACGGTGGTGCGAAACGGCTGGGCGCGCAGCAGGTGCTCGGCCAGCAGATGGGTCAGGCCGTAGTCGTTGGCCGGCACCGGCTCGGCGGTCTCGTCGAGCCGGCCGGCCGGGCGGCCGAATACGTGGAACGTGGACAGGTAGACCACGTGGCCGACCTGCGCGTCGCGCAACCGGCCGGCCAGCGCGCGCGTGGCGGTCACGTTGGCCGTGAACGCGGCCAGCGGGTCCTGCCGGCACAGCACCTCGTTGGCGGCGGCGGCATGGACGCAGGCGTCGATGCCGGCGGGCAGCGCGGGCAGGCGGTCGGGCCGCAGCAGATCGAACGGCAGGTCGTCATCGGCACGGCGGCCGGCGGTCAGCACGGTCATTCCGGCCTGGCGCAGGACGTCGCGGATGGCGCCGCCCGCGTAGCCCGATGCACCGGTCAGCAAGACGGTCGGCATGGCGGTTCAGGAAAAGTCGGTGTGGGCCAGGTACGCGGCCAGCGACGGGTGCGCGGTGTCGCGCGGCGACAGGATCGGCGTGGCGCCGGCCAGCGCGGGCGCACCGTCCCACCAGTCGATGCCGACGTCGTCCACATGGATGCCGGCGTCGGCCGCCGGCTCATGCACGCTGGAAACCAGGTACCAGAGCCGCGTGTCGTCGACATGGGCGGCAAAGCCGTGCGCGATGCCGCGCGGGATGTAGAGCATGGCCGGCACGTCGGCGCTGAGCATCAGGCTCAGGCTGCGGCCAAAGGTCGGCGAGCCGCGCCGCAGGTCCACCAGCCCGTCGCGCGCGCGGCCGGTCAGGCAGCTCACCAGCTTGGCGTGGTCGTGCGGCGGCCGTTGGAAGTGCATGCCACGGGTCACGCCCGCGTGGGACGTCGACACGTACGATTCGGCAAACGCGGTCTCCAGCCCCTGGGCGGCCAGCGTGGGCGCGTGGAACAGCTTCATGAAGTCGCCCCGCGCGTCGCCCAGGCGGGCGCCGTGCAGCAGAAAGCAGCCGGGCAGCGCCAGCGCCTCGCACTGCATGGTCAGAATCCGATGCCGAAGAACTGTTCGAGCTTCTCGCCCACAAAGTCGAGCATCGACTCCGACAGCCCCGGATAGATGCCCAGCCAGAACGTGTCGTTCATGACGATGTCCGAGTTGGTCAGGTCGCCCACCACGCGGTAGTTGCGGCCGATCATGTACGGCTGGCGCGTCAGGTTGCCCGCGAACAGCAGCCGCGTGCCGATGCGGTACTGGTCCAGGTAGGTGACCACGTCGGTGCGGCGCACGTTGGCCTCGGGCCGCAGCGTCACCGGGAAGCCGAACCACGACGGGTCCGAGTTCGGCGTGGCTTCGGGCAGGATCAGCATCTCGCTGCAGGCGGCCAGGCGCTCGCGCAGGAAGCTGAAGTTGTGGCGGCGCGCGGCGATGAAGCCCTCGGCGCGGTCGATCTGCGCCAGGCCGCAGGCGGCCTGCATGTCGGTGATCTTGAGGTTGTAGCCCAGGTGCGAGTACGTGTACTTGTGGTCGTAGCCCTCGGGCAGGTTACCGAGCTTCCAGCAGAAGCGCCGGTTGCAGGTGTTGTCCTTGCCCGGCGGGCAGTAGCAGTCGCGGCCCCAGTCGCGGAACGACTCGGCGATGGTCTTTAGCGCGTGGTTGTTCGTGAACACCGCGCCGCCCTCGCCCATCGTGATGTGGTGGGCCGGGTAGAAGCTCAGCGTGCCGATGTCGCCGAACGTGCCGACCAGCTGGCCGTTGTAGGTGGCGCCCAGCGCGTCGCAGCAGTCCTCCACCAGCCAGAGGTTGTACTTGCGGCACAGCGCCGTCACCACGTCCAGGTTGAACGGGTTGCCCAGCGTGTGGGCCAGCATGATCGCCTTGGTACGCGGCGTGATGGCGGCCTCGATGCGGCTGGCGTCCACGTTGTACGTGCCCAGTTCCACGTCGACGAACACCGGCACGGCGCCGCACTGCAGGATCGGGTTGACCGTGGTCGGAAAGCCGGCGGCCACGCCGATCACCTCGTCGCCGGGGCGGATGGCGCGATCGCCCAGGCGCGGCGACGTCAGCGTGGCAAACGCCACCAGGTTGGCCGACGAGCCCGAGTTGACCGTCAGCACGTGCTTCACGCCCAGCAGCTGGCCCAGCCGCTGCTCGAACGCGTCGTTGAAGCGGCCCGTGGTCAGCCAGGCGTCCAGCGACGCCTCGACCATCGCCTTCATTTCCGGGGCGCCCACCACCTTGCCCGACGGCGGGATGACGGTTTCACCGGGCCGGAAGCCCGGCGTCTCGCTCTGGACCAGTGCCGCGTACTCTTCGACGAGACCGGCAATCTTTGCGCGTAGAGATTCTTTGCTCATTCCCATGACTCATGCTGGCCTGCCCCGGCATGGTGGGCAGGTCCGTTGTAGTGGCGGATCAGGCGGCGGCCACGGCCTCGGCCGCGAACGCGTCCATGGCCTTGACGACTGCCGCGGGGTTGTCGTGGATCAGGTCGTGGCCGCCGGCCACCTGCTGCACGCCAATCCCCCGGCGGCGCAGCGCGGCCAGGTCTTCCTTGTCCAGGCAGCACGCCACCTTGGCGGTGCGGCGCGGCGGGTGCATCGGCACGTCGCCGGTCAGCACCTGCACCGGCGTGGGCAGGTCGTCCAGCAGGTGCCAGTAGGTGCGCTCGGTCAGCGCGTGCTCGGTGACGCCGTAGATTTCCCAGGCAAAGCGGCGCACGTGCTGGTTGTCGGGGTCGCTGGCAATGGCGCCGCGCAGGAACTGGTGGTTGTGCCAGAGCTTCTTCGCCTCGAACGGCGTGTCCAGCAGCAGCACGCCCTGGCAGCGGCGGTTGTCGCGCGCCATCGCCAGGCCCACCGCGCCGCCAAAGCTGACGCCCACGATGCGGTAGTCGCCGTCGATGGCCTGGTCGATGGCCGGGCGCAGCTCGCGCGCGAACCCTTCGGCCGAGTAGTCGGCCGGGTACCACGACGCACCCGAGCCCGGCAGGTCGGCAAAGACCAGGTTGACGCCGGGCGCGGCGGCCTCGAAGTCCTTCACGCCGTCGATCGAGCCCAGCGAGCCATGCAGCACCACCCAGGTGGGCGCGCCGGCCTTCCACTGCTGCGGCAGCCGCAGCCGGACGATGCCGCTGGCACCGGCCACGATGCGCTCGCCCTTGGTGGTGGCGCGCATCTTGTGGATCATCGCGGCCTTGTGCTGCGCGAGCTTGTCCAGCGCGGGGCCGCCTTCGTTCATGATCCAGCCGATGCTGGCTTCCACTTCCTCTTTCGGCCAGTCCCACCAGCGCAGCGCGTGCAGCCGGGCGCTGGTGGCCTCGTCGAAGCGGCGCTTGACGAACTGGGCGGGATTGCCGGCCCAGACCTCGTAGGCGCCCACGTCGCGCGACACCACCGAGCCGGCGCCGATCACCGCGCCGTCGCCAATCGTCACGCCCGACAGGATCACCGAATGCGCGCCGATCCAGACGTCGTTGCCGATGCTGACCCCGCCGCGCGTGGACGAGAAGTCCGGCACGGGCCGGGCCGGCCGGAACAGCGTGCCGAAGTTGGGCGCCGTGAACGGGTAGATCGTGTGCCAGTCGTGGCGGTGGTAGCTGCCCAGGATGACCTTGACGTCGTGCGCGATCGTGCAATAGCGGCCCACGCGCAGCCGCGCCGGCTGGTCCGCCTGGTTGTGCGGGAACACGGCCGGCACGCCGTAGCTGAAGTCGCCGATGTCGTACAGGTCGGGCCGGTGCAGCCCGATGGCGGTGAACTGCAGGTGGTTCACGCCGTGCCGGATCGTCAGGTCCAGATGGCGGGCACCCACATGGCCGGGCCGGTTCGCCAGGATCTGCCGCGCGATGTCGGCCGCCTGGGCGGGGTTGCCCTGCACCCAGGCGTTGGCCGCGAGCTGCATGGCATCGTCAACCGTCATGTTCTGTGTCGCCATGGCGTTCCTTCTGTGCTCTGGAAATCCGTACTGCTGCCGTGCCGCGCGGGCTTACACCGGCATGTTCATCATTTCCTGGTACGCCGCCGCCAGGCGGTTGCGTACCTGGACGGCCGTCTGGAACGAAATGTTGGCCTTCTGCATGTCGATCATCACGTCGTTCAGCGACACGCCGGGCTTGCCCACTTCAAATGCCTCGGCCTGGCCGTAGGCGCGTTCCTGGCTGGTGTTCAGCCGTTGCAGCGATCGTTGCAGCTCGCCGGCAAAGCCGGACGTGGACGCCGCCGCCGTGGCCTGGGACGCGGTGCCGCCGCCAGCCACCTGCGCAAGGCCGCGCAGTTGCTGGAGCATGCCTTCGATAGAGGAAATGGTCATGGCTCGTACAGGTTGGATGAAGGGGAGACAGGGGGAAATGCGACCTGAAGTCGCCCAACGTGCCGAAAACGTCACGTCGGTCCCTGTTTCAGCCCTCGCACTGTACTGGCGGCCCGCCTCCTCCCAAAGGCTGAAATCGGCGGGAAAACATGGCCTATTCAGCCGATTGTCCATCAGCCGTCTGACCGATCATCGCTACCGTGCCGGATCTGGCGGTTCGCCGCGTTTTTGCCTTACCGCCCACGGCCAGGGAACATCAACTATCGCGGGGAGTGCGCGTGTTTTGTCTGCAGCGTAATGTGAGCCGTGCCGGAATGATTAACGGCAGCGAAGGCCAGAGTGGTAAGGGCAGGGTATGCCCGGCCAAGCCGGAGATGCGCGCATGAACGCGGCCGCCACCCTGCCGAACGGCGCGGCCCTGGTCGAAAAACTCAAGGGCAACCCGCGCCTTCCGCTGATGCTGGGCGGCGCGGCGCTGGTTGCCGCCATCGCCGTGGGCGTGATGTGGTCGCGCCAGCCCGACTACAAGGTCCTGTACACGAACCTGTCCGAACGCGACGGCGGCGCGGTGATCCAGTCGCTGCAGCAGATGAACGTCCCGTACAAGTTCGCCGAAGGCGGCGGTGCGGTGATGGTGCCGGCCGACAAGGTGGCCGAGACGCGCCTGCGCCTGGCCAGCCAGGGCCTCCCCAAGAGCGGCACCACGGGCATGGAACTGATGGACAACCAGAAGTTCGGCATCAGCCAGTTTGCCGAGCAGGTGAACTACCAGCGCGGCCTGGAAGGCGAGCTGGCCCGTTCGATCGAATCCATCGGCGCCGTGCAGTCGGCCCGCGTGCACCTGGCCATCCCCAAGCCCACGCTGTTCGTGCGCGAGCGCCAGAAGCCCACCGCGTCGGTGGTGCTGCAGCTCTACCCGGGCCGCGCCGTCGATGAAGGCCAGGTGGCCGCCATCACGCACCTGGTGTCGTCCAGCGTGCCGGAACTGACGCCCAAGTCCATTTCCATCGTCGACCAGCACGGCAACCTGCTCTCGGGCAGCAACGACCGCTCGATGGACGCCACCCAGCTCAAGTTCGTGCAGCAGGTGGAACAGGCGTACGTGAAGCGCGTGGAATCGATCCTGCTGCCGATCCTGGGCAAGGACAACGTCCACGCCCAGGTCACGGCCGACATCGATTTCTCGTCGGTCGAGCACACCGACGAAAGCTTCAAGCCGAACCAGGACCCGACCAAGGCTGCCATCCGCAGCCAGCAGACCAGCGAATCGAACCAGCAGGGCGGCTCGGCCGTCGGCGGCGTGCCCGGCGCGCTGTCGAACCAGCCGCCAGCCGCCGCCGTGGCCCCGGTGACCACGCCGCAGCCGCCGCGCCAGCCCGGCCAGCCGAATCCGCCGGCCCAGGCGCAGGCCAACCAGGCCACGCAGACGGCCGAGAAGACCGGCCCGAGCAGCAACCGCCGCGACGCCACCACCAACTACGAGCTGGACCGCACCGTGCGCCACGTGCAGCAGGCCCCGGGCGGCGTCAAGCGCCTGTCGGTGGCGGTGGTCGTGAACTACCGCAGCAAGGTGGACGCCAAGGGCAAGCCGGTCACCGAGGCGCTGAGCGCCAAGGAACTGGCCCAGATCGAGAACCTGACCAAGGAAGCGATGGGCTTTTCCGCCGAGCGCGGCGATTCGCTGAACGTGGTCAACAGCCCGTTCACGGCCGAGAACAACAAGGAACCGGAACTGCCGCTCTGGAAGCAGCCGCAGATGATCGACCTGGCCAAGACCGGCGTTGGCTACCTGCTGCTGGCCCTGCTGGCGATGTTCCTGTGGTTCAAGGTGGCGCGTCCGGTGCTGCGCAAGTACACCGCGCCGCCGCTGCCGCCCACGATCGACACCGCGGACGCCGCCGCAGCGGACGCCGCGCTGCCGCCGCCGGAAGAGGAAACCAATCCGGAAGTGCTGCGCCTGGCGGCCAAATACGAAAGCGATCTCGCCCTGGTGCGCGACGCCGCGCAACGCGACCCGCGCCTGGTCGCCAGCGTAATCAAGACCTGGATGGCAAATGACGAAGGCTAACAAGGGAGCGCCCGAGAAGGGCCTGCAGAAGAGCGCCATCCTGATGATGGCGGTGGGCGAGGATTCGGCCGCCGAGGTCTTCAAGCATCTGTCGCCGCGCGAAGTGCAGCAGCTGGGCTCGGCCATGGCCAACCTGTCGGCCGTGACCCGCGAGGAAATGGCCGAGGTGCTGGCCGAGTTCCGCGGCGAGACCGAGCAGTACCTGGCGCTGAACGTGGACTCCAGCTCGTTCATCAAGAGCGTGCTGAACAAGGCGCTGGGCGAGGAACGCGCGCTGTCCGTGATCGAGGACATCCTGGAAGCCCGCGACCCGGGCGGCGGCATCGACTCGCTGAACTGGATGGAAGCCACGTCGGTGGCCGAGCTGATCAAGGACGAGCACCCGCAGATCATCGCCACGATCCTGATCCACCTGGACCGCCAGAAGTCGTCCGAGGTGCTGGGCTTCTTCACCGAGCGCCTGCGCAACGACGTGGTGCTGCGTATTGCCACGTTCGGCGGCGTGCAGCCGGGCGCGCTGCAGGAACTGACCGACGTGCTGACCAAGCTGCTGGCGGGCCAGAGCCTGAAGCGCAGCCGCATGGGCGGCGTACGCACGGCGGCCGAGATCATCAACCTGATGAGCACGGCCCACGAGGAAGCGGTCATCGACGGCGTGCGCACGCACGACGCCGACCTGGCACAGAAGATCATCGACGAGATGTTCCTGTTCGAGAACCTGCTGGAAGTGGACGACCGCGGCATCCAGCGCGTGCTCAAGGAAATCGCCACCGAATCGCTCATCGTCGCGCTCAAGGGCGCGCCGCAGGAGCTGCGCGACAAGTTCATCCGCAACATGTCGACCCGGGCCGGCGAGATGCTGCGCGAGGACCTGGACGCGCTGGGTCCGGTGCGCGTGTCGCAGGTGGAGGCCGAGCAGAAGGCCATCCTGCAGGTGGTGAGACGCCTGGCCGAGGCCGGCGAAATCCAGATTGGCGGAGGCGACGATGCCTACGTTTGAACGCGGCTTTGCCGCAGGCCGCGGCCCGGGCCGCGGCGACCCGGGGTTCTTCGGCGCGCCTGCGGCGCCCGGCAGCGGCCAGGGCGGCCGCACGCCGGACCGGTCCGACATGCGCGACATGCACGACATGCGCGACGCGGGCGGCACGCCGCAGGCGCCGCGCGGCCTCGGCAACCTTCACCGCAGCGACGAAGGCTTCCAGGGCTTCGAGCCGCCCGGGCGCCGCCACACCGGCGGCGACGCCTGGAAGCGCTGGCAGCCCGAATCGCTCGACCCGCGCGACGCCCTGAAGAAGGTGCTGGCCGCGCAGTTGCCGGTGGAGCCCCCGCCCCCGCCGCCGATCGACTTCGCCGCGCTCGACGCCATGCGCGACGGCGCCCGCAAGGAAGGCTACGCCCAGGGCTACACGCAGGGGCAGACGCAGGGCTACGGCGACGGCCACCGCGAAGGCTACGCGCGCGGCCTCGAATCGGCCCGCAGCGAAGCGGCCCGGCTGCAGGAGCTGGCCGGCAACTTCCGCGACGCGCTGGGCCGCGTCGATACCGAGATTGCCGATGCGCTGATCTCGCTGGCGCTGGACGTGGCGCGCCAGCTGGTGCGCAAGACGATGGAAATCGACCCCGCCGCGCTGGTGCCCGCCGCGCGCGAACTGATCAACGCCGAGCCACCGCTGTCTGGCGCGCCGTGCCTGCTGCTCAATCCCGACGATGTCGCGCTGGTGGAAACCCACCTGCAGGGCGAACTCCAGGCCGCCGGCTGGACGCTGCGCGCCGACCCCGCCGTGGCACGTGGCGGCTGCATCGCCAGCGCGGCCAGCGGCGAACTGGACGGCACGCTGGCCACGCGCTGGGAGCGCGTGATCAAGGCGCTGGGCCGCAACGACCCGTGGGAGCCGCCCCATGCATGACACCCCGGCCGCCGCCCCCGCCCCCGACGCCGCCGCCGCGCACACCGGCCGCTGGCGCGACGCGCTGGCGTCCGCGTCGTCGAGCATCGCCGAGATCGACAGCAAGCGCACCTGTGGCCGCCTGACGCGCGCCGCCGGTCTGGTGCTGGAAGCCGTGGGCCTGCGCATGCCCGTGGGCAGCGACTGCCTGATCGAACTGCCGGCGGGCCAGCATTCGCATGGCGGGCCGCGCACGGCCGAGGCCGAAGTGGTGGGCTTTGGCGCCGACCGCCTCTACCTGATGCCGCAATCCGACGTGGCCGGCCTGGTGCCGGGCGCGCGCGTCTATCCGCTGGAACCGTCGCCGCTGCCCAAGGGCGTGAGCGCGCCGCGCGAGCCGGGCTCCAAGCGGCTGCCCGTGGGCGACGGCCTGCTGGGCCGCGTGCTCGACGCCGCCGGCCGTCCGCTCGATGGCCTGGGCCCGATCACGGCCGCCAGCGAGGTGCCGCTGTCGGGCGCCCAGATCAACCCGCTGATGCGCGCGCCGATCGAAACGGTGCTGGACACCGGCGTGCGCGCCATCAACGGCATGCTGACCGTGGGCCGCGGCCAGCGCATGGGCCTGTTCGCGGGCTCGGGTGTGGGCAAGTCGGTGCTGCTGGGCATGATGGCGCGCTACACGAACGCCGACGTGATCGTCGTCGGCCTGATCGGCGAGCGCGGCCGCGAAGTGAAGGAATTCATCGAGAACATCCTGGGCGAGGAAGGCCGCAAGCGGTCAGTGGTGGTGGCGGCGCCGGCCGACTGCTCGCCGCTGTTGCGCATGCAGGGCGCGGCCTACGCCACGCGGCTGGCCGAGTACTTCCGCGACAAGGGCCAGCACGTGCTGCTGATCATGGATTCGCTGACCCGCTACGCGATGGCCCAGCGCGAGATTGCGCTGGCCATCGGCGAGCCGCCCGCCACCAAGGGCTACCCGCCGTCGGTGTTCGCCAAGCTGCCGACGCTGGTGGAACGCACCGGCAACGGCCCCGAGGGCGGCGGATCGATCACCGCGTTCTACACGGTGCTGACCGAGGGCGACGACCAGCAGGACCCGATCGCCGACTCGGCCCGCGCCATCCTGGACGGCCATATCGTGCTGTCCCGCAGCCTGGCCGAGGCCGGCCACTACCCGGCCATTGACGTGGAAGCGTCGATCAGCCGCGCCATGACCGCGCTGATCGAGCCGCCGCAGTTTGCCTCCGTGCGGCGGTTCAAGCAGTTGATGTCGCGCTACCAGCGCAATCGCGACCTGATCAGCGTCGGCGCCTACGTGCCCGGCAACGACCCGGAGCTGGACCTCGCGATCCGCCTGCATCCGCGCATGGAGGCATTCCTGCAGCAGGACATCCACGAGCGCGCCGACTACGAGGCGTCGATTGCCCAGCTGCACGCGACCATCGGAGCAACCCACCATGGCTAAGACTTCGCCGCTGAACACGCTGGCCGACATCGCCCAGGACAACACGGACAAGGCCGCGCGCGAGCTGGGCCGCCTGCAGGGGCTGCGCACGCAGGCCGAGCAGCAACTGCACGCGCTGACCGAGTACCGCCACGAGTACCGCGCGCGCATGCAGGCGATTGCCGCCGAGGGCATGACGTCCAGCCGCTGGCAGGATTTCTCGCGCTTCCTGGATTCGCTGGACCACGCCATCCGCCAGCAGACGGCAACGCTGGCCAAGGCCGAGGCCGACCTGCTGGCCGGCCGCACCCACTGGCAGCAGCAGAAGCGCCGCCAGAACTCGTTCGACACGCTGATCACGCGCGCCGAGACGCGCGAGCAGCAGGTAGCCACGCGCCGCGAACAGCGCGCCAACGACGAATACGCCGCCCGCATCGCCCGCCAGCCGGCAAGCGGCCACAACTGACCTGCCCCATACCACCATGATCGATATCAGCCAGTTGGCCGGCAACGCCGCCGCAGCCCTGAACAGCCTGAAGTCGCCGGACGCCGGCGGCAAGGGCGCCGATGCCAACCTGTTCAAGGACACGCTGACGCGCGCGCGCCAGGACGGCCAGCCGGCCGCCCAGCAGGCCAAGGTGCCCGCCAGGGACAGCAAGCCCGATGCCGGGCAGAACACCCAGAAGCCCCAGCCCGAGCAGGCCGGCACGAACAACGCGCTGCCGAAGCAGGACGACGCCAAGGTGGCGAAGAAGGATGGCGCGGCCGATACGGCGGACGCTGCCGACCCCGAGACGGCCGACAAGGACGACACGGCCACGGCCAGCGCCGACGCCGCCGCCGTGGCCGCCGCACTGGCCGCCGCCGCGCTGCTGGCCCCGCTGCCCAATCCGCAGCAGGCCCAGCCCACCGGCGCCGGCGCCGATGGCACCGCGCTGACCGGCCTGCCGGGACTGCCCGGCCAGCCTGCCGCCACGGCACCCGCCACCGCAGCCAACGCCGCGCCGGCCGCCGCACCGGACGCCGCCGCGCTGCAGGCGCAGGTGGACGCCAACGTGCCGGCCGGCATCGTCACGGAAGCCCCCAAGGGCAGCGTGCCGAACGCGGGCGACACGCTGGCGCTGATCGCCCAGCAACGCGCCGCGCTGCAGAACGCCTCGCCAACCACGGCCGACAAGCTGGCCGCGGCCACCACCGCCGCACCCGCTCAAGGCGCGCCGCAGCACGCAGGCGGCCAGGGCGCCGGCCAGCAGCAGGGCAACCTCGGCCAGTCGAACCAGCCGGCGCCGACCATCGCGGACAACACGCAGGCTGCTCCGTCAAGCCAGCCGTCCGCCACGCCGTTCGCCGCCGCGCAGGCCGCCGCCCGCACCGGCGAGGCCGCCGACACGGGCGCCACCAACAGCAGCAGCGCCGCCACGCTGGCATCCGCCCTGGCGGCGGCCCAGGCCCCGAACCACGCCGGCCATGCCAGCGCCGCCGCCGCAGCAGCCCGCCCGGTCATCGCGCCGAACGTCGGCGACAGCCAGTGGTCGCAGGCGCTGGGCCAGCAGATGGTGCGCCTGTCGACGCAAGGCAACCAGACCGCCGAGCTGGACCTGAACCCGCCCAACCTGGGCCCGCTGAAGGTGGTGCTGAACGTGGTCAACGACCAGGCCCAGGCCCAGTTCGTATCGCCCCACCAGGCCGTGCGCGCCGCCGTGGAAGCGGCGCTGCCCCAACTGCGCACGTCGATGGCCGAAGCCGGCATCCAGCTCGGCCAGACCTCGGTGGGCGCCGACGGCTTTGCCCAGGCCAACTCGGGCGGCCAGCAACAGCAGCCGCAACGCCAGGCCAGCGGCAGCAGCTTTGGCCAGACCACGGGCTTCGGCAACGAACCAGCCACCCCGGTCGCCGCCACCCCCCGCACCCCGCGCCCGCTGGCACGGGGCGAGGTGGATACGTTCGCTTGAGTCGGTACATGGCGACGTAACGCAACGTCGCCGGTTTGCTCCCCTCTCCCGCCATGCGGGAGAGGGGTTGGGGGTGAGGGCCAGCGGTCCAAACCGCGACACCCGCATCTTGGCATCTTGCGCGGCCGGGGGGGGGGCCCCCCCCCCCCCCCCCCCCCCCCCCCGCGGGGGGGGGCGCCCCCCCCCCCCCCCCCCCCCCCCCC